>JBEKZM010000153.1:0-20888 GCA_049509875.1 Verrucomicrobiota bacterium | reverse complement strand
TCTGCCAGTTGGTGTTGTTGCCCAGGAATACGTTGGTCGTGATCCCCGGAAGGCAGATCGTCGCCTCGGCCAGGCTTTGCGCCGGAGAACTGCTGAAAATGGCGGGGTCGAACTTGCCGGCGGACCCAGCAGCATAGATCGCCTTGATTTCACTGTCGGACAGGGCGCGACCGTAAAAGCCCGCTTCATCCATTTGGCCGACGAAAATATCGACTGGAACGGAGGGCGTGCCTAAATAGGTCCGCGCTCCAATCAGCAGGTTCGGAAAAGTGGTCAGGGGTGTAAAGTTGCCAAGATATGATTGCGCCACATTCCGGCCATTCTGGTAGAGCACCAGCATGCCGGTCGCCTTACTATAAGTCAGGGCAATATGTTGCCAGACGCCCGCGCTCACCAAATTACCGGGTGACTCATATTGGTGCCCGGCACCTGTGCTGTCGACCACATTAACTTCAAAATTTGCTGTCCCGGGGGGTTGATCTATATACCACTCGCAGCCAACATCCGAGCCCGAGCTAGATCCGAGAATGCGTTCAAATTCGAAAATTGGCATCCTCTGTGACATGTTCGCCGGATTTATCCAGCAGTCCATCGTAAACCCGTTCTCCGGTCCCACGTCGAATGCCGAGTTGGCGGGATTTACCAGCACATATTCGTTGGGGGTGAAATCGAAAGCCTCTCCAACTTCCCCGGCCTTAAACGCGGGTCCGCCGTTCATCGGCGTTCCATTATTTTCGCCCACGCTGTCCTGGGCGTTGTTTTCACCCCGCCACCAGGTCAACATTTTCGGTCCGCGAAACGTTAAGGCCAGCGCATAGGATTTTCCGGGAATGGTCGCAATCGTGTTTGAAATAATCCCGTTGGCCAGCGCCAGGAAGTTATTGTGTCCCGAATAGGCGTCCGCTGGATCCGTCACCACGCTGGTTACCACGCTGGTTTGGTTCGTGGCGATCATCCACGAGGCCACCGTCTGGCCCGCCATATAATCTCTCGGAGTCGCTCCTTCAAAATTAAGCGACTGGCCCGCCCCGGTCGGCACCGTGCGAAACCGCAGGTCGCGGATGATCACATCATGCGCATTGGTCACGACCGTCATGTCCCCGGACACCGTGATGCCGCTGCCGGGCGAAGATTGGCCGGCAACGGTCAGGTAGGAATTGGTGATGACCAGGGGCGACTGGAGGTCGATCAGGCCGCCGATATCGAATACCACGGTGCGATTGGTCGCGCCCACGGCATCGCGCAAGGTGCCCGGACCCGAATCGGAGGTGGAGATGACATGGTACACCGTTGAGTTCACCCCCGCATGTCCCGCGCCCACGGCGCCTTCGCCCGCCCCTTGCGCCCCCGGGAAGGCCGGGAAGTACAGGTTGGTCAGGATTTCCGCCACGATCGTGTAACTGATATTGGTCACCTCGCGATTCGGCACCCCCAAATACCAGTCCCCCGCCAGATTGGTCTGCACGTTGTTGGTATAGACAAAGATCAGTTCCGGGCTCGTCCCGCCATTCTGGCTGGTCTGATAGAAGGGCGGCGCCAGCGGCAGCGCATTGGTCTGCGCCGTCAGGTCGCCATTGCCGCTCAGGTTATAAAGCTCAAAGCGCAGTCCGGCGAGGAAGACATTCGTCCCATTGACCACCGAATTCGTCGCCCGGAAATGGAAGAAGTTCGTCAGCGCCGCTCCCGGCCCAGCCGTCCAGGTCACCGGCACGCCGTTCGTCAAATTGATGATCGCCGGCATGACGCCCGTCGGCAGCGTCAGGTTGGTCAAGTCGAGTTCCTTGGCCAGCACGCTGTATTGGATTTGCGTGCCGTCCCGGTTGAGCACCCCCAGATACCACCGCCCTGCCGACAGCGGCACCGGCTCCGAATTGGTCAGCACATAGATGCTTTGGTCCGCGTTGCTGTTGTTAAAGCTGCCGTAGGCGCCGCTGTTCAAATCCGGCAGCGGTCCACCCTTGCTGACCACCAGGTCCGCGTTGCCGCTCAATTGCAAAAGCTGGAAGGTCGATTCGTAGGCGTTGGAACTCACGTCAAAGGAAAAATAACGAACCGCATTATACTCGTTGGTCAACTGGCTGGTAAACGGCGTGCCGTTCGCCAGGGCCAGAATGTCGAAATCCGCTTCCAAAACCACCTCGGCCGCGTGCGCGCCATTGTTCCTCACCCCCAGATAATAAGTGCCAAACTGCGTTTGCGGCGGAACCGGCGTCACCGAAAGCGCCAGGCTGCTGCCACTGGTTCTCCCGGTCAACAGCGTCCTGGTCGGCCCGACCGCTGTCGTCGGCGGATTGGCCGGGCTGTAATACAAGAGGTCCACCGGCAGCGTGGAGGACTCCAAAACGTTTATCACCTGATGCGCCCAGACCGGCACCGGCACCGCGTAATAGACCGTCTGGCCCGGTTCCACGGTGCTGGTCACCGGCGTCTCGGGCGGCAGCGTGGCCGAGATCAATGCGTTGGACACCAGCACAAACGACAATTGCCAGCTCACCAACTGGTCCACGTTCGGCACATAGGCTCCCGCCCGGCTGTCCCAGACCTGCAGCGTCCAGTTGCCACCGGCTTCGGAGCCGTTGACCGTGGACAACGGCTGCTCCGGGAAATAATACAGATTGGTCTCCGGCGCCTCGGCCACCTCAAAGGCATCCAGCAAGATGCCCGGCGCAATGCCCGAAATCGTCAGCGGCATCGAATTGCTCGTCGCCAGGAAGGTGTAGCTGTTCACCTCCCACTGGTTGTTCACGCCAAAGATCACATTGCTGCTCGCCCCGAACGTCACCAGCGCCTCGGCCAGGCCCACCGCCGGCGTCACCGCCGGATTAAACTTGCCGATCGACCGGTTGGTCGTCTGCGCCGACACGTCATAGATCGCATGAATTTCGGCGAGCGAGAGCGCCCGGCCATAGACGCTCATTTCATCCATCTCCCCGCCGAAGAAATTGTTCGTGTACAGGCTCAGGTCATAGCCCAGCAGCAGGTCGCCATCGGTCTTGGGCACGAAGGACAGCCCGGCCGTGTACAGATTGCTCGTGGCCACGTTGGTGCCGTTGAGGTAGAGCGCCGCGATGCCCGAATTGGTGTTGAACGTCAGCGCCACGTGCTGATAGACATTGGTGGTCAGCAGGCCCGGCGCGGAGTAGATCACATGCGACCCGTAGTTCGTGTCCACGATGTTCGCATACAGGCAGCCTTGCAGGTAATTGGTCGCCCCCGTCCCGTTCGTGCCCGAGATCCACACTTGCACGCCGTTGGTCGGTAGCGTCGCCACTTCCGCCACGCCGTAGATCGGCAAGGTCGGCGGCGCGCCACAAGTCTCCCGGCTGTTCCCCTCCAGGCTCCAGAGCCCCGGATACGCATTGGTCGGACCCAGGATGGCCACAAAGTCGTCACCCGGACACGCTGATCCCGGTTCGCCCGGAGCCCAGTTGGTGTAGGTCAGGCTGGTCGAGCCGTCGGCCCAAAGCCAGGTTCCGCCCATGTCGTGGAGCCCAATCCACAAATCCCGGTTGAGCGTGCCGTAGGCCGTAAACGTGTCATACACCCATTGGCCCTCGTTGGCGGTTTCCAAGGTCGTGAGGGTTCCGCCCAGCTCCGTCGCCCATTTGGCGGAAGTGATCCAGTTCGTCGAGGCCAGCAGGTAATAATAATGTCCCGTGGCCGGATTCAACACCGGCCCTTGCACGATCGCCAGGTTCGTGTCCGCCGTGGCCGTATTGGTCGGCACGCGCGCCAGCCACTCCACCAGCGGCTGCGGCCGCAGCAGATTCGTGGGATTGATCCAGCCCTCCACCGTGAACCCGCCGTCCGCCCCCACGTTCAGCGACGGCGAGGCCGGCACCTGCACATAAGTGTTGGTCCCCGCAAACTGGTACGTGTTGCCCGGATCCTCAAATTCAAACGCCTGGCCCACCTCGCCCGCCGGGAAATCGAACCGCCCGATGAGCTGGCCGTTGTTGTTGTTGTTTTCCGGATCGGAGCTGTCGTTGGCATTGCCTTCACCGCGCCACCAGCCCTCAATGTCCGGTCCGCGATACCAGAACGTCACGTTGTAGATCCGCCCGGGGATGGTCGGAATCGACCGGGTGATGGTCCCGTTCCCCAGCGCCAGATAATTGCTCCCGCCCGCATCGCCCGTCAGCGCCGTGGACGGATCGGTCACCACGCTCACCAGGTTGTTGGTCAGCCGCACCACATTGGTCACCGTCACAAACTGGCCATTGGTTTCGATCAGGGCGCTCAGCACCAGATTGGTCGGCACCAACCACCCGCCGTTGAAGCGGTCATTGACGTTGGTCGGCCCGAAATAATTGCCGTTGGTCGCCAGATCCAAATCCGACAGCGCAAAGTTGGTGGTCAGGCTGCGGAAACTGAACGGCGTCGGCGCAAACTTGATGGGCACCGTCGCCAGGTTCGTGTTGTCCGTAAAGGCCAGATATTCGTAGTTGGTGCTGGGCGCCCCCGCCGTGTAGATCCACTCGTCGCCATCGCCCGCATACGGATTGCCAAACTGGTTCATGATGATGGTGATGTTGGTCACCAGCGCAGGAACAAACACATTGGTCGTGACCGGAATGGTATTCTGCGCGCCGCCCCCCGCCGGGGAATTGCTCGCAAAGCCGGTGTTATAAAGAAGGAAGCCCGAGTTGAAGTCGGCCGGATTGGTGGTGCTATAAACCGTCATCTGATCGGGAATCGTGTAAAAGTTCCAGGTGATGGGCACAGTCGTGCCCGACGGATTGGGATTCACCGACAGGTAGTTGGTGTTGGCCGCCGCCCCGCCCGTGGCCGTCGAATTGATGACATTGGTGTAGACAAACGTCAGGCCCGCCCCATTCGTGTCGGTCCCGCCCCGATTCTCCATCAACAGCACCCGCTGCCCCGTCGGACTGACCAGCGTAAACGCATAGTCCGAGATCCGCGGCGAATCGACCACGATCCCCACGTTCACCGAGGCCACCAAGTTCGTGACCGTGTCCGGCACCGCGATCGTGGACCCGGCCGTGGTCGCATTGGGCGCCGCTCCGCCCGTGGGCGCCGGCGCCGGCGTCACCGCATCGTCCGGCAGCCCCTGCGATCCGTCCGAGGTGTAGGTGAAGATGTCATTGACCGTCGTCCCGATGCCCAGCGTCACGCTCAAGTAAATCGTCTGCGAAATGTCCGCGTCATTATACAGCCCTATAAAGTACCGCCCCGGCGGCAGCGGCGGCCCCACCGAGATCGTATTCCCGGGCGGCGTCCCGTTGGTCAGCGTCGCTTCCTGGTCATAAATGTCCAGCGTCGGATCGTTGCCCAGCTCCTCGTACATCTGGATCGGCGGCGTACCCGCCGGCAACCCCGTCGTCACGTTTGTCCCGTAGAACGTCAGGTTCGTATACCCCGGGGGCACATCCACCCAGTCATAGAACCAGCCCCCCGGCGGCACCGAGATGATCACCCCCGGAAATCCCAGATTCCGGTGCGGCTGGATCAACAGCGTCAGCCGCGCCACCTCCCCGGTGGCTCCGCCCGCCGCATTGGCCAGCTCGCTCAGGATCCAGGGCCCCAGCCCCGACATCCCGCGGTAATTCAGCAGGCTCCCCGGCCCGTCCGTGTTCGTCGTCCCCAGCGGATGGTTCGGGCTGTCGTTATAAACGATCGGCGCCTTCGGAAAAAGGATCGTGTTCCCGAACCCGTCGTGGTTGTTGAGCACCACCTTGCTTCCCCCAAAGGCCAGCGTCCCGAACAAATCCCCGAAGTCCTGATGCACAATCTGATTGGTCACCGTCACCTGCTCGACCACCATCGGGATCACCGCCAGCATGAATATGTTCGTCAGGCCCGGATGCGCGTTGTTGCCCGGGGGAATCGGCATCGGCAGCAGCAGCCCGTTGACGATCTGGTTCCCGTTCTGGTCCAGGCTGCTGAACGGCACGTCCGTGAAGATCGGCATGAACGAATATTCCCCCGCCATCTGGTCCTGCGACTGCACCCCGATATAATAAACCTGCCCGGGCGCCGAATTCGTGTAGAACGCAAATTGCGTCCCCGCATTGGCCACCGCCGCCCGGCTGTTGTTCGCCCCCGCCAGACAGTTCGAAATCACCGCCGGATCCAAATTCGTCAGCCCCGGGTCCTGCGACACAAACAAATCCAGGTTCGCCTCCGGCGTGGTCGCATTGGTCACCTCGTCTTCATACACCCCCATCCGCGGGATCGACAGCGTGCTCACCCCAAAAATCAGGAACGCCGCGTTCGTGTAATCCAGCGCCCCCCCGTTGTTGGTCACCACGTAAAAATGCCACTGGTTGGTCTGGCCGATCGTCAGCACCCCGTTGGTACCCCATTCCGTGTTCGCCCCCAGCCCCAGGTTGTTCGTGCCCAGCAGGGGCGAACTGGCCCCCACCAGCTGGTCGGAGAGCGGCGCATTGGTCGTGAGCACCGCCGTCACATTCTGGCCGCCCGTCGGATTCCGGACCAGACCCCCGTCGGCGACCGTGAACGCATTGGTCACTTCCCCCTCGCCCACCGCGATCACCAGCGCAAAATCCTGCACAATGTTCGGCGCATACTGCCCCGCCACGTTGTTCGTCTGCGCCGTCACCGCGTTGACGTTCACCCCCCGCCCCACCACCGTCACCGAATATTGCCCCCCCAGCGACGGCGGCAGGATCACGTTCTGCACGTTGTTGATCGTGTCGATATTCGGCGGCCCGTTCGTGTTCCAGGGCAGGTTGTAGCCCACGTTGGGCTGGATGTCGTTGCCGAAATAGACCGCCCCGTAATTCACGTCCCCCTTATCCAGATTGGTGACGATCAGATCCAGGTTGTTCACCAGCTTGAGCGCCGCCGCCGGATCCCCCGGCGGGTCCGTCCACACCAGCGTCGCCTGCAAATAAAGCCCCTGGGCCGAGGTGTTCGTGTCCAGGTTCACCAGGAACGTGTGGCGGTCCCCGGTCGCCAGCGCCGTCACCGGGTTCTGCTCCACAAAAAATGTCGAGCCGGTGGTGCTTCCGTTGGTCTGGTCGAACAGGCCCTCCTCGGGCACGGAAGTCTGAATGTCCTCCAGGCCCCAGCCCTGGTAATTGATTCCGTTGGTGAATTCCAACTCGTAGTCGCCCTCCGACCGCGCCCCGTTGATCAGCAGCGCCTTCAGCAGCGCCGGGCTGGGAATCATCGCCGGCTTGAACTGGTTCGTGAAATAATCCTGGATCAGCGCCAGCACCCCCGACACGCTCGCCGCCGCCATGCTCGTCCCGCTCTCGTACCGGTAATAGCCCCCCAGACTGTTGTTCATCCCCATCAGCACCCCATACAAATTCCCCACGTCGTTGGTCACCAGTATGTCCACCGTCAAATTGAAATTCACCGTCTGGTTGTTCGTCACCCCCACCGCTATGTCGAAGCCGTTCCCTTGCAGATTGGGAATGGTGCAGTTGTTCGCGCCCGGCGGAATCAATACCTGGTTGTCATAGCTGGTGATATCAATGGCACTCGGATCATTCACCGGGTCCGGATACCCCGACTGCTGGCAATAAATCACCAGATTCGGAAAGGGCGAGGGCGAAAAATTGTTCGGGTAGATGCTCACGCTCACCGCCACCGCGTTGGGCGGCACCTCCACGTTGAAATAGACCAAGGCGTTGCTGTCCGCCACCTGGTAGGTGTACACCGCCGCCTCCACATTCGTCGGATTGTAATACGCGTTGGTGTTCCACTCATCGTTGAACTGGCTCGAGGTCGAAACCACAAACGTCCCCGGCGAGACCACGTCCGGCTTGAACCGCCCATTGTTCCCCTCCGTCCCGATCCCCACGTTCCCGCGCGAGGAATACCCCGCCACCTGGTCGCTCGAGTCCGTCTGGTCCTGCCAGTAGGCCACCTCGTTGGTCGTCGGCGCGTTCGTCCCGGTGCCAGGGATGATCGTCGTCACGATGTTCGTGATGTTCCGCAACTGTTCCAGCGCCCCCACCGTGATCACGTTCTTGGCCGTCCCCGGCGAGACGATCGTGTCCGCGCTCCCGCCCGTCCCGTCATCGGCCCCGCCCCCGTCGTTGCCCGCCGCAAACACAAACAGCACCGGCTGCGACCCCGTCTGCCCGGGCACCGCGTCCCGCGTCGCAAAATCGTAGCTGGCCGCCGCCAGATCATAGTCTTCATCCCCGTTGCCGTAATCCCAGCTGTTGTTCGAAATCAGCGCGCCCACCAGCGCCGCGTTCGTCTGCAATTGATAATCCGAATAATTCGCGTCGTTTACCGAAAACAGCGTCGCCAGCGGCGCCTTGCCCCGAAAATCCGCGTCCGGCACCGATCCCTCCGCATACATGCCAACGTTCGTGCCGTTCGGCGGATAGCTCATGGCCCCGTTGCCGGCAATGATCCCCGCCACATGCGTCCCGTGGCCGTTGGTGTCCACCAGATCGAGCGGCGTCAGACCCAGCACCCGGATCGGACCCGTGCCCGGCCCCGATTCGGCCGTTCCACCGGTCGTGAAATCAGGATGAGCCGCGTCCACCCCCGAGTCGTTCACCGCCACCAGCACCTTGTTCCCCGTCAAGACCTGCCCGTTGACCGCGTAGCCATTCGTAATCGGTGACGTCGTGTCCGGCGAAATGCCCAGCGTCACGCGCGACAAATCATTCGCCGGGCGGCGCGTGAAGGCCGGCTCCAAAAACTGCACTGCCGTCGATTGCGCCAGCAGCGTCCAATCCGTTGGCGCCAGCACCCGCACCACCGGCCCAAAGGGCGACTGGTCCCGCCCGATGATCGGCACGCCCAGCGCCTGAATCTCCGCCACCGCCGTCGGGTCGCCCCCGAACAATCCCAAAGTCAGCGCCGTCCCCGGCGGCAGCGGCTCGCCGTTCACCGCCAGCCCCAGCAGCGACGATTGCAGCTTGTAATAGGGCTCATACGGCAGCACCGCCTGCACCGTCGGATTGCCCGCCAATTGCCCCGCCGCGGCCGCCTCCAGATTCACCAGATACGCATTGTTCGGAATATAGGAGACGATTCCCCCGCGCGCCGCGGCCAGCGCCGCCCGGAACGCCGCACCAATCGGACCCCGCGCCTGCACGATATACGCGCCCGGGTTCCCCTGGGACCGCAGATGCGCCGGAATCTTCAGGTCCAGCGGCTTGTCCGTGTCAATCAACGCGTTCGCCAGCAAGATCGCATGCGGTTTGGCCTGAAGCTGCCGGAGGGTATTGGTCGTGTTCGAGAGCCGGTACGCCAGCTTGTTGGTGTTCAGCGTGGGAAACTTCGCCACCGATGCGCCCGCGCTGCCGTTGGTGCCCGTCCCCGCCGTCTTCCCAGCGCCGCCGTCTTCAATGACTGATGCGGCCATAACCACCAAGCACCCACGATGGCCGCCAGGCACACCGCCCCCACCGCAATCATTCTGGGTTTGCTTTTCATATCTGTCTTTTAGTTCAAATCAAGATCGCAGAAATCCAACCCGGCACCGATGAAAATTGAAAAAACCGACCATTCCCTCCGAGCCGGCCAGGCACCGCGCCTAAATGTAAAGTTACTTTGGCATCCCATCACCAGAGTATGGTGACGATGCAACCGCCTCGTTAGGTTTGTCAAGGGATAAGTCTCGCATTGAAACTAAAAGACGATGAAAAATACTTGCAACAATGCAGAGGGGAGTCAAAATCGAAAGGCATAGCCCTTGCCATCTGAACGCACATTCTTGCTGGCCGACCTGACTGCGTTCGCGCAGTTGTCGGGCGACTTTAATCCTCTGCACACGGATCCGGTGGCGGCGCGGCGCACGCAATTCGGCGAATGCGTGACCCACGGCGTCCTCGTGCTGATGTGGGCACTCGATTGCTGGCAGGAACAGAGTGGTTCCACCAGGCGTTGGAAAAAAATCTCAGCCAAGTTTTTACGCCCGGTTCCGACAGGCGTGAGAGTAACTGCCACAATAACAGCCAAGAGTGCCGAGGAAATCTCGATTGCGGTGGGTGAATCCGGGCGGGTGTTGCTGCAATGTGATGTCATATGGGCGGAGGCCGGTTCCGCCATGAATAATTCGTCCGCCCGTGACGAAATTCCGCCCCGTGAAGCACCCGTTCGAGATTGTCATCAGACCGCAATGGCCAACAGGGAAACACTTGAATTGTTCTGGCCGGAGAAACTAGGGAGACAGTTGTTCCCTTCGCTGGCAAAAACCCAACTGCCGGATTCCATGTCCGCGCTGCTCGCAACCACGCGCTTAATTGGGATGAAAGTTCCCGGTGAACATTCCGTGTTTCTGCAACTTGACCTGGCGTTTGAACTGCATCCGGAAATCGCCCAGCCCTTCACGTATCGGGTTACGGTATTCCGCAAATCGCTCCAGCGGCTTGGCCTGGCCATTGCCGGATCGGCTTGCCAGGGCATGTTGTGGGCCTTGGTTCGGCCTGCGCCAGTCGCGCAACCAGATATGGCTGCGGTGCGGCAGCAGATTCCATCGGACCGTTTCCGCGGCCGGCGCGTGATTATCATAGGCGGTTCGCGTGGCTTGGGCGAAATTGCGGCCAAGGTATTGACCGCTGGTGGCGCCGAAGTGGCTTTGAGTTATCGGCTCGGGGGCGATGACGCAAAACGGGTCGTGGCTGACATTACCGCGCACGGCGGCCAGGCGTTCGCATTTCAATTTGACACCGCCAGAATGGATTGGGAGGAGAATTTGGCGGCGCATTGCCTGCGGTTCAATCACCTCTGCTATTTTCCAACGCCGCCGATTGTTGGCGGTGATGGCAGCACGTTCAATTCTGAATTGTTTGCAAAATTTTGCGACGTTTATGTCGCTGGCTTGGTCAACGTGGCGCAATGGCTGGCAAAACAGAATGCAGGACAGTTTGCCTTGTTCAACGCCTCCACGGTTTATGTGGAAAGTCCACCATTACGGAATCTGGAATATGCCGCGGCAAAGGCCGCGTCCGAAGCGTGTGGCCGTTGGCTGGCAGGCGCCTATCCCAAGGCCCGTGTTTATGCCGCGCGTTTCCCGCGCTTGAACACCGACCAAACTGCGTCTTTTTTGTCCGAACGTGAACATGATAATTTGGAAATAATGCTGCTGGAATTGTCCGCTTGGTTGTCCGGGGGCGCGGGGATCACGGCCGGCGAGGGACACTTGCCCTGGCCGCCGGACAGGTAGATGGCGGCAAATTCGTTCGACGACAGCGCCTGGCTGGAGAGACTGATTTCACCCATCTCGCCGAACAGAGATCCCTCGGCACCGATGCTTGCGTCCGGCGACCGCCCAGATTGAAGTCGGAAGTGGACAGTGTCACATGGAATTCGCTAGATTGGACGTCTGTCGATGCACATTCACTGGATAGCCAACACCATAGTGCCGCCGCCCATTTCGCTCAGCGGCGGGGACCGGATCATGGTGGAATGCATCCGGCGCTGGAGCCAGGAGCACAGAATCACGGTATATGGAAACGAAGGGGCCAGGCAGCTCTGCGACTGGTTCGACCTCAAGGGGATTGAACATGTGACCTGGCCGGCCGATCATCTCAAGAAGTACGGCCGGCTGATCTGGTGGTTCATGCAGATGGCCAAGGGACTGCGGGCCGCAAAGACCATCCAGTTTTCACGGGATGAAAAGCATCTCATCATGGCCGCCTCGGAATTTCACCCGAGCTGCCTGCCGGCGATGCGGTTAAAGCAGCGTTATCCGGGCGCGCCGCTGGTGGTGGGGCTGTATTTTTTTGCGCCGAAATGGTTCTCGGGACAGCCGGGGCCCGGATTCATGTTCACGGCGTATCGTCCGTTGCAGCAACAGATTTACCGGCGCACCTTGCGCGAGGCCGAAATGATCCTGACGACGGTGGTTTCGGACCGGGACTTGATGATTGCGGATGGCCGCTCGCCGGAATCGGTCTTTGCCGTGCTGGGTGGGGTGGATTTGTCCATTCCCCAAAGCGTGCCTGAGCCCAAGGAAAAGACTTTTGACGCCGTATTTATCAGCCGGTTGCATCCGCAAAAGGGCCCGCTGGAATTGATGGACGTGTGGAAAATCCTCACCCAGAAGAAGCCGGAGGCACGGCTGGCGATGATTGGCTCCGGGCCGCTGGACGCGCAATGCAAGGCGAAGGCGGAAAAACTGGGCCTTGCCCGGAACGTGGAATTTTTCGGGTTTAAGGACGGGGTGGAGAAATACAAAATCATCAAGTCCTCCCGCGTGGTCGTCTATCCGGCCGTATTCGAAGTGGGCGGGATGGCTTCGGCGGAGGCATTGTGCTGCGGGTTGCCCGGCGTGTCGTTCGATTTGCCGCCGCTGCGGGTTTATTATCCGCGCGGATGGCTTAAGGCGCCGCCGGGTGACTTTGCGGGTCTGGCAGCCTGCATCTACCGGCTGCTGACGGATGACAAGCTGTATGCGGAAACGAGCAAGGAAGCGTATGCAGCCGGTTTGGAGTGGGATTGGAACGCGCGCGCCAGGTCGATGTGGGGCGCGATCGAGCGGAGCATTGCGTCCGGTGCGCCACCGTTTTTCACGAAGCCGAAAAAATGATTATGTTGGTACGACTTTTACGACAGATTCATGGCGGCTGGCATTTGTTTTTAAGCCAGCTGCGTCTATTGCCATTGCGTTGTCTTGGGTTGAGAGCCCCCTTCAGCGTGCGGGTTGGGCGGGGCATCCAGTGGCCCCTGGCCAACCTTCGCAATATTGAACTGGGTGAAAATGTCAGCCTGGGTCCGGGCGGGTGGTTTTACCTGCCTTTGAACAATCGCACCTGTCGTATCCGCATAGGCGCGGGTTCGGCCATCGGCTATGACTTTGTCATTTCCGCGAACAATTCAATTGAAATTGGACGAAATTGTAACATCGCCTATCGCGTGGTTATTTTGGATCATGACCACATCACCGGGAAAGATATCAATCCAGTTACCAGTGGCATTACCAAGGGCGAACCAGTGGTAATCGGCGATGACACTTTTGTTGGGACCGGCGTGGTGATTTTGCGCGGCGTGACCATCGGTAGAAATTGTGTCATCAACGCCAATTCGCTCGTCGTGCGTTCCGTGGAGGAAGGCTGTGTGGTTTCCGGACCGCCGGCCAAGGTGATGATGAAGGCATGAGCATTAAGGAAATTCTTCAGCAATTGGCGATTGGCTCAGACTGGCGCAGTATTCGCATCGCGCAAAAAGCATTGCGCGAGAAGATGAGCCGGCCGAACAACATTTTGCTTTCAAGGTTTTTGACCGGCGAGGAAATTCGCCAGCGCCCCGACTTCGCTTCCCGCTCAGTCCGCATTTCAGTAGCCAGCGACGCGTCGCTGGACAATTTGGTTGAGCCGCTGGCGTTGCGCCTGCTCGAGCGCGGCATGTTTGGTGTTCAGTACCACTCGCCTTTTGCCCAACTTGCGATGGAAGTGAGGAATCCGGCCAGCGGTTTTTTTCAAAACCAACCGGAGGTGGCCATCGTTGCCCCGCTCAGCGGGATCTGGCAAAAAAACTTTGAGACTACTCCCAATGCGGCGACACAGACTGCCGCGGAAGCGTGGGCGCATGTGATGTCGTTGCGGAACAATTTCGATGGCCTCATCCTTTTACAAAACATATTCACAACTGAAAACCGGCCGGGCGGGATATTGGAATCACGGAGCCATTGGGGCCGGGCGGATTTTGCGCGGGCAGTGAACCTGGAATTGTCACGGCGGTGCCGCGAAACCGGCGAAGCCTTCGTGCTCGATGCGGATTGGCTGGCGGGCCAATGCGGGGCTGCCTGGGCGGGGTTGCACAAACAGCAGTTTATGGGCAGCCGCCCCCTCGCAGACGAGTTGGCCAGCCAACTGGCCGCCGAAATCGCGGCTTTTTGCGCGGCGCGAAAAGGCTTTGTGCGGAAGTGCCTCGCCGTGGATTTTGACAACACCCTTTGGGGCGGGGTTGTGGGCGAAGATGGCGTGGCTGGAGTGCAGTTGGCAGGTGGTTTTCCGGGGAATCTTTACACGGAATTGCAGAAGGAAATTCGCGCCTTGAAGGAACGGGGCGTAATGCTGGCAGCCATCAGCAAAAACAACGAGACTGACGCGTGGGACGTTTTCAAACAGCGGCCGGAAATGATCTTGCAGCAGACCGATTTCAGCGCGCGCCGGATCAATTGGCAGGACAAGGCAGCCAACCTCCGCGAACTGGCCTTGGAACTCAAGCTCGGTCTCGATGCGTTTGTCATGCTCGACGACAACCCGGTGGAGCGCGATTTGATTTCGGAAGTTCTGCCTGAGGTGGAGGTTTGTCCGGTGGGCGACCCATTGGAAATGCTCAGGTGGCTGACGAGGTGCCGCCATTTCGACACGCTGGCGTTCACGCGCGAAGACGCTCTGCGTGCAAAGTCCTACGCGGCAGCCGAGGCACGGTCCGAGCTTGCGGCGCAGACGGTGAATTTGGAAGAGTATCTGCACAGCCTGAATACGCAGATTGAGGTTGGCTGCAATAGCGCTGAACAAGTGGCGCGGGTGGCGCAACTCACCCAAAAGACCAACCAGTTTAATCTAACCACACGACGTTACACAGAATCGGAAATCCAAAAAAAGATCCATGACCCATGCTGGCGCGTCTTTTGGTGCTCATGCCGTGACCGCTTTGCCGACGAAGGGGTGATCGGAGCCGCGCTCGTGAAAATTGCCGGCGATGAATATTCCCTGGACACGTTCCTGATGAGCTGCCGGGTGCTCGGTCGCAGCGTGGAAAGGGCTTTTGTGGGAAGCATTTGCCAATATGCCCAGACCGCAGGAGCGAAAACGATTCGGGGAGAGTTTATTCCCAGCGCGAAGAACGCGCAGGCCGAGAAATTTTACGAAACGTGCGGCTTTATTTCGGATGGTACAACGGCCGATGGCAGGTCTTGGCGTCTGTCGCTGCCTGCACCTGAGAATTTGGTCCCCAAGTGGATACTGCTCCGAATCGCCGAACCTGAACTCGCAAAGCCATGACTATTGACGAATTGCTCCAACCTATTCTCAGCACCACGCGTCCGTTGCAATTAACGGACTCAAAAGCCACCATCCCCACATGGGATTCGCTCGCGCAGATGACCATCGTGACGACGATCGAGGAAATCGTTGGAGTCGAACTTTCCACTGCCGAAGTATTGAGTTTAAAGTCAGTGCTGAAAGTGATCGAAGTTTGTCACGCCCATGGAGTGGAACTGACGGTCACGGGGGCTTGAATAGGTCATGGACCACACGCTGCTCAAATTTCATCACTTCGGATTGGCCGTGCCGACGCCTGATTCGGCGAGCAGGTGGCTATCGAAGCTTGGTTATGAGATTGGGGACCCGGTTTTTGATGCGGGACAGAATGTTTATCTCGCTTTATGCCGCCATGAAACACAGCCGCCAGTGGAAATTATCTGGCCGGGAGCGGAAAGTGGCCCCGTTGACGAGCTCCTCCGCCAGCATGAATCTGGAGTCGTCTATCATTTGTGCTACGAAACTCAAGACCTGGTCGAAGTGCTATCGCAATTCAAAAAGGACGGTCTCCGGCTGGCATGTATATCACGTCCGAAACCAACACCCCTGTTTGGCGGACGGAAGGTTTCCTTTTACAATGTCGTGGGGATGGGCTTGGTGGAAATACTCGAATCGGACCGCGGTAATGAACCGCGCGCGGCAGAGTCAAGCCCTTGACTGGCGAGCAGACAGAGACTGTGTCACATTTGCTGCGGCACTGGAGTCCCGATCATGGTCGCACTCGCGGCAATTCTATTTCAGACTTTGTGGCGGTTTTAATTTCGCAACGAGGTTCTTTTCGTGGCGCCTCTTTTTATAGGTCCAAACGCCCCAGGCATTGCCGACGACGCTGGCGGGGCTGGCGAGCAGGTGCCACAGCCAGCGAGGGTCGCGGTCGCGGACGAGGCCGCGCAGCGCGTGCCACAGAGGGCCGAAAAACGTCACGCAATAAACGGCGGCCAGCCAGAGGGGCACGGGCGGTTTTTCTTTCATCCAGTTGACCGGCATTTCCTCCTGCACGCGCAGGAAATGAACGGTAGCGCGGCGGCGCTTTTGGACAAACAGCCAGAGGGTCTGGATGTAATAATGATGAACACCGCGGCCGCGGATCCGCAGCCATTCGCGCCGGCCGCTTTTCATGAGAAACAGCGCGACGTGGGTATCCTGAAACTTTTCGCTGGCCTGCACCGATTGCAGGTCGGCGCGGCGGAAGACAAAGCCGTTGGCGCCGAGCGGGTAGGCGAAAGAGTTTTCGGGCAGGATCCAGCGTTCGGTCTCGCCGTCGCGGGCGACGAGCCGGGGATTGGCGCTCATCAGCCACGCAATGGGATCGCTGATATGCAGGAGCGCGGTGAGATAGGCGCAGAACGAGCTCATTTTGGGTGAGGCCAGGTAGTAGCTCTCCACGCCCAGGGCCTGCGGGTTGGCGGCGAGCGCCTGGACGGCCAGTTCGAGATAATCCGGGTGCGTGATTTCGTTGTCGGCATCCACGAACACGATGTAGTCCCCGGCGGCGTGGCGGAGGGCCAGGCGTTTGCCTTCCTCCATGTTCCGGCCGTCATCGTCGAGGACGCGGGCGCCGAATCGAGCGGCAATCGTCCGGGTGGCGTCGGTGGAATGGGCGTCGGCAAGGATGATTTCGACAAGATCCGGCGGATACGTTTGGCGGGCGATGGAAGCCAGGCAGTTCTCGAGCAGGGCTCCGGCGTTCAGCGTGGGCATGATGATGCTGATGCGAGGGAGAGGCTCCGGAGCGGACGGCATGGGCGGATTCTGGCCGGAGACGGCGTATAATTCAAATCGCAATTATTACCCACGAAATGCGCGGACGAAACGGGAAGGTCGCCATGCAAACCAGAACTGAATTTTAACCGCGAAATAAGCGAAAGACGCGAACGAAACGGGATGATTCCTTTTCGAGTATTTTGCGTGGTTCGCGGTTCAAGAAATCCCTTGGCCGAGGTTTGGGGGCGTTGAAGGCCTGCGGTCGTTGCGGTCATTGGTGATAGGGCGTTCGGGAGACCTGGGTGCGCGCGACATCCGGCGAGACGCCGGATTTGACAGGCGGGATGCCAGTGCCACCCAGGCGCATCTTCGCACTGCCCCCGGGGAGCGCGGCTCTGTGAGCCGCAGCAACGCCCGATATTCAAGACCTCCCGCACAAATCGTAAACTTTCTGACGGGCGAAGTTGCTGCGAGTCACAGACGCGCGCTCCGATACCGGGACGCACGGCTCGTTGTTTGGCGGGCAGTGTCGAATTGCGGCCGTTCCACCCAACTCTCTTTGGGTCTTCTTGATTTTGGCGGCTGGAGTTGGCAGACTGCGCGCTGACAATTATGAAAATCCTCATTACCGGCGGCGCCGGTTACCTCGGATCCGTCCTCACCCCAACGCTGCTGGCGCAGGGCCACGAAGTCACGGTGCTGGACAATTTTTATTTCGGCCAAAACTCGCTGATGGACTGCTGCCAGAGCGAGAAATTCTCCGTGGTGCGCGGGGATTGCCGGGAAGAATCAGCGGTGAAACCGCTGGTGGCGAAGGCAGATCTGATCATCCCGCTGGCGGCGCTGGTGGGCGTGCCGCTGTGCAACACCGACAGCATCGCGACGCGCAGCACGAATCAGGAGGCGGTGGAGATGCTTTGCCGGCTGGCGGGCCGGGACCAACGGATGATCATGCCGGTGACCAACAGCGGCTACGGCGTCGGCGAAAAGGGGAAATTCTGCACCGAAGACACGCCGCTCAAACCCATCTCAACCTACGGCATTACGAAGGTGAAAGCCGAGGCGGCCGTGCTCGGTCGCGACAGCAGCATCAGCTTCCGGCTCGCGACGGTGTTCGGCTGTTCCCCGCGCATGCGGATGGATTTGCTGGTGAACGATTTTGTTTATCGCGCGGTTCATGACCGGGCGGTCCTGATTTTTGAGGGACATTTCAAGCGGAATTATGTGCATATTCGCGACGTGGCGCGTGCATTTTTGCATGGCATTGCCAACTTCGAGAAAATGAAGGGCAGGCCGTATAACGTGGGACTGGACGACGCGAATCTGTCCAAGCTGGAACTTTGCGCGGTGATCCAAAAGCATCTGCCAAAGTTCGTGTTCGTGGAGGCGCCCATCGGCGAAGACCCGGACAAACGCGATTACATCGTGAGCAATGCGCGCCTGGCGGCCACCGGTTTTCAGCCGGAATGGGGACTCGATCGCGGCATCACCGAACTGATCAAGGCCTACACCATCCTGCGGAACACGATTTATTCGAACGTCTGACGATTTGTAACCACTGATGAACACGGATCCAGATCAAACTGCCGCCGTAGTATTGGCCGGTGGCTTTGGCACGCGGATCAAGCATCTACTGGGCGATTTGCCCAAGCCGATGGCACCGGTGGATGGGCGTCCATTTCTCGAATGGATCGTGCGCTGGCTGGCCGCGCAGAACGTTTGCCAGGTTGTCTTGTCCACCGGGCATATGGCGGAAATGATTGAAAAGCATTTCCAGCCGCAACCGGTGGCAGGCGTGCACGTGACGTGTGTGCCGGAGACCACGCCGCTGGGAACCGCGGGCGGATTCTTGAATGCGGTTCGCCAAAGCAAGCTCCGGCCGCCGGCGTGGTTTTTGCTCAATGGCGATTCCCTAACCTTTCCCGAACTGGGTGACGCGATCGACGCGCTGCGGGATGAATCTGTCGCCGGGGTGATCTTCGGGCGTGAGTTGCCCGACACGAGCCGGTACGGGAGCCTGGTTGCGGACGCCCGCGGCCGTCTGGCGCGCTTTGCCGAGAAACGTCCGGGCCGCGGCGTCATCAGCACCGGCATTTATCTGCTGCGCGAGTCGTTGTTGGAGAAATTCGCGGCCAGGGTGCCGTTGAGCATGGAGCAAGACGTGTTTCCAGCCTTGACGGCGGCGGGAGTTTCCTTGAAAGTTTTGACGATCAACACCCCGTTTTTGGATATTGGCACACCCGAGACATTGCCCCAGGCGGATCGGTTCATTCAAGAGAACCTCTTCCAATTTCAAGTCGAAAAAGTATGAACTTTGAACCGGCGGCGGCCCCGCCGTTTGCGCTTGGTGCGTAGATGAATGGGCCGTGGTTTCTCCGGACCGATGCTGAAAACAACATGACCATTGACGTAACGATCGTGGGTGGCGGAATTGTGGGGTTGGCGACTGCGTACAGGCTGCTGGAAGCCAAGCCGAACCTGAAGCTTCTGCTGCTCG
The DNA here is from genome assembly GCA_049509875.1 of Verrucomicrobiota bacterium. Lineage (GTDB taxonomy): Bacteria > Verrucomicrobiota > Verrucomicrobiia > Limisphaerales > UBA11358 > UBA11358. The sequence goes on along the minus strand of JBEKZM010000153.1, from coordinate 1,736 downwards.
AAAAGGAAGCCCGGCTGGCAGCGCATCAAACCGGCAACAACAGCGGCGTGTTGCATTCGGGACTTTACTACAAGCCCGGCTCGGCCAAGGCGCAATGCGCCGTGCAGGGCCTGCAGCAAATGCTGGCCTTTTGCCGCGCCCACGGCATCGCCCACGAGCAGTGCGGCAAAGTGGTGGTCGCCACCTCCGAGGCCGAGCTGCCGCGCCTGGAAAATCTATGGGAGCGGGGCAATGCCAACGGCTTGCTGGGGCTGCGCAAATTGAACCCCGAACAAATCAAGGAGCTTGAACCGCACGCTAGCGGGCTGGCGGCCATCCACGTGCCGCAGGAGGGGATTGTGGATTATCCGGGCGTCTGCGAAAAGTTGGGCGAACTCATCCGGCGAGCGGGTGGGAAGGTCCGGCTGGGGACCAAGCTGGTCAAAGCGATGCAAAACGGAAGCGGCTGGACGCTGGAGACCTCCGGCGGCGAGGTGAGGACGAAATTTGTGGTCACCTGCGGCGGCTTGCAGGCCGACCGGCTGGTGCGGGCGGCCGGCCAAACGCCGACGGCCAGGATTATTCCGTTTCGGGGCGAGTATTTCCAGCTTAAGAAAGAGCGGCAGTTTTTGGTGCGACATTTGATTTATCCGGTGCCCGACCCGAAATTTCCATTTCTGGGGGTGCATTTCACGCGGTTGGTCAAGGGTGGCGTGGAGGCCGGGCCCAACGCAGTACTGGCTTTTGCGCGGGAGGGCTACAAGTGGACGACGATCAATCCCCGGGATCTGGCCGATTCGCTGCTGTTCCCGGGGCTGTGGAAATTTCTCGTCAAGTACCCGAGCATGTGCGGCTACGAGATCCGGCGTTCGTTTTCGAAGGCGGAATTCACGCGTTCGCTACAGAAGCTGGTGCCGGAGATCCGGTCGGAGGACCTGGAGAAGGGTGGTGCGGGAGTGCGGGCGCAGGCGATGCTGCCCGAGGGGAAACTGGTGGAGGATTTTCACTTTGCCGAGGACCGGGGAATTTTGCATGTGATCAATGCGCCGTCCCCGGCGGCGACGGCCTCGCTGGCGATCGGCCAAAAGATTTCGGAAAAAGTTCTGGGCCGGCTGACCTGAAGTTCTTGGCGGCAGTGGTCGCGCTCGGACCGCGGATTGTCTCAATCCGCAGCGCGTGGCCAGACAACGGCGATTTGGAATCAAGCAAGCCATGAGTTTCGGCAAAGCGCTGCGAGTCGGGACAACTGGCGGTCCGAATGCAAGGCGCCTGGCTTGTCATGGTCGCGCGACCACTCCGCCGCCCGGCGCAGCGTGGTTGGCGACGGTAGGGCGTGTCGCTCCCGCGCGCGCCGCGCTTACCAACCAGCGTAAGCTCACCCAAAATCATCGCCCGGCAGCCCTGAAACACCGCCACAACGTTTGACCGTCCGATTTCGCCTTGGCGCGAGCGCTACCCGGGGCCAATGGTCAAATCCTGATTTAAATGTGTAACTTTTGTGCTTGGTCGAACTTAGGCGTTTCCGCTTTTCCCGTTTTTCCTTTTTCCGCCATGCCGCCTCGCCGCGTTTTGCCACCCATTCCGCAATCCGCACTCAACGCCACTTGACAACACTTGTTTTGCGGCTTGACGCTTAAAGGAAATCTGCGATTCTCGTTAAGCCTCATGTGGGAATCAGTATTCAACATCAGGTAATAATATGAACTATACAAGTCATAGTAAACATCTCGCCGCACTACTTGCTCTCGCCATTTCCA
>JBEKZM010000152.1:0-11783 GCA_049509875.1 Verrucomicrobiota bacterium | reverse complement strand
GCCCAAACCCGCCGCGGCCCAACTCATAATCCTGGCCGACTAAAGCCAGGTCAGCGTCGTGGTCAGGAGCTCCCAAATCGTGCCAGACTACGAGTCGATTCCGCGCCTCGCCTGTTCCAACATTTTATGAGGTTCCATAAGGTGGCAACAATATGCATCATATGCGATAGCACGTAACAACACTTTACTTTCCACCCGTGCGTTGCAACACAATCTGCCGGCCGACCGCGAGGAAGGAAATTCCGAAGCTCGGCGACGACAATGTCAACCAGCGCGAATCGGAGGCGCAGATGTCATCGACTGCAAACATTAAGCCAAGAGAGTAAACCGAAGCAGCGAGGTGACGCTTGTGGATGAGCTTCCGCATTACCGGGCGTCAATTCTTTAGCGGTGCCTTAGGTTTGGGATTGGGTGGCCGCATGGGTGTGAGCGCTGCCAAAATTGACTTTTGCACCTGCGAATTGGAAAGATTTCCCAGATGGCCGCCTTGGGGGAAAACGGTCAATAGTTCCGGGGCAAACGTCGCATGAAGCCAGACCAAATCCTCGTCCGTTAGGAGAAAATCGTTTTGATTGACGATGATGCGAATGTCAGGATTGGCACGCAGGCCGGCATCATACGTCCGTAAATCACCCGCTTTTTGCAGCGTTTCCGCGGTATCCGAGGATAACCCATGACGCTGATAATACGGGGTCGCAAATTTCTGAAAATAATCCTGGAAAGAATACTGGAGGATCTCCTGATAAACAGGTTCGCGTCGCCACTCACCGATCGGGCGTCGCAGGATGCCCTGATTGTTTCGCAGCTGACTGCTGTAAATAACATCCCGCAGTATGAATCGAAACGACAGACCGATGAGAAACTTGGATTCGATGGCGTTGAAGGGCAAAGACGTTTGGGGCGTGAGCGTGCCCCGGCTTAAGGCGGCCACTTTCAAGAACGTATTTTCAAGGTCGTCGCTGCGTTCGGCGGCTGGCCAGTTCAGCGGGGCACGGTAAAATTCGTCCAGCTTGGAAATCCCCTGAGTCAGTCGCACGGGTGTGTTGATGGCAACGTAGCGGTCAAAATGAAGCAGATGATTGGTTGGCGCCGAGGACGCGATGAACAATGTCTCGAACGCGCCCATGGAGTATCCCATCAGCGCCTTGTTGCCCAGCCGGTCCGGATACAACTGATGCAAATGCCGGTCAATTTCGGTCAGCGCGACGTGCAAATCATGACCATCCACCGGCAGATAGGCCGGCAAGGCCGCCGTGGCTGCGTGTTCCATGAACTCGGAGTTGAACGGGCTGCTAATGACCACGGCGGAGAAGCCGTTTTTGTAGACCAACTCGGCCAGCGCCAGCGAGGTTTCGGCCAACCGATGACCCCCCAAGCCGGGAACGATATAAACCACGTTCGCCGATCCGGGTTGCAGCCAGTAGGTGAATTTTAGTTTTTTGCCCGTGGCTGGAATCAACACCGAACGCGTCCGGCCATGGGCGGGGAATTCCGGGTCTTTAAAGGTGAAGAAAACAGACTCTAACGTTTCCAGAGAGGCGGGATCCTGGGTGCCTTTCACCTGAAAGTCCGCCACCTGATTCGCGCGGGCAAACGTCCAGGCATATTGGATTTCAGAATACGGATCAGCTTCCGCCCGGCTGAAGCGCACGTATTCGCCGACCGTATCGGAGAGGTTATTATACGAGGCGAAGATGCTGAAATAGGAGTAGGGAGTGAGGCAGGTTAACGGCCGGCTCCAATAGAACTCGTAGGGCCAGATGTAATTCAAAGGGTTGGCCGCGGAGTCTGCGGCCAGTCCAACGGTGTCGCGATCATTGCTGGGTCCAAAAAACGGAAGCATGATAAAAAAATCCGGGCGCCAGCCCCATTTGCCAAACGTCTGGCCAAAATCCGCTTCCGATTTCGGAACGTTCCATTTGGTGGCCACGTCCCTGAACCCGGCCACCCCGACCGTGCTGTTGCAAAGAAACCGGTAGGATTCATCACGCGCACCAGTCCATTTTCCCTGGAGCAAATTGTTGACCAACCGTCCGGGATAAAGAAGGTTTCTGCTAAAATTGCCAATGTCGGTGCGAACCGGTTTCACCACCACAAACCGGTAAACGCGGCTGGTCGGCTTGACGATGCCGGTCATGAACCCCTTGTTAAATTCCCACATCGCCCGGTTGAACGGTTCGATCGGGTCGGGGACGGATCTTGGAAGAATCAGTGTCTCCGCTATCAGCGGATTCGCAGAACCGGCGTTTGTCCCTTGCGCGCGCGCGAAAAGCGAAATTCCTGACACTAACATCACAAGTGCCGTGATGCGGAGGCCTCGGTCCAATTTAATTTTATTCATGTAATTCGGGTTTGGTTTGCACCGCAAAAATTATGCCGATTTGCGGTTGAGGCTCGTGCGATAATCAGCCATGCGCCATTCGGTCACGGTGCTTTCCGGCAAAATTGTCTCCTCTTCACCTCAACACAATGCACGAGGAAATAATAATTTCAAATAATCCCCACGTGAAAATCCTTTCCTTCCCATCTTTCCTGCCACAAAAAGGTGAAGACGATGCGGGAGTTGGCCTGGAGTTGGGCCGTTGGCAAGTCGCAGAACCAGCAGCCGAATCCCGAATCATGTGTCACCAAGCCACTGGCTGTCCCCCCCCATCAAAGCTCCAATGAACAGGTGATTCAAATCCGCCGGGGCAGCAGCCAACCCTGGCCGGGGACAGCTCTGGCCAAGCTGCAAACTCGATAGGCCGGCCACAGGTATGGGGGTTCCATTTTGAAATGATGCGCGCAGCATAGGCTGCGCCTTTCGTTAAAGCCGGTGGTCCTGATTTGACTGCCTGCGAGCCTCATCAGTTTGCACTTTCACGTGGGGGCGGTTAGCTTTGCCCCCGATGACAGACACCGCCCCGTGCATGCGACTCCCGCCGGCCTGGCTTCTGAGCATCCTGACCGGCCTCAACTTGTTCAATTACCTCGACCGTTTTGTCCTCTCGGCGGTGCTGACTCCGCTGCAAAAGGATCTCGCCATCAACGACGAGCAGGCCGGGCGGCTCGTGACCGCGTTCATGATCGGCTATTTCTTCACGTCGCCAGTCTTTGGCTGGCTGGGCGACCGCGCCTCGCGCAAATGGCTCATCGCCGCCGGCATCCTGGTCTGGAGCATCGGCACCATCCTGACGGGTTTGGCGGCGACGTTTGCCATGATGATCGCGTTCCGTGTCCTCGTCGGCCTGGGTGAAGCCAGCTATGCGACCATCAGTCCCAGTCTGATTTCCGACAGCTACGCGCCGACGAAACGGAACAACGCGCTGACCATTTTCTACGTCGCCATTCCCGTGGGCGCAGCATTGGGCACGATCATCGGCGGGCTGATGGCCGCGCACTGGGGGTGGCGGCGCGCATTCATCTGGGCGGGGGCGCCTGGCTTGTTTCTCGCGCTGGTGCTGCTCCCCTTTGCGGAACTAAAGCGCGGCCAGGCCGAGGGCAAAACCGGCGAAGCGGCCAAACGCCCATCGGTCCGCGACATCATAAACCTCATTCGCATTCCCGATTATGTGCTCGTGGTGTTGGGCTACACGGCCTATACCTTCGCGCTGGGGGCCTTCGGACATTGGGGGCCGACCTTCCTGCATCGCGCCCATGGCGTGGCCGTGGACCGGGCGGGCGAATTCTTCGGCATCGTGCTCGTGGTCGCCGGACTGGTGGGCACATTGATCGGCGGCTTTGCCGCGACGGCGTGGCGGAAGCGCAATCCCGCCGGCTACGCGTGGGCGCTGGGGCTTTCGGTGCTCGTCGCCGTGCCCTTGGCCTTCGGCGCGTTTTTGGCCAGCTCAACGTTTTGGTCCATGTCGTTTCTTGCGGGGGCGATGTTCTTTCTCTTCCTTCCCACCGGGCCGGTCAACACACTCATTCTCGAAACCGCGCCGGTGAATCTGCGCGCCAGCGCCATGGCCGTTTCCATTTTCAGTATCCACCTCTTCGGCGACATGTGGTCGCCGGAAATCGTCGGGAGGCTCGCCGATTCATTCGGCGGCAACCTTCAGCGGGCCGTTTTAATTTTGCCCGCGGCGCTGCTCGTGGCCAGTGGGCTCTGGCTGGCTCTGGCACTGAAAACGAAACGTGGTAATCGCTCTCATCCCAACCGCGCGTGATTAGGCTATTTATTTGGTGCCGGATACGAGCGCCTGAAGTTCCCGGTGGTTCACCTTGCCGGTGCCGAGCTTGGGAATTTCCGGCACCACCCTGATTTCCCGCGGTGCGCTGAGATTCGTCAGGCCTTTCGCCTTGATGGCTGCTCGAATTTCATCCAAGGTCAGTTTCGGTTCGTTGGTTATTGCGATGAGTGCCTCGCCCTTGTCTTCATCCGGGCGCGTGAGCACGGCGACCTGGCAGCGCAGTCCATGTTGTGGAAACGCTCCCGCCAGCGCGTCCTCCACCGCCGTGAGACTGACCATTTCGCCACTGACCTTGGCAAAGCGTTTCATCCGGCCGAGAATGTGCAGGTAGCCTTCGACGTCCATGCTCACGATGTCGCCGGTATCATACCAGCCGCCCAGCGCCAGGAACTTTGCGTTGGCATCCGCATTCAAATAACCTTTCATCACGTTCGGCCCGCGTAAAAAGAGCCGGCCGCCTTCTTGAACTCCTTCGACCGGCTCGAGCCTGTATTCCATGCCCGGCAGCGGGCGGCCAACGGAGCCGTAGCGCGGCTCCAGCGGGGTGTTGACACTCACACAAGGTGCACATTCGGTCGCACCATAACCTTCGAGGATGCGCACGCCGTATTTCTGTGACCACGCCAGCGCGGTGGCTTCCTGCAATTTCTCCGCCGCGGAAAACAGATACCTCAGGCTGCGAAAATCATAGGGATGCGCCTTGCGCGCGTAGCCGTTCAGAAACGTGTTCGTGCTGATGAATACCGTGCAGTCGCGTTCATAAAGGGCCGTCGGCACCATGCGATAATGCAAGGGGGAGGGATATAGGAAGACATAAATCCCGCGCACCAGTGGCAGAAATGTCCCAACGCTCAGGCCGAAGCTGTGAAAAAGCGGCAAGCAGTTGAAGAGGCGATCGCGGTCGGTCAAATCAGTAACTGCCAGCATCTGGCGGATGTTGGCCAGGATGTTTCCATGCGTTAGTTCGACGCCTTTTGGCACACCTTCTGACCCGCTGGTAAAAACGATCACGGCCGTTGAACTGATGCCTGGCGAAGCTTGGCCGGCAGTGGGCAGATGGAAAACGTGCCGGAGCAAGGCAAGGAATTTCCGGGAGCCGGTAACGCGAATCCGCACATCTTCGAGGTAAACCACATTGATGCCGGTTTTCAGAAAATCGTCCACGGCAAGCTTGGCGCGTTCAAGAAAGGCCCGAGATGTCACGACATGTTTCAACCCAGCCAGTTCCGCACAAGCAAGCATGGTGGGGATGCCGGCGGAGAAATTCATCACGGCGGGCACTTTCCCCAGTTTCCACATGGCGAGGATGGCCACCGGCGTCGCGTTGACATTGGGCAGCAACACGCCGATACGCTCGCCACCGTCCGCAAGGAGACCGCGCAAGGCGTCCGCCAGAAGGTCGGCACCCACCATCAGCCTCCGATAGGTCAGCTGCTGCAAGGTCGCATCTTCAAGGACGATGAAGCCAGGCTGTTTGCGGGCTGTTTCCGCCACCGCGGCGAAAACGTTCTGTGGGCCAAAACTCATCTCCACCTCGAATTGCTGCCGAACCAGTTGGTCACGGATCCAGCCGGTTAACCTTGTCCGCGCCTGAGTGGTGCTGAGGTTCCCCTGCTCGGGCGGCGTCAGAACAGAACTGAAATGCGCCGACACCTGGGGAAAAGATTCCTTCCAGTCTGGGTTCGGGGAATAAGGCAGGCGTTTGGCACCTCGCAGGTAAGCCGTGATGATCTTCGCCCTCGTCTTGAATATCAAGTAGCCGGTGCCGTCAAAGAGCTTCATCAAGTTGCCCGTGCGCGACAGGCGGCCTTCGGCAAAGAGCACAAGCCGACCTCCGCCTTTGAGGAACTCCGCCATGTGCTTCACTGCGTAAGGCGAACTGGTGTCAACCGGCAAGGTGTAGCGATTAATCATCAATTGCCGGTGCAACCAGCTGGTCTGCGCCGTAATGCTCGAAGTGACGAACTTCCAATTGTCGTCCAGGCACACCCAGAGAAACAACCAGTCGAGCCAGGACGTGTGATTGGGAATCAGCAATACCGGGCCGGGAGTTTTCAACGCCTCCAGATCATATGCCCGGAAGCGGAACAAGCCGTGGAGCAAAAGGCGAAAAAAAGTCTTCATGGCTTGTTGATTAAACCTTTTTCCTGTTTTTGAAAATGTGGAAAAGAAGCAGTAGTCCGGGCAACGATATCCTTGCAGTTTTCAGTATTGTTCATAAAGCGACTCTCCGCCTCGTTATCGGACAATACCACGAGCCGTTCACCAAATCGAATGTTCAATCATCCGTTCCGACGACGGAAATTCCCAATTTTTCAAGAATAGTTGACTCGAAGCTTGACTTGAAGGAGGACGACCGGTTTTCGTCGGAGCTCCGGTAAAGTTATGCCGTCAAACTGCGCACCCTCGTTCGCTTGAACGAACCTCGTCTGATGTTACGTTCGGATGAAGACGAGTGATGAATATTCCGGTCGTAATCGCAAGAGCAGAGGAAACACGCCGTTGGCCCTCGGTGATCGGGAGCATTCGAAATATGAATGCCAGCAATGAATTCATTTGTCCCGAATGCGGCTCGCATGACGCCAGCGCGATCAAAATGGTTCTGACGGGATTCGCTGGAGGCGGCGAACTGTGGGTGTCCGTCTCGGAAGCGTACTGTTGCGCCCAATGCAACAGCATCATTCCCGCGCAATTGGCTGAACGGTGGGAAAATCTTTTGCAAGAAGAGGCGCAAGAGCAGTGGTGTGACACTGATCGGGACTCGCAGCCGGAATGGGATTGACGCGGGCTCCAGTAGACTGCGCAAAATGAGTAACCTCGCGGCAGCACGTTTTTCACGCAGACGAAATAAAGCGGCTCCCATCTGCCTATCCCGGCCAGAAGTGTTGGGCGTGGCGGAATTCGTCGTGGCGGGCCACGTGAGCCGGTTAATGGGAAACGCCGGGAAGCCGCGCTCGCGACGGCTTCTTTGAGACGTCAGGTTTCTCGGGTCGATTTCGACCCTCTATGATTCCACGGCACATGTGCTATGTTGGTTTAGGGGCATCCGTTCACGCGATTTAGATGGCAGGAAGTAGTCGCAGATCATCTTGGCAAAAGCGAAGAATCGGTTTGAGCCGGCGAGGTTTCTGGCCACGTCTTTGTTGGCCTGGGCGGCATGGGCCAAAGGGCCCAACGCATAAACTTGTGCCAGCGCGATGCCGCCCGAGGCGGCATTCCCCGCCAGCGCACAACCACTCAAAGACTGCCAGCCCAACGTCACTCCACCCGTCGCCCATCCGACTGTCGTCGAGCTTAAATCTTAGCTCCAGAGCCTCCGAATTGGGCAATTGGAGCGTTCGAAATGACTATTGTCGCCAGTGAATCAATTGGTAGCGGAGCCCGGCCCGGTTGCCAGTCGAGTTCCTAACGATGTGCAAAAGACCCACTGACCGCCATTCAAAGCCGGGACGATCCCACCCGAAAAAAATCATCCGCCGCAATTCAAACAACTTCTGCCAGATCGCGCTGCCTCAAACAGGTTGGTCGGAAACCGGGGTTTGCGAGAGACAAGATTTAAGTTGTACGTCACTTCGCAAGATGTGCCGCTTAATCCAGGCAGTACACGATTCATGAAGCTCATTCACCCTTCCCGGGCGATAGCCCTCAGTCCGCAAACGGGCTTTGAATCCCCGAAAGAAATCCAAGAATTCAGTGTGCGCCCGATTATTTTCCGCGTAGGCCGGACACTTAAAACGATGCATGCAAGCCTCCTCGTCCCCAAAGTGGGTCACGACATAGGCCTCCAAGAACTCGATAAACAGAAAAAGCCTGTCGACCTCTTGAACGGTGGGATTGGTGGTCCGCACAAGCCCCTCCAATTGATTGACATACGAGATCAGCATCCGATGCTGGCTATCAATCAACGATTCACCCGTCGCAAAATTTTCATTCCAGAGCAACAACGATATCTCCTTGGATTTGTGACTCTATCAAGGAAAGAGACGGCCGAAATTTAGCCGCTTTTGCCCGCTAGTCAACCTGGCAATCGCCAAGTCTCACCACCAAAACCAACTTCGCTGAGGCGTGATGGAACTTCAAAACATTTGAATGCGTGGATTACGGCTCCTGGTCTCTTGGCCAAGCTGACAAATCGGGTTCCAATGCCAGGCCCAAGTCTCCTTGCTGCACAATTTTGACAAAGGCAATCAATTCCCGCAGGGTCACGCCACCGATATTTCGCCAGCGGAGGATTCGCGAATAGCGTAGTCCATGCAGGTCGCCCAGCCGTGCGCAAATACGGCTGGCCAAAATGTTTTTTAAACGCGTCGAAAAGGGAAAATCCGACAGGCTCCACTCCCGGACGGTGGGAGGAATGACAATGTAATCCGCCTCGCTGTCCTGGCGCGGCAAACGACGCCCTCCCCTTCCATTTCGCCGAGGGCACGCGCCCAATGCCGAGGACGTTTTTCCCGGCAGGCGATTAAAAACCAGGACATCATTATAACACTTCAGCGCTCCCTCGTCGCAAAAAAGATCGTCACCGACTACGCCCACAGCAACAAACCCGCCGAGGACTCACGGAACGGTGACTCGGTAGAGGACGGGGCTGAAGGAGTTGTAATCGGTAAACGAGAAATTGGTTTGCGTGTTGGCGATCTTCCCGAGGGTCGGCCAGGTTCCCAGCAGATTAGTCGTGCTCTGTACATTGTAAACGACGTTGGTCAGGCCAGCCCATTGCAGCAGACGGCTGCCTTGACTACCCGCGGCGGCGCTCAAAATGGGCGAGGGCACGGTGAAGTCCTGCCATTCCAGGCGCACGACGCTGTATTCTGGAATCGTCACCGGATTGTTGGTCATTTGGGAATAGGCGAAGACGGGGCTGAGCGTTGGCGAGGAGTTGGTGGCGCTGGGATCGCTGCCCCAGACAAAGGTTTCAAGAAACTGGTTCGTGAGCGCCGTGCCGTCCTGGATGATCGTGGCCGGCTGCGCATTGGAGCCTTTGTTGGTGATGAGAACGTAGCGTTTGCCATTGTCGCCTTGGTAGGCCTGGGCGTAGATGGCGGGCAAGCTTCCTCCGTTGAGCAGGGGGGCGGTCGGGCCGTTGGTGCCGACGGCTGTGGCGTAAACGGCGGTGGACCGGTTGACCGCCCAATACGCCACGCCCTCGCCGAGAACTTGCGCGCTATAGTAGAAGCCGAAATTGAAACTGTCCGTGTTGGTGACATAGTTGTTGGTGGCGGCAGAGATCACCGCATTGCGGTCTTGACTGGTGGCGTAGATGCCGTTCTGGTTGAATAACTGGTAGGTTCCGGCAAAGAGCATTTGCCGACAGGCGGAAAGGCGCATCACGAGTTCGGCAGCGTAGATACCCCCGTATAGCGAACTGGAAGGGAGCATTGGGCCGGCGCCGCCCACGCCGCCGCCTTCGACGGGATCGGTTTCGGTGAGCATAAGGCCGACATTCGTCCCGGCGTAGGCCATGAGGACGTTTGTGACATAGGTGGTCGAATTGGTGAGCAGTTCGCCGTTGTCCAGCGCCATCAAATCGGAAAAATTCGTGTAAATGCCGGTACGCGGATAATGGTGGTAGGAAACCGCATTCCAATAGTGGGGAGTGAAGCTGGCCAGCGAAGCGTCCCAAGAAACCCCACCGCTGCCGGTGTCGGGGTCGCCGAAAAAGACCGAAACCACGGCGTTGGAATCTGCGCCTTTGATGGCCTGCCAGTAGGGATACATCCTCGTGGCGTAGTCTCGGCCGTTGAGGAAGAAATTGGTCAAGCCGGAGCCTGAAAAGTTGTAGGGTTCATTGCAAAGTTCCCACGCCGCCACGGGGATATGATGGGCCAGGGCATAGGCCACAAAATTGGACGCGGACTGCGGTGAGTCCGTGAAGCCATTGAGGCAAACGATGATTTTCGAGCCGCCAACGTTCTGGGCCAGGCTGGAAAAATTGGTGAAAGGCAGACCACCCTTGCCCAGCAGCGGCAAATACGCCGTCTGGCAACTCTCCGCGGCGCTGGTGGCATTGCTGGCGATCAGTGTGTTGATTGAGTTGGTCGAAATTTCGCCGTTGGTCCAGGTAAAACCATCGGACTGAATGCCCGAGGGGTAACGCAGCCAGCCGGGCGACAGCGGCACGACCAGTTGTTGGAAGTTCGTGTTGTGCGGTTCCAGTCCGAAGTCAACCAGATCGGTCGCGAAGCCCGCAAAGCCCTGGTTGAGCGGCGTTGAATTGGCGGTAACGAAGGCGATGGTCAGGTTCGTGGTGGTTTGGGAGAAGAGCGGCCCAGCCACCAGAAGCGTCAGGAGACAAGAAAGAAGGACATTTCGGTTCTGCTGCGGCATTACCTTGTGAATCTAACGCAATTTTCCAGACGATCAAGTTTTCGTTGCTGATGACCACTGCCGGCGCTCGTTCCGCCACCGCGGCAATCTTCGACCAGCCAACTGGATAAGATCGCGCCGGGCAAGGAAGCTTCCCGGCATCAGCGTGATAAGCATTGCAAGGATCCAGGGTTGGCGCGGGCCGGAAGCGATCGCTGTCGTGCAAGGGTTGTATGATTTAGGCGCCGTTCGCGTTACAGCTGTGGAGGTTGACGGGCGCGCTGAGAAGGCGCGCTATCAGGATACCTCGACTTTGATTGTTGAGCTGCCCAAGGACACCGCAATGCGGGCGCGGCTTTTCAAGTGGGAGGCGGAGGTTGCGCGAAAGGAGGGTTGGGGACATGCTGATGATTGGGGCCAAGATTATCTGCTTATTTGGCGTGACTGAAATGCGCCCAGAGTCGTCGCAGCCGAACCGGATCGTCCGAGCCATCCGCCGTTGGCATTGCGATCTCCGCCGCGTAGCTCATGCTTTGGTCGGCGGCGGCCAGGCTTTTGAACGTTGGGCCCATCGATTGTCCCACGGGTTTATCACGTAACTTTCGTTTGCAATATTGTTGTGGCGTTCTCATGCACTGCGGGCGGCGACCTAGTTTCGAAGCACATTGCCCGTGGTGAGCTCAGCGAGCGCGGATTCATCACGTTGCCGGTCGGGTTGGGCGAATTTCGGCTTGCCGAAAATCCGGGATCATTTCTTAGCTTCGGGGATTCGCTTCCCAAGCCGTTGGGGCACGCAATATTTACCATCGGTGTTGGCATTGCGTTGGTCAGCATGTTAGCCTATCTTGTATTCGGCGGAAGGTTAACTTGGCTCATGTTCGTTGGCCTTGGGCTGGTTTGGGCCGGAGGAATGAGCAACCTGATTGATCGCATTACTCGCCGTGGCCTCGTTATTGATTTCATCTTTATCCGCACAGGCCCGTTTCACACAGGAATCTTCAATTTGGCAAATGTCGTCCTTATGATTGGGAGTGCGGTGGTTGCCTGTGACCTCTGGTCGCGAAGGCGGAGGCATACCCACAAGAAATCAACGGAGGATCAATCGCAATGAATTTTCCCAATTCTCTGGGACCCGCCGTCGTCGACGGGGGCAGTTTCGCAACGCGGCCAGAGTCACGATTCGCCGCTAGCTCATTGTCATTAGTGCGCCAGCACCAGTCTGGCTCTTTTAACGGGATGCGAGTCCCATTTGAATAAGATGTAACCAATCTACCGAGGTCAGCAACGCAGGCCAAACCTCCAATT
>JBEKZM010000151.1:0-11911 GCA_049509875.1 Verrucomicrobiota bacterium | reverse complement strand
CTCCAGACAATACTTTTATTATTTGCATATTTTTTACCCCCGCTTAAAGACCATGACCTGAGCCAGCGCCGACTCGTGGCATGGCCCGCGTGGCGGAACTGCCGGCACGAAAGGCGAGTGGCTCCGGGGATTTAGACATTGTCAGCTTTGTCCCTGGTGCTTTTCGCTTTCAAACACCTAAGTATTTCCAGTTCGCGTGTTGAGTCCAGTCACATCGGACTGGAACTATGTGAAGAACTATCCCAAGCAAAAGTGTCCCTCACCGTCTCAACCAGAGGCCGAAATACCAAGCCAGACGAAATGGCACGCCGAGCATTAATTTCAAAAAAGCCCTTTTGAGCCTAGGGTAGTCTAAACGGCAGATCACTGAACGGTTTGACGTTCTGATTCAATAAAAACTTCTCATCCACCCATGTCACCGCTGCCTCGCTGGAATTGGCTTTCCGGCACTGCTCGATCATCTGCTCAAAGGTCAGTTTTGAAGCCGGCCCAGTAGCGTTGTATGTGCTGGCCTTCCGCGACTCTACCATCTTGATGATCCAATACGCCAGATCACGAGCATCAACCAATTGCACTAGCGCGTCAGGATGCCCCGGAGCGAGCAATTCGCAGCCACGGGCCGTCCGACGCACCCAGTGCTTGCGCGCCAAAGCACACTCGACCAGGTAACGCCCGAGAAATCTAGTGCCCCCGAGGATCAAAAGTCTCATCGAATGCTCCCGAGTGTTCGCACATCGACCTCGCCGACGCATTCCCGGCAAAGAGCACGGCTGCAAGACTTGCAGAGTGCTACAGCGTCAACGGATGGGTGGTTGAAACATTTCATGGCGCGTAGTGACACCTCACGACCCCGAGCCAGACCAGTGGCTTTGGCGAACCTGCATCATCTCGATGATTTCAGGCGTCCGTCCGGAGGCGACTCCCGCGATGCAGTTGGGCGTCACGGTCGGAATCGGGCGGGAATCTACACCAGAGCGCAGACCCGGTAAGAACATAAGCTGCCGCACGTGCACCCATGTTTCCAAAAAGTGCATAAACGCGCCTGGCGTGAATTGTACCAACACTTCCAAGGTCAGTGAAGCACCCGGCAGGTAGGCGATCAAGTCTTATTTTCCATGGGAACACAAGCGATTGTGATTTTTGGATAAACGTTAGGCCGGTCTGCCGGAAGCCGCTGTTGCTCTGGCTACCATTCGGACGGTAGCTTAGCGCACCTTAAACCACCCTAAACGCACTTTCACTGAGCCTCCGCCTTGTCTTACATTTAATGGACGTACCCTTGGGTGACCTTCGTGTTCTGATGCCCCAACAACGCGGCGATCTCCTCCAGGCTGAGTGAGGCCGCCAACTTCTTGGCCAGCGCATCCTTGTCAAGCTTGGCGTAGTTGCTGGTGGCCTTGAAGTGGCGCAGGCTATGGAAACTTTTGCCCTTGATGCCGACGCGCTCACAGAGCCTGCCGAATTGGATGGACAACCTTCTAGGAGGGGTCGGTCACGATCCAGCATTGGGGCGAGCAGAACTCGAAGAAGGTTCGCACGCTACTGAGCGCGACGGTGCGAGTGCTGCGTTTCCCGTCCAGGGCCGGGTTTCGTGCAACCAATTTCCTTTAACCACGGACTTGTATTCGCAACAACCGGGTGGCAGCACCAGTCGTTTTGCCCACAGACCCGATTCCTCGCCGCAGAAATAGATAGATGTGCTCGGTATGTCACATTTCGGGACAAATTCAACCACACGACTTTGCTGGCCCGCATCGGGCGCTCTCATTTCAGTTATTCTCTTCTGGATCTGTTGCTTTTTCGATTTTAACATAAACAATGCTTGGTTTCGGAGGATGTATTGCTGTCGGGACCGGTCGCTGCTCCCGGCAATCGTCCTTCCTAACTAATTGACATTCTGAGTATTAAGGCCGTATGAACGGCTGATTAAAACTTGGAACGTGTGAGGCGAAGGAGTTTCTGAACAAATTTTAATGAAACGTTTATGGCCCGTTAATCGGAGTGATGTCTACTCTTCGTAGAAAAAGTACACCCATTATGCGAATCCTGATTGTGGAAGATGAAAGGAAAGTGGCCGACATCATTGCGCGCGGCCTCAAGGCGGAGCGTTTTGCCGTGGATGTCTTCCACGACGGACAGGCCGGCTGGGAAGCCGCTGACACGTACGATTACGACCTCATGATCCTCGACCTGATGTTGCCCGGGTTGACGGGCACGGAGATTCTTCAAAAAGTCCGACTTAAAAACTCGCGCGTGCCGATTTTGATTCTCACGGCGCGCGATGGAATGGCCGACAAAATTAAAAATTTCGAATCGGGCGCGGACGATTATCTCACTAAGCCGTTCGCTTTTGCTGAACTGCTGCTGCGGGTGAAGGCATTATTGCGGCGCGGACCGATCAATCGTTCCAGCGTGCTGCGGGTCGGCGATTTGGAAATTGACCGGCTTTCACAAAATGTCAAACGCGCGGGCAAGAAAATTGAACTGACCTCCAAGGAATATTCGCTGCTGGAATATCTCGCTTCCCAACCGGGCCGGGTCTTCTCGCGCACCATGATCATTGAGCACGTCTGGGATCAAAGTTTTCAAGGCTTGACCAACATCGTCGACGTTTATGTCCGGCATTTGCGAGAAAAGTTGGATGACGCGTATCCCGTCAAGCTGCTGTGCACCGTGCGCGGCGTCGGCTACAGTCTGAGTGACGGGTCGCAGCCATGAACCTGCGCTCCATCAGCTTCCGATTGGTTGCGTGGCATGCCGCCTTGCTGACCGCGATTTTTTTGGTTCTCTGCGCGTCGTTGTATCTCGATCTGCGGCATTTTCTGGAAAACGAGCTGCGCGAAACGCAACTCCGCCGCACGCACCAGATTGCCAACACGCTGCTCGCACACGTTCAACAAACCGGCGAGCCAGCCGTTGTGAGTCAAACGAAAGAACGGTATGAGCCGGAAGTCAACGATCGCTTCATCCGCATCACGCGCGCGGATGGCACGCTTGTATATGTCTCCGGCGCGCCCAAGGACGGCAGTTTTGATCCGGCGGAAATTCCTATTCTTCCAGCGCCGCAGGCAGCGGAATTTTCCAGCAAGGTAAAGTTGTCGGGTGGTCACCAACTGCTCGTGGCCGCGTTGTATTTTAAATCGTCCGGCAATCCTGATTACTTGGTGGAATTTGGCTCCTTGTTGGATCCGATTGAAGCAATGCTCGACCATTTGTTTTTGCAGCTTGCCGTGGGCCTGCCGTTGGCGGTCATCATCATCGCCGCCGGGGGGTATTGGCTGGTGCGTCGAGCCTTTACGCCAGTCGAACAAATCACGCGTGCCGCCGAGCGCATCACGCAATACAATCTGAGTGAGCGATTACCGGTCTCCAGCACCGGCGATGAGCTCGAACTGCTGTCGATTTCGCTGAACCGCATGATCACGCGGCTGGACGATGCCTTTCAGAATTCAAAACGGTTTGTAGCCGACGCCTCGCACGACTTGCGCACGCCGCTCACGATTTTGCGTGGCGAACTGGAAATGTTTTCGGAAGATGCTCGGCTCACTGCTGAATTGCGCGACCGCGTTGGCAGCATGTTGGAGGAAGTCGTGCATCTTGGCAAGATCGTGGAACAGTTGTTCACGCTGTCCCGCCTCGATGCCGGTGAAACGCAGTCCGAATGGACCTGTTTTGATCTGGGGGAACTGGCCAAAACCACCGCCGAGCAGATGAGTTTGCTGGCTGAGGATAAAAGCATCTCCATTGCCTGTGAGATCGGCGGGCCGGCGCCGGTGAAAGCAAATCAGGTGCGGTTCAAGCAGGTGGTGGTGAACCTGCTCGACAACGCCATCAAGTACACGCCGGCCAGGGGCTCAATTCATCTGCGTGTTTCCACCGTCAACGGTCATGCGACCCTGGAAGTGGAAGACAATGGTATCGGCATTGCACCCGAAAATCTGCCGCACATTTTCGAGCGTTTTTATCGAGTGGATTCCACTCGTTCCACTAACTCCGACAGCGCGGGATTGGGACTTGCCATTGTTAAATCCATCTGCACTGCGCACAGCGCTGAGGTGAAAGTCCAAAGCAAAATTGGCGGCGGCAGTACTTTTCGCGTGCGACTGCCCTTGATCAAGAGCTGAAACAATTTCCATTCATTCATGAAATTACAAATTGCGAATTCCTGGTTCGGGAAGCTGGGTCAAGTTCTGGCGATCTTATTGGTTGTCGCTCTGGTCGTATTGTGGCTGGCGCACCGCGCCGATGCTCAAGCTCCTGTTAAAGCTGACGACGCCATCTCACCGACGGCGAGCGTAGCCAGAGTCACGCGCGAGGATTTGTTCAAGCAAGTGACGATTCCGGCGGAATTCCGGCCCTATGTGGAGGCGCGATTGAATGCCAAAGTTTCCGGTTACGTGAGCCAGATGAACGTGGACTTCGGGGACAAGGTCAAAGCTGGGCAATTGCTCGCCACCATCGAGGTGCCGGAACTGCAGGCCCAATTTCTCAACGCCCAGGCCATCGAACAAAAAGCCGAGGCTGATTATACCAACGCCAACCTGATTTACACGCGGCTGTCGTCTGTCAATGAAGCGCATCCCAATCTGGTGGCAAAACAAGACCTCGATACGGCGGAAGCCAATTCCCGGGTCGCGGCGGCCGCCATCGCGGCGGGCAGGGCCGATGTGGAAAAATTTCGGACACTTGTCAACTACACCAATATTACTGCGCCATTCGACGGAGTAGTTACGTGGCGTTATGCGGACCCCGGCACGCTTATTCAAGCCGGCACAGCGTCCGATTCGCAATCGCTGCCGCTGGTGCGCGTTTCGGACAACTATTTATTGCGCCTGGATTTTCCCGTGTCGGTGCAATACGTCCAGTATCTTCACACCGGCGATCCGGTGGAGGTGCTGGTGGATTCGTTGGGCGGAAGAAAATTCAGCGGGAAAATCACGCGGTCCACCGGCAAGGTGGATGAAGACACGCGCACTATGATGTTCGAAATCGAGGTGCCCAACGCAAAGCTGGAGGTGGCGCCGGGCATGTATGCGACCGTGGTCTTGAAAGTGGAAAATCACCCAAACGCTCTTGCCGTACCCATCGAGGCCGTCATGGGCAAAAACAATGCCGTCCTGGTGGTCAATACGAAAAACGAAATCGAATCGCGCCAGGTGACCCTCGGCGTGGAAATGCCCGACAAATATGAAGTTCTTTCAGGGCTGAATGAAGGTGACTTGGTGGTGGTCGGAAACGCCCGCCATCTGCAACCCGGCCAGAAAGTGGAAACAAAAACAGTCTCCGGTCCCCCCGGGGAGCAATGAAAATTATTATCATCAGTCATTTCAACGCCCGCGTACGTTTTGTCCCGAGGGGCTTCCATGTCCAAAGGAAAAAGAATATCGGGCGCAAGGCGGCAAAATCGCACGCCTACATTCGCATTGTTGAATTTCCGCCGCCGGTCGAGATCGGCGGGCTGAAAATCCAATCGCGAGACTTGTTGCATGGCGGTTTGCACGGGGCGCAGACGATTCCGTATGACATTGCCGCCCGGATTCCATTGGCGGCGGCAAAGATCATCTCCCAGGAACAGGAGCTCGCCACCCTCTGCCAGTCCAAGAACTTTTCCCTGGAAAAACTTCGCGCCGCAATTGCTGAAACAAACCGCTAGCACCTCAACACCACCATGTCCCGCTTTGCCCTGCGTTTTCCGTATCTCATCATCGTCATCTGCCTGATCACCTGCGTCGTGGGAATGACCAGCCTGTTGCGCATGCCGGTGGATTTGTTTCCGCCTATCAATATTCCGGTGGTGGTGGTGGCGACCTTCTATTCGGGCATGCCGCCAGAGCAGATTGAAAACGACATCACCGGGCAGTTCGAGCGCATGTTTACGCTGGCCTCGGGGGTGGATCATATGGAGTCGCGCTCGCTGACGGGTGTGAGTCTCATCAAGGTCTATTTTCAGCCGGGTTCAAACCCAGATTCCGATGTCACCTCCATCGCTAATTTGGCAATGGCGAGCCTGCGCAATTTACCACAAGGGACTCTGCCCCCGATCGTTATGAAGTTTGACGCCTCCAGCCTGCCGGTCTGCCTGGTAACCTTGAAAGGCGAGGGGCTCAACGAGGCACAGTTACGCGACCTTGGCCAGTTCACGGTGCGCAACCAGATGGCCGGCATCCCGGGCGCCTCCGTGCCGCCGGCCTTCGGCGGACGCTACCGCCAAATCATGGTCTATGTGGACCCACTCAAGCTGGAAGCCCATCAGTTGGGCGTCATGGATGTCGTAAATTCAGTGAACCAGGCCAATCTGATTCTGCCGGCGGGGGATGTGAAGATCGGACCGTTCGACTACAACGTGTACATCAACAATCAGATCAACAAGATGCACGATTTCGACCAAGTGCCGCTCAAAACGGTCACCGGTTCGCCCATGCTCGGGGAGAACGTGAGCCGATCGCCCAATTCGCCCAGCCAGAGCACGAGCTTGTCAGCCGAGTCGTCCGTGCTCATCGCCGACGTGGGAAGGGCGGAGGATGCGTCGCAAATTCAATACAACAAAGTGCGCATCAACGGCCAGCCGTCTGTGTATGTGCCGATTATCAAGTCCGGCGGCGATGCCAACACCATTGTCGTGGTTAATGGCGTCAAACGCATCGTGGCGCACTTGCTGGACGTGCCGAAACAACTCGTGACTCAGGTCGTTTTTGATCAATCGGTGTTTGTGCGGACGGCCATCGAGACGCTGATTCATGAGGGCGCCATTGGACTGGTCTTGACGGGTTTGATGATTCTCATTTTTCTGGGCAGCATTCGGGCCACCGCCGCCGTATTCCTCTCCATCCCACTTTCCGCGCTGGCGGCGTTCGTTGCGCTGGGCATGGGTGGCAGCACCATCAATTCGATGATTCTAGGCGGGCTGGCGCTGGTGTTTTCCCGCTTGATCGACAACTCGGTAGTCGTGCTGGAGAATATCTTCCGTCACCTCGAATTGGGCGAAGCGCCCGACGTGGCGGCGGAGCACGGCGGCGCCGAAGTGCAGTTGGCCGTGCTGGCGGCCACCCTGACGACGGCGATCGTTTTCTTCCCCGTAACCTTCCTATACGGCGTGAGCAAGTTCCTGTTCACGGCACTGGCCCTGGCGGTGATCTTGTCCTTGTTCGCCTCGTATCTGGTGGCCATGACGGTAGTGCCGCTGTTTTGCGCCAAGCTGATTAAGGGCACCCAGGGGCATGACGAGACAGAATCGGCCCCGCCCAAAGGCTGGGCCGAGCGATTCAACCATGGGTTCAACCGAAGATTCACCGGCATGCTCGACCGCTACGAAGGCACGCTGAAACTGGCTTTGGTTCGGCCGATTGCGACCGTGCTGGGCATTACGGGAGTATTTATCCTGAGCCTTGGACTTTTCCCCTTTATTGGCCAGGCGTATTTCCCACGAACCGATCCGGGCCAGTTCGTGGTCAGCGTCAAGGCCCAATCCGGCACGCGGCTGGAGTTGACCGAGCAACTTGTGGCCCGGGTCGAACAGGTTGTTCGCGACGAGGTGCCGACGGATGACTTGAAGATCATTGTCTCGAACGTTGGCACCACACCTGGTTTCAATTCCATTCTCAACCCCAATTCATGTCCCAACACGGCCGTGGTCCAGGTTGGGTTGAACGAAGGCCACAAGCTGAGCAGCTTCGATTATATGAACCGCGTGCGAGCCCGATTGCAAAAGGAAGTGCCCGAGGTCAGCGCTTATTTTCAAACCGGCGGATTGGTGGACGCGGTGGTCAACCAGGGCGTGCCTGCCCCGCTGGACATTCAGGTCAGCGCCCCGGACGTGCGCACGGCCCACGCCATCGCCGCCGCCATCGCCGAAAAAGTCCGGACCCTGCCGGGAGTCAGCGATGTGCTGGTGCCACAAGATGTGGATTACCCGTCATTGAAAATTGATATTGACCGGGAACGGGCCAGCGAACTCGGCCTGGACGCGAAAGACATCATCGACAGCCTGATTACCGCCCTGACCTCCAACGGGATGATTCAGCCCAGTTACTGGATTGATCCGATCACCGGCAACAATTACCTGCTCACGGTGCAATACCCTGAAGACACCGTGAAAAACCTGGCCGACCTTGGCTCCATGCCCTTGCGGTCGCCGCATCTGAAACGCCCGACGCGACTGGATTCGGTGGTCCACATCACGCATATGGAAGCGCCCACGGAAGTGGATCATTACCAAATCCGGCGGACGGTGGACGTCTATGTGGCTCCGGCGGCGGAGGCATTGAACGGAATTTACGCCAAGGTGCAAAAAATCGTGGACGCGACGAAACTGCCCGAAAACACGGTGATTCACGTGCGCGGCTCGGTTCAGGCCATGCGTGAATCGTTCAAGAGCTTCGGCCTGGGGCTGCTGCTTTCGGCCCTCTTGGTCTATTTGATTCTCGTGGCCCAGTTCAAATCCTTCATGGATCCGTTTATCATCATGCTGGCAGTGCCTACGGGACTGGCGGGCGTCTTGCTGATCCTATTCCTGACCGGCACAACGCTTAACGTGATGTCGCTCATGGGGGTGGTGATGATGGTGGGCATCGTGGTATCCAACAGTATTTTGATCGTGGAATTCACCAACCGGTTGCGCGAGCAGGGCCACCAGTTGCGCGAAGCCGTCTCGCTGGCCTGCCGCGTCCGCCTGCGCCCGGTCTTGATGACCTCCCTGGCCACGCTGATCGGCCTAATTCCCATGGCGCTGGCCCTGGGCGCTGGCAGCGAGGCCTATGCGCCGCTAGCGCGCGCCATCATCGGCGGCCTCGCGGTATCGGTGGTGCTCACCGTATTTATTGTGCCCTGCGCTTATTATATCATTTATCGTCGCAAGGAACCGCCGACAAAAAGCCGTTCGGAACAGGCAGGCGCGCCGGACCCGGCTGTGCATTGAAGGATCTCCAAATGAAACGAATGCTACTCGCTTTGATTATCCTCGCGGTCTTCGTGGCCACGAGTTGGGCGGACGGGACGAATGCCCTGCCTACCCTGACCCTGACCAACGCCCAGGGCCTGGCCTTGCGCCTGCACCCGCAAATTGCCGCGGCAAATTACCTTCTGCTCGCCGCCCAGGAAGTGGTCAAGGAATCCCGTTCTGGATTTTTTCCGCAGGTCAACCTTTATGGCACCGCGGTGGGCGCCAACGACGAAAATACGCGCATTCTGGCCGGCGGCTTGAATAATCCCAGTATTTACGATCGGGCCGCGGGGGGCTTGCAGGTCAATCAGCTCATCACCGACTTTGGCCACACCGCCAATTTGACGGCCAGTTCCAAACTACAGGCGGCGGCGGAAAACCAGAACCTGGAATTGACCTGCGAGCAGGTGTTGTTGCAGGTCGATAACGGCTATTACGGCGCGCTCGGGGCGCAGGCGGTGCTAAATGTTGCCCAACAAACGCTACGGACGCGGCAACTGCTGCTCGACCAGGTCACCGCACTGGCCACCAACCAGTTGCGGTCGCAATTGGACGTGAGTTTCGCGGAGGTCCAACTTCAGCAGGCCCGTCTGTTGGTGGAACAGGCGCAGAACAACACCGACGCCGCCATGGCGACGCTGTCAACGGCGCTCGGCTACCGCGAATTCCACCAGTTCCAGCTCGTTGACCAATCGCCGACCACAAACGCCGCCACCAATGACGTCAACGATCTGGTTCAGACGGCACTGGGCCGGCGGCCGGAGTTGCTGCAACTGCGCGATCAACGCGATGCCGCGTTTCGTTTTGCGCGGGCCCAGCGCGATGCGCGGTTTCCTGTTGTGGAAGTCGTGGGCGTGGCGGGCGATGCCCCCACGCACGATTCCCACCTGCCAGATGATTATGCCGCTGGCGGCGTGCAATTAAGCGTCCCGCTGTTTGCCGGCGGACTCTACAGCGCCCGCCAACAGGAAGCGGAGTTGCGCGGGCATTCCGACTCGGAATTGGTCCGTGCGCTGGAGGACGATGTCATTCGCGATGTGCGCATCGCCTGGCTTAAAGTGAACAACGCCATGCAGCAACTGCAAACCTCCGAGGAACTGGTTCGAAATGCGAAGGAAGCTTTTACGCTGGCCGATGCGCGCTACCGCAACGGCATCAGTTCCATTGTGGAACTGAGCGAGGCCCAACTGAACCTGACCCAGGCTCAAATCTCCGAGGCCAATGCGCGGTACGGCGTGCTCATGCAACAGGCCAACCTTGCCTATCAAATTGGCGCATTGCGGTGAACGCATGGTTCGGGATGCTTTTCCAAATTAATTTTAGCCCGCCATTCAAAACGCTTCCATAGAAAGCCGACAAATAAGTTGCCGCCCTCCCGTGGCGCCGTGGCTGACGGCACCCGAAGTGTTCGCTGGCATTAAACTCGTTCCATGCGTCGTCGTACACCCTTGATTTTGGAGGCGACGTGGGCCGGGTTCTGGCAATAAAGTCGTTCCCTTTGGCGCCTCGCGCCAGCTTTCCTACTGGAACTCCCTTGCTTTGGGCCACGAAAATCGGGTTCTGATGGAGCTTTCGCAGCTCCCAAACCTTCATTTTGCGTTTCTCCGCCTTTTCGGGTTGCGCAGACGAAGTTTGTGTCTCTTCATTCCTGTTTGCCCGCCACGTTGTCGCGGCTTTGATGGCTCTACGGCACCGTCTCTGCCTTTGTCTTGGCCGCCTCCGCCAACACTTCATCGATGATACAGGTCAACTGGTTGCTCGTAATCGGGCCTCCATAGCTCATCCCTTTGAAACGGATAATTCCATTTGGATCGAGCACATAGTCCGTCGGCCAGCCACGAATGTTCCAATTATCGGCAATGTTGCCGGCGGGGTCTCACTATTCCAAAAGGAAGGCCAGGTCATTTGCTCCTTTTGCATGGTCGCTTTAGCCGTCTCTGGGGCTTGGTCCCCATTGACCCCAGCAGAGCGAAGGGCTGGCCTTTGTATCGCTCCGCGAGCGCTCGTTCCAAGGGCACCATTTGCATACACGGACCGCACCAAGTAGCCCAGAACGTGAACAATACCGCCTTGCCACGGAATTGGCTCAATTTTAGATCATGTCCCTCCACGTCCTTGCTGGAGACTTCTGGCGCTTCCATGCCCATTGTCAAATGGGTCAATTCAAACAAATCAACGGTTGCTTGATCGCCAAGGGCGGTCGGGGGATCCCCGAACCATGCGGTGGCAGATCAGGACAATCGGCGTAATCCCGCTGCACCGTTTTCAGTGCTTTCACCGCTTGGTCAAACAAGGTCTGGACTTCGGCAGTGTTCGTCTCTGCCTGGTACCGGGCGTTGGCCTCAACCCACCATTGATTGGTGGACGACGGCCGCAGCGGAAACATCTGGAAATCCTCCATTCTTTGCTTGAGAAGCCGCCCCAAGGCTAGGGTGGCGAATCCGCGCGCTTGGTGGTCCGAATTCTTTTCCGCGGCTACCTGCAGAAATTCCAGTGCGGAAGGGTCCGCCGGATCCCAATTATTCCCTAGCGTCCGGCAGATTTGCCCAATGTCGGTGGCCCCGGTCTGGTATTTTCGAAGCAACGCTAGGGCCTCTGTTCGAAACGGACGGAGTGGCTCAATGCTGCGGCGCCGGTTGGTAATGATCCAACTGGAGGCATCAAATGAAGTGCTCGACCCGGGAATTTGCTTAGCCAGTTCAAAAACTTTCGGCAGCGTGGCATCGTTCAGGTGGTAGTATGCTTCCCAGTGCTGATCGTCTTGGCCTTTGAGATAAGCGGCCAACGCCTCGTCCACCTGCTTGATCAAGTTCTGAATTTGCCCGCTACCATCGTCCGACGCATGGCTGACCGGTTCCGCCATCAGCGGAGTGAGCCCAAAAATCACCACCGTCAATAAAAGTGGATGGATTGTGAATTTCATGTTTTTTTAGATTTCTATTAGCAGAGTGACTTTGTCTCTCGGGGCATTGT
>JBEKZM010000150.1:0-12580 GCA_049509875.1 Verrucomicrobiota bacterium | reverse complement strand
CGCTCATAACTTTAGTCTCGGTTTGGTCGGTTGTGGTTGGTTACTGTTTGGTAAATCTTCTTACGTTCGATTGTGAAAACCGTGGACACGCGTCAGATTCCGTTCCGCGATCAAATCCGCTTCCGCCTTCAGCCAATGTTGCACTTCATGACCGGGCCGAGAACCCTCGTTTTCATAACTGAAGTAGGCTTTTCTGGCCACTTCGTCTGGCGAGGGCGTAAAATTGGCTTCATTTTGGTCTGTGCCCCCGCTCGAATTTGGCCGGGGTGCAATAACCGCTTGTTGGGTTTTGGATGATTTGTGGTGTTTCATGGCGCAATCGTTGTTTAATGTTCGTTTGTGAAAAGTGATGAACCCGGATGCATTTGTGCTTCGCGCTCGACGCCGCCGAACACTCGTGCCTCGGCTTCGAGCCAGCGTTTTACGTCATGTCCGGACTGCGAACCTTGATTCTCATGTACGGTGCAGGCCAGGCGAGCAATCGTATCCGGCGATAGTGCAGAAGCCGCTTTGCGCTGGTTCAGGTCCGCGCCCGCAGTTGACTCTTGTGCGTTGGTCTCAATTCCCTGGCTTGCGTTCGGAAATGACGGATTTGCGTTCACGTTGTGAGCATGGCTGGAAAGCCCATTGTCTGCTATGGGGTGTAACCCGACCCCTACGTTACGGGGATGCCCAGTTTTTTGCCGGCTGCTTCAATAATCATATTCTTTGGATTGTCCTGAAGGCCGGCAGCCCGTTCGGTGGACACACATTCGCGTGCCACAAGCAATTCTGACTCGGTCAAAAGATCCTCGATTAAGCTGGCCAGGCCCTGGGAATCAACCGAATCAATCGGCGCACCCGTATGCAAAATGAGATCGGAGTTCTCAGGTCGTGAAAAAGCGATGTCCTTCAATTTTGGGTTTCGCGCCGCTTGCAGCCGAAAATGATCAAAAACAGCTTGTTCCAACTTGGGTTCCGTATTGAGTTCCAAGTTAAATTCATTCGATTCTTTTCCATTAATTGATGTGATTTTCATAATTTCCCACTGCCATTCGCTATGCCGCCTTCATTTCATCCACGACCTCAGCGTCAACGACCTCCTCTTCGTCTTTCTGATGGCTGTCGGCACCGCCATCCGCTCCAGGCGGCATCCCGGAAGAACCGCCCGCGGACTCCTGACCAGCGCGGGGTTTTTCTGTGTTCTTGTAAAGTTCGGTCGAAACGGCCTGCCAGGTTGCGTTAAGTTTTTCACTGGCCGCTTTGATGGCTGTGGTTTCGTTGCCCTTAAGCATTTCCTTAACCGCGCTGGCGGCGAATTCAAGCTTGCCCTTGCTTTCCGCGGAAATTTTGTCCGAGTTGTCCTTCAACATTCTTTCCGTGCGATAAACTGCGCTGTCGGCCTCGTTGCGCGTTTCAAGCTCTTCTTTACGCTTCTGATCTTCTTCGGCATGGAGTTCGCCATCCTTGCGCATCTTTTCGATTTCATCCTTGGAGAGACCGCTGCTGGCGGTGATGGTGATCTTTTGCTCCTTGCCAGTGCCAAGGTTCTTGGCGCTGACATGGAGGAGGCCATTGACATCAATGTCAAAACTGACCTCGATTTGCGGCAGCCCACGCGGCGCGGGGGGAATATCATCGAGATTGAACTTGCCGATGGTCTTGCTGTCCTTGGAGAACTGACGTTCCCCTTGCAGCACGTGGATTTCCACGCCCGGCTGATTGTCCGCCGCGGTGGAAAAGGTCTGCGCCTTATGGGTCGGAATTGTGGTATTGCGCTCAATCACCTTGGTGAACACGCCGCCGAGTGTTTCAATTCCGAGCGACAGCGGCGTCACATCGAGCAACACCACGCCCTTGACCTCCCCTTTGAGCACCCCGGCCTGGATGGCGGCACCAATCGCAACGACTTCGTCGGGATTAACGCCTTGATGCGGCGGTTTATTAACCAGCGTATGTGCGGTCTCAACGACCCGCGGCATGCGCGTCATGCCGCCGACCAGAACAAGTTCGTCGATCTTTGCCGACTCGATGTTGGCATCCTTCAAGCAGGCCTTCACGGGTCCAATGGTGCGCTCAAAAAGTTTTTCTGTGATCTGCTCCATCTTGGCGCGGGTGAGCGTTTTCTGGATGTGCTTCGGCCCGCTGGCGTCTGCCGTGATGAATGGCAGGTTGATGTCGTAGGTGGTGGCATTTGAAAGGGCCATCTTGGCTTTCTCTGCCTCTTCCTTAATGCGCTGGAGCGCGTCGGGCTGCTTGCGGAGATCCATGCCGGATTCCTTTTTGAATTCGTCAAGAATCCAATCCATGAGCAAATTGTCCCAGTCATCACCCCCGAGATGCGTGTCACCGTTGGTGGCCTTGACTTGAAACACGCCATCGCCGATCTCCAGCACTGAAATATCAAAGGTGCCGCCGCCCAAATCGTAAACGGCAATCTTCTCATCCTTCTTCTTGTCGAGACCGTAGGCCAGCGACGCGGCAGTTGGCTCATTGATAATGCGGAGAACGTCCAGGCCCGCGATACGGCCGGCGTCTTTCGTGGCCTGGCGCTGGGAGTCATTGAAATAAGCCGGAACGGTGATGACCGCCTGCGTGATCTTCTCGCCGAGCCTCGTTTCGGCGTCGGTCTTGAGTTTGGAGAGAATCATGGCGGAAACTTCCGGCGGCGAGAATTGCTTTGGCTTGCCGCCCACTTCGACCTCCACTGCCACATCTCCGTTTGCCGCCCGGACGACTTTGTAAGGCACGCGTTTGATTTCCTCCTGCACTTCGTCAAACTTGCGGCCCATGAACCGTTTGATGGAATAAACCGTGTTGCGCGAGTTGGTGACTGCCTGGCGCTTGGCGGCGTCGCCCACCAGCCGCTCCCCGAATTTGGTGAAGGCCACCACCGAGGGTGTGGTGCGCTTGCCTTCCGAGTTTTCCAGCACGGAAGGCTCGCCGCCCTCAATGACCGCCATGCAGGAGTTTGTGGTACCTAAATCAAGGCCGAGTATTTTTGTCATATATTGTCTAAATTGTGTTGAGTTTTTAAGTTTGTCGTCGCTGTTGTCGCCTTCGACGTTGTCCCGGGAACCACACTACACAGTGGCCAGTTGTTTCCTATGGGGTGAACTCCCCACAGACGCTTACTTGCAGCCACAATCCCGGGAGTGCTCCTTGACTGCGTCTTCGACAAGACTATCACCTGTAAGGGCCGGCGGATGCCATGGGGTGTAACCCGACCAGCAATCATAGATCGAACGGCTTTTCGCCGCGGCCGCACTTCAAGGCACGAGAACAGCAGCGCCTGCGAAGCGGCCGGCGCGGAGATCGGCGAGCGCCTGGTTGGCTTGGTTGAGCGAATACGTTGTCGAATCTCATTCGGCCCAGGTTGCGGATCGGCGAGTTCTGTCCATTCGAGCGCAGCCCCGATTTTATTCAGCACCATCGCGTGCATGGTGTCTTTTAGGCGGGCGCGTCAATGGAACTCACGCGCACCAGTTTTTTGTTCACAAATTCCTGGATGCCCAGGCTGGACAGTTCGCGGCCGTAGCCGGAATTCTTGATGCCACCGAACGGTAATTCCGCGGACGTCCACGTCGGATGATTGATGAAAACCATGCCGGTTTCAATGCGGCTCGCCACCCGTTTGCCGCGCGCGACATCCGCAGTAAACACTGAGCCGCCCAGGCCGAACTCGCAGTCATTCGCGAGTTCCACAGCCTCATCCTCGTCTTTAACGCGGAAGAACAATGCGACCGGTCCAAAAAATTCTTCGTAGTAAGCGGGATTGCCCGGCTTGATGTTGGTCAAGATCGTCGTCTCCATGAAAGATCCGGGGCGATCAATGCGCTTGCCGCCCAGCACAAGCTTTGCGCCTTTGGCAACAGCATGTTTGATTTGACTGAGTAGTTGCACCAAAGCGGCTTCCGTGGACAGCGGGCCGAGCGTCGTCACCCAATCCATCGGGTCGCCCGGCTTGAAGGCCGCGAGCGCCGTCTGAAATTTTTCCAGAAACTTGTCGGCCACGGATTCGACGACAATGAACCGCTTGCCCGCGACGCAACACTGGCCCATGTTGTTCATTTTCGCCCAGACTGCCCATCTGACCGTTTTTTCCAAATCGGCATCCTCCAGCACGATGAAGGCGTCGCTGCCGCCCAGTTCCATTGTGGTTTTTTTGAGATTTTGCCCGGCTCGCGCGGCCACACTTTTTCCGGCGTCCACACTGCCGGTCAGCGCCACGCCTTCGATCCGTGAATCGTCAATCACGCGGTTGACCTGCTCGTAAGAGATGAACAGATTGGTGTAGGCGCCGGCCGGCGCCCCCGCTTCCAGCCAGAGTTTTTCAAACGCCATGGCGCATTGCGGCACGCAGCCGGCGTGCTTGACCATCACGACATTGCCCGCCATCAAATTCGGCGCGGCAAAGCGCGCGAGTTGGTAGTAGGGAAAGTTCCAAGGCTGGACGCCGAAGAGCACGCCGAATGGTGTATTCTCAATCACGGCCTGGCCGGAGTTCGGCTGGAGCGTTTGCGGTGCGAGAAAGGTCTCGGCGTTCTTGGCGTAGTAGTCGAGGATGTCGGCGCTCAACTCCACTTCACCGCGGGATTCGGCGATGAGCTTGCCCATCTCCAGCGTTACCGGCTTGGCAAAGTCATCCACTCGCGCCCGCAGAATCTCCGCGGCTTTGGCGACCACAACCGCGCGCTCAGTGAAAGTCTTGAACCGCCAGGTTTCGAAACAGGTTTCAGCAGTTTCGAGTGCGGTCTCAAGCTGTTTGTTGGTTAATTCCTTGAATTTCTTAAGGATTTTCCCGTCCGCGGGATTGATGCTTTGGTAACTCATAACCGCGATTGTATTGGGCGGCTCAGCCAAACGGCATGGGGTGTTTGCCCCATATTGTAATTCGCGGTTTGCGAGCAACCAGCGCCAGCCTCAACTCGACGACGACTTCAGATCCGGCTGATGGGCCATCCGCGGCGCATCAGGCATGGGGTAAACACCCCATATCGCCGGGAAGTTTCGAGGCTATTATCATACGTATCGAGACAGGAAAGAATGATGAATCCAGAAAACGCACCGCCCAACCAAGAAAGAGCGAATTCATCCCCGCGCATTCTGGTTGTTGATGACGAAATTTTCATTCGCGAGCTCTTGACCAAAGGCCTTGGCCATTTGGGCTATGAAAACGTTGATTCCGCCAGCGATGGGGCCGATGCTTGGGAGGCGCTTCATAAAGTGAGCTACAATTTGGTGATCACCGATCATAAAATGCCGAGGCTGACCGGTTTGGAGTTGATCGCAAGAATGCGGGCCGAAGGCATGCTGCAGCCGGTGATTCTAATATCGGGAACAATGCCGACGGAGGTGTTGAATGGGCACACCGGATTGCGTGTTGACGCGATGTTATCAAAACCATTCACAGTTGCCGAGCTTTCGGCCACGATTGGCCACCTCCTTTGTACCACCGATAGCCCAGCGATTGCGCGTGAGAACGTGCTTTCGCGGGCCACGGAGCCGGCCATCGCCATGGCTCGAAACCAAAAAAATTCCTCGCGTCGCATCCTCGTCGTGGATGACGACCGCGACTCCCGGCAATTCAAAATCGATTTGCTGATATCGTCTGGCTACCATGTTGAAGCCGCCAACGATGGTGCCGCTGGCTGGGAGGCGCTTCGGACTTACGATTACGATCTGGTCATTACTGACAACCACATGCCGAAAATGACCGGCCTTGAATTGATGGAAAACCTGCACCTTTCGCGCATGACCATCCCGGTCATCATGGCTACAAGCAACCTGCCTACGGATGAATTTGTCTCGAAGCCTTGGCTGAAACCTGAGGCGGCTCTGCAAAAGCCGTTCTCCAATAGCGAACTGCTTGACGCGATCAGCAAAGTCCTGGGGACCGATGGCGGAAACGGAGATCAGGAAGAGACGCCGATTCCGAGATTTTTCTAGCTTCATGGTGGAATCCATCAAAAATATGACGAACACTGGGGCGCATGCAGAACAAGTCGGGACGAGAGTGGAGCGAGCAAAGACCTCGGGTGAACTGGCGGTTCACGCCTCCGAAGTGAGTTACCGGCGACTCTTCGAAGCGGCCAGGGACGGCATCCTCATTTTGGATGCCGAAACGGGACGGATCAGCAATGCGAATCCGTTCCTGGTTGAACTCTTGGGTTTTTCCCGGAGTGAAATGATCGGCAAAACCGTCGGCGAGCTGAGTCCTTTCAAGGACATCGAGCCGAACAAGGTCATGCTTCAGCGATTGCAAAAGGAGGGGTATGTCCGCTATGAGAATCTGCCGCTGGAGACGACCGACGGGCGCCATATTCCCGTAGAATTTGTCAGCAATGTGTATCAAGCCGGTGATCGCAAGGTCATTCAATGTAACATTCGCGACATCACCGCCCAAAAGCTTGCAGAGGAACAAATCCGCCGCCTGAACGCGGATCTGGAGCAGCGGGTCGTGGAACGTACGGCGCAACTGCAAGCCTCCAATGGGGAACTGGAGGCGTTCAGTTATTCGGTTTCCCACGATTTGCGGGCGCCATTGCGTGGGGTCAAGGGCTGCGTGGAACAGATGCAGCAAGACCCTGGGCCATTTCGGTCAAAGAATGATCTCGACCGGCTGGCGGCGATTCATAACTCGGTAAACCGCATGGAAAATCTGATTGACGACCTCCTCGCGTTCTCACATAGCGGGCGGCTGCCATTGGTGAAGAAAGACATCAAGCTCGACGAATTGGTCAGGGACACAGTGCGCGATTTTCAGGCGGAGACAAAAGCGAGGAATATCACTTGGACCATCCAGCCACTGCCGACCGTGCAGGCTGACCATGACTTGTTGCGAATGGTGCTGGTCAATCTGATGTCAAACGCCGTGAAGTTCACCGGCACGCGCGCCGAGCCGGAAGTCAGCATCGGCTGCTCGGCCAATGAAAAAAACGAAACTGTGGTTTTCATCAGGGACAACGGTGCGGGGTTCGATCCAAATTATGCCCACAAACTATTCGGTGTATTTCAACGTCTGCACAGCGCCGATGAATTTGAGGGTACAGGCATTGGCTTGGCCAATGTCCAGCGCATCATTCTTCGCCATGGTGGCAGAGTCTGGGCGGAAGGTGTGGTGAATGCCGGCGCGACATTCTACTTTTCACTTCCAAAAGCAACCAGCGGGGCACGAGAATGATCCAAATTTCGCTTTTCCACGACTACCGAGAGCGCGTTGTCATAACCCAACGCTCGCATTTTAAAACCCTTTGTACAAGATTTCGCTGTTCATTTAGGGTTGGCAGAGAGGTTTTGCCTGCGAGGCAGTCCCGAACAGCGACCTTCCAGATGGCTGCCTCGCCCTTCTGAGCGCCTGGATGAAGGCGTATAAACCTCGTCATCGGAGAGCCGGACGCAAGTCCGGCTCTTTTTCCAGTCCCGGCCGATCCAGTCAACGCAAGCAATCGTCTCGGAAACCGCACCACGCCTAGCCAGAGTTGCCGCGAGAGACTCAGGTTGGTGTCTTGCGTAACACTGTCTATCGTAATAATATTGCGCATGAACGTAACACGAATGGAACCCGGGCGTGATGCTGTTCATTTGGGCCGCGCTGCCAATCGCCGGCCCGGCCGTGGTCTCCGAAAGCCTGGTTTCTTCTGTTCCAATGTCGCTTGCATCCATGAGGTCCCGGCCAGCGTAGATTTGGTTGGGAGCGGCTTCAGCCTTCCCTTTATACTGTTTCACATGAACCGGACAATGATCGAGAAACTTGTATTCTTCGGCATTACGGCGTTGCTTCCGGCCATGTTGCGCGGCGGTGTGGTTTCGGCCCAAGCCGCCGACACGAATCAAATTGCGGGAGGAACCAATGTGACACGACTGCCGGATGTGATTGTGACTGGCCGCCAGGACAGCCTCTTGGGCATCGCGGATTCGGCCACCCAGGGTACCACCGGTGCGGCGCAACTGGCCGACCGGCCGATTCTGCGCAGCGGAGAAATCATGGAAACCATTCCAGGGGTCATCATCACCCAGCACGCCGGCGGCGGGAAGGCCAACCAGTATTTTTTGCGCGGCTTTAACCTCGACCATGGCACCGACTTTGCCACGTTCCTCGACGACCTGCCGCTCAACCTGCCATCGCACGCGCACGGCGAAGGTTATTCGGACATGAACATCGTCATCCCTGAATTTGTCGAGAGCTTAAATTACGAAAAGGGCCCCTACTACGCGGACGTGGGCAACTACGGCTCGGCGGGGTCGGCGCACCTGAATTTTTACCAGGTGCTGCCCCAGGATTTCGTCACGCTGGAGGGCGGCATGTATGGCTTTGAACGCGGCGTGATCGGCATCTCAAAAACCAACCGCTGGGGCAATCTTCTTTTCGGCGGCGAGGTCTATCACGATGATGGGCCGTGGGTGAATCCTGATGACTACCGGAAATTCAACGGTATTCTGACCTATAGCCACGGCGACGAGGCGAACGGCTTCAGCGTCACCGCGCGCGGTTATGACGGCACCTGGAATTCCAGTGACCAGGTTGCCGCCAGCTTTGGCGCGACGAATCTTTTTGGCGCGATCAATCCGACAGACGGCGGCAAGTCGCAGCGTTACAGCCTCCAGGCTGAGTGGCATCAGCAGAGCGCAAATTCTGAAACCAAAATCACCCTCTACGGATTTTATTACTACCTCAATTTATTTTCGGATTTTACGTATTACCTGACCGACCCGGTTCATGGCGACCAGTTTGAGCAGCAGGACCAGCGCTGGGTGGCCGGCTTGGACGCGCACCATTCGCTGTACAATCAATGGTTTGGCCGTGACGTGGAAAACACGTTTGGGTTGCAGGTCCGCAACGACTGGATTGACAACGGCCTGTATCAGACGGAAGACCGCGTGCGCATTGACAAGATTGATGCCCAGAATGGCGACTCCATTCTGCCCGCCGCTACGGATGTGAATGATTTAACGGACACACAGGTTGGTTTTTATTGGGAAAACAAAATACAATGGGCGGACAAAATCCGTTCGGTTGAGGCGATACGCGGCGACGTGGAGTATTTAGACGTCACCAGTTTCACCAACCCGACCAATTCCGGGACGGCCTCCGCTTTTCTCCCCAGCCCGAAGCTGAGCTTGATTTTCGGGCCGTGGGATCAAACGGAATTCTATGTGCAAGGCGGATATGATTTTCACAGCAACGACGGCCGCGGCGCGACGCAGACCCAGGAGCCGATCTCGGCGGACTTTCCCAACGGCGGCACCACCGCGAAAATTTCCCCCCTGGTTGAAACCAGAGGCGCGGAAGTCGGTGTGCGCACGCTGCTCGTTCCCAAGCTCCAAAGCACTGTCTCAGTGTGGTATCTGCACAGTGATTCGGAACTGGAACAGGACGGCGACACCGGCGGCACGGTCGCTTCCGATCAGTCGAGCGACCGCTATGGCGTCGAGTGGGCCAATTACTACAAGCTGACCAAACATGTGGCGTTCGACCTTGACGCGGCGGATTCCATCGCCCGGTTTACCTCGAATGATCCGGCGGATGCCGCGCCGATCAGTCCCGGCAACACCGTCCTCGGTCCGGGCGGCAATCACGTGCCCGAGGCCGTCGGATTGGTGATTTCATCCGGCCTCACGCTGCATGATTTTCATGGGTTTTCAGCCAGTCTCCGGCTGCGTTATTTTGGCCCGCGCGATCTGACCTCGGACGGGGAGTATGAATCCAACCAGACGCTGTTGCTCAATGCGGATGCCGGCTATCAGATCAACAAAACGTGGCGCATCTCCGTCGAATTGCTGAACTTGCTTGACCGCCACGACCACGATATTGATTACGCCTATGTCTCCCAGGTGACGCCGGCCAGCGGCCCGAGATTTCAAGACGTTTTTCATCCCGTCGAGCCCTTCCAAGTGCGGGTCGGCCTGACGGCGCGGTTTTGAGCCAGGCCCATTGGCTGGCGTCCAAGTGAATCATTGCCTACCCGTGAAACCAGCCAGGCCTCGGCTCCAAGCATTTGCGCGTGACCGGCAAAGTTGGCGGGAGCGCCACCCAATCGCTTTCCGCCCGGAAGCAGGTCCCACCACACTTCAACCAGTCCGACCACAACTACTTTGCGGTTCGTTTGCATATTGAATCATTCCCACATGGATTTGAGCTGATAGACCTTCAGCGCGTTGAACTTCGGGCTGCCGTTTTTCACTTGGACGCTCACGCCAAAATCGCGGGTTTTGGGTTGGAACGACAGCGGCACATAGGTCAGGCCGTCGCTCGCGAAAACTTCGCTGGCCGTCCGATCCACATAGACAATGAGTCGCTGCCGACCTGAGCGGAGCGGCGCCGAAACGCGGTGGCCATCCGCCACCAGCTCCCCGTTCGCGGCATCATAGCTCACGGACAGGCCGCGCACGTTGAAGTCCACTTCGCCGTCCGGGCCGGGTTCAAACTCCGCGCGCAGCTCCAGCAGCTCGCCCCCGCCGTTTGACAGCGCCCGGGAGGCGCCCGCGGGAAGGGTGAATGAACCAAAATCATCGGTGCCGGTTCTAAGTTGCGCCAGCTCGCTGACCGGCAAACGCGTCAGACGCACACCCGCCGGCGTGGTGATTAATTTCAATTCCAGCGGCACCGACAGGCATTGGTTGAAAGGCATTCCCGGCGACGGCGCGCGCAGCCAGCCGATTTGAATCCGCCGGCCGTCGCTGGCGGGAATGTCGCTGTAGGTTTGCGCGGCATAGAGTGCGTCGCTGCCCACACCGGGCAGTTTTGGTGTTTCGGCCGTGAACTTTTCGCCGTCGAACGTGCCCACCTGGTACTCGCTGCTCGCGGCAGTCAGCACCCATTTTTTGCCGGCTTCCCGGCCGTCCACCGGCAGCTCAAAAAAGTCGGGGCATTCGAAGAAATCGTCCACCTGGCTGGCCACCTTCCAGTCTTTGAGGTTGGTCGAGGTCAGGAAATGAATGGTGTTATGTTTGTCTTTTTCCACCCAGAGTACCATGACCCAGCGCTGGGTCGGCTCATGCCATATCACTTTGGGGTCACGGTTGCCGCCGGTCATCTGCGGCACCACCGGATTGCCGGCGTACTTTGTGAACGTCCGGCCGCCATCAGCGCTGTAGGCCAGGCATTGCGCAAATTGATCGCCGGCCGAAGTGTAAATCAGCACGATCGGTGGCCGGCCGTTTTTCCCGAACCCGCTGGCGTTCTGCCAGTCCACCACCGCCGAACCGCTATAAATCGTGCCCATCGCATCGGGGTAAAGCGCCTCCGGCTGTTCGCGCCAATGCACCAAATCGCGGCTCGTGGCATGGCCCCAATGCATGTTGCCCCATTCCCAGCCGTAAGGGTTGTGCTGGAAGAACAAATGATATTCACTCTCGTAGAAAACCAGGCCATTGGGGTCATTATTCCATCCCCGCCGTGGTGAAAAGTGAAACTGCGGACGCAGCGCCTCGCGGTAAATATTTTCGCTGTCCTTGACGGTTTCCGACTGCTCAATCTGTTTCAATCCCAGGGAACCCTCGGGCAGTTTGTCTGCCTGAAGCATCGCGGACTGCCCGTTGAACGGGGAAACGTCCAGGAAGGCCCACCAGTCCGGTTTCGCATCGGCCAGCTCAATCTGGAACTCGCGCTCCGTTTTTCCGTCCACTGCCAATCGCAGCGTGCGTTTGGCCGCGCCATTTTTGATGGGCAGGTTCAAGTAACGTTGCTTCACCTCCATCGGGAGTTGAACCTCGCGCTGGATCAGGCCGGGCATTTTGTGGTCCGTCTGCATGATTTGGTCGATGCTGATATGACCCCACCCGCCGGTCGCCTGGTCCACGATCTCCAGCACCACGCTTTCGCCTGCCAGTTCGCTGACGTCCCAGGCCTGCCAGTCAAGGTGCTCGCTGCCACCGGGTTCGGTGTTGGGTCCCACGGCGGTGCGGACCATCCGGCCGTCGCTCAACAAATTGATGCAGGTTTTTCCAGCGAAGCCGCCGCCGCCGATCAGGAACTGGATGTATCGGCGCTCAACCTTGAAAGAGGGTGAGGTTAGCGTGCCAACGCTGCCGTCGCCGTGATGATACGAACTGGCAAAACTGGCCCCCAGAAACCCGTCCACCGCCATTTGGTTCGGCAACGTTCCGTGCGCCGGTCCGGTCCCGAAGGCGTCCCCCGTCACCTTCCACTCGCCAAAATTCGCCCCTTCAAAATCTTCGATCACGATGTCCGGACGATCGGGCGTCAAAGCTGACCCGGCCCGGCAATTCGGCATTTGTGCAAACCCCAGCATGGCCAAGGCCAGCCAAGGGACACTCAGGCCGGTTTTTATTTTAATGTTTGTCATTTGCATTCTATTCGCTTGATCCGCTGGTCCGGATTTTTAAGGACCGCCGGTCGTCGCGACGACATCTGCCCGCGCCATGTTGATTCAAGCTGCTTCACCGTCAATGAATTAAAAATCGTGGAGTGTTTTCTGCCGCGGCCTCTGCGGCCACAAAAGGGTCGGCTAAAGGGTCCAAAAGGGTCGGTCCGACAATCGATAATTAGAGACTGGAGGCACGGGTGAATTAGGGCTGGAATTGGGATTATGGCGCGCCCGTTGAGAATTGAATATGCCGGAGCCCTTTACCATGTCAT
>JBEKZM010000015.1:0-72356 GCA_049509875.1 Verrucomicrobiota bacterium | reverse complement strand
ATCCGCTAATCGTTGGTGGGTGGACTAATTGTTTTATACTGTAGTTTAGTCGGAAAAATATTTTGGGTCTATAGTTCAAAACATGGCAACTTCTGGGATTTTGAAAGGTCAGTCCTTGAAAAATGATGTTTGAGCATTGCCTACAATCTTGAATGGGTAGATGGACGGGGTGGTTTCTATACACAGCGTCATAAATAATGCAGCTTGTTTCTATCTAAATTCAAAGCGTTCACGCGTTTCGTTTGGCTTGACGCTGCAAAACATATGACGCTGCATATAGTATTGCAGTTTTTTGAAATGACTATTCTTTGATGACACGATGAGACAGTTTTTATGTTTTTGGGTGCTCGTCGTGGCGAATTTGAGTTCGACTGCGGGTTTCGCTGGCACACCTGAATATCTTTCCCCCGCTGCAATGGCGGCCACGGACAACCACTTGTTCATTGCCTGCGCTGAGGGCAACTGGGTGTTGTGCCTTGACTTGTCCGGCGGCAATATTACGTCGATTGCCGTGCCACTACCGCCGTCAGGCCTGGCGTTTTCGAGGGATTATTCAGAATTGTTCGTTACGTGCGCTGCGCCGGAAAGCAAGATTTGCATCATCGACACGCGACGGCTGAAGATCGTCGGCACAACTCCGGCGGGGCATACGGCTACGGCTCCCGTCTTGAGTGCGGATGGAAGGACACTGTATGTCTGCAATCAGTTTGATAATGACGTGAGCGTGATTGAGCTGACGGGGCAGGATGAGACGTCAGAAAAAAACACTCCTCACGTCGTGCCCTACCAAACGAATGTGAGGAGTCGAGCCGGGTCGGAGACCGGCGCTCCGGGGAAAGAAGTGTGCCGGATTGCCGTGCGGCGGGAGCCGGTGGCGGCGGATATTACGAAGGACGGAAAGTTTCTACTCGTGGCCAATCAGCTCCCCACTGGGCGGGCGGATGTGGAAAACGCGGCGGCGGTGGTGAGTGTGATTAATCTTGTCACTCGCAGGGTCGTCAAGGAACTCCCGTTGCCCAATGGCAGCGGTTCGTTGAAGGATCTTCGCATTTCGCCGGATGGCAAGTATGCGGCCGTCACGCACATTGTTTCCAGTTTCAGCCGCGCTACTACGAAAGTCCAATTCGGCTGGATGAATGCCAATGCTTTGACGATTATTGATGTAGCCAGCATGGAAATTGCTTTTAGTTTTCTCTTGGATGAGCCCAATCACGGTGCCGCCAATCCTTGGGGCGTCGCCTAGTCCGAGGACGGCAGTACCCTGGCCGTGGCCCACGCCGGCACGGATGAAATCAGCTTGATCAATTTCCCGATGCTGCTGGGCAGCCGGGTTTCGTCGGTCAAGGATCGTGCCAAACGGACCCAGCCAATCTTGACCTACATCTCGCATTATGAAGGAATGGACCCTGGATTGCCGTTTCTCACCGGCGCCCGCGTGCGGGTCAAATTGCTGGAGGGAGATCTGGGACCGCGCGCTTTGGCGTTTGTCGGGAACAAGCTGTATGTGGCTAATTACTTTTCGGATACGTTGAGCGTGATTGATGTGGATGAGGCGAGCCGGGTCGGAGACCGGCGCTCCGATGCCGAGCGGGAGCCGGGGAAGGCACTCCTCGCGTCGTGCCCTACAGGTGCCACGAGCGTCGAATCCATTCCGCTTGGGCCGAGAAGGGATATGGACCCAGTGCGGAAGGGGGACTTCTATTTTCACGATGGAAACCTTTGTCTGCAAGGTTGGCAGAGCTGTTCAAGCTGTCATCCTAATGAGGCCCGGGTGGATGGATTCAACTGGGATTTGCTGAACGACGGGATCGGCAATCCCAAAAGTACACGCGATCTGGTATGGGCGTACAAAACCCCACCCGCGATGTTTTTGGGTGTGCGCACCAATGCCGAGACGGCGGTCCGGGCGGGATTGAAATTCATTCTGTTCACCAACGCCCCGGAAGAAGTTGCGTCGTCAATCGATGCCTACCTGAAATCACTAAAGCCGGCGCCCAGTCCTTATTTGGTTCGCGGCAAATTTTCAAGTGCGGCCCAGCGCGGCAAAAAGATTTTCCG
The DNA here is from genome assembly GCA_049509875.1 of Verrucomicrobiota bacterium. Taxonomy (GTDB): domain Bacteria; phylum Verrucomicrobiota; class Verrucomicrobiia; order Limisphaerales; family UBA11358; genus UBA11358. Next base: position 70,298 of record JBEKZM010000015.1, on the reverse strand, counting down.
CAGCGTCGGTTGCGCCGATTGCCATGTGCCGGGAATATTTACCGATTTGAAGGCCCACGAAGTGGGTACGCGCCGGACATTTGACGGGCCAAAGGATATTTTCTATACTCCGACGTTGATTGAAGTTTGGCGTACGGCGCCCTATCTGCACGACGGTTCGGCAGCTACCATGCGTGACGTTATCACGACCCGTAACGCCAACGCAGAACACGGTGCTACAAAAGACCTCTCCGAACAGGAACTGAATGATCTGTGTGAATACGTGCTTTCACTGTAAGAAAACCGAATTCGCACAATGTTAATTATGGTCTAAATATGTTTCCCTTCTAATTTTCCGTAGGGTGTCACCCCCGGCTTCAAGGCCGGGCGGAAACCGGCGATATGATCGATGGCCTCGGCAATGGCCGGCATCAGGGGTGGCAGGCATTCGGCAATGGCCTGCGGATTGCCGGGCAGGTTTATGATCAAGGTCTTTCCGCGCACGCCGGCTGTGGCGCGTGAGAGGATCGCGGTGGGCACCTTCGCAAACGAAACCGCGCGCATGGTTTCGCCAAAGCCGGGCAGTTCCTTTTCCAGCACGGCCCGCGTGGCTTCTGGCGTCACATCCCGGGCGGCCGGCCCGGTGCCGCCGGTGGTCACCACCAGCGCGCAGCCGATGGTGCACAGATGCTTCAGGGCCATTGCAATCTGCTGTTCTTCATCCGGCAGCAGCACGGACTCAAATTCCACCGGCCCGGCGAACTGCTCGCGCAGCACGCGCTCGATTTCCGGGCCGCTCAGGTCCTCGTACATGCCGCTGCTGGCGCGGTCGCTCAGGGTCACGCGTCCGATTTTCATTGTTTCACCTTGCTGACCAGCCGCACGCCTTCGATCACCATGGTCCGGTCCACGGCCTTGCACATGTCATAGACGGTCAGGGCGGCCACGGCGACGGCGGTCAGGGCCTCCATTTCCACGCCCGTTTTCGCCGTGGTGCGGGCCTCGGCGGAAATATGCACCGTGTCTTTTCGCAAGTAAAAATGCACCTCCACGGCGTCCAGGGGCACCGAATGGGAGAGCGGAATCAACTCATCGACGCGCTTGGCCGCCAGAATCGCCGCGACCTTGGCCACGGTGAACACGTCGCCCTTGGGCAGCTTTTTCCCGCGCAAGGCGGCGATGGTTTGCGGCCGGCACAGGACGGACCCCTCGGCGACGGCGATGCGCACCTGCGGCACTTTGTGGCCCACGTCCACCATTTTGGCCCGGCCTTCGGCATCCAAATGCGAAAATTTTATCATGGTATCTCGAGCATTAAAACAGAAACGAGGTCCCCCGCCCTGGGCGCCTCCGCGCCGGCCTCCAGCCGCAGCAGCGCATTCACGCCGGCCAGGCCGGTGACGTCGCCCGAACTTTGCCAGGGCAACCCGCGTGCCACAAGTTTGCCGCTTCCGTCGGCCTTGATTTCGAGTCGGGCCGGGCAGAGCGTTTCGCGCCCGTTTGGGCGATGATCAGGCACCGCGGCCAGCCGGACCCTGACCAGGGGCCAGGAGCCTCCCGCCCCAGCCAGCCGGTCGAAAGCCAGTCGGACCGCGGTGTGCAGCGTGACCAGGTGGGCCACCGGATTGCCCGGCAGCACAAACGCCGCCTGCCGCCCACGGGTCGCAAAAACCAGCGGCTTGCCCGGACGCAGGTTGATCGCCGTAAAATGAATCCGAAAGCCGAGCGCGGTCAGCAGCTTTTTGCCAAAGTCGTGTTCGCCCCCGCCGGCGCCGCCCGAGAGCAGGAGCAGATCAATGGACCTGCCCAAGGCGCGCCCTTTTTTCAGGAGCAGGTTGAAATCGTCGGGGACGCGCTCCTGGCAGACGATTTGGCCGCCGAACTTGGCGGCCAGGGCCGCCACCAGCGTGCTGTTGGAATCGCGGATCATACCCGGCCGCGGCTCTTTCTCCGGCGCCACCAGTTCATTGCCGGTGGTCAAATGCGCCACCCGCGCGGGCGGCGACACCTTTGGTCGGGTCAGGCCCAGGCTGGCGAGCAGGGCCAGGTCGCCGGGGCCCAGGCGGGCGCCTTTTTTCAACAGCAAATCGCCTTTTCGCGCGTCCTCGCCGCGGCGACGGATGTGCGTGGCAGCCTCTCTTTCCAGCGGCACCATGAAATTCCCCTCGCGGCGGACGTGTTCTTGCGCGAGCACCTGTGAGGCGCCACCGGGAATCGCCGCGCCGGTAAAAATGCGAACGCATTCCCCGGGGCGGATTTTGCAGGTCGGCGCCGGACCCGGCTGGACTTCGGCCACGATGCGAAATCTGCGGGACGAGTCACCGGCGGCGATGGCGTAGCCGTCCATGGCCGAGCGGTCAAAAGCAGGCAGATCCTCCCGGGCGCGGACATCCCGGCGCAACACGCGACCGCACGCCGTGGCCAACGGCGTGGCGACGGCAGGCAACGGCAGAATCTTTTGGACAATCAAGGCGCGGGCCTCGCCCAGGGAGATCATGCGGAAAACATATAACGCAATCCGCCGGAGATTTCCACTGTTGCCGATGGGCGGTAGTGTATTGTAAGGCAGTGGAAGGACAGGATGCGGGGAGGGGGGCCATTTTTGCCCGGTGGGGGCGGCGAAATATTCCCGGGGTTTTCGACTTGACGGTGGAATGGAAAAACTTATCATATTAGAACAAAGCGGTATTGGCTGGTTTTGCCAGCCGTGCGAAGTCGGAGACAAAGGTCCTTCCGACTTTTTTATTCGCCGGAACGGATGCCGGTGCCGCGCAGCGATAGCGTATGAATGCAGATTTTATAGCTGGACTAGAATTCTGGGAGCGTGAGAAAGGCGTCAGCCGTGAAACTCTCATGGCTGCCGTCCAGGATGCATTGTTGCAGGCCGCGAAGAAGGCCGTGGGCCCGGCGCGCGAGCTGCGCGTGGACATGGACCCCAAAACCGGTGATATTAAGGCATTTGCGAAACTTATCGTGGCCGACCGGGTGGTCTCCCAGCATGACCAGATTTCGGTGTTTGACGCCCGGCGCCTCAAGCCCGACGCCAAGGTGGGGGATGAGATTGAGAAGGAAGTGACTCCCCAGGGGTTCGGCCGGATTGCGGCTCAATACGCCAAGCAGGCGCTCATGCAAAAGGTGCGCCAGGCCGAAAAGGCGATGCTCATTACCGAGTACAAGGACCGCGTGGGGGACATCGTCAGCGGCACCGTTCGGCGATTTGACCGGTCGGATGTTATTTTGGATTTGGGGAAATATGAGGCGCTCATGCCCAACAAGGAACGGGTGCCAACCGAAGAATACCAGGTGGGCGAACGGATTCGCTGCTATATTAAGGCGGTGCAGGAAGGCGCGCACGGGCCGGAGATCATCCTGTCGCGGGCGGACACGCGGTTCATAGTAAAGCTCTTTCAACTTGAGGTTTCCGAAATCAATGACGGAACGATTGAAATCAAGGGCATAGCGCGCGAACCCGGTTTTCGGACGAAGATGGCCGTTTATTCGCGCGATTCCAAAGTGGACCCGGTGGGGGCATGCGTGGGCATGCGCGGCCAGCGCGTCAAGAACATCGTGCGCGAGCTGAACAATGAGAAGGTGGACGTGATCCCGTGGTCATCGGACATCAAGGCGTTCGTCACCAAGGCGCTGGAGCCGGCCAAGATCAAGAGCATCGAGGTGGATGAGGCGAGGAAGGCACTCAACATCATGGTGACGGAGGACCAGCTTTCGCTGGCGATCGGCAAGCGGGGACAGAATGCGCGGCTGACGGCGCGCTTGACGGGCTGGGAAGTAAACATTGATGCCGAGCAAATCATCACCAAAGGATTTGACGAGAAAGTGGCGGAAGCCGTGGAGCTGATTGCGGCCATCCCCGGCATCACGCGCGAGCAGGCCGACGTCCTGGTCCATAACGGTATCACGCGGCTGGAAGATTTGTTGTCGGCGGAAGCCACCGATTTGGCGGACATCCCGCAAATTGGGGAAAGCGCTGCGGCGATCTTGGTAGCCGCGCGAGCCGAAGCGGGCCGCCGCACGTTGCCGGTCGGCGGCGAAACCGCGGCGCCACATTGATCGATTTATGACGCGGATCGTTACTGTTTGGATGAACGCGATTTAAGCCATGACGGCGAAGCGCACATTCCGGTCGGCGGCAGTGGAAAGAAATTATGCCCGTTCGTGTTTACGACATTGCAAAGAAACTTGGCCTCGAGAACAAAGAAATTCTCGTGAAGGCCAAGGAATTGGGCATTGCCGCCGCCAAGGTCCCGTCCAGCTCGCTTGACAAAATCACCGCCGAATGGCTGGAAGAGGAAATCATACGTACCAATCCAGCCGTAGCCGCCCGCCTCTCCCCCAAGCCCGTCGAGGAAAAGCCCGCGCCCCCGCCTGCGCCCGAACCGATCATCCTCATCACCGCCCCGCCGCCGCCGCTGGCGCCGCCGCCGCCCGCACCCGCGCCAGTTGAAGAAGTAAAAAAGGCAGAACCGGTTATGGAGACCAAAGTGGAACCGCCGCCGGTGCCCGAGTTGGCGCCCAAGCCAGCCGCAGTCCCGCCACCCGCGCCTGCCCCCGTGATTGCCGCGGCCATTCCCCTCTCGCCGCCAGCGCCCGTGGCGCCGCCGCCGCCCAAGCCCATGGCTCCCATCCCGCCGCCGCTGCCACCCAGGCCAAAAATCGGTGAATTGGTCGGCCGCATCCAGTTGCCGGCACGCCCGGCACCGCGAGGCAATGACCGGGATCGTGACCGCGGCGGACAGCGCGTGCCGCCGGCCGGGCGGCCGGCCCTGCCGTCACGCGGAGACCAGCGCGGCGACGGGCGCCACGGCGGACAGCGTGGCCGGGATGGGCGCCCCATGCCGGCTGCGGCTCCCGCCAAACCCGCGCCGCCGCAACAGCCAAGGATCGTCCTGCCGTCGGACGCCCAGGTGATCACCATCAAGCCCCCGATCATTGTCCGGGCGCTGGCCGAAGCGATGAAGCAGAAGCCGTTTGCCATCATTGCGGAGCTGATGAAGCTGCGCGTCATGGCCACGGTCAACCAATCCATTGACGAGAAGATCGCCGCGCAGGTGGCCGCGAATTTTGGTTATCGGTTTGAGGCGGAAAAACGGGCCAAAGGCGAGGGTATCGTCCACCAGCAGGAGCGCAAGGTGGAACTGGACGTGGACGACAAGGCCGAGGATTTGAAGCCGCGCGCCCCGGTGGTGACCATCATGGGCCACGTTGACCACGGCAAGACCTCCCTCTTGGACGTCATTCGCAAGGCGAACGTGGCGGCGGGGGAAGCCGGGGGCATCACGCAGCACATCGGCGCCTATACCATATCGGTGCCCCATCCGGAGCGAAAGGGTGAAATGGCGCAGATCACCTTTCTCGACACGCCCGGCCACGCGGCGTTCAGCTCCATGCGTGCCCGCGGCGCCAATGTGACGGATATTGTGGTGCTGGTGGTGGCCGCCAACGACGGCGTGATGCCGCAGACGCTGGAAGCCCTCGCTCACGCCAAGGCGGCCAAGGTGCCGATTCTGGTCGCCATCAACAAATGCGATCACCCAAACGCCAACCCGTTGAAGGTCCGCCAGCAGTTGCAAGACAAGGGCCTGGTGCCGGACGACTGGGGCGGCGACACCATTTACGTGGAGTGTTCAGCGCTCACGAAACAGGGCATCGACAAGCTGCTGGAGATGATTCTGCTCCAGGCGGATTTGCTGGAGCTCAAGGCGAACCCCGACCGCCACGCCAAGGGCAACGTGATCGAGTCCGGGGTTTCAGCCGGCGGTCCCACGGCGACCGTGCTGGTGCGCAAAGGCACGCTGCATTTGAGCGACGTGATCATTTGCGGCGAGTTTTACGGCAAGGTGCGCGCGCTGATCAGCGAGGAGGGCCATCGGCTCAAGGAAGCCGGGCCGTCGGTGGCCGTGAGCGTGCTGGGCCTCAACGGCGTGCCGGAAGCGGGCTGGGAATTCAGCTCCGTGGACGACGAAAAAGCGGCGCGCGCCCTGGCTGAGGAACGTGCCATGGTGCATAAGAGCCAGGACCTGGAGAACCGCTCGAAGGTGACGCTCGAGAATTTGTTCGCCTCCCTGGAAGCCGCGCAAAGCAAGGTGCTGCGCGTCGTCGTCAAGGCCGACACCCAGGGTTCCGTGGAGGCCATCGTCGAAGCGATCAAGAAGATTGAGTCGGACAAGGTTTCGCTCGAGATCCTGCACAGCGACGTGGGCACCATCACCGAAAACGACGTGGCGCTCGCATCGGCGTCCAAGGCGGTCATCCTGGGCTTTCATACCCGCGTGGACAGCACCGCCGCGGAAAAATCCAAACATGCGGGCGTGCAGATCAAGCTCTACGCGATCATTTACGAATTGATCGACGAGGTGAAGGCGGCGATGGCGGGCTTGCTGGATCCGGTCATCAAGGAAACCGTGGTCGGTTCGGCCGAGGTGCGGCAGATATTCGAATTGTCCAAGGGCCTGCCCGTCGCCGGCTGTGCGGTCACCAACGGCCGTGTAACGCGCGGCAAAGTGCGCGTGCGCCGGCGCAAGGACATCATTTACGAGGGCGTCACTCAGTCGTTGCGGCGGTTCCAGGACGAGGTGAACGAAGTTCGCGCGGGCATGGAATGCGGCATTCGCATCGAAGGCTTCGGCGAAATCCAGGTCGGGGATGTCATCGAGTGCTATGCCATTGAAAAATCGGCGGCCAAACTATGAACCGCGGACCCCTGGACACGGATGGACGAAGGGTCGGCGTTGAGCCAGCCCTTCACCCGTTCAACGATTCGAATTGACCTATGCACACATTGCGACATGAACGCGTGCGCGAACTGTTGAAACGAGCCATTGGCGAAGCCGTTCGCAGGGAATTTAACGTTGACGACGTCGGCCTCATCACCGTGAACGACGTGGACGTCGGCGGCGACCTCAAGTCGGCCGTGGCCTTTGTCAGCATCCTGGGCAACGCCGACCAGCAGAAGCACGGTCTGCAGGCCTTGGAACAACATCGAATCCGGCTGCAAGGCCTGGTGGCCAAATCCGTCGTCTTGAAATTCACGCCCACGCTCAAATTCCTGGTCGATGATTCCATTGTGCGTGGCAACCGTGTTTTGCAGATCATCGACGAACTGGAAAAGGAATCCGCCGGTCCGGTGGAAAAGGGCGAAAAGGCCTCCGATCCCGCGGGCGACCAGTAAGAATCTCCTCTGAAGCAGCCGAATCGTGAAAAGTTATCCGAAAATTATCGACCGGATTCTCGAGATCCTCCGCCAGAACGCAACGTTCTGCATCGTCGGCCATGTGCGCCCCGATGGCGACTGCATCGGCTCGCAGCTCGGCTTGGCGCTGGCCCTGCAAAACGAGGGCAAACAGGTGACGGTATGGAATCATGATGCCATTCCGCAGAAGTACAAGTTTCTCAACGCCAGCGGGTTGTTCGCGAAGCCCCGCAGCGGCGAGCAGTTCGACTGCGTCATTGCCACCGATTGCGCCAGCTTTGAGCGGCTGGGCAAGGCCGGCGAGTGTGTGGCCAAGCGCAAGGTTTTCATCAACATCGACCACCACGAAAGTAACACCCGCTACGCCGACGTGAACTGGGTTTCGCCGCGCGAACCGTCCACCGGCGAGTTGATTTTCAAGCTGCTCAAGGTGGCGCGCTGGCCCATCACCCGGCCGATCGCCGACCAGTTGTTTACGGCGATTTCGACGGACACCGGCTCGTTCCAGTATTCGAACACCCGGCCCGGAACTTTTCACGTCGGCGCGGAACTAGTCACCCGCGGGGCCAACCTGGCCAAAATCTGCGACGAGGTTTACCAATCCTATCCGCTTTCGCGGGCGCGGCTGCTTCGGCACGTTTACAGCACGTTCCGGTTGACGGCCGATAACCGCATCGCCTGGTTCTGGCTGAAGAAGAAGGATTTTGCCCGGACGGGCGCCGAGAGCGATGATACGGAGGGCCTGATCGATCACATCCGCGCCATTGAGCCGGTGATCGTCGCCTGCGTTTTCGAGGAACTGGAGCCGGAGTTGACCCGTCTCAGCCTCCGTTCGAAAAGCGCAGCGGTCAATGTCAGCGAAATCTGCCGGCAATTCGGGGGCGGCGGCCACCCGGCCGCGGCGGGGGCACGCATTCCCGGCACGCCGCTGGCCGTGCAACGCAGGGTGATCGCGGCCGTGAAACGCGCGCTGAACTCGGTGAAGTGACTGGACCATGCAAGAATTCTCTGCCTTTGACGGCGCCATTCTCGTTGACAAGCCCGCTGGCCCGACCTCGCACGACGTCGTGGACGCGATTCGCCGCAAGTTCGGGATCAAAAAGGTCGGCCATTGCGGGACGCTGGACCCGAACGCGACGGGGTTGTTGATCATCGTGCTCGGCCGCGGCACCAAGCTCTCCGAGCGTCTCATGGGGCACGACAAAGTGTACGAAGGCACGGTCAAATTTGGCGAAGCGACCGACAGCCACGACGCCGACGGCGAATTGACCGGGTCGCTGCCCGTGATGCCCATGACGCTGGAAGAACTCAACCGGGAGGCGGCCACGTTCGTTGGCGACCTGATGCAGGTGCCACCGATGGTTTCGGCCATCAAAAAGAACGGCGTGCCGCTGTACAAGCTGGCGCGCCAGGGCGTGGAGGTGGAGCGCGAGCCGCGCTTGATTCACATCTACAATTTCCGCTTCAGGGAATATAGCGAGCCCTTCGGAAAATTCCGGGTCGCCTGCACCAAAGGCACCTACGTGCGCGTGCTGGCCCATGACCTGGGCCAAAAGCTCGGCTGCGGCGCCCACCTGACGGCCTTGCGCCGGATTGCTTCCGGAAAATTCGACGTCGCCGACGCGCTGCCGCTGGAGGCCGTCCTGCAACTGAGCGAGGCGCAATTGGAGCAGCGCGTGCTTCCCTTTTTGAAACTGGCGGCCGCATGAATGCCTGGGCGGCGTTCGCCGGCGGAAGCGGTCGCACCGCTTTAGCGGCGCGGCCTTTTTACGTTTTCTAGTACCGATGAAACTCATCCACAGCGCCGAAGAGCTCGGCAACGGCAGTCGCCGCGTCTGCCTGGCGATTGGCGTGTTCGACGGCGTGCATCTGGGCCACCAGCAGATCATCCGGCAGACCGTTGCCGACGCCCACCAGCATGAAGCCCTGCCCGTGGTCGTAACGTTTGACCGCCATCCCAACGTGGTGGTGGCGCCCGACCGCGTGCCGGCCCAGATTCACTCGCGGTCGCAAAAGCTTCGCGCCATCGGGGCGCTTGGCGTGGAGGCCCTGCTCGAGATCGCCTTCGACAAGCCCTTCAGCCAAAAGCCGGGCGACCGGTTTGTCCGCGAACTGGCGGGCGGGTTTGGGAAAATCCACAGCGTCTGCGTGGGGGCGGACTTTGTCTTCGGCCACGGGCGGACCGGCAACGTGGCCCTGCTCGAACAGCTTGGCCAGGAACTGCATTTTCAGGTGCACGGGCTCGCGGCCGTCGCGCTGGACGGTCAACCGGTGAGCAGCACGCGAATCCGGGACCAGATTCGCACGGGTAATTTGGACGCCGCCAGCCAGATGCTGGGCCGGTCTTACAGCCTCTGCGGCCGCGTCATTCCCGGCGAGGGGATCGGCCGCCAACTCGGTTTTCCCACGGCGAATCTGGACGCCGCGAACTTGGTGCTGCCGCCCAATGGGGTTTATTTCGCGGTCACGAACTTGCAGGGGCGCGTCTTTCGGGCCGCCATGAACATTGGCCTTCGCCCAACCGTGTCCTCCGCCCGGCCGCAAGTGCGCGTGGAGGCGCATCTGCTCGATTTCACCGGCAATCTTTACCAGGAGGAATTGGAACTGGAGCTGGGCGTGAAACTGCGGGACGAGATTCGTTTTGGATCCCGGGCGGAATTGCGGAGCCAGATTGAGCGGGACGTGGCCGCGGTTCGGGGAATGGATTAGCCCGCGACGCGCCTGAGGCCGAATTGTCCGCCCGCGGCACGGCGGGTGGCCGGCGCCAGCCGGGGTCTGCGCCCGAGGGCAAAAGGTCAGAATTCCGGGTGCCATAGGGAAACTCAAGTCTTTGCCTCTGCGGGACTTGAAATTTTTCTCATCAAGAGGCTTGCGGTGCCAACACGGGAAAGATTATGCTTGAAATTTCGCCCGGAGGCATTAAGATAGACGGGCGTCAGTCTTCTGGTGTTCGCAGTTCCAGCTTCACAGCGATGAACGCGCTAGTTTCGTCAGAAGCCGCAAATTTGCGGTGGTTTAAGATGAAATTTCTGAACCGACGCGCTGATTCATTTGTCTGAATATTTATGTTGAAACGCAAAGCATTGGCGGCCAAGCACACGCCGCACACGCGCACCTCCAGTCCCAAAGCGCCCAAATTGCAAGCGCCGCCCGTGCGGAGGCGATTTGTCATTTCCAGCAAGGCCGTTAAAATGGATGCCACCAAGTCCGAACCGGTTGTCCCGGCTCCCGCCAAAGTGGCGCCTCCGAAGCCGCCGACCAATGGCAGCGCCCCCGCGACCGCGCCCGGAGTCCCGCCGTCAGCCTTGGATTTGACCGAGACGATCAAGACGCTGCTGCATCTCTCGCAGGAGCATGGCTATGTCACCTATGACGACATCAATGACATTCTGCCGGACAACTTAAGCCCGGAAGAGCTGGATTCCGTGCTGTCCAAGCTGCGCGGCCTGGACGTCGAAATTGTCATGGATCAGGCCGAGGCGGAGCGGGCCGACCGCGGCAAGCCGGCCGACCAGGCCCAAGCCGACGAGGTGGATGAGGACGCGCGGTTGGAAATTCTGGACGACCCGGTGCGGATGTACATGAACCAAATGGGCAAAGTGCCGCTGCTCACCCGCGAGCAGGAGGTGGAGATCTGCAAAAAGATCGAGGACGCCGAGGTGGAGATGAAGAACATTGTGTACAGCCTGGGTTTCACCGCCAAGGAACACATTGCCATCGCGGAGAAACTTCTGTCCGAGCCGCCCAAGGAACGTTTTGACCGGGTGATCGTGGACAAGAAGATCGCCAATCGCGAGGGCCACCTCAAGGATCTGCGCAAGCACATCAAAAAAGTGCGCGAACAGGACCAAAAGGTGGACGAAAAATATTACGCCTGGCAAAAGGCGCAGCAAAAAGGCCGCAAGGAGGCCCTCGAGCGCGATTTGAAAAAGCTCAACGCCCGGCTCCAGGAGCTTTTCGCCAAGTTTTACTACAAGCAAAAGGTCGTCGAGGAGATGATTGTGGTGGCGGGGAATATTCATGAAAAATTCCAGGCCAGCGTCCGCCGGTTGCAGGAGCTGGAAGCCCATCGCAATACCAACGAAAAACGCGAAGCGATCGAGGCGGAACAGCAGAAAGTCCAGACCTTGGAATTGTTTGGCCGCATGCCGCGCGAGGAGTTTCAGAAGGCGTATCTGTCCCTGAAGGCGGCGGCTGACCGCGGCCTGAAGGCCAAAACTCACATGGCCGAGGCCAACTTGCGCCTGGTGGTCTCCGTGGCCAAGAAATACACCAATCGCGGCCAGTCCTTCCTGGACCTGATCCAGGAAGGGAACATCGGCCTGATGAAAGGCGTCGAGAAGTTCGAGTATCGCCGCGGCTATAAGTTTTCGACCTACGCCATCTGGTGGATCCGGCAGGCGATCACCCGCAGCATCGCCGACCAGGCGCGCACCATCCGCATTCCGGTGCACATGATTGAAATCATGAACAAGCTCTGGCGCGCGCAAAAGCAGCTCACCCAGGAGCTTGGCCGCGAGCCCACCCCGGAGGAGCTGGCCGACGAAATGCACATGCCGGTGGCGCGCATCCACGCCCTGCTCAAGATGGCCCAGCAGCCGGTTTCGTTGCATGCGCCCGTGGGCGATGACGGCGATGTGAGCGTCGGCGACTTTATTGAGGACAAGTCGGCGGAGAACCCGTCGGATGTGACCAGCTACAGCCTGTTGCGTGAGAAATTGAGCGATGTCCTGACCACCCTGACCGAGCGCGAACGAAAGATTCTGGAAATGCGCTTCGGCTTGGCCGACGGTTACGAGCGGACGCTCGAGGAGATCGGCAAGATGTACAACGTCACCCGCGAACGCATTCGGCAGATCGAGGCCAAGGCGTTGCGCAAACTGCGCCATCCCACGCGCGTGCGCCATTTGCAGGGCTTCCTCGAAGGCGCGGAAGTCGCGTAATCATTGGAATTCTCAAGAGCCGCCCGTGACCCAGGAGTCGCGGGCGGCTTTTTCTTGGCGCAGACATTCCGCTCTGCGGGTTCCGGCAACTTTCCGGTCGCCAGCTTCCAAAATTTGTCGTCAGCTTCCCAGCCGCAGTTCCGCGCTTCGGCCATGCGCCCCCAAGCCTTCCATCTCGGCAAATTTTTGCACGCCTTTCAGCGCCTTTTTCAGCGCGCCCAGGCTGTATTCCACGACGCTCGTGCGGCGCTGGAACTGATCCACGGTCAGGCCGGCGAAGGACGCGCCGGCGCCGTCGGTGGGCAGCACGTGGCTGGGGCCGGCAATGTAGTCGCCCAGCACCGTCGGCGACCAGTTGCCAAGGAACAACGCGCCCGCCGTCACGATGCCGGCGCTCACTTTCCGCGCCTCGCGGGTGATCACTTCGCAGTGTTCCGGCGCAATCCGGTTCGCGAGCGTCACCCCCTCGGCGATGGACTTCACCTGAATCAGCCAGACATTGCGCTCCAGCACGCGCTGAATCAGGTCCCGGCGGGCCAGCTTGGGCAGTTGCCGCGCAATTTCCTTCTCCACTCCCCGGAGAATTTTCGCGGAGTTGGTGACCAGCCAGACCCGCTCGTGTCCGGAGCCGTGCTCGGCCTGCGCCAGCAGATCCGACGCGGCGTACCGGGGGTTGGCGGTGTCGTCCGCCAGCACCAGGAGGTCGCTGGGCCCGGCCAGCAGGTCGATCGCCACCCGCCCGACGAGCAGGCGCTTGGCCATGCTGACGTAGGCATTGCCGGGACCAAAGATTTTCTGGACCCGCCGGATGGTTTTGGTGCCATAGGCCATGGCCGCCACGGCTTGGGCGCCGCCCACACGATAAATTTCGGTGGCGCCCGCCGTTCGCGCGGCGAACAGGATCGCCGCATTGATCGTTCCATCCCGGCCGCAGGGCGTGGTCACCACGATTTCCTTGCACCCCGCCACCTTCGCCAGCGTGATCGTCATGAGGGCGGTCGAAACCAGCGGGGCGGTGCCGCCGGGAATATAGACGCCCACCCGCTGAAATGGATCAAATTTCTCGCCCACCGTGGCTCCATGCGAATTCTTGGACTGCCAGCCCTTCCGGAGCGATTTCCTCGCGAAACTGGCAATGTTCTTTTCGGCTTCAGCCACGGCCGCCCGCAGCGCTTCATTGGCAGCCAGCGAGGCGTTGAACAATTCCGCCTGGGTCACTGCGAGCTCCCCGGCGGTGAGCTTCGCGCCGTCGAACTTCTCCGTCAATTCCAGCACCGCCTCGTCGCCCCGCAGGCGGACCTCGTCCAGGATCGACTTGGTGCGTTCTTCAATTTGGGGATCGAACAGGCTGGCGTTGGCGGACAATTCCCCGAGCTTGGCGGAAAAATCCTTGTCGGTGTGGCGGGCAATTTTCATGGTCCGAGGTTAGAAGAAACGGCCGGTCAAGTCAAAATCGGTGGCACCCCCGTCGGCTGGCCCAGCCAGGCATTAGCGGGCCAACCGCGCTGGATCAAGTGCCCGTTCGCCCCCGGCCATTCGTCATTGGTCATTCGTATCTCGTAAATCCGGGAATACACTATCGGTTGCGCGTGCCGGCCAGGGCCGGGCATACTGGGTTCGCAGCATTGCGTGTTTGAGGCCCACTTTCATGATTAAGACGATACTACCTTTGACCTTGGCGGTTGTTGGCTCGGTCTTGCTCCTGCCGTGCGCCGCGGCGGCCGGCCAGCGGCCCAATATCGTTCTGATTCTGGCGGATGACCTGGGCTATTCCGATCTCGGCTGCTACGGTTCGGAAATCGCCACGCCCAATCTGGACCATCTGGCCGCGAACGGTTTGCGGTTCACGCAATTTTATAACACGCCCCGCTGCTGTCCCTCGCGGGCCGCCCTGTTGACCGGTCTGTACCCGCAGGAAGCCGGCGTCGGCGCCATGATGGAAGACCGCGGCATCCCCGGGTATCACGGTGAACTAAACGATCACTGTGTCACTCTGGCCGAGGTGTTGCAGGGCGCCGGCTATCACACATTGATGGTCGGCAAATGGCACCTCAGCCACATCTTCTTCGACGGCAAAAGGCAGTTGAACTTTGAAACCAACGAGCCGTTTTGGGACAGCAAAAAGGACTGGCCCCGCCAGCGGGGCTTCGAAGAGTACTACGGCACCATTCACGGCGTGAGCAGCTATTATGAACCATTCTCGCTGGTGAGCAACAATGTCCCGATCAACCCCGCCCGTACGAACTTCTACTACACCGATGCCCTCAGCGAACATGCCGTTGCGGACATCGAGAAGTATGGCGGCGGCGACCACCCCTTCTTCTTATACGTCGCCTTTACGGCGCCGCACTGGCCGTTGCAGGCGCCGGAGCCGGACATTGCCAGGAACCGCTCCACCTACCGGGCCGGCTGGGACGCGCTTCGCGAAAACCGCTACGAGCGCGAGCTCGCCCTGGGGCTGATCAGCAAGGACTGGGCCTTGTCGCCCCGTGACCCGCGCGTCATCCCCTGGACCAACGTGGTCAACCAGGAATGGGAGGCGAACAAGATGGCCGCCTACGCCGCGATGATTCAGCACCTGGACCAGGGCGTTGGGGCCATCGTGGCGGAACTGAAGCGCAAGAATATCGAGGATAATACCCTGGTCATCTTTCTATCGGACAACGGCGCCTGCAACGAACTGGTGGCGCCGGAATGGTACGATGTGCCCAGCCGGACGCGCGATGGCCAGCCCGTCAAGGTCGGTCACCAGGATGTGACCGTCATGGCCGGACCCGTGGATGTCTGGCAGAGTTATGGGACGCCCTGGGCCAATGTCAGCGATACGCCCTTCCGGCTCTACAAGCATTGGACGCACGAGGGTGGCATCTCGTCGCCCTTCATCGTCCGCTGGCCGGGCGTCATCAAGCGCCGGGGCGCGTTGACCAGCCAGATCGGTCACATCACCGATATCATGCCCACCTTGCTGGAAGTAGCCGGGACGCATTATCCGTCGGGATTCAAGTCCCGTTCAATTTTGTCGCTCGAAGGCCAAAGCCTGCAACCAATATTCGATGGCCGGGACCGACCGCATCCGAAACCAATCTTTTGGGAACATGAAGGCAACCGCGCCGTCCGGTGGGGACAGTGGAAACTGGTCTCCCGGTATCCTGACGCCTGGGAACTTTACGATATGGCCGCGGACCGCACCGAGTTGCACAACCTGGCCGGCCAGCGTCCGGACAAGGTGAAGGAGCTTTCGGATCTATACGACCAATGGGCGAAACGCTGCAACGTGGTCCCCCCCGACCAGCTTCCCGCGCCGAAAGCGATCCAGCCAGGTCTGCTGGGCGAGGGCGCCAATTAGGCCGTCGCTTCCGAATTGAAAAAGAATTTGAAATAGCTTGCATTAGACGCGAGCTTTGCTAAAAGCAAACCGCTTGCGACTCGCGAAGCGCCATTTTAAAGCGTACGGCCAGGCAGCCATTGCCTCGCTGCTGGCCGGCCTCGTCCTCTTGCTTAACGCGATGGCCGCCTCGCCCTCGCTGCACGCTTGGTTCCACTCCGACGCCGGCCAGCCCGAACATCAGTGCGCCGTCACGATGTTTGCCCACGGCAAGGTGAATTGCGCCACGGTTGACGTTCTCGTTCCCGCCCCGGTGACTTTGATCGCGGCAGTTCCCGCCGCGGCCGGCTCCGTTTTTAGTCCGGCGATTGAAAATCTTCCCGCCGGTCGCGCCCCGCCCGTTCTTCCCGCAGTTTCCTGATTCGTCAATTCCGACCGCGCGAACCTGGCGGTTTGGAGTTGGTTTCCACTATGAATTCTTTGCTTCGCGCCAGCGGCGCGGGTCAAAGACGCGAATCCGTGGAGGGTTCGCGAAGTTTCCTGGAGAATTTAACCAATTTGAATTATGAAAATTTTTAAAGAACAGATGAACCAGAATCGCAGAGTTTATGGGGCGGTTGTTTCCCTGGCGGCGTTGTCCTGCGGCGGCAAGGCGCTGGCGCAGACGAACAACGTCGGGGCGGCGGGCAGTTTCACCAATGGGGTCGCGGCCACCGGGACAAACGTGACGCAACTGGGCAACGTGACGGTCATTGGCAAGCTGAACGAGGCGCGGAGCAGCATCGTACCCAACCTGGGTGCGACCGCATACACGCATACGGCAGACCAGATTGAAATGCAGTCACAGGGCGAAGACGCGCCGTTCAACGAGGTGATCCTGCGCTCGCCGGGCGTCGCCCAGGATTCGGCCGTGAACGGGGATTTGCACGTGCGTGGCGAGCACGCCAATTTGCAATACCGCATCGACGACGTGCTGCTCCCTGAAGGCATCACCGGCTTCGGCTTGGAGCTGGACCCGCGTTTTGTGCAGAGCATGCAATTAATCACCGGCTCCCTGCCGGCGCAGTATGGTTTCCGCACGGCGGGCGTCGTGGACATCCAAACCAAAACCGGCGTGTACGAAAACGGCGGCACAGTGGACGTGTACGGCGGCAGTTTCGACACGATCCGGCCGAGTCTTGAATACGGCGGCACCTCGGGCAAATGGGAGTATTTTGTGGACGGCAGCTTTGATCACAACGCCCTGGGCATCGAAAATCCCACGGCGAGCCATGCCGCGATCCACGACGATACCGACCAATTCAAGGTGTTCGCGTATGCGTCCTACCTCATCGACGATACGAGCCGGGTGACCTTCATGGGGAGCGCGTCATACAGCAACTTCCAGGTGCCCAACACGCCCGGCCTGCCGTCCGGCTCGACGCCCGATGGCACGATGCAATGGAATCAGGCTCCCGGCATGCCGGCTAATTTTGATTCCTCCGCCTTGAACGAGCAGCAGCGGGAACAGAACTACTACGGCGTCGTGACCTACCAGAAATCCGTGGGCGATTTCAATGGGCAGATTTCGGCCTATGGCCGCGCCAGCGGCGTCCATTTCCGGCCGGACGAGATTGGGGACCTCTACTTCAACGGCGTGGCCAGCGACGTGGAGCGCGACCTGTATTCGGGTGGCCTGCAAGCGGACGCCAGCTACCAATTGACCGAGAACAACACCCTGCGCGGCGGGGCCATGTTGCTGGACGAGGTGGTGTTTGCCGATTCCACCAGCACGGTGTTCCCAGTGGATGGCAACGGCAATCCGATCGGCCCGGCGTACAACCTTACGGATAATCAGCGGCTGACCGGGCTGTTCGCGGGCGCGTACTTGCAGGATGAGTGGAAGTTCTTCAACCAATTCACGATTAATTATGGCGCGCGCCTGGATATGTTTAATTCGTCGTTTGACAACGAATGGCAGCTCAGCCCGCGCGTGAACCTGATCTGGCAGCCGCGGGATTCCACAACCCTCCACGCAGGCTACTCACGTTATTTCACGCCGCCGCCGGTGGAGAACGTGTCGGGCAGCGACGTCTCCCTGTTCAACGGCACGTCAAACGAATCCGCCGTGCAGACCGACGGTTCGGTGAAGGCCGAGCGGTCCAACTACTTCGACATCGGCGTCACCCAGAAGCTGGCGCCGGGGCTCCAGGTGGGCTTGGACGGTTATTACAAGCAGGCGCACAACCAACTCGATGACGGCCTGTTTGGGCAGACGCTCATTCTCTCCGCCTTCAATTACCTGCACGGCAGGATTTATGGCGTGGAAGCCACTGGCAGCTACACCCGCGGCGGCTTCACGACCTATGCCAACCTGGCGTACTCGGAAGCTGAGGGCGAGGACTGGAGCTCGGCACAGTTCCTGTTCGACCCGTCGGCCCTGGCCTATGTCCAGAATCACTGGATTTATCTGGACCATGACCAGCGGGTGACCGGAACATTCGGGGTTGCTTACACTTGGAAGGAAGGCGATCACCACGCCACCAGCGTTTATGCGGACGCAGTCTACGGCAGCGGTTTGCGCCAGGACGATACGACGCCCACCGGCGAGGTGATCCCGAACGGTGGCAGCGTGCCGGATTATTATTCGATCAACGTTGGAGTCGAGCAGAGCATCAAGCTGGCCAAAAGGCGATTCATCAAGGCGCGGCTCGACATCGTGAACCTCACGGACGACATCTACCAACTCCGCAGTGGCACCGGCGTGGGCGTCAATGCCGCGCAGTACGGTGAGCGGCTCGGGTTCTTCGGTTCGATCAGCTATGTGTTTTGAGACGATTCAACCTCCCGCCGCCGGCCTCCCGCGGGGCCGGCGGCGGAATTCATTTCTTCATACGAATTTGGCCTTTCGTAATACTTGTTCCGCGTGCAATATCTTCCGGAATGAACGTGACACGATTATTACCGTGGACCACAGCGCCGACTTGGGGGTGTTTCCGGATGTGTTTGACCTCGTCAATCCACTTCAGGTGCCTTGCCGCCTGACGGCGACATTTTGACCGCTTGACCATGGAAACAAACCGGACAGCGCCTGCGTACGAGTTGAAAGACGAACTCGCGCGGCTATGCCTGCCGTCGGCCAGTCGCGACGTGAACCTCAAGCTGGCCTGGGTGAATTCCATTTGCCTCCTTTTTCTCCTTATTGGCATTGCCGGCGCGCGGCGGGGGGTGATTTCCATCAAACCGGTCCCGCCCATCCGGGTGGAGGTTCCGGTCGTCGTGCTGCCGACGGTGTTGCCGCCGCAGGCAGTCGCCCAAAAACCGGAGCAAGTGGAAAAAATCAGCCAGCCGCAGGTTTTGGTGGTGCTTCCGAGTACGCCGAACATCAACTTTGGTGTTCCGACCGCCGGCACGCTGGTGGCGCCCGCCGAGCTGGCCGCCGCGCCGCCGCCGGTGGCGGCCCCGCTGCGCATCAGTTCGCTCAATACCACCGGCGCGGGCGGCGAACGCCCCGAACCGCCTTATCCCAAAATCGCCCTGGATGAGGGGCAACAAGGCACTGTGGTTTTGCAGCTCACCGGCGACGACGCGGGCAGCGTCGTTTCTGTGGAGGTGAAGACGTCATCCGGCTTTCCCATGCTGGACCGCGCCACGGCGGATTTTATCAAACGCCATTGGCGGCTGCCCGCCGACGGCGGAGCCCGGCTTTTCGAAACCAGCATCACGTACAAGTTGCTGTTGAACTGAACCCACCAAACCGTCCGATCCCATGAACACAAACCAGCGAAGCGTTGAGGTGCTAAACCGTTTGGGCGTGGTCGCGGCGCATATTTCCGTCGCCCTCCGCTTCCGCGCCTCAGCTTCTCAACCCTTTAACGTCTAAACACTATGCTCGCAAACATCGCTCTCGAATTCTTCCTCAAAGGCGGCCCGGTCATGTGGCCGATTCTCCTCAGCGCCCTTGTCGCGGTCGCCGTGGTCGGCGAGCGCGCCTTCTGGTGGTGGCGGGAAAGCCGCAAGCGCGACCCGCAGAAAATGGAGCAATTGCTGGCCGCGCTCGAAAATTCCGATGTCGCCGCGGCGACGCAAGTTTCCGCCGGTTCGGACGACCCCATCATCCGCGTGATTCGCCACGGCTTGAGTCATTTGGGCCATGCGCATGGCTCGCTGCTCGGCGCGCTGCAACTGGCGGCCGGCGTGGAGCTCAAACGGGCCGGTCGCTTTTTGACAGTAATGGACACGCTGGTCACGCTCGCGCCGCTGCTCGGTTTGTTGGGCACCGTGACGGGATTGATGCGCGCATTTCTGAACATCGGCAGCGCGGAATTGTCCGTCACCGCCGTCACCGGCGGCATTGGCGAGGCGTTGATCGCGACGGCCTGCGGTCTGGGCATCGCAATTTTCGCTCTGATTCCCTTCAATTATTTTTCCGCGAAGGTGGCGCAATTGCAGTTCGATCTGGAAACGGCGGCGACGAATGTCGAAGTGCTGGTGGGCAGCGGCAATACCGGCGACGCCGTTCACCTCCACAAGCCATCGACCCCTGGCCAGGCGACGAGCCATTAACCGGGAAATGAAGATCCCCTCCCCAATTGCCAGGCGCCGAACCAGGATCGTCATCATCCCGCTGATTGACATCATGTTTTTTCTGCTGGCGGCGTTCATGATGGTCAGCCTGGAGATGAGCAAGACGGAGAACATCAAGGTCAACCTGCCGTCCGCCACGCAATCGCGTCAGGATTTCCGGCCGGACATGATCAACATCGCCGTGGACAAGTCGGGTGCGGTCTGGCTGGAGAAAAAGGAGATTTCGCTCGCGGACCTCGGCTTCGCCTTGAGCAATCGCTTTCACGCCAATCCCGAACTCCCCGTCTATATCAGCGGCGACCGCGACACGCTGCACGGCGACATGGTGAAGGTGTACGAAACGGCCCGCGCAGTCGGGATTCAAAAGATCGCTTTCATGACCGACAGCCGGCCGAGTCCGGCGAGGCCATGAAGATCCGCACGCCCATTTCGGAAAAAAAATCGCGGCTGGAAATCATTCCGCTGATTGACATTATGTTTTTCCTGCTCGCGTCGTTCATGATGATCAGCCTGCAAATGCAGATGGTCCGCACGCTCAAGTCCAATCTCCCCACGGCCACCCTCGCCGCGCCCACGAAAAAGCCCGACATCGTCAATCTTACCGTGAATCGGGACGGACAGGTTTCCGTGGACGACCAAGCCATCGCCTATCCCGAGCTGTTCACGCTGCTGACGAATCGTTACAGTTTGAACACCAACCTGCCGGTTTACATTACCGGCGCGCGCAGCGCCACGCACGGTTCGATGATGTTCGTTCTGGATTTTGTGAAACGCGCCGGCATCCAGCGCATCGCCATCGCCGTCAAAGCCGCTCCCGATCAACCCTGACATGAAAAATTTCCAAGTGAACCTGCTGATTGTTCTCGCGCTCGCGCTGTGTGGTCTGTGCGCCTGGCAATGGTACGAACAAACCCTCCAGCGCATCGAAATCGGAACTTTGAACCGGCTGGTTTATGACCGGAATATGTCCATCCAGGGCTACACCAATTCCATCGACACCCTGAATCATCAGGTTGCCCAAATGGACTCGCGTCTCACCGACCTCAAGGCCGCCGCCGCAACCAACGAAGTTATCATCGTCACCCAGAAGGCCGAAATTGCCCGGCTGGAATTCGCCAATCTCAACCTCACCAACGAACTCACCCAGTATAAAGCCGCCGTGGACACGCTCGAGGCGAAGTTAAAGGAAGCCTACGCCGGCATTGACAAGCAGAATGGCGCCATCACCAACCTCGTCGCCCAGCGCGACGAATTGGTGACGAAACTCAATCGAGAAGTGAAGGACCGGAACGACATCGTGGCCAAATACAACGAGCTGGCCAAACAGGTGGAGAAGCTGCAGAACGGCTCCAAATAAAGCGCGGTTCATGGGGAGCTTTCACGGCCTTTTGGCCGCGCATTGGGACTATGAACCTGCGCAGATCCAGTGCCGACGTAACGCCAAGACACGGGAACGACGCCTCCCTCTCCCCGGGGGAGAGGGCCGGGGTGAGGGCGGGCTTTGTTCTGTCGCCCCAACTTCCCAGTTCGTGGCAAGCTCCGAACTCCAAAAATTGAGGCACATTGCGGCCGTGAACCCGCACGCTGGGAGCGCCGGTCTCCGACCCGGCTCGATCCTATTGCTGCCATCCAACGAGCCGGGTCGGAGACCGGCCCTCAAAGTCCGGCCTGCCCGTCACATTCGCGGGCCAGCACAAAGTCCTTTTCCGTGAGGCCGCCGGCATCGTGGGTGGTGAGCGCAAGCGTGACCTTGTTCCAGCGCACGTCGATGTCGGGATGATGCTGCGCCCGTTCGGCCAGGGCGGCCACGGCGTTGACAAACTTCATTGCCGCAACAAAATCCTCAAACTCGTACGTGCGCGAAATGATTTCGCCGTGGCGCTGCCATTTTGGCAGCGAGGCGCATGCGGTCCGTAGGGTGTCGGCGTCCAGATTCATTTTTGCGGCGGGCGGAATCACCGGCGGCGTCGGGTTTGGCTTTGACGCTGCCTGAAACAAACTGAGACTGGTTACGCCAGCCCACAGCCAGGAAATGGCGAACAGCGCTCCGCCCGTTGCGCCGATCCAGCCGATTGCCTTCGGTTTCTCGTCTCCGAACATCATACCATAGTATTGGGACATTTCCTTGAAAAACCAGGCCACCAGCAGGGCGCAGCCAGTCAGCACCAAAATGATTTGTCCCCAGCCGGCGACCCTTCGCCCTGACCGCAACGAGCCCAGCCCGGGAAAAACGAGAATGTTCACGAGCGCGTTTTTGGCGTCGCGCTGCGCTTCATTTCTCATCGGGAACGGCCTTGAGCACCGGCGGCTGTGCTTTGGATTCGGTCAGCAGCGAACGGCTGGTCAGCAGCGCCCAAAGCCAGGTGAACAGAAACATGACGATGCCCAGCAAAGGCCAGCGGGCGTGCTGCCATAGATCGTGCAAAGTTTTAAGTGGGTCAGCGGCGGCATTGGCGCCGTGGTATTCCGACCAGTGGGCGAGCGACCAATAGATAAAGGGTATCCCGCAGCCAACGGTCATGGCAAAGCTGCCCAGGCTCAAGCCGAGTTGCAACAGGCCGACCTTTCTGCCGCCGACCAGCGAACCCAGGCCGGGCATCACAATGTTGGTGGTCAAATAGCCCCGGGCCTTTTGACCGCCGCCGCCATCATGATTTTCTGCGCCCGAAAAGGTTTTCATACGCACGTATTACAACACCGGCGCAGTAGAATAGGTTCAGCAAGTAAACGCCTTGTCCGATCACCGTCGATCGGATGGTCAGATTTCGGATGTCGCCGGCCTTGGACTGCAACAGTTGCGCCAATTGCTGCCAGTCGTGGCCGGACTGGTCATACAGCCCCAGAAAGAATTTCCCGGTCTCGACCAGGCTATAGGCCTGGAAAACCAGCATCGGCAGAAACGCAATCGCCAGCAGGACAAACATTTCAAACCAGACGCGCGTGACCACCCTTCGACTCAATTCCATCGCCGCCCAGAAGAAAAGCTTTTTGTCCGCCACTAGCGGCACCGCGAAGAACCACGCAATGATAAGGTAAACAAAGGGCAGGATAAAACAGCAGGCGCCCAATTGAGCCAGCAACATGCTCACCAGCCCGGTTAGCAGCAGTTGTGCGAACCCGCTCTTGAATCCGCTGAAAACTTCGGCGGGCGACACCGCTTCGCCGCGCAGGCGGCGCAGGCAGGCGAGATAAAACCCGCCCAGAACGACGCCGTGAAAACACAGCAGAATGAAGGGGCCAACCACCGGCACCGTGACCGCAATGACCGCAAACACAAGATTGGTTGCCCACGTCAACAATACCGCGGCGGTCAAAAAGCCCGTGTTGGCTCCCAGAAAACTCCAGCCAGCCGCCAGGCACTCCCCAAACCTCAGCTCCGGCTCGCGCGCCAGGACCTCCGCCTGCCAGTCTGCCTCCTCTGCGTCCGGTTTCGGGCCGGCTGGAAGAACCGCGGCCGGAGAACTCCTCTGCTTTAAGGCCTCGGCGAATTCCGGAAAAAGCCCCAAGGCGCGGAATTCGGCGTCGCTCTCAGCTTTCACGCGCGATTCGGCATTGAGCCGGCCTTCGGAAATCCATTGCCGCACCTCGGCATCGGTCACCGGACCGTATTCCTTGCCGTCGCCTCCGATGACGTAATAGTTGGCCATAATAGTCTTAGGTTTGCCTGCTTTTGGTTACGGTTCCCAGCGTAAAGAGTTCAGCCGCGTGTCCGACATTATTTGAACGCTCCCATCCGCGAAAGCCACCACGATGGAAGAATGCCCGCGATGGCGTGCGACCGCCAGTTCGGGTCCGCCATTTGCGTTCCAGCCCGTGTTCGACTCAAACAGCAGCACCGTCTGCGGATTGACTTTGCTTGCGTCCAGGCCATCGAGTTTGGCGTTGAAGGCGTAGTCACAGCGGCTGGAGCCTGGCGCCGCCGGGCACTCAAATACCCGGTCGGAACCAACGGCGGAATGGATGGCATCGCACCAGGTGGCCGCCGGCGGAAAGTGGTCCGCATGATTCCCCGAATAAATGCGCACGGCCGCGGCCAATTGTTTCTCATTGTTCACGCAATTAATTTGCATCGCCTTTTGCTTGGCCGCGGACAGGGCCGGCAGGAGCAGCGCCGCGAAGATCGGAATCAGGAGCAGGCAGACCGCCGAAACGATCACTCCCCCCAACGCCATGCCTTTGCCGGTCAACGTGCCCCGGCTGTTCGTCACCCGCACCATGGCGATGATGCCCAGAACCAGCCCGAACAGCGCCGTGCCGCCGCAGCTGAACAAGCCCATAATGCCCAACACCAGCGCAGTGACCGCCATCGCGCTGGTCCGGCTGGCCGGCGCGCGCGGAGGTATCGGCGGCGGCGGGACCGGCGCTTTGGCTGACGCAGCGCCGGCCAATTCGGGCACTTGCGCCAGCGGCAGCCAATCAGATGTGCCTTCGAGGCGAACCTTGGACTGGGCGTCAGCCCGGCCTTCGGCGACCCACTTTCGCAACTCATCTTCTGGCACCGGGCCGTATTCCTTGTTGTCAGCGCCCAGGACGAAATAGGTGGCCATAACGTTTTCTTGTTCGCCTGACTTCTAGTTTATCGCGCCGTCAAACGCAAGCCTGTTCCCGGTGATGGCCCGGCCTTAATTGGTGTATGGAGCGCGGGCTTCAGCCCACTTCAGCGTCTATTTGCGCGGCCACGTTGAAGCCGCACGGATGCCGCGCTCTGCTAATCAATGCCCTTTCCCCGGTGACGGTTGACTGCTGAATTCGCTTAATTTTTTTCCGCTGCGGCCCTAAACTGGCCCCATGAAAGCTGTTTCATTGCCACCCACCCTGTTTGCTTCCAACCGTGACCGCTTGGTAAAAAGGCTGCTGCCTCGTTCGGTCGCCGTGCTCAATGCCAATGACATCATGCCAACGAATGCCGACGGCACCATGGGCCACCTCCAAAATGCCGACCTGTTTTATCTCACCGGAGTGCATCAGGAGGAAACCATCCTGCTGCTGGCCCCGGAGGCTTTTGATCCGAACCATCGTGAGGTTCTCTTCATCCGCCAGTCCAGCGAACAGCTCGCGACGTGGGAGGGCCATAAGCTGACCCAGGAGCAGGCAACGGCCATTTCGGGGATTAAGAACGTGAGCTGGCTCACGGAATTCCCCGCCCTCTTCCGCCAGGTAATGTGCGAGATGGACAATGTCTATCTCAATGCCAACGAGCATCAGCGCGCCGACGCCAAGGTGGAAAGCCGCGACGGGCGATTTGTGCGCGACTGCCAGGCGAAGTATCCACTGCACCATTATCAGCGCCTGGCACCGCTGATGCATGAACTGCGCGTCGTCAAGTCGGCCGACGAAATCGACGCCATCCAGGCGGCGTGCGATCTCACGGCCAGGGGTTTTGTGCGCGTCTGCAAATTTGTGAAGCCCGGCGTCAACGAAACCGAGGTGGAGGCCGAGCTGGCGCATGAGTTCATCCGCCACAAGGGCCAGTTCGCCTATCCGCCCATCATTGCCGGCGGCGCCAACAACAACATCCTGCATTACAACCAGAACGACCAGACCTGCCGGCTGGGCGAACTGCTCCTGCTCGACGTGGCGGCCGGCCGCGGCAACTACATGAGCGATCTCACCCGCACGATTCCCGTGAGCGGCAAATTCACCCGCCGCCAGCGGCAGGTTTACCAAGCCGTCCTACGGGTCTTTCGGGCCCAGGTTGCGGCCTGCGTGCCGGGCAAGACCACCCGGGACTTGCGCCAGGAATGCGAGGAACGTATCGCCCGGGAATGTGTGAACCTTGGCGTCCTGAAAATGTCGGAGATCAAGAAGCAAAGGACCGACGAGCCGGCGGTCAGAAAGTTCTTCATGCACGGCGTTTCCCACCCCATCGGACTCGACGTGCATGATGTCACCTACAACCATTACAAACTGGCGCCCGGCTGGGTCTTGAGCGTTGAGCCCGGCATTTACCTCAAAGACGAGGGCTTCGGCGTGCGGCTGGAAAACACCGTCGTGGTCACCGACAACGGCCCGCGCGATTTGATGGCCAAGATTCCCATCGAGGCGGATGAAATCGAGCGCCTGATGCGCCGCCGCTGAACGACGGCAGGCGACGCATCCGTGGAGCGCCGGTCTCCGACCCGGCTCGATGCAACCGACTTTCCCAGGGTAATGCAAATTTACGAACAGCTTTGGGCGGACGCCGCGTCGGCCCTGGCGCTCGGCGGCCCGCAGATCGACCCCCATTTGTCCGATCGGGTGAATGACCGGCGGCGGGGCGTGTGCCTGATTTTCCGGCCCTCGCCGGAAGTCCAGGCGCGCGTGAAAGCTTTCCTGGACGAACTCGCCGCCGCCTTTCCCGGCCAATATTTTTACCAGCCCGAAGAGCTCCACGTTACCGTTCTCACGTTGATTTCGGCCTCTGGCCATTGGCGAAGTGAGATGCGGGACGTCGCCGCGTTTCGCGTCATTCTCCGCGACGTTCTGGGCCGCCACGATCCCATGGCGATCGAATTCAACGGTGTCACGGCGGCTCCGAACGCGATCATGGTCCAGGGATTTCCCCGGGGCGAGGCCCTGGAAAATATCCGCAACGATTTGCGGCAGGCTTTTGCCCAAAGCGGGTTCGCGAACCGGCTGGATCGCCGTTATCGCAGCCGGACGGCTCACCTCACCGCCATGCGTTTCGCGCGGGCGGACGCGGATTGGCGGCGGCTGCTGGCGGTTTTGACCGCCCATCGCGGAACGGCCTTCGGAACGGATTACGTGCAGAATATTGAGTTGGTGTGGGGCGACTGGTACGGCTCCACGGACAACCTGCGCGTGCTGGAAGAATTTCGCCTGGGAGGAAACACTGGCCGTCCCGGCCGCTGAGATGTGGAACCTGCGGGCCGTTTGAAAAATTCGAAGGCGCTGAACCGGACGGCCTTTCGTTCTGGCAGCATTCACTTTACCACGTTCCGCTTGGAATCACGCCGCAGCGCCCGGGACGGGCGCGCTCCGGTCCGACCGGGCGTCTTGACAAATTTCATCCGGTTGGTGTTAATTGAATGCGTCTTAATTCAACCCGGATTCCTATGAAGAAAACCTGGAGCGAAAAACTGGCGGATGACAAGGACCTGCCCAAGGTTTGTGAAGCGACCGGCAAGCTGGGCAAACGCTGGGGTGAAGGAAGGTTTGTGATTCCGGCGCCGCGCGAAGTGGACGCGCTGATGAAGCAGGTGCCCCGCGGCCGGTTGGCGACCATCAACGACCTGCGCGCGGCCCTGGCCCGCAGGCACAAGACCGATTTCACCTGTCCCATCACGACCGGGATATTCTCCTGGATCGCGGCCAATGCCGCTGCGGAGCAGGAAGCCAAAGGAAAAAAACGCATCACGCCGTTCTGGCGCACCTTGAAAGCCGGCGGTGAAATCAATCCGAAATATCCCGGTGGCGCCGAAGGCGTCGCCCGCCGGCTGCGCGCCGAAGGACACAAAATTGAGGCCAAAGGCAGGCGGCTGGTGGTGGTCGGCTATCAGGCGGCGCTCTTTGCCGGCTTGAAATGACCAGGCCGGGGCGGCCGGTTAAAACACCTCGGCCCGCAAGCCGGTTTTTTCCCGGACCCGCCGGGCGATGGCGGAGAGGCTGCTCAGCGGCAGGTGACGGCAGGAGGGATTTTGCGCGGGACGATGGGCCGAATAGATTTGCACCAGGCTGATTTGCGCGCCGCCGGCCACCAATTCCTGCAGGCGATGGACATAGCCCTCGATCTCCTCGGAATCGGGCTCCTCGCCGGCCAGCATTGGGAAAAGACTTTGAATGACGACGGGCCGTTCCCGGCCGATTTGCAGGATGTTGGCCATGACATTTTTCAGCGTCGTGTGTTCGGGCCGGTTGATCTGTTTCATGTGCTCCTCCGTGCCCGCCTCCAGCTTGAGCCAGACTTCGTCCTCGAGCGCCAGCTCCCGCCAGCCCCGCTGCACGTGTGGCCGGAACAGGCCGGCCGTATTGGAGAGGAGGACGATTTTGAAGAACCTGGGCCGCTGGGAGCGCACGCGCAAAACAGCGGCCACCGCTTGGTCAAAGTTCGGGCAGAGCGTTGGCTCGCCATCGCCGCTCAGCGCCACTTCTTTGAGCTGCAACAAATCCTCGGGAATTTTGCGAAAGCGCGGCCACGCGCGCAGCCCGCCGCCGACGGCCAGATCCAGCATGTGGGTCAATTCCTTCGTCAGCAGGTTGACGTCCACGGGTCGTTCCTCCCGCGCCTTGCCCCGCTGTACCTCGCAATAAATGCAGTCGAAATTGCAGTACTTCTCGGGATTCAAATTGACGCCGATGGACAGCCCGTGCGCCCGCTGCGAGATGACCGCGTAGATGAAACGGTTGCCCAGGAAATCACGGGGCCAGCCGACGGCCTTGTCCTGGGGGTCGCCCACGGGTCCTTTTCCGCCAATTTGCATTAAATGTATTAAACAGCCTCATTTGGATTTTTACTTTGCAATTCTTGCCAAATACGTGCTTATATTTGGCAAATTGCCGGTACTTGCCGGTTTGGCGCTCGCCCGGACCGCGAGTGGTCTCAACTCCCAGCGCTCCGCCATCCCTCGCCGGCGGGCACGTTGAGCGCCCGTGCCAAAACCCCGTGCTCCGGCTTAATCCACCGGCGTCCATTGGTCGTCCGGGTCGTAGCGGGTCATGGCGGCGGCCAGGCGGGCCGTTTTGGGGCCCAGATTGCGCTGATACACGCGGCCCTGTTGATTCACGATAAAGGTCATGACGCCGGTGTTGGCCCATTGGGCCGGCCAGGCCACCAGCGCAAAACCGGCGATCATCCGGCCGTTGATCAGGTAATCATATTTGCCGGCCGGCGCATGCCGGCCCTGGCAGGTGAGGATTTTAAAATAGTAGCCGTGATATGGGGCCTCTTGGTCGTTCAGCGTCCCGGCAGTATGATGATAGCCCTCCACGTGTGCCGCCGCCACCAGCGGTCCCAGGGGGCTTGGCGGTTCGCCTGGTTTGGCCGGCCAATAAAGACCGTCATGCGCCCCCGGCGTGCTGTGGAGAAGCTGCGCATAGGCCAAAACGCCGTCTCCCAGCCGGTCTTGGCTGGCATATTCGCGCTGGGCATCCACATACGCGCGGCAGACATCAATCGCCCCGAGTTCGTCCTGGCCAATGCGACGGCGGAGAACTTCCGAGCGGCCGGCGGCGGTGTCGAAAGACCACTTTCCGCCCCGATTCACCAGCGGGATCGGAAAGGGCCATTCGTCTTTGCCAATTTCCAGCGTGAAGCCGCCCCCGGCATTGGTCACCAACTGCGTCTTTTCCTGGATGCGCTGAACGAACCGGTTGAAGGCCTGGGTAGCCTGCACGGCATCGGGCGAGACCAATTCGTGCCCCTCCGGTCCGAAGATCGAGTGCATCGCGTTGGTGTCGTGCGCCGCGGCCGCGTCCCTCAGGGCGCCAACAGCGGCTGCGGGCGAGTCAAAGGTTGCTTCACCGGCGGCCGGCGCACGCTGGCTCCACGCCAATAATGCAACGGCCAGAATCAGGCCGGCGCATCCCGGCCGTGTTCGTTGGCCTGATAAGCAACCGGGGTTTCCGCGGCAATTTCGTAGGTTCGTTTTCATGCGGGTCAGAATTGAGTTCATATGCCGGTCTTTTCAGCGTCGTTGCGAACCCGATTCGTGGATCTCCGGTGCAGGAGCTGAATGCGATTCCGGCTGGGCACGTTCCACCGGCGCCGGCTGGGCTCGCTCGAGCGCATGCAGGCTTTCCTGGCCGCGGTCGCTGTCATTCCGAACCGCGCGCGAACTGTCGCTGCCGATAAACGCTCCCCGGTCGGCGGAAGGGTTGCCCGCGGCCGGGCGGAGTTGGGCCGCCGGACGTGGGCTGGCGTTGGGCCGCGTCCAGGCCACGCTGTTATTGCGCGGTGCCGGCGCCTGATTATTCCAGCCACGGTCACCCGAACGGGCGCCGCCGGCGTGGCCATGATCCTCGGGCCGCCAGACCGTTCCTTCGCGGGCCAGCCAAGCGGCGCGCTGGTTGGGCGACTGGTGCCACCAATTGCCAGGCCGCGGATGGCCGGGGCCCCAGAAGAACAAGTGGTGCCCATGCCAGTCAAAATCACAGTCCAGCCAGGAGCCGATGGCGATGCCCAGGCCAAAGCTCAGCGGGCAGCCGGATTGATAATAGACCAGGTCCGGCTGGTAGATCGGCACATAGATCACATTCGGATCCACCGGCAGAATTTCGATGTCGCCATCGCCTTCCACCACCTGGTCCTGCGGCGTGGACACCAGATTCCCGAAGTTCTGCGCCGAAAGCCGCAAGCGCTGGATGGAATCCATCACCTGCTCCTGCTGGTTTACAAACGCCTCGCCCACCTCGGTCGTCCAGGCCAGATTATTATCCAGGTATTGCAACACCGAGGGGTATCGGGCCAGCGCTTGCACGCTGGGATCCCACGGCTGCTGGTAGATCAAGTTGGGATCGCCGCCGCTGGCCACATAGCGGTCGGCGAGCACGATTTGCGTGGGCAACGTGGACGCCGGCAGGATTTGCGCCAGCAGCGGATCGGGGTAGAGCGCGATCGGGGCGAGCAACTGGTCCAGCTGCTGGTCCGAAAGCGGTTGATAAGCCGGCATGGGCGGCGGCACCGCCAGTTGGGCTGAAACGGGGAGGGCGGCTGGCCCGCAGAATATTACCGCCGCACTCACCAGGGAAAGGACTACGGGGTTATTTTTCATAGCGTCATCCGGGTTTGCACGAAACGTGCCAAGGGAAATCTTGCTTGCGCCCGGGCCGAGCCGGTATTTCCGGCCGAATAACCTCAATTTCCCATGGAAAAAGGGCGTCACGCAGCTCAGCGGGAAAAGGCCACTGCAAAACAACTATGCTCCGCCCGCAAATTCGCTTGGCCATGGGAACGATCATTCATAGGTAATTGGACCATTGCCGGCCATTTTCCTCGCACCGGCAGCCTGTTGCCAGGCCGGGCTGCCATAAACGCCTGCCGTTTCCGGGTTAAACATCGTAAATCCAATGGAATAGGCGGGTGAGTTTGGGGAAAGGCTGACGTCTGGCCACGCTCCTAAAAAATTACAATTTGTTAATATTGAACCGAGCTCGTGGCCGGTTTGTTGCCAGTGGGCCAGGTCGCCGTTCGGAAACTGGCGCGGCTTGGGCGTTCCAAACAGCACAAAGCAATTGCTCCGGCTCTCAAAGTCGATTTTGTCCCACGGACCGGTAAAGAATTCGGCATTTGAACTTACGATCAGGTTCCGTTCGAGAATGAAGGAAAGATGATTTTCCGCGCGCGTGGCCTGCATCGGCGGGCCCGAACTGAGCGCAAAGATGTTGTTCGCAATCAGATTCGTCGCGCCATAATGCTGATGAAATCCGCCGCCGCCGTGCGGTTCCACGCAGGTGCAGTTCCAGACCAGGTTGCTCTCGATGTTCCAGCCGGTGCTGCCCTCGTCCGGATAGATGCCCCAGCCGCCATAGTCATGCGCCCGCACCTCGTAAATGACATTGCCGATGCTGGCGCTGCCGGGGCTCACACCCAGCGTATAAATGCCGCCCATATCGCTGAGCACGCCCTGGCCGAGCCGATGGAGGCGATTGAAGCCGATGAAATTATTCGTGGCCAGGCTGCGCCCGTAGCCCCAGGACCAGCCGACCGAAATGGCGGTGTAGAACGTGTCGCTGATGTCATTGTGCGTAATGCGGTTGCTGGCGCTCTGGCCGATCCAGACTCCCACCGCGCTGGGATGCACCCGGCCGCAATTGCGAATGATGTTGTTGTCGATAAGGTTGCCCTCGGTTTGCTCCCGCGAATCATCCCGCATATTCATTTCGCCAATGCGGATGCCGCCCGCGCCGAGGTCCTCCAGCAGACACTGTGCAGCGCCGCAATCATGGCAGCCCTTTTGAAACCAGATGGCATAGCTGCCGGTGTGCGCAATTTCGCAATTCTGGAATGTCACGTCGCGGGCATCGTCGATTTCGAGGGCCGCCGTCTGCAGCGAGGCCGCCTGCGTGGGGGGACATCCGTCCGGCGGCAGCTTAAATTGGGTGTGCTGAAACCGGAGGTGGTGGAAATGGACGTGGTCCGCGCCGTTGACCTCCAGCAGGCGATCAATGGCGGGGGCGATAAATTCAGTTTTGCCGACCAGCTCGCCCGGGCGCGGGCAGTAGGCCAGGTCTCCCGACGCGCCCAGCATCCAGGTGCCGGGGGGCAACGGCTGGCCGCCGGCGCTGTTATCCAAAATGAACCGGCTCTGGGCATTCCAGGGATTCCACGGTTGCATGCGATCGCCGACCACCGAGACGGTGCCAGCCGCCGGGTCCACAGAGGCAACCCGGTACCGGCTGGTGTCCCAATTATGAAAGACCAGAATCTGCGCCTCGCGAAATGCGTCTGGGCTGGCCGCGAAGAACGGGGCATTGGTGGCCGCCACCTTGACGGTGAGGCGAACTTTGCCGTTGGGCGCGTCTTCCTGGCGGACGTCCTGAATGGTAAAATGGCCGGTCAACGGGAATCGGGCGCGGGTGGCGCGCTGGCCATTCACGTAGAGCTGTTCAAATTCCGCTTCCGCGTGGGCGCGCCAAACGCCGGAAGCATCCGCGGCGAATCCGGTGATGCGTTGTCCGCCGGTGATGAGCACTTGACCGGCGTCTCGTGCCGTCCAGGTCAGGTCGCCGTCGCGCGCGTCGAGCCGGAGCGGTTCGGTGAGCGCATACTCGCCGGGCGCGAGCAAAATCGTCACGGCTTCATGAACATGACCCCGGGCGCGCCACGCGCGGACGGCATCGCGGGCCGCCATGAGTGTGTTGGTGCCAGGGACCGCCGTGAATTGCCTGGCCGCGCCGGCATCCGAATCGGTCCGGGCGGCGGGCGAACAGGAAAGTACGGGGGTAGTGGCCAGCAAGGCCGCCAGGAAGAGGAAATGTCCGTTGCGCATGACGGTAATTAACGCGCAGAGGGCATGGTAGTCAATGGCTTCCCTTCGGACTTGGGAGATGCGAACTGGCCGGTGTGCGGGGCTGCCTGGCCGTGGTGGCGAAGCCGGGCCGGCGCCGAAATTCCATGGTAGGGACAGGGCGGGCCGGGCAATGCCCGGCGCGCCTGCGAACGCTGGTAGGGCGCGTCACTCCGTGCGCGCCGCGACCGTTGCCAGACGGTCCCTCGTCATTCGTCGGAGCTTTTCCGCTTTTTATGGGCTTTGGTGTCCATCATTATGGAAGACATGCGCATCCTGGTGGTGGAAGATGACGAGAAGATCGCCTCCTTCATTGTGAAAGGACTGGAGCAGAACAGCTATGCCGTGGACCATCGCGCGGACGGGGAAAAGGGACTGGCCCTGGCCCACACGGTGGCCTACGACGCGGCCGTGGTGGACGTGATGCTGCCCAAGCTTGACGGGCTGAGCCTCATCCAGCAATTGCGCGCCCGGAAAGTGCGCCTGCCCGTCCTGATTCTCAGCGCCAAGGCGTCGGTGGACGACCGCGTGCGCGGACTGCAGGCCGGCGGCGATGATTATCTCACCAAGCCTTTCGCCTTCTCCGAGTTGCTGGCCCGCATCCAAGCCCTGATCCGGCGCTCCACGCAGGCCGTCGAGCCCACCCGCCTGACCGCCGGCGACCTGACCCTTGATTTGCTCACCCGCGAAGTGCGGCGCGGCGCCGAACCGGTCGAATTGCAGCCGCGCGAGTTCGCCCTGCTGGAATATCTCATGCGCTCGGCCAATCGCGCGGTGACCAAGACCATGATCCTGGAACACATTTTTGATTACAGCTTCGATCCCCAAACGAACGTCGTGGACGTGCTGGTGCATCGTCTGCGAAACAAGGTGGATCCGGGCCGGACGATGATCCATACCATGCGAGGAGTGGGCTATGTCCTTAAGGCTGGTTGAAACCATCCGGCGCAGCATCGGCGTGCGGTTCGGGCTGCTCTCCGCAGTCATCTTCGCGGTCAGTTGCCTCGGGTTGCTGGCGCTGGCGTATTACCTGCTGGAGGCGGCCGTGGGCGGCCGGGACCGCGAAGTGGTGCAAGCGCGGCTGCGGGAATACGCCGCCGTTTACGCGAACGGCGGCGCGGCTGAATTGCGCAACGTGATCCACCAGGGGGAGGGAAATCAAAAGACGTTGTATGTGCGCCTGGTCAGCGCGTGGAACGACGTGAGCTTCGTCAACGTGCCGGAAGATTGGGTGACCTTCCACGACCTGCCGTCCGGCGTGGCCGGTTACCGGCGGCAGGTGGGGGTCATCCGAATTCCCAAGAATGCGGACCGGGACTTTGTCATCGCCTCGGCCATCCTCCCGGACAATTCCCTGCTGCAAGTCGGCATCATCAGCAACATCCGGTCTTCCGTGCTGGAGCCGATGCGGCGGAACTTCTTTGTCGTGGGGCTGGTCATGGTCCTGCTGGCGTTCGCTGCCGGCGCCATTATTGCTCATCGCACCCTGCGGCCGGTGCGGGAAATCGTGGCCACCGCCAAGGAGATTCTGGGCACCGGCAAGCTCGACGCCCGCGTGCCCACGCGCGGGTCGCGGGACGAACTGGACGAACTGGTCCACCTCTTCAATACGCTGCTGGAGCGCAACGAGGCGCTGATCCGGGCCATGCGCGAGTCATTGGACAACGTGGCGCACGACCTGCGCACGCCGCTGACGCGGATGCGCGGCACGGCTGAGTTGGCCATGCAGCCCGGCGCGGAGCCCGCCGCCGCGCGCGAAGCCCTGGCCGATTGCGTGGAGGAATCCGAACGCGTCCTCAGCATGCTAAACACACTGATGGACATCAGTGCCGCCGAGGCCGGCACCATGCGGCTCCAGCTTGAAAGCGTGGACCTGTGCCAGTTGATCCGCGAAGTCGTGGAACTTTACGAATACGTGGCGGAGGAAAAGAAGATCCCGGTGCGGACGGAGCTGCCGCCGGCCTGTGAACTGCGCGTGGACCGGACCCGGATGCGCCAGGTATTCGCCAATCTGCTCGACAATGCCCTCAAATACACGCCCCCGAACGGCAGCGTGACCGTCTCCGTCCGCGAGGAACCGGACCGCGCCGAGGTCATCTTCCGCGACACCGGCATCGGCATCGCCCCGGAGGAGCAGAAGAAGATTTGGGCCCGTCTCTATCGGGGAGACAAGAGCCGCTCTGAACGCGGCCTCGGCCTGGGGCTGAGCCTGGTCAAGGCGATTGTCGAAGCGCACCAGGGCCGGGTGACCGTCGCCAGCCAGGAGGGTGCGGGAGCGGCATTCACGGTCACGCTCCGCAAAACCCCTCGCGCTGCGTAGCGGCGAACTGGCGTTCGCCGCCATCTCCGCAAAGGCCGCGGATTCGCCCCAGGCTGGCACCTTCGGGCTTGGGCACTCGGAATTCGGCCTTCGGATTTGCTCCGCCTCCACTTGCCGCACCAGAGTGAAACGACGTATAAAGGGGTGGGTTCCGGGAAGGCATGGTGCCGAGTTGTTTTGCCCGCTGGACGGGCGCTGGCGAGAATTGCCCGGGGAAAAACCCCTGCGCTGGCCAAAGCCCTGAGCCATTTGCGCGTTAAGCCGGATGGCGCCGAGGCAACCAACACCTGAACTTCTTCGAGCGTCTTGAGAAATCGTTTGCCCTGTTGCTGCAAGCGTTCCTTCCGTCGTTTTGTGCGGTCACCCAGAAGGGACAACTGCGGTCAGAGTAAATCCTTGGTGCAGACCTTTTGAATAATGTAGCCCTTTTTCAGGGATTTTCGCGTCTTGTCCCTTCCAGTTGCGAAAGTCGGGCTAAAGACCGAGCCGAGCCGGACCAGAGACACTGGCGAATCTGCATCATCTCGATAAGCTCAGGTGTCCGTCCGGCGACGACTCCGGCGAGATGATAAACGGACTCATTTTTCACGAAATCTCTTCGCTGAAATCACACTGGAAACACCCATACCCGCAAAAAGCACACCTGCGACAATGATGAAGTAGTTCCACTCCGACGGTTCACCTCTCGAAAGTGGAAGAATGCCAACTACGAGAAAAGCCGCGCCAAGCAGAATGATAAAAATGCCGTTGCGAAGCTGAATCGTGCTCGATTTCTGGTAGGCTGTCCTGCCTCGCTCAACCAAGTCATTCATGGTCGCGACCACAGACTCGCAGCGACCCTTGCAACTTGAACTTAGGCCAACTTCGGTAATGCAAGTGTGACACAGAGCGCGGCCGCATGAACGGCAAACCGCGACTGCCTCGACCTCAGGATGATTGTAGCATTTCATAATACTCGAATCCGTTTAACGGCCAAGACCCGAGCCACCGCCGATTCGCGGCATGGGCCGCGCAGCGGAACTGCCTGCATCAACGGCGGATGGCTCCGGGGATTATGCGGATCATTCTGCGCGCAATTCGACCAACTCAATATCTTCACCTTCGACATGGAGGTCGTGCAAAAATTCTACTGACTCCAAACTGCCACAATCAATCTTCAAGTTGTAACATGGGCGATGCTCCAGTTCGCTAAACGTCCTTTCAAACTCGACACTTTCAAGCAAATAGGTGCGGAGCAATCGGGATTGTGGCCGAAAACGCACCAACATACCCGGCTTGAATGTTTCTGAATCAATGGCGAGTCAATCACTCCGACGGCCTGGGTTCAAGGCTTATTTTCGTTCACATCAACACCGCCGGTGATGCTGCTCATTTGCTCAACTTGTTCAATTGACCGGCTAATTCGTGTCTAAACCCTTGCGTTTCTGCTTCTTGGCGTCGCTGCGTTAAGAATTCCGCGCCTGCCCCGTCTCGCGGATACCCTGCCGTTGTCTTGTAAAGACCAATCGTTCTTGAGGTTTTGACTTGGTTTTAATAAATCCTCCGTTAGCAAATCACAAATCGTAAATCACTCTTGCCGCCTTCGCTTGACAGCGCAACTCGCAAGCCTCATTTTCTGGTGATTGTTTTTTTAATGATATCATTAGAATGAGCACACCACACAATTTACTCGGCACTCTGCAAACCTTTGAGCTGGGCAACGGCGCCCAGGGAAAGTTTTATTCGCTGCCCGCCTTGGAACAGGCCGGCGCCGGTCCCATTTCCAAACTGCCGGTGTCCATCCGCCTCGTCCTCGAGTCCGTCCTGCGCAATTGCGACGGCAAAAAGGTCAGCGAGGCCAATGTGCGGGAACTGGCCAACTGGAAGCCCGCCGAGACGCGCACGGCGGAAATCCCGTTCGTGGTCGCCCGTATCGTGCTGCAGGACTTCACCGGCGTGCCACTGCTGGTCGATTTGGCCGCCATGCGCAGCGCCGTGTCCAAGCTGGGCAAGAATCCCAAAATCATCGAACCGCTCGTGCCGGTGGACCTGGTGGTGGACCACTCGGTGCAGGTGGACTTTGCCGGCAACGCCACGGCCATGGCCCGCAACCTCGACCTGGAATTCACCCGCAACCGCGAGCGCTACCAGTTCCTGAAATGGGGCATGCAAGCCTTCGACACCTTCAAGGTGGTGCCGCCGGGCATCGGCATCGTGCATCAGGTGAACCTCGAATACCTGGCCAAGGGCGTGCTCGAAGCCGGGGGCGTCCATTATCCCGACACCCTGGTGGGCACGGATTCGCACACCACCATGATTAACGGCCTGGGCATCGTCGGCTGGGGCGTTGGGGGCATTGAAGCCGAGGCCGGCATGCTCGGCCAGCCGGTTTATTTTCTCACGCCCGACGTCGTGGGCGTCCACCTGACGGGCGCCATCCGCGAAGGCGTGACGGCGACCGACGTGGCCCTCACCGTCACCCAGATGCTGCGCAAAGCCAAGGTGGTGGGCAAGTTCGTCGAATTCTTTGGCCCCGGCGCGAGCGCGCTCCCGATTGTGGATCGCGCCACCATCGCCAACATGGCCCCGGAATACGGTGCCACGATGGGCTTTTTCCCGATTGACGCCGAGTGCGTCAATTATCTCCGCGCCACCGGCCGCAGCGAGGAGGCGATCAAGACTTACGAGAACTATTATCGGGCGCAGGGACTGTGGGGCATTCCCAAGAAGGGCGACCTCGCGTATTCGCAGGAACTGGAACTCAACCTGGCCACCGTGCTGCCCAGCGTGGCCGGCCCCAAGCGCCCTCAGGACCGCATCGAACTGCCAAAGTTGAAGCAGGAATTCATCTCCGCTTTCAGCCGGCCCGTCACGGAAAATGGTTTTGGCATGAAGCCCGAGGAACTGTCGCGCACGGTGCACGTCGCGGCCGGCGGCGAAATTCATCCCGGCGGCGGCGACCAGAAAAACGGCCGCGGCCGCGGCGAAGGTGAAATGGCCTCCGAACATCCCACGCCCGATCCCATTCATTCCCGCGCCGCCGCGCTGGATGGCAATGTGCGCAATGGTTCGGTGCTCATCGCGGCGATCACCAGTTGCACCAACACCAGCAACCCCTCTGTGATGCTCGCCGCCGGGCTCCTCGCCAAGAAGGCCGTGGAACAGGGCCTGTCCGTGAATTCCACCGTCAAAGCGTCGCTCGCGCCCGGCTCGCGGGTCGTCAGCGACTATTTGGACAAAACCGGCCTGCAGCCCTATCTCGACAAGCTGGGCTTTAACCTCGTCGGTTACGGCTGCACCACCTGCATCGGCAATTCCGGCCCGTTGCATCCGGCCATCGAGGACGCCGTCGTCAAAAACAACCTCGTCGCCGCCTCCGTCTTGTCCGGCAACCGCAATTTCGAGGCGCGCGTGCATCAAAATATCAAGGCCAATTTCCTCATGTCGCCCCCGCTCGTCGTGGCCTTTGCGCTCGCCGGCCGGGTGGACATCGACCTTGCCAACGACCCGTTGGGAACCGGCAAGAACGGCCAACCCGTGCATCTGCGCGATATCTGGCCCAGCCTGCGCGAAGTGCGCGAACTCATGCAATCCGCGTTGCAGCCCGACGTCTTCCGCCGGCTCTACCAGGATTTCGCGGCGCAAAATCCCAAGTGGAACGAAATTCCTTCCACCGCGGGCAATGTGTACGAATGGGACCGCAAATCCACCTATATTCAGGAGCCTCCGTTCTTCGAGAATTTCTCGCTTGAAATCGGCGGCATCAAGCCCATCAACGGCGCCCGCGCCCTGGCCATCTTCGGCGACAGCGTCACCACCGACCACATTTCGCCGGCCGGCTCGATCAAGAAGACTTCGCCCGCCGGAAAATATCTCGTCGCCAACGGGGTCGCGCCGGAAGACTTCAACAGCTACGGTTCGCGCCGCGGCAACGACCGCGTGATGACCCGCGGCACTTTCGCCAATGTCCGGATCAAAAACCTCATGCTCGCCGGCCAGGAAGGCGGCGACACCATCCTCCAGCCCCAAGGCCGCAAGCTCTCCATCTACGACGCCTCGCTCGAATACCAGAGGCGCGGCACGCCGCTCATCGTCATTGCCGGGCAGGAATACGGGACCGGTTCGTCCCGTGACTGGGCCGCGAAGGGCACCAACCTCCTCGGCGTGAAAGCCGTGGTGGCGCAGAGTTTCGAGCGCATCCACCGCAGCAACCTCGTCGGCATGGGCGTGCTGCCCCTGCAATTCAAGGACGGCACCACGGCGCCCAGCCTCAAGCTCGATGGCTCGGAGAGCTACGACCTCGTGGGGCTCGATGAACATCTGAAACCGCAGCAGGACTTGGTGCTCCAGATCACGCGCAAGGACGGCAGCGTGGAAAATGTTCCCGTCCGCTGCCGCATCGACACGCCCATCGAAATCGACTACTACCAGCACGGCGGCATTCTCCCGTTCGTCCTGCGCCAGTTGGTCGCGAAGGCTTAGTGCCGGAGCGCCGGTCTCCGACCCGGCGCGTTGGAATTTGGACTGCCATCAGGCCGGGTCGGAGCCCGGCGGTCCAATTGCGCTCGCATCCAAACCGCGCCTTTGTTACACCACTCGCATGGTTACGCCGACTCGTTCCAAGCGCGAACATCTTCGCCGTTTAGTCGAAAACAAGGACAGGTGGTCGCGGTCGTTGACCGAGCACGAGCGTCTCTTGGGCTTTCTTGGCTGGCACGAACGTGGCTATCTGCCCCATTGTGATTTTCCAAATCTGACTCAGTTGGTCACCATCCGCCTCCACGATTCAATGCCGGCCAGCCGGCGCGCTGAGTGGGAACATCTGCTAAAGCTTGTGGATATCCGAGATCGCCGCCTGAAACTAGAGGAGTACTTGGATCGCGGCGTAGGAGAATGCCGGCTGCGGGAGGCACGCGTCGCAGAACTTGCCGAAACAACTTTGCTGCATTTTCACAGAGAGCGCTATGACCTTCAGGCCTGGTGCGTGATGCCCAACCACGTTCATGTGCTCGTAAACGTGCGAATGACGCCGTTGGGAAAGATCATGCAAAGTTGGAAACGATTTATCGCCACACAGGCGGTGGATGTCATGACGGAGCGCCGGTCTCCGGCCCGGCTCGACGGCGATCCGAAGTTCGACGGGCCGGGTCGGAGACTGGCGCTCCAATTGCGCTGGCAGCGCGAGTACTGGGACACCTTCCTGCGCGACGAAGAGCAGGAGCAGAAAGCCATTCACTACATTGAAAACAACCCGCTCAAGGCCGAGCTTTGCCGCCTGCCCGAAGAGGGGCCGTTCAGCAGCGCGCGGTTCAGGGATGAATATCGGCGGTTGACCTTTCCAACGGGCCGGGTCGGAGACCGGCGCTCCATGTGGTGATGCACGCCCCCGCGACCATTGCCGTCCTGATCATCACCGCGCTGGCCACAATTTACGCGTTTCAACGGCCGGACCTGCGCGAGGGTTGGATGTTTGATCCCCAGGCCATTCTGGTGCGCAAGGAGTACCACCGGATATTCACGTCCGGCCTGATTCACCTCGACTGGCTGCACTTTGCCTTCAACGCCTTCAGCTTCTTCAGTTTCGCCCGGATCATCGAATCGCTCTACGGAGCCGGGACCCTGCTGCTGATTTACGGCTCCTCGATTGTCGGCGGCTCACTCTTGTCGCTGATCGTTCATCGCCACCACGAATACCGGGCGCTGGGGGCGTCCGGCGGCGTCTGCGGCATTATTTTCGCGTCCATTTTCCTGATGCCCGGGAACAACATCATCATGTTCCCGTTCCCTTTCGGCGTGCCCGGTTATTTATATGCGCCCATCTTCCTCGTGGGCTCATTCGCCGCCCACCGCCGCCAGGCCGGCAACCTCGGCCACGATGCTCATCTCGGCGGCGCCATGGTCGGTCTTCTCGTGGCAGCCGCGATGTATCCGCGATTGATCCGGGCGGCTCCCGGGACATTTGCGGCGGTAATGATCTTGTCGTCGATCATCCTGGTCATTTTGATTCGCGACCCGCTTTGCTGCTTTAAGTGGCCGTTTAAAAACAAAGCAGAGCCGGCGGGCGGCGAACGGGCGCGCCGATATGAGGCAAACCGCGAGCGTAACCAAAAGATCGCCCAAATGGATGAGCTGCTGGACAAGATTTCGCGGGATGGTCTCGAAAGCCTTTCGACTGCCCAGCGGAAACAGTTGGAACAATTGTCGAAGGAACTCTACGACAACCGTTCCCGTGAGTGAGTGCGCGTCCGGAGCGCCGAGCATTGCTCGGCCCGTGTGCCCCAACGCGTGGAACCTCAAGCGCGGCCCAGCGTGACCGTCCCCGCACCGGAGCGCCGAGCATTGCTCGGCCCGCGCGCCTCAACGCGTGGAACGACTGAAAAGTGGGCCAGGCGCTGCCAACCTACTATTGCCCGGCGGGAAGGTCATATGCTTTAATCAATCCGGGCCGAGCAATGCTCGGCGCTCCTATGCCGCAATTGAAGCGCCCGCCGGCTGGAAAACGCGAGTACCTCCGTGAACTGGTTTACGAAAAGAACCGGTGGGACGAGCCGCTCACCGCCGAAGATCGTGCCCATGGCTTTCTCGGCTGGCACGAGCGCGGTTATCTTCCGCATTGCGACAAGCCCGGATTGGTTCAATTTATCACGTTGAGATTGGTGAATTCGTTGCCTGCTTCCCGGCGCTCCGAATGGAAACATCTGCTGGAGATTGAGGATACCCGGGCACGCCGCAAGGAGCTGGAATCATACCTGGACCGCGGCTTTGGCGAATGCTGGCTACGCCTGCCCCAGATTGCCCAAGCCGTTGAGCGGGCATCTTTATTTCACCATCACAAGCGATATGAGTTGCTTGCTTGGTGCGTAATGCCAAATCATTTCCACGTGCTTGTCCACGTCTGGGATTGGCTGCTTGCCAAAATCCTTCAAAACTGGAAGTCCATTATGGCTCTCCAAGCCAATCGCATTCTGGGTCGCGACGGTTCCTTTTGGCAGCGCGAATACTGGGACAGCTTCATGCGCAACCCGGAGCAGGAGCAGAAAGCGGCTCACGATATTGAAAGCAACCCAATCAAAGCCAGGCTTGGCTTGCCAGAGGGGCCGTCCAGCAGCGCCCGGTTTAGGGACCAATACCGCCGGCTGATCATTCCCGATGGCTTGGTACCATAAACTGGATCGCTGCCGGAGCGCCGAGCATTGCTCGGCCGGTATGTCTCAACGCGTGGACCACCAAGCGCGACCCGGCGTGTCCGTCTCCGCAACGGAGCGCCGAGCATTGCTCGGCCCGCGCGCCTCAACGTGTGGAAAACCTGAAGAAGAATCAGGTGGTCCCCGACCAACCACTATCCGTCCGGAGAGCGACACGCTTTAATTAGCCCGGGCCGAGCAATGCTCGGCGCTCCACTCTGGTCAAAACTGAACCGTGTAGCGCGCTGCCTCAAAACGATCATTGTCCTTTAACGTCACCAACCCGTCAGCGAACGACCAGCCGCGGGGTGCTTTTGCCAGCTCGGCGGGACTCATACGCGCCAACGTCTCGCTGGCCGCCGCCCCGTTGGCCTGCGCGCTGACCGCGTTGGGCTCATGTTCCAGCCACGTTTCCAAAACCAAGTCGCGCTTGGCCGGGCGATACGTCCCTGCCGGCGCACCCACTGCAACCACCCAGGAGGCCGCGTCGCGAGTCTGACGAAACGTACGTTTCATGAATTCACCCTGCCGGTAAGCCAGGCTTTTACCGTCATCCTCGTACAGCGATCCTTCAGACGCCGCCGCCGGCGCCACGAGCACCCCCAGCGGCTGCCCCGGCATTTCGCCCGTGTGCTGAACCACCGGCTGGCGAAAGACAAACCCGCCACCGCGCACAAACAGGGGAATCGAATCAATCGTTACCGGCCTATGAATCGTGGCCTTGCCCGCGTATTTTTGGCCGGTCCAATAATCAAACCACTCGCCGGCGGGCAGATAGACATCCCGTTCGTCCGCGCCCTCCCATAAGACCGGCGCCACCAGCAAATCATCGCCAAACAGGAACTCGTCGTCGGCTTTGGCTGTCTTTTCGTCATCGGGAAAGTCCACCAACAGCGCCCGCAGCGCCGGCACGCCGGTTTCGCTGGCCTGCTGCATCACATTGTAAATATAGGGCAGCAGTTGGTAACGCAGCTCAATGGCCGCCTTGTTGACTGCTTCGTAGCGCCACCCAAACGACCACGGCTCCTTGTCCGGCGTCGCGATTTCGGTGTGCATGCGCATGAAGGGACTGAAGACACCGACCTGCAGCCAGCGCGTGCACAGTTCCGCCGACGGCATCCGCACGAACCCGCCAATGTCGCTGCCCACAAAAGGAAATCCAGAAATGCCCAGCCCCATCAACATGGAAACGGATTGCCGCAGCGAAGACCAGTCCGCCGAGGCGTCGCCCGTCCAGACTGCCGCATAACGCTGGCCGCCCGCAAATGTGGACCGCGTGAGCACGAACGCCCGCTCCTCCGGGCGCAACCGGCTCAAACCCTCGAAGGTCGAGCGGCTCATCAACTGGCCAAAAAGATTGTGCATCTGGCGACTGTTGGCCGGTTCACCCTCATTGTCGAAAACCACGTCCATGGGCATGGTCCCGTTGGGGGTGTCGAATACGGAGGGCTCATCCATGTCGTTCCAGATGCCGGCCACGCCGACCTCGAGCAGGCTCCCATACAGGCCACCCCACCAATCACGCGTGGCCGGCCGGCTGAAATCCGGAAATACGCTCGGCGCGGGTTCCCGCTCGGCCTGCGAAGGCCACACCGGCCCTTCAAACACCTTTCCGTCCGGCAATTTGACAAAGTGACCGGCGGCGAGGCCCGACTCGTAGGGCGCATAACCCTTCAAGGCCGGCGGATGTCCATCCAGAATGGTCACCAGCCGGAATCCCTGGGCGCGCAAATCCGCAATCATTTTGGCTGGATTCGGAAAACGCTGCGGGTCCCAGGTGAACGGCTTGTAGCCGTCCATGTAGTGAATGTCGAGCCATAGGGCATCGGCGGGCACCTGCTTCGCCCGGAACGTGTCCGCCAGCAGCCGCACCCGCGCCTCGGGATAGTAGCTCCAGCGGCATTGCTGGTAGCCCAGCGACCACAACGGCGGCAGCGGCATCCGTCCCGTGAGCGCGGTGTAGCGCTCGATGACCTTCCGGGGCCCGGGGCCGTTGATGAAATAATAATCCACGTCGCCGCCGTCGGCGCCAAAGGTCAGCAAGCCCGGCTGTTCGCGGCCCACATCGAAAAAACTGCGCCACGTGTTGTCCAGAAAAATGCCGTGCGCCTGCCC
Organism: Verrucomicrobiota bacterium; assembly: GCA_049509875.1. GTDB lineage: Bacteria > Verrucomicrobiota > Verrucomicrobiia > Limisphaerales > UBA11358 > UBA11358. The sequence continues at coordinate 25,736 of JBEKZM010000015.1, read as the reverse complement.
CTGGTGCGTGACCATGAAGAAGGGGACGGCCACGTACAGCGGATCGGTGGCGGAATCGTAAGCCGGCGTATCGGAGTTCCACATCACATAGTTATAGCCGCCAAGCTGCTGGCCCCGCTTGTCGAGCCGGCCGCATTTTTCGCCAAAGCCATAGACGTGCTCGTCGTCGCGCAGTTGCTTGGCGATGCGAAACTCCGTACCGGCGAAGGAAAGCCCCCGCGCCGAGTCGTCCGCGTCCAGAACCTCCCCGGCCAGGCTGGCAAACGAGATTCTCAGGGGCGAGTGCCGGACGGTCACTTTCAGCGACGCCGTGGTCAGCAAGGTCGCCTCCGGCCCCATTTCCGTCTTGACCGTCGCGGCTTCCAGAGCCCGGTTCACAATCGCGTAGGAATGATCGCGGCCAAACGCTGGCGCGGTGGTAAAACGCACGCGCACAACATCGTCGGACAGCGGGGTGATGGCCAGGATGCCCTGTCCACTCTCCCACCGCAAGGTCTTCCCGTCCCAGGCGGGTGCGGACATCGCCCCGAGTGTTGTCCACCCGCCGCCGGCACTGGCCTGGGCCAATCCTGAAAGTGTTGACGACATAATAAATCCAGCAATTAAAATTGAAAACGACAGGCGCAGCCTGGGTGGCGCAGCGTGACCGCCTCCCGCCGTGCGAAGCGCCGGAAGCGTGAAAATGTTTAAGGCAATGGATTTCACAAGGGCACTATTTTCGCGGTTCGCCGGCGGGTCAAGAACAATGCGATTGAAAAGTCCTCCCGGCCACACATAAAAACGACGACCGCGCCTCCCCGCTGCTGGCGAAAAATTCTTCCGCTGGATAAAAAGCTGCAAGCGAAAGCCGGTTTCGGGCTGTCTAAAAAAATCCATCACCGATAGAACCCGCGTTAAATAAGGAGAAAATCATTTTGTGGCACAGGCGGGATTGAGTTGGCACCGCCGTTGCTAAAGCCACCCGCGAGTGCCAAACACAACCCGTCGCGGTTGGACAATTTTGCCCGCTGGGGCGGGCGGAAGCAGTTGCGCGTGCCGCGCTTGCTTGGCCGGAGTGCTGTTCAAACACCAATAAACCATGAAAAAAATTGAAGCGATCATCAAACCGTTCAAACTTGAAGAGGTCAAGGATGCCTTGAGTGAGATCGGCATCGAAGGCATGACCGTCAGCGAGGTCAAGGGCTTTGGCCGGCAAAAAGGCCACACGGAAATCTATCGCGGCAGCGAATACACCGTGGATTTTCTGCCCAAAATCAAACTCGAAATCGTTGTGGCCGATGGCCAGAAAGACGCGGCGGTCAGCGCCATCATCAAGGCCGCCAAGACCGGCAAGATTGGCGATGGCAAGGTCTTCGTTTCGGGAATCGAAGACGCCATCCGCATCCGCACCGAGGAAAAAGGAGACTCGGCTGTTTAACCTGAACGCAAAAACCTCACTCGAACTAGCGAACTACCAATGAAAAAATACTTATTGACCCTCGGTTTGATTGCCGCCGCGGCACTCTGCGTAACCAAGTTGCGCGCCGATGATACCAATTCAGCGGCCACGAATGCTCCGGCTGCCGCGCCGGCCGCCACCAATGCCGCGCCGGCAACCCCGGCTCTGACCAACGGTCCGTCTGTGGAACAACGTCTCGAGTCCGTCGAAGCGTATTTTGCAAATTCAGACCCGACGGCTCCGTACAAGGACACCAATGGCAACTGGACCGTGAATTTTGCCCTGGGCCCTTCCATCATCAACACGAACCTGTCCAACAGCACCGCCCCCGGAACCAATGTATCCTATCCCGGCGCCGGTCATAACGCCTGGCTGCTCACCAGCACGGCGCTGGTTTTGTTCATGACGCTGCCCGGTCTCGCGCTGTTCTACGGCGGCATGGTGCGCAAGAAAAACGTGCTGTCCGTCCTCGCGCAATGTTTCCTCATCACCGGCCTCGTCACCATCCTCTGGGTGTTCGTCGGCTACGGCATGATCTTCGGTGGCTCGGGCAGCGGCTCGGACGCCGCCAGCCGGTGGGCTTCCATGGGCAAGGAAGACTTGCTTACCGGCTGGGTGGGCAGCCCGATGATCTGCTGGATGCTGAAGAATGTCACCTCGGCGCCCAACGGAAATTATTCCTACTGGGTTTCTGAAAACGTGGTGGCCATGTTCCAGTTGATGTTCGCCATCATCACCCCGGCGCTGATCATTGGTTCCATCGCGGAACGCATGAAGTTCAAGGCCATCTTCGTGTTTATGACCTTGTGGATGTTGATCGTCTATTTCACCCAGGGCCACGCCGTCTGGGGCATCAACGGCGCGATGAACGGAGTGTGGAACGCGGGCGCGAAGATTCACGCCATGGACTTTGCCGGCGGTACCGTGGTGCATATGACCTCCGGCTATTCGGCGCTGACGCTTTGCTTGATTCTCGGCAAGCGTAAAGGCTGGGGGAAGGAGAACTTCGCCCCGCACAGCCTCGTGCTGACCTTCATCGGCACTGGCATGCTGTGGGTCGGCTGGTACGGATTCAATTCCGGCAGCGCGCTGGCCGGTGACGTCATTGCGGCGAACGCCTTCACCACCACGACCATCGCGACGGCCGTCGCCTCCTTCGTCTGGCCCATGTGGGAGTGGATTGTCAAAGGCAAGCCGAGCGTGCTCGGTTTCTGCTCTGGTGCCGTGGCGGGCCTGGTTGTGATCACGCCTGCCTGCGGTTACGTCACCCCGCAAGGCTCGATCTGGATCGGCATCGCGGCCGGTACCATTTGCTGGTTCATGTGCTACAAGGTCAAGGCTTGGTTCGGTTATGATGACGCGCTCGACACTTTCGGCGTTCACGCGATCGGCGGAACGACGGGCGCCATCATGACCGGCATGCTGGCCCGCAATGCGGCGAATCCCAACTTCGCCACCAACATGAGCAAATACGTCACCGACAATCTGTTCCAACCGCTGGTCTGGGAACAATGCAAGGCGGTGGTGATCACCATTATCCTGAGCGTGGTGGGCACGGCGGTCATCGCCTATGTCACCAAGCTGCTCGTCGGCCTGCGTCCCACGGAAGAAGTCGAAATCACCGGTCTCGACGAATCCGAACACGGCGAAGTGGGCTACCACGATTTGGCCTGATTCCGGCTTGAGTCACACGCGGCGGGCAACGCAAGTTGCCCGCCGTTTTACTTTGTGTGACACGCGACGGGCGACGGGTGACAAGAAACACAGGGCAAGCGCACGCCCTCGCGGCGCGCGTCACACCACCCTTACGACCAGCGCCGTGGCATTGTCCCTGCCATCGCCCTTAACCGCTGATTGCACGAGGGTTCTGGCCGGATCAAACCCAGGCTTGGTAACCTTCAAAATATCCAGTATCTGGTGTTCATAGAGTCCTTCGCTCATCCCGTCCGAACACAGCAGAAAGACATCCCCCGGGCCGCTGCTCACCGCACCCACCTGCGGGTCCACATACCGATTCTCTCCGCCCAGCGCCTTTTGCAGCACATTGCGCCGCGGATGCGTGCGCGCCTCATAGTCTGTGAGCTTGCCGTTGCGAAGCAGCCAGCCGACGTGAGTGTCGTCCTCCGTGAGCTGCTTGAGCTCATCCTTGCCCGCCGGCAACAGATAAATTCGCGTGTCGCCGACGTGGCCAAAATACATCGAGCCGGGCCGGAACCAAACCAGGCTCATCGTCGTTTGCATGCCGTGGCACTCCTCATACGCCCAGCCCAGATAGACCAGCGACCGATGCACCTGTGAATAAAGTTCCTCCAGCACGTCCTCGAAATCGGCGTTGAACCCGGTCGCCGCGCTCTGGAACGCGCGGGGCAGCAAGGTGGTGATTTTTTCCACGGCAATCTGGCTGGCATATTCGCCGGCCTTCGCACCGCCCATGCCGTCGCAGACCGCAAACGTGAAATCATGCTCCGCCACCGGGGCCAGGCCAAATTTGCCGAGCCGGTGAACCTCCCGGGCGTTGAACCGCAGGCCCAGGAAGGCATCCTCGTTGTTCTTGCGGACCCGGCCAATATCTGTGCAACCGAACCACTGCAAAACCGGGGCGGGCTGGGCGGGCTTCTGCGGAAACGCGTTTTCCTTCATCACGATCTTGGGTTGTCGGGCAGGATGGCGGCGAACTCGAAATCAATCAAACAAAACCGTCCGTCGGCAAAGCGATAGGTGATGTTGCGCGGGTCGGCGTCATCATGGCGAACGCCAAACTTCCCCAGTTCCGCGAACAACTGGCGGGCGCGTTCTTCATCAATGTGTTCCACGCGGGCGCCGCAGTTGGTGGTCACAATGCAGAGGTTTTTCTGGTCGGCCTCAAGCAGGCGGGGCACGAAGTTGCAGCCGCGCGCCTCCAGATGGCGCAGCACACGCACCTCGTTGGCAAATCGTTTGGCCGCGTCCGGCCCGTGGTAGGCCTTGAGCACCCGGCCATCGAAACTGAGATGGACCGTGGCGCGGAGTGTGTCTTTGACTTTTAGCATGGGGCTCGGGCTGGCCGAACTGTCTCTTCCTTATCACTATTGCCGATTTTTTCCCCGACGCAAGTCCGCCGCATTTTGTCCAGCCCGGGCAAAATTCCACAGCGTTTTTTTTGCCGCCCGCGCTCCGGGCCGTTTTGTGAACAACCTCTTGCATCAGAAAACCATTGCTTTTGTGGGGGAAAATGAGTTTTGCCCATGCCCGAAAGCAAAGAGCTTGCGATCTGGCATCGGCCCTGCTAAAACCATTTCACACAAGGTTCCACCGGCGCACGAACGCACCCGGGACGAACCGGTCTAGATAACAACAACCGATCACGCACTCAAATGGCTAAATATAAATTAGAATACCTCTGGTTGGACGGCTATGAACCCGTTGCCAACATCCGTGGCAAGACAACCCTCAAGGAGTTCGCGAAATTCCCGAAACTTGAAGAGCTCCCCTGGTGGAACTTCGACGGCAGTTCGACCCGCCAGGCCGAGGGCAAAACTTCCGACTGCATGCTCAAGCCCGTCTCGGTCCATCCCGACGCCACCAAGAAGAACGGCGCGCTCGTCATGTGCGAGGTGTTTATGCCCGACAAGAAGACCCCGCATCCGAGCAACAGCCGAGCCACGATTCCCGATGACCCCGGTGCCTGGTTCGGTTTCGAACAGGAATATTTTCTCTACAAGGACGGCGCACCGCTCGGCTTCCCGACCGGTGGCGGCTTCCCCCCGCCGCAGGGTGAATACTACACCGCCGTCGGCTACAAGAACGTCGGCTGCATTGCCCGCGAGATTGTGGACACCCACCTCGACCTCTGCCTCGAGGCTGGCATCAATCACGAAGGGATCAATTCCGAAGTGGCCAAGGGCCAGTGGGAATTCCAGATTTTCGGCAAGGGCTCCAAGAATGCCGCCGACCAGATGTGGGTTGCCCGCTACCTCCTGATGCGCCTCTGCGAAAAATATGGCGTCGACGTGAACTGGTATTGCAAGCCGCTGGGCAAGGACGTGGACTGGAACGGCTCCGGCATGCACACGAACTTCTCCACCGAACACATGCGCGAAGTCGGCGGCCAGGAATACTTCGAGGCGCTCATGGCCGCGTTCGACAAATACAAGAACGAACACATTGCCGTCTATGGCCCGGACAATCATCTGCGCCTGACCGGCCTGCATGAAACGCAGTCCATTGACAAATTCAATTTCGGCGTCGGCAATCGCGGCGCTTCCGTCCGGCTTCCCCAGACCTTCATTCCCAGCGGCTATCGCGGCTATTTGGAAGACCGCCGGCCGAATTCCCAGGGCGACCCCTACAAGATCGCGGGCCGCATTCTGCAAACCATCGCCTCGGTGCCGATCCCCAAGAAGGGCAAGAAATAATTGGCCACCCGCCAGGAGAACCAGGAACCAAACGGCGCAGACCTGTGAGTCTGCGCCGTTTTTCTTTGGAGCGCCGGTCTCTGACCCGGCTCGTTGGATGGCTGCAATAGGATCGAGCCGGGTCGGAGACCGGCGCTCCCAGCATGCGCGTTCATGGCCTCAATGTGCATCCAATGTTGGAGGTCGGGGCTTCCCATAAAGCGTACTCAGGTCCGCCATGAGCCGCACCCTTTCCACTTGCCACCGACTCTTCGAGCCGTTACATGAGTAAATATGAAGTTTAGAAGCACGATTCCATATCTTGCCGCTGCCGTTGTTTTCGCGTCCGGGGCTTGCGCGCCCGCCGCGGACGCGGATCAAATTGCGCGCGGCCAATATCTTGTCGAGGGCATTGGCATGTGTGGAGATTGCCATTCGCCCCGCCGAAGTGATGGCGAGTTTGACCGCTCGCAATGGCTGCAGGGCGAACTGATCAGCTTCAAGCCGGATCACCCCATGCCGTTCGCCGCCATTGCTCCGCCCATCGCCGGTCTCCCGGGCTATGCCACCGACGCCGCGGCCGTCCGGTTCCTGGAGACCGGCACCAATGCGGTCGGGAAACTGGCCATGGCCCCCATGCCGCAGTACCGCTTCAACCATGAGGACGCCCTGGCAGTCGTTGCCTATTTGCATTCGCTGAAACATTAATCGGACGCCACCTTGCAAACAGACATTTAAGCGGGCTGAAGCTCGCCCTCCCGGCACCAATTCAGTCCATCGGCAGGCGCCTGCTGCCCGGCCCAGACCGCCGGTTGGCCAATCACCAATGGGAGGCTATTTGCCCAACAAATTGCCCAAGCCCTTCTTCAATTTATCCACACTGTCGCCAACGGCATTATTGGAGTTCTGGAGCACGCCCTTGAGGGCGCCCTGCGCCGCGTTGCCCGCGTCTTTGACCACGCCAGTGGCGTAGGTCGCCAGGCTCTTAATGGTCTGCACGGTAATTTCATTCAAGACCTTTTGCGTCAGATCCGCGGCCGTGATGCCGTCGGTGCCTTTGCCGAGGTCGGTGAGATGAATGTCTGGCAAAGGCAGGGTGACCACCTGGTTGAGCAAGCCGGTGATGTTGGCGTGGACCGTGGCGCCGGTGATGACAAAGTCGTCCACTTCCAGCTTCTTGCCGGCCTTCTTTTCGGCCGGAGTGGCGGCCGCCGGGGCGTTGGTGGCGGCCCGGTCCGCCGGGCCGGTCATGGCATTCACGTTGGCCATGATTTTCGTGAGATTATTTTCACCGAGCGGATTGCCTTCAAACGTGATCTCCGGCGCCTTCAGTTCAATGGAATGGATGACCACTTTGTCGGCCAGCACCGAACGGGGTTCCAGGCTGACGGAAGCATTGCCAACCGTGATGGATTGCGGCGCCTTATAGCCTTCGGGATTGCCCAGGGTCAAACCTTTGACGCTCGCGGAACCGCTCAGGAGCGAAACATTTACATTATCCACAGTGAGGGTGGTTTGGGTGACCTTGGGTCCCACGGTTTCCATGACGGTCTTGACGATGTCACCCAGATGCGTGCCGACCACCAACAGCACGACCACACAGAGAATTACCAATATTAGCAGGATGCTGAGAATGATTTTGATTTTCATGGTTTGATTTGTTTTAGTGTTGGGTTGGACATAGTCCCGCCACGTGTCACAGCCGGCCAGCCCGTCCTTGTCGGGCCGCCCCGGACTGCCTATCCGGCCATGATCAGCGACCGAACGCGTTCGGCCAGCTCCTGGATCTGATAAGGCTTGGTTAAAAACTGGTCAGGCTTTACGGGCGCATCAGCAAAAACGTGCTCATCCACCGTCCCGCTCAGGAGAATCATCTTCTGCCGCGGGTTCAGCCGCCGGCATTCGCGGATAAGATCCATCCCGTTCATGCGGCCCATCGCATAATCGGTGATCACGACTTCGGGTCGCGCATTGGGAAACTCCTTAAGGGCAAGCTCGGGATCGCGAAAAGTCCGCACTTGGTAGCCCAACGGCATTAGAATGGCCTCAGCCAGCTCCAGCAGCATCGGTTCATCATCCACGACGAACACCGTCGGGCTGGCATTTTTGGTCTGGGCGGCGATCATGATTCGTGATTCAAGGCAGAACCTCTCACCAACATATCATCACAACGTATCCGCGAGCAAGCGGGAATTAGTTGAGAAATAAAAATGATGCAAACGAGTTGCTTCCCGCCAGTTACGAGGGTAGGATGTCGTCGGCAATGTATTGGCCAAACAAGGAATTGCTGCCATGAAAAAAAATCCAGCATCCGGGTCGGAAATCCCCAAAGTCCCAGGCAAATCTGAGCGTGCCCGCCCGGCTCGCTCCGGCGAACCGGCTCCGCCTCCCGCTGCCTCGGAAACGCCCAAGTCAAAGCCAATCCGCGCCACCCGTAAACCCCTGCTTGATGTCGCCGTGGACACCGTCAAAAAAATACTAGGAGCCGCCCCCACTCCCGCCAAACCTTCCCCGGAAAAGACCGCCCCCCCGAAGCCGGCCAGAAAAAACGGCGTCGAAGATCCAAAAGTCGAAAAGGTGGAAGTAAATGCCGCCACGGTTGTGAGGCGGAGCTATACCCGCAAAAAGAAAATCGAGGTGCCCCCCATCTTGCTGGAGGGGGATGCCCCGTCGGTGCCGCCCGTCAGCGGGCCGGGAGAAAAATTCTCACTCGGCGCCACCCCGCCCGCCCAAAGTTTTTCGGGTGGCGAACTGCCGCAAAGCTATGGCACCAAAAAGCTCTTTCTGACCGCTCGTGATCCCCACTGGCTCTACGCAAACTGGGACCTTACGTCCGAACAGCAAAAGGAACTCAATGCCGCCTCCACCGACGGACACCTGATTCTCCGCGTTTACGCCGGCAAAATTGAAGGCCATCCAGCTTATGAGATCCATGTGCATCCAGAATCACGCCATTGGTTTGCACATGTCGAACGGGCCGGAAACTCCTACGCCGCCGAGTTGGGCTATTACTCTGCCCTCGGCAAATGGATGCGCGTCGCCCTGTCCAGTGGCACGCTCACCCCGCCCGATGCCGTTTCCGCCGAAGCCGAAGCGGAATTCGCCACCATCCCGTTCGAGTTTCCTTTCGCGAAATTGATGCAGATCATTGAGGAAGCGGTTCGCGAGAACCTGCCCTTGGCAGTGGCCATTGAAGAGTTGCGACGGCACGGCCATCCCGATCTGCCGCGGTTTTCCTCCTCCGGTTTCTCTTCGGTTGCCCCTTCGCCCTCCAGCCAGCCCGGCCAGGCGCGCGTTTGGACACCGGAACAGGAAAAAGCCCTCGCCCGCGTCATTAATATTGACCAGACCCGCCGCATTTGGATGGGTTCCCTTGAAATCACGGAACTAATCCGCCGCCGCGTGGCCCAGGAAGTCACCTCGCCGCTGACCGCCTTTGGGGTCGGCCTTCCCGGTGCTGCCCCGGCTCCCTCCGGTATATCCAGCGTCACCAGCCCGTTTGGCGGCCAGATAGAGAAGGCCAGGGGCTTTTGGTTTAGCGTGAACGCCGAATTGATCATTTACGGCGCCACCGAGCCCAGCGCCAAAGTCACTCTCGGCGGCCATGAAATCAAACTGCGTTCCGACGGCACCTTCAGCTTCCGGTTTGCCTTGCCCGACGGCCAATATGACCTGCCGGCCATCGCCGTTTCCGCCGACGGCACCGATGGACGCGCCGCGGAACTGAAGTTTAGCCGCTCGACCGAATATCTCGGCGAAGTCGGCGCCACGCCGCAAGACCCCTCACTCAAGCCCCCGGTAGCCGCCAGTCTCTGAGGCCATGGACGCGCCCCAACGCGGAGCCATGACGCTGGTCCGGCTGATCGGCGTCCTTTGTATTGTCGTCACCATCCTGGAACTGGGCCTGTATTGGGCCAGTTGCTCCATCCCGGGCCGCCGTGTCCCGGTGCGACTTATTCCGCTCCTGGTGCGCCTGGTCCCGTCCCTCATTGGTTTCGTGGTGCTCCTTCGCGCGCGGGCCATTGCCGATTGGATTTCGGACATATTGGACCTCTAACAATTTTATTGCGACATGCCCGGCTATCTCTCATTGGTCCTGCACGCGCACCTGCCGTTTGTACGGCATCCGGAGCACGAAAAATTCCTTGAGGAAAGCTGGCTCTTTGAGGGCATCACCGAAACCTATCTGCCGCTCATCCAGATTTTCAACGGTTGGCTGCGCGACGGCCTGCCCGCCCGCCTCACTGTCTCGCTGTCGCCCACCCTCTGCTTCATGCTGCGCGACCCGTTGCTGTGTCAGCGTTACGCGCGGCATCTGGACGGCCTCATTGACCTCGCGGAAAAGGAAATTCATCGCACGCATTGGGACCGCGCCTTCCGCGATCTCGCCTGGATGTATCACGACAAATTCGTGCGGGCGCGCGAGGTCTGGCGGCAATACAATGGCGACCTCGTGCAGGCCTTCCGGCTGTTGCAGGACGCGGGCACGCTGGAAATCATCACCACCGCCGCCACGCACGGCCTGTTGCCATTGCTGGGCAATCATCCGCCTTCCGTCCGCGCACAAATCCTCACCGCCCGCGACCATTACCGCAGTTGTTTCGGCTGCGATCCTTCCGGCATCTGGCTGCCTGAATGCGCCTATTCGGCCGGCGTCGAGGATTTCTTGCAGGAGGCGAACATCCGCTGGTTCATTCTCGATACCCATGGCCTGTTGCACGCCACCCCGCGCCCGCGCTACAGCACCTTCGCCCCCATCTACGCGCCCAACGGCGTGGCGGCCTTCGGACGCGATTTCGATTCCTCCCGCCAGGTCTGGAGCAAGCACGAAGGCTATCCCGGTGACTGGCGATACCGCGATTTCTACCGCGACATCGGCTTCGATCTGGACTTCGATTACGTCCGGCCACATCTGCCGTCGCCGGACAACCGCGGGTTCACCGGCATCAAGTACTACCGCATTACCGGCGTCGGCGAGAAACAAATTTACCAGCGGGACCACGCCCTGGCCACCGCCAGTGACCATGCCCGGCATTTCCTCGACGAACGCGTCGCGCAGGTCCGCAAGCTGGAAAGCATCCTCGACCGGCCGCCGATCATCGTCGCGCCCTACGATGCCGAATTGTTCGGCCATTGGTGGTATGAAGGCCCGGAATTTCTCGACTTCCTCGTGCGCAAGCTCTGCCAGGAGCAGCAATCCACGCTGTCCTTGATCACACCCCGCGGCTATCTACGGCTCCATCCCACCAATCAAATTGCCACGCCCGGCGCGTCCTCGTGGGGCGAGGAGGGTTACTGGCGCGTGTGGCTCAATGAATCAAACGAGTGGATTTACCCGCACCTGCAAGTGGCACAGGAACGCATGACCGAACTGGCCCGGCAATATCCCCGCGCCCACGGTTTGGTGGCCCGGACGCTGAAACAAGCCGCGCGCGAACTGCTGCTCGCCCAGGCCAGCGACTGGCCCTTCATCCTGCGCGCCAAGACCAGCCCCGAATACGCCCGCCGCCGCGTGAAGGATCACTTGCTCCGCTTCATCGCCCTGCACGAACAGCTTACCGTCACCGGCATCAACGAGCCCTGGCTCACCGAAATCGAATCGCGCGATAATCTCTTTCCGGAGGTGGACTGGAACTATTGGAAGTAAATCTACTCGCCCCAAAGCTGCCTGAGGTGGGCCACGCCGGCGCGGACCTGTTCCACCCCCAGCTTCGGGCTTAGTTCAAACACCTTGATGTGCCCCGGTTTCACGAACGGCTTCAGCGCGGCAAAATCGATGTCGCCGCCCCCGGGCGGAAAGTGGTCGCGCGCCGGAAATTTCACGTCGTGAATGTGAAAGCCGGCCAGCCGGTCGGCCCGCTCGCCCAGAAATTGCGCGTGGTCAATGAAGCCGAGGTCCTGCTTGATCTGCGCGTGGCCCGTGTCGTGCCAGTAATAAACCGTTGGCGCCGGAAATTCCTCCAGCAGCGACTTGAAGTCTGGTTCCACCGGCAGCTCTTCGACGGCTTCGCGTATTTCAATGCCGAACTTCAGGCCGCGCTTCCCGGCTTCGCTGACCAGTTCTCGCAGCACTTCTCGCGAATGATCGTAGAATCGCTTTTTTTTGGACTCGCGCGCCGCGTTGGCGTCAGCGGTGAGCTTGCGAAACTCCGGGGTGCCGCGCTTGCCCCGTTCGAGCAGCTCCTTGAGTTTGCCGCTGTAGTCCTTCAAATCCATGCGGCCAAAGTGCAGCACCACCAGCGGCGCGCCCACGCGCACCGCAAAATCCAGCGTCGTCATCGTGTGCTTGAACGCCAGCTGCCGGTCCCGGTCGCGGTCGGACGAAAACTCATACAGGTTCGGGGAAGGGCCGTTGACACCTACCGGCAGGGGACAAAAATTATGCAGGGTCGAAATCTTCATCTCCCCGGCCTTGAGAGCGTCGAGAATGCCCGGCACCAGGCTGAGGCGGATGCCGTGGCTCAGCTCGGCGTAGTCAAAGCCGAGTTCGTGGATCTCCCGCAGCATGGCCCGGCCATCCGTGTGGCGCGCGGAATTCCAGCAGGTCGAAAGCGAATACATGGCGTGTGAACCGGGAGCGGTGGAACATCGGGAAACTGAAGCGTTGAAGCTCGAACCGCCCGGCTGGCGCTCCAACGCTTCAACGCTTCAACGAATTCAATTTAATCATCCGCGTGACGGGCGGCAAGCATGGCGGAGAAACGGGCGACCTTTTCCTTGCGGCGCCGCACGGCGCTGGGTTTCTCGTATTGCCGGCGGTTGCGAACAACCTTGAGCGTGCCTTCGCGATCGACTTTTTTCTTAAGTCGTCGCAACGCACGATCCACCGGTTCGCCTTTTTTTAGTTTAATCTCTGTCAATGCACTCACTTCCTTTCCAGGGGCGGGATCACTGCCGTTGGCAGCTCCCACAAAGTCAGGAAACGTTGAGGCTAGATTTTCCCCGCGATAAGTCAATGAATTAAACCATGTTGCCGGACGCAGGCGCGCCTTGGCATGATCCTTGTTTATGGCAGATTTGCCGGGTGACCCACGGCATTGTATGATTGGACGAATGATCCGGATAAACCGTCAGCTCCTCGCGGCGGCCATTCTGTTGCCGGCCACGCTGTATGGCGCCGCTTCGCGGCCGAATATTCTCTTCATTCTGGCCGATGACCATGCCTGGCAGGCGGTCAGCGCCTATGGCGATTCCCGGCATCTCATCCAGACGCCCAACCTCGACCGCCTGGCGCGCGAGGGCATGCGGTTTGATCATTGCCTGGTGGGCAATGCGCTCTGCGGCCCCAGCCGCGCGTCCATTATCACGGCCACCTACAGCCACATCAATGGCTTTTACAACAATTACAACTGCCGGTTTGACGGCTCGCAAATCACCTTTCCAAAACTGCTGCAACAGGCCGGCTACCAGACCGCCATCATCGGCAAATGGCACCTGGAAACCGATCCCACGGGCTTTGACCACTGGGAAATCCTGCCCGGACAGGGCATTTATTACGATCCCCAGATGATTCGCGAGGGCGAACACGTGAAGCATCCCGGCTATGTCACCGACCTGATCACCGACCTTTCGCTCGATTGGTTGAAGCATCGGGACCCGGCCCGGCCCTTTTTGTTGTTCTGCTGGCACAAGGCCCCGCACCGCGAATGGGAACCCGCCTTGCGTGACCTCGATTTCGACCAGGGCCGCCACTATGCGCCCCCGGACAGCCTGTTTGACGATTACTCGGGACGCGGCCTGGCCGAGCATGACCAGAACATGACCATCGCCCGCACCCTGCGAATGAACGAGGACTGCAAACTGGCCGACCCGCCCGACCTCACACCCGAACAGAGAAAGCCGTGGGACGAATATTATCTCCCGCGCAACCAGGCCTTCTTAAAGCAAAACCTCACCGGCCGGGAGTTGGTCGAATGGAAATACAACCGGTTCATGCATGATTATCTCGGTTGCATCAAGGGCGTGGACGACAATGTCGGCCGCCTTTTGAAGTACCTGGATGAAACCGGCCTGGCGACGAACACCATGGTCATTTACTCGTCGGACCAGGGCTTTTTCCTGGGCGAACACGGCTGGTTTGACAAGCGCTGGATTTTTCAGGAATCCGCCCGCACGCCATTGCTCATTCGCTGGCCGGGCGAAGTAAAAGCCCGCAGCGTCAACCGCGATATCGTGTCCCACATCGATCTGGCGGAGACGTTTCTCGAGGCCGCTGGCCTTCCCATCCCCGACCGGATGCAGGGTCGCAGCCTCCTGCCGCTGCTCCAAGGCCGCACGCCGGCGGACTGGCGCACGGCCTTTTACTACCATTATTATGAATATCCCGCCGACCACCATGTTCGCCCTCATTATGGCGTCATCACCGACCGGTACACGCTCGTGCATTTTTATGCGCCGGATGTGGATTATTGGGAGCTGTTCGACCGCCACAAAGACCCGGAGGAAATGAAGAGCGTACTGGGAGATCCCGCCTACGCCTCAGTCCAGAACCGTCTCATGCAGGAAGTTCTCCGCCAAAGAAGGGAACTCAAGGAACCGGACCGGGACGACCCCAAGGCATTTGGCAAACAACCGGCAGTGCCGTGAGCTCCGTTTCCCTCAACCGCGTGGTGACGGGCATTCTTACCCTTGCCCAATGCCACAACCCTTATGGTCTCCAGATTCGTCCCCGCATTGCCGGCAGCGGAATGAGAGTTGCCTCGCCAGCGCGCGGGGGGTAGATTGACCGCGTTCGTCAATGAATACATTCCAAATCATTTTCACGCCCACCAGCGCCGCCGAGCTGGCGGGGATGCCCAAGGAACTGCAGTTGCAAATTCTGGGTGATTTCCGGGGTCTGCCCCAGCATGTCATTGGCAGTGAGCTCGACGACTTTGGCAAACTGGAAAGCGACGGGCACACGCTCCACCGATTCCGGGTCGGGGATTATCGGATCTACTTCGAACGCCACCAACTGGGCGTTCTGGTCCATCGCATCCTGAGCCGCCATACCCTCAAGGATTTCCTCTTCCGCTCGGGCATTAAAATGGCCGAGGATCAGGCGCTCCAGGAAAATCCGAAATTCTGGGAATTGATTGAAGCCGCCAAGAGTACGGAAAGTTGAGCCGCATTACCCGGGGCAGGCTTTTGGTTTTTCGCTGATTTCAACGGAATTCACTTTGCTGCCGCTGGAACTTCAGAGGATGTCTAGAACCAGCAAGGCCACTTTTTGCCAAAACGCTGGGAGCGTTTCACCCTCTCCCTGGGGGGAGAGGGCGGGGTGAGGGTGATCGTTAAACCATTTAAATCTTGGGTCTTCCGTGTCCAGGTGCTCCGCTTGCGTCTTTCGGAACCCACGTCGGAACTCCAATCACTGAACCACCATACGTCCTCCAGTCCCATTCAATCGAAAACAGCGAAGAGCCGAGTGGTTTTAATTAAGTTACTCAACTAAAACACTTTATACATACACGACACCGCTCGCGTGCGGTTTGAAAGAAGATTGAAAAAAATTCAAACTCCTTTGAACGATTTCCCGTCAGCCCGGTCTGAATAGATGTAGGTGATTGGGATAAGGGTTAAGAGCCTGACTTTTTTAGTGGTTTTTTAGTCAGGCTCTTTTCTTTGCCCTGATGCGGCTCGCCCCTTGGTCCCAAGAAAATCACGCCTTGCACGGCACTTTTTTGTGCGTAGAATTGTGGCCGCGCATGACGAATTATAAAATCTCCCAACGTGCCGCCTCATTGACGCCATCGCTGACCCTGGCCATCGACGCCAAGGCCAAGGCGATGAAGGCCGCGGGCGAGGATGTCGTCGGTTTTGGTGCTGGCGAACCGGATTTTGACACGCCGCAACACATCAAAGACGCCGCCGCCAAGGCCCTCGCCGCCGGCTTTACCAAGTACACGCCCAGCAGCGGCATTCCCGAACTCCGCGAGGCCATCGCCGCCAAGTTCAAAAACGAGAACGGCCTCACGTATAAGCCGTCCCAGATCATTGTCTCCTGCGGCGGCAAACATTCCTGCTTTAACACCATCTTCGCCACCTGCGAACCGGGCGACGAGGTCCTCATTCCGGCGCCTTACTGGCTGAGCTACCCCGAAATGGTCAAACTGGCCGGCGCCCGGCCCGTGATTCTGCCGACCTCTGACCAAACTGAATTCAAAGTGACGCCCGAGGCCTTGCGCCGCGCCATCACGCCGAATACCCGGCTGTTTATCCTCAATTCGCCCAGCAATCCCACCGGCAGCGTCTATTCCCCCGAAGAGGTCAAGGCGCTCGGCGATGTTTGCGTGGAAAAGAACGTCCTCATCATGAGCGACGAAATCTACGAGCACCTGCTGTATGACGGGGCAAAAGTCAGGAGCGTCGCCAGTTTCTCGCCGGCGCACCAGGATCACACCATCATTGTCCACGGCTTCGCCAAGGCCTGGAGCATGACGGGCTGGCGGCTGGGGTTTCTGGCCGCCCCGGAGCCGATTGCCCGGGCCATCGATGCCGTGCAAAGCCACAGCACCAGCAATCCAACCTCTTTTGCGCAAAAAGGCGGCGTGGCCGCGCTCACCGGCCCCCAGGATCACTTGCCCAAATGGCTGGCGGAATTCGACCGCCGCCGGCGCTACGCGCACCAGAATCTGAATGCCATTCCGGGCCTCTCCTGCGTGAACGCCCGGGGCGCCTTTTACCTGTTCCCCAACATTTCCGGAACCGGACTTAAATCGTCAGAGTTCTGCGCCCGGTTGCTCGAAACGGAAAAAGTGGCCGCCGTTCCCGGCGTCGCCTTTGGGGCCGATAACTACATCCGGCTCAGCTATGCCACCAGCATGGCCAACATCGAGAAGGGCCTGGACCGCCTCGACAAGTTCTGCCGGACGCTGGTCAAATAATTCCGCGGGCGCCTTCCTGCTTGGATTTTCCCCATGCGTATCACCGGCGGCCAGGCAGCGCGGCGGATTTTGAAGGTCCCCAAGGGACTGGACGTGCGGCCGACGCCGGACCTCGTCAAGCAGGCGGTGTTTAATTCGCTGGGCGCGCGGGTGGCCGGCGCGCGGGTGCTCGAATTGTTCGCCGGCAGCGGCGCACTGAGCCTCGAATGCCTGAGTCGCGGCGCGGCGAGCGCGCTAGCCATCGAAAGATCGCATCGCCATGCCGACTTCATCCGCCACAATGCGGCCGGTGCCGGCTATGGCGACATGCTGGAGGTGCGCACCCAGGATGTCTTTCCCGCCCTGAACCAGCTTGCGGCCGACGGGCGGCAATTCGATTTGATCCTGGCCGACCCGCCCTACGGGGAGAAAAATGTGAACCGCCGCTCGACTTCCTTCGCGCAGCAATTGCTCGACGCTGCGCACCTGCCCAGGCTGCTGGCGCCCGGCGGAAGATTTGTGCTGGGCCACACGAAACGGGACACGCTGGAACTGGCTGCTCCCTGGGTGGAAGTGAAGATGCTCAAGCACGGCGATACGGTCATGCGGTTTCTGGAAGCAGAGACTACGTAGCTTTGGACGCCTCTTCCACGGCTTCGCGAATCGTCTTCTTGAAGTTTTCCAGGCCTTGGTCGAAGGCGGCGGAAATCGGCAGGACGGGGATTTTTTTGATCTTCTTTTTGAACTGCTTCAAATTGGCCTCGGCCACGGCTTCATCCATCTTGTTGGCCACCACGAGCTGCCGCTTCTCGAGCATCGCCGGATCGTACAGGGCGAGTTCCTTGAGCAATTGCTTGTAATCATCCCAGGGATCGCGATTGTCGGTGCCGGCCATGTCGAGCAGCAGAACGAGAATTTTGCAGCGCTTGATGTGGCGCAGAAAGGCGTGGCCCAGGCCCACGTTCTGGTGCGCGCCTTCAATCAGCCCGGGCACGTCGCACACGGTCAGGCGCTTCCAGTCCGGGTATTCCAGGATCCCAATTTGCGGATGCAGCGTGGTGAACGGGTAGGAGGCGATTTTGGGGCGCGCCTTGGAAATGGCCGTTAGCAGCGTGGACTTGCCGGCGTTCGGGTAGCCGACCAGGCCGATCTCGGCGAGGAGGCGAAGCTCCAGGCGGTAATTGCCCTCGGTGCCCGGCTCGCCGGGCTGGGCAAAGCGCGGGGTCTGCCGGCGGGGGGTGGCGAAATTGCGGTTGCCCAGGCCTCCGCGTCCGCCTTTGCACAAAATAAACTGCTGGCCGTTCTCCGTGAGGTCGGCCACAAGTTCACCCTGGATTTCAGCTTTCTCCTCCTGGGGCGCAGCCTCAGGTTCGGCGCCTAGGTCAATTTCGCGCGCGACCTGGCCCCGGGAAGTACGAAGGACCTGGCGATGGCTGGTGCTGCTGGCCAGCAACGGCTTTTCGTTGTCATCTTCGTCCTCATCAGAGGCGGACTTGGTCTCGATGGGCGGGGTGGTGTCCTTGAGCAACCAGACGAGCGTACCGCAGGGAACCTTCACGATCAGATCCTTGCCAGCGTGGCCGTCCATGCCCTTGCCCATGCCCGCTTCACCTTCGGGGGCGATGAGCCGCGGCACGTAATACTGCTGGACGAGGTTGTTCAGGTCATGGTCGGCCTGAAGGATGACGCTGCCGCCGCGGCCGCCGTTGCCGCCGCTGGGGCCGCCCTTGGCCACGAAGGCCTCGCGGTGGAAGGCCACGCAGCCTTTGCCGCCGTGTCCGGCCTGAGCGTAAACTTTTACTTCGTCAACAAACATGGGTCAATTTGCAACTGTCCAAATGCGATTGTGTGGCCGCTCGCGGTGACAGCCAAATCATGAGGCCGCCGCCAAAAACAAAAAGGCGAGGCGCCGGGCCTCGCCTGAAAAGTTTTTGCGGGCCGTTCAAGTGGTGGTGGTAGTGGTAGTGGTGGTCGCCACAATATTCACGCGGCGGCCGTTCTGGTCGAATTTGACCGCGCCGTCCTTGAGCGCAAAGAGCGTCCAATCGCGGCCGATGCCGACGTTCTGGCCGGCGAGGAATTTGCTGCCGCGCTGGCGGACGATGATGCTGCCGGCGGTGACAACTTCGCCGCCAAATTCTTTGACGCCCAGACGTTTGCTGACGCTGTCTCGTCCGTTCTTGACGCTGCCTTGACCTTTTTTATGTGCCATAACAAGTGGGTGTTAAATGGTATTACTGGATGTTAAAAGCGATCCGCGAATCAGGCGTTAATGGCGGTGATTTTTACCACCGTCAACTCCTGGCGGTGGCCGATGGTCTTGCGGTAGCCCTTGCGGCGCTTCATCTTATACGTGAGCTTCTTCTCGTCGCGCTTATGGGCCACGACGTCTGCGGCCACGGTGGCGCCGCTGACGGTGGGCGAACCAATGGTGACCTTGCCCTCGTTGTTGACGAGCAGCACGCGGTCGAACGTGACCGGCTTGCCGGCCTCGGTTTCGAGACGTTCAATTTCGAGCGTGTCGCCCGCGGCGACGCGATACTGTTTGCTACCTGTTTCTAAAACGGCGTACATAAAAAAATCCCGCAAAGGGTTGGCTATTAAAGCAGAAATGCGCCTGATGTCAATGCCTGTTTTTTTGGAATTTTCGTGGAGGGCGCGGACCAAATTTTGCAAACCTTTAAGAAGCCTGGAAAATCAGATTCCTGCACCGGTGAAACGTTTGCTGGCGTTCAGCGCTTTCGCACAGTCATCATCTTCAGCCCGTGGGACTCGGGAGCGCTGCTGCGCTTTTTGATGGCATCCACGCGCTGGTACATCATTTGTTTGTTGACGCTGTAAAGCAGGGCGGTCTCTTCGGTGATTAAATCGTCTTCGAAGGCTTTGGCGAGGGATTGCTCGAAGCTGTGCCAGCCCAGGGTGCCGCCCGCTTCAATGATGTCGGCAAAACGGCGATTCTCGCTTTCGCCCAACGCCATGGCCTCGCGGCTGCGCAGGTTGCTGCCCATCAGCTCGGTGACCAGCAAGCGTCCACCCTCCTTTTTGGGCACCAGCCGCTGGCTGATAATGTAGCGCAGGGATCCAGCCAGGCGCTCGCGCACCTGCTGCTCCTCGTCCCGGCTGAACATGCCGAGGATGCGGTTGATCGTCTGGCCGGCGCTGATGGTGTGCAGGGTGCTGTAAACGACGTGGCCGGTTTCGCCGGCCGTCAGCGCAATTTCCATCGTTTCGCGGTCGCGGATTTCGCCGACGAGAATGATTTTCGGCGCCTGCCGCAGGGCGGCGCGGAGGCCGTCGGGAAACGTATAAAAATCGCGGCCCAACTCGCGCTGGCTCACGGTGCATTTTAGTTGGGGATGCACGAATTCCACGGGGTCCTCGAGCGTGACGATGTGGCACTCGTGGTTCCGATTCGCCTCATTCAACAGGGCGGCCAGCGTGGTCGTCTTGCCGCTGCCGGTGCCGCCGGTGACAAAGACCAGGCCCGTTTTCTCCTTGATGATTTCGTAAAAGACGGGTGCCAGCTCGAGCTTTTCCATCGTGGGCACCTCGGAGGAAAGCCGGCGCAGCACCATGGCATGGTTGCCGATCTGGCGGTAGATGTTCACGCGGAAACGGCAAACGCCGTCCAGGGCATGGCTGCAGTCGCACGAGCCGGTCTGGGCCAGGTCGCGGATCAGCCGTTCGTTGCCTGCCATGATGGCGTGGGCGAGGGTCTCGATGCGTTGCCCGTCGAGCGGCGGCTCGGTGCAGCCGGGCGGGATGACGAGCCGGCCGTAAATTTCGGCCTGGGGCGGCTTGCCGGCCACAAAAATCAAATCGGAAATGCCCTCGGCGCTCTGGATCAGCCGGGTCAAGAGCGCATTTAACTCCGCAATGCGTATAGGATTCATGCCTTTTTCAAATTACCTCGGATTGTCATTGGCCTGCGCCGCAATCACAAGTCTAATTGCGGCGCCCGATCGCCAAGGCTCTGCCATCGCCCATCCGCGGCGGTCCCTTGGCAGCCGCGTCAATCGAAAATCGTCAATCGTAAAACCTTTCAAATCGGCCCTCCGGCTGCTTTAATGGCGCCACCCAAATCATGACTGTGACTGAATTTGCCGCTGCCCGGGAAACTTACCGTAAAATCTCCGACAACATCGCCAAAATCATGCGCGGCCAGGCTGGCGCCACCCGGCACTTGCTCGCCGCGCTCGCCGCCGGCGGCCACGTCCTGCTGGAAGATTATCCCGGTACGGGCAAGACGACGCTCGCCAAGGCGCTGGCCCGCTCCATCGCCGCGCAATTCAAGCGCATCCAGTTCACGCCCGACCTGCTGCCCTCGGATATTTTGGGCGTCTCGATTTTCAACCAGCGCGACCAGCGGTTCCAGTTCCATGAAGGACCCGTGTTCACCAATATTTTGCTGGCCGACGAAATTAACCGCGCCTCGCCCCGCACGCAGTCGGCGCTGCTCGAGGCCATGGGCGAACGGCAGGTGAGCGTCGAGGGCGAGCGGCGCGATTTGTCGCAGATGTTCTTTGTGATCGCCACGGAAAACCCGGTCGAATTTCGCGGCACTTATCCCCTCCCGGAGGCGCAGATGGACCGGTTCGCCATGCAATTCGCGCTGGGCTACGTTTCGCCCGAAGATGAAGTGGCCATCCTCACCGCGCAGGAACACAATCATCCGCTCGACGAATTGAAGCCCTGCGCGACGCTCGCGGAAGTGCTTACCCTCAAACGCGTGGTGGAGGACATCCGCATCAGCGACGAATTGAAGCGCTATGCAGTGGACCTGGTGGCCGCCACGCGCACGGCCGGCGGCGTCCAGTTGGGCGCCAGCCCGCGCGCGTCCATCGCGCTGATGAAAGCCGCGCAGGCCGAAGCCCTGTTCGACGGCAACGATTTCGTGGCCCCGGAGCAGATTCAAAAACTCGCCGTTTCGGTCATCGCGCACCGGCTGGTGTTGGAGCCGCAGGCGCGTTTTTCCGGCATCACCCAGCGCGGAGTGGTCGAGGCCGTGCTGAAAAAACTGCCCGTGCCCGCGTAAACAAGGAGCGGCCAGTGACGCATGATGAGTGACACGAAATCGCCGCTTCGCACCAAGCCCCCCGTCACCGGTCACTCGGCACGTGTTCGCGTGTGAAATTCATCTACAAATTGATTTATTGGAGCTACCGCCAATCTTCCGGTTTGTGGCACTGGTCGCTGCGGCGTTTCACTCCGGCCGGTTTGTGCGTGGTCTTCGGCTGGATGGCGGCCGCTGTCTTCGGGGTGGACATCGAGAACACGGTTTCCTACCAGTTGTTCGCGCTGCTGTTCGCACTGTTGATTTTTGCGATGGCATGCAGCCCTTTTTTCCGCGGCAAATTTTCCGCGATCCGGTCGCTGCCGCGTTTCGGCACCGCCGGCCAGCCGTTCTACTATCAGGTGGAGGTGAAAAACCTGACGGGCCGGCCGCAGGTCGGTCTCACGCTGCTGGATAACTTGGCTGATCCGCGCCCGGGCTTCGACGAATGGCTGGCATTCAAGCTCGGCGAAAGCCGCCACGTGCGGGCCTTCAGCGTAACGAAGCGGCGTCAGCGCAGCCCCTTCCGGCTCGCCACGGCGAAGGCGGTCGACCTCCCACCGTTGCCCGCCCTGGGGCAGGGCACCGTGGCCATGGAATTGCTGCCGCATCGACGTGGTATCTTGCGTTTCTCGGGCGTCACCGTAGCCTGCGCGGATCCGCTCGGGATTTTCCGCGCTTTCAGCCGGATGAAAGCGCCGGGGACGATCTTGATTTTGCCGAAGCGCTATCCGCTGCCGCCCATTGCCCTGCCGGGTCAATTGAAGTATCAGGAGGGTGGCGTGGCGCTGGCGGCCAACATCGGCTGCAGCGAGGAATTTGTTTCGCTGCGGGATTATCGTCACGGCGATCCGCTGCGGCACATCCACTGGCGAAGCTGGGCCAAGTCCGGCAAGCCCATTGTAAAGGAGTTCGAGGACGAGTTTTTCGTCCGGCACGCGCTGATCCTGGACACGTTCACCGACGAACCGCGCAGCGAAGTGCTCGAGGAAGCCGTCTCCGTGGCGGCGTCGTTTGCCTGCACGGTGATCACGCAGGAATCACTGCTGGACCTCCTTTTTATTGGCAACAAATCATATTGCTTTACCGCCGGCCGCGGCCTGGGCACGGCCGATCAGATGCTGGAAATCCTGGCCTCCGTCCAGAACTGCGCCGACAAGTCCTTTGAAGACTTGGAGCACCTCGTCTTCAATCATCTCCCCGTGATCAGCGGCTGCGTCTGTGTGCTGCAAGCCTGGGACAAGACGCGCCGCAAATTCGTTGAAAAGCTCAAGTCCGTCAACGTGCCGGTCCTGGTCTTGATCGTGGTGCCCCCCGGCGGCGGCATCTCCGGGGCGGGTGGTCCGCTGGTTGACGCGGAAGGCACGCTACACGTTCTGGAAGTGGGCAAGATTGCCGCAGGACTGGCGGCATTGGAATGATGCCGTGAAAACTCCGCCCTTCCTCATGTTCGCCGCCCTGCTCTTCTGGGGCTGGGAGTCGGATTTGATATGGTGCGGCGCGGCGGCGGGCGCGTTGCTCGAATTGTCGCGTTTCGCCAAGCTCCGCTGGGATCTTGAAGATGTGGATTTTAACCGCATCTTCAGCCTGTGTGTGGTCGGCGGTCTCGGCGTGGCCGCCTATATCTTTACGACCAGCGAAGAAGGCGGCGGGTTGTCCGGCATGTTTCAAAGCGGGATTACGGGCCTGCGGCGGGCGTCAAATTCCGGCACCGTGGCCGCCTTCAGCTTTTTCCGATGGCTGCCGCTGATTTTTTTGCCCTTTGTCAGTGCCCAGGTTTATAACCTTCGTCCCAGCGTCCCCCTCACGGCGGTTTCAATTGTGCTGCGCATCCGCCGCCGGCGCGGTGAACAATCGCTCGCCGGACGGTTCGTGGACTCTTCCTATCCGTATTTCATCATCTGCCTGTTTTCAGCCGGCATCCATACCAACCGCGCGACCTACGGTTATTTCTTCGGATTGGTGGTATTGATCCTGTGGGCGCTGCGCACGTTGCGTTCGCGGCGGTTTGGGCTGAAGATCTGGGCCGTGGGCCTGGCGGCGGTGGTCGGAGTCGGTTTTCTCGGGCAGTTTGGCATCTGGCAGTTGAATCACCTCGTGCAGACTTGGGACGCCGAGTTGCTGGCGCGATGGTTGCATTCCCGCACGGATCCTTCGCAAAGCCTCACGTCCATCGGCCAGATCGGTGAGCTTAAATTGTCACCCCGCATCGTCATCCGCCTGGAGCCGGAACAAACCGGCATCGTGCCGAATTACCTGCGCAAAGCCAGCTACCGCAGCTATACGCCGTTCAACGAAACCTGGCACGCGGGAAACGCGCAGAACGAATTTGAGCCGATGGTGCCGGAGGAGGATACCAGCTCCTGGGTTTTGTTGCCCCGCAAGAGCACCAACAGCGTCGTAAGAATCGCTTGTTATCTCGAGGGCCGGTCGCACGATGAGAATCACGATCCCGAGGGCGTGCTGCCTCTGCCCCCAGGCTCGTTTCGCCTGGAAAATTTGCCCAATGGCGTCTCCGTCACCGCCGTGAAAACCAATCAGACCGGGGTTGCGCTGGCCACCGGTTCGGGGTTGATGATCTTTGACGCGCGCTATGGTCCCGGGGCCACCTTTGATTCGCCCCCGGACAGCAGCAGCACCAACCGGTTTGATTTCATGGTGCCCACGAACGAAGTACCGGCGCTCCGCCAGGTGATCGCCGAGATGAACCTGACCAATGCGGACGCCACCGATGCCGAAAAACGCCTGGCCGTGCGGGCCTTCTTTGCCCGCAATTTCAGCTACAGCACCTGGCAGGGATTGGACAAGCGCGCCACCGCCACCGTGACGCCGCTGACCAAGTTCCTCCTCACCAGCCGCACCGGCCACTGCGAATACTTTGCCACCGCCACCGTCCTCCTGCTGCGCAAACTGGGCATCCCGACGCGTTACGCCGTGGGCTATGCCGTCCACGAGGCTTCCGGCTCCGGATATGTCGTGCGCGAACGGGATGCCCACGCTTGGTGCCTGGTCTGGAACCGGCAGAGCCGGATTTGGGAAGATCTGGATACCACGCCCGGTTCCTGGGTGGCCATCGAAGGCCGCAATGCGTCGTTTCTCGACACCCTGTCCGATCTCCGTTCCTGGCTGGTTTTTCAATTTGAAAAGTTCCGCTGGCGCCAGGCGAATTTGCGGCAATACATCTTGTGGACCATTACCCCCGTAATGGTCGTGTTGTTGTATTACATCTTTTTCAAGCACCGCGGCCGACTGCGCGCTGACAAGTCCCGGAATGCAAAGCTGCCCGTGGCCTGGCCCGGGCTCGATTCAGCTTTCTACCGTCTCGAAAAAGCGCTGATTGCGCGCGGCTTGCCGCGCCAGCCTCAGGAGCCATTGTCCGACTGGCTCGAACGCGCGCTGGCCGAACCTGCCCTGGCCCCCTACCGCGCGCCCTCGCGCGAACTCCTGCGCTTGCACTACCGCTACCGCTTTGACCCTGAGGGCCTGAGCGACGACGAAAAAAAATCACTCGTGCAAAATGTCAATGCCACCCTGGGCGCCCTGGCCGCGAAGTAACCCTTCGTCCGGAGCGCCGAGCATTGCCCGGCCCGGCCCGGCTTGGAACCGCCGCCCCCTTTTCATCCCAACGCCAGCGCAGGGAACCCGCCGCCCCGGGAGCGCCGGTCTCCGACCCGGCTCGACGATGTGGGTGGGGCGGCTGCCGCTTCCGCAACGAATCGGCGGCGATAAACCGTGTGGAAGGCATACTTCAAAAGCGCATTGGGCGCGGCTGCTTTTGGGTCGCGAAGCGACGGCGGAGATTACCCAGATACGGAGTATCTGGTCAGGGTTCGCAGGCTGAAAATTTTAACCACGGATGGACACAGTCTGTTGCCTTGCTTCAGATAATGGGAAAATAGCAAATTGCTGGGAAAATTAAAGACTATTTGGGTTAACCCGCCAGAATTTTTCACTGCTGGCGTTAATCCTGACTGACAGTTTGACTGACAGCAACCGATGGCTGGTCATGGCAATATTCCTTTCGGGCG
>JBEKZM010000149.1:0-12819 GCA_049509875.1 Verrucomicrobiota bacterium | reverse complement strand
GAAAGCAGCTGCAAAAAACTCACCGGCAGCCAAAAAAGTCGTCTTTAACACGAATCTCATCGCGGTCAGAGCATCGTGGCAAGACTTTTTGATCGTTCGAGACTTTCGCTAAGGATTCGGGCAAATTAAGGCCGTGCCGACTTTTTCCTTGCCGCGCCGGGAAATATTGCGCGAAGATTGGGGGTAAAAAGGAGGCCAATCCATGAACTCAATCATTCCCGGAGCGCTGCTCAAATGGAGCAGAAGAATCATGCTGGCCGGCGCGGCGCTGCCCGGCTTTTTCCCGGCCGCGGCGCAGGAAACAATAACCATCCGCGGCTCCAATACCATCGGCGAGGAACTCGCCCCGCTGCTCATCGCGGAATATAAGAAGGGCCACCCCAATGTGAATTTCGACCTTGAATTCAAGGGCACGGCCTACGGAATCGGCGCCTTGCTGGGCGGCTATTGTGACCTTGCCGGCGCGTCGCGCGCGGTGAGCAAGGAGCAGGAGGAGCTTGCCCAAATCCGCGGCATCCGTTTCAAGGAATACGTCATCGGCTCTTACACGGTCTCGATTCTGGTCAACGCGGCCAACCCGGTCAGCAATCTCACGAGCAACCAGGTGCAATCCCTGTTTACCGGCAAAATCCAAAATTGGAAGGACGTCGGCGGCTCCGATGCCCCGGTGCATCTGGTGGTCCGGGATCCCGTTTCGGGCACCTATCTCGGTTTCAAGGAAGTGGCCATGGCTTACCAGGACTACAGTCAACACCTGCAATTGTTCACTAACTATGCCGCCATGGCCGACGCCGTGGCCCGGGACCCGAACGCCATTGCTTATGCCGGGCTCGATGGCTTGAATCATCCCGGCACCAAGGTCGTCTCGGTTGACGGCGTCAGCCCCAGCGCCGCGACAGTGAACGCGCACAAATATCTCTATGCGCGCACGCTCCGCTTGTACGCCGCCGCCGACAAGGAGTCAGCGCCGGCCCGGGACTTCGTCGCTTTCGTTCTCTCGACCGCCGGGCAGCAAATCGTTGCGCAGATCGGCGACGCGCCGAATCCATGAATTAGAATTGGAGGCGATTGGTCGGCGCCAGCCTGTGTCCGCGGGTAGCGTGGGCGGAAATGGGCAGCCCCCGGCGCGAATTACCGTGAAGCGAGGTCTTCGGGAGGGCGTCGGCACCTTGCTGATGGCCGCCGACCAGTTCAACCAGATTGGTCACCAGCCGTTTCATGGTTTCGGCCTGCGCGTTGAGTTCCTGGGCTGCGGCCGCGGATTCCTCGGCGCTGGCGGCGTTGGACTGGGTGACGCGGTCCATTTGTCCCACGGCCGAGTTGATTTGGGTGATACCGGAGGTCTGTTCGCGCGAGGCACCGGCGACTTCGGAGGCCAGCTCGTCGACTTGCCGCGCCTTGATGACAATTTCGTCGAGCGTGCGGCCGACCAGGCCGCTGATTTCCACTCCCTGGGCGGTCTTGCCGATGGCGCCTTGGATCTTGGCGGCGGTCTCCCGGGCGGCCTGGGCGCTCCGCTGGGCGAGATTGCGGACTTCGTCGGCGACGACGGCAAAACCCATGCCGGCCTCACCGGCGCGCGCGGCCTCAACGGCCGCGTTCAAGGCGAGAATGTTGGTTTGAAACGCGATTTCATCGATGGTCTTGATGATCTTGGCGATGTCGTCGGAGGAGATTCTGATGGCCTCCATGGCGGCAGCCATGGCCTGCATGTCGGCGGCGCCTTTATCGGCGGCCTGCCGGGTTTGCCGGGCGAGGTCGTTGGCTTTCTGGGCATTTTCTGCATTGCGCCGGGTCATGCTGGCGAGCTCTTCGAGCGAGGAACTGGTTTCTTCAATCGAGGCGGCCTGTTCGCCGGAACCCTGGGCCAGGTTCTGGCTGGCAATCGACACCTCATTGGCCGCGGCCGCCACGTGGTCAGCGCCATGTCCGAGCGTGCCAGCAAGGTTGTGCAAAATGCGGCCGGTGCTGCGGATGATGACCAGGGCCACACCGACGGCCAGGAGCAAGGCGAGGGCCAGGCTGATGAGGAAGCCGATTTTGCAAAGATCGACGGCTTTGGTAATGGCCTGGCCGGCGTTGACGGTATCGGCCTGCATGGAGTCAACGAGCGTGTCCAAGGCCGAAATATATGCGGCATTGACCGGATCATACTCGGTGCGAGCCAGGTTGTAGGCCACGGCGTTGTTGGTGCCCTGGCGGCTCATGTCCACAATCTTCCCCCGGATGCTGACGTTCGCCGCCCGGGCGTCTTCCGCCCTGGCAAGCAAGGCGCGTTCAGCCGGGCTGGTGACGAGCTTTTCCAGTTCCGGGAACACCTTGCTGTTGTCGGCGTTGACTGTCTTCAATTGCGTTTCCAGATTTGCCAGGTCGGCTTTGTCCACGCTGCCGATAAGTTTGTAGAGCACCTGGATCTGGTCCTTGGCGTTTTTCTGCGCCCGATAAACGAGCTCAATGGCCGGCAGCGATCGCTGGGCCATTTCCGTGGAATGATGCTGAATGATGATCAGCCGTGAGTCGGCGAATACTCCCAGCATGCCGATGATGAGGATGACACTCGCGAAGCCAACAGTGATTCGCTTGCCAATAGTCCAGTTCTTCATAAATTCGTTCACTGCTCTCTCAAGGCCAACGGGTTTGCCAGGCACCAAGCCTGGCTTACCGAAACGTGCGTAATCCCGCAGCCCGAAGCAGGTTTTGCGCCTCGGGGCCGCGCGGAATCCTTGAATCCTTATGATGTCATCTGTTCATTCCCTTGGAAATCGGCATATTCCGGCGGGTGCTGTACTGAAATCTTGTCGGATCGTTGAAATTTCTTGCCGCCAACGCCGCTGCCTTTGAGAGTCGGTCGGAGACGCGTGGCCGCGAACCGCTCGACATCGCCGGCTGATTCTGGAAGACTGCGCGCGCGTGAAACAATCGATCGTCACCCTGGACATGGAAGGTGTGCTGACGCCGGAAATCTGGATTGCCGTGGCCGAGAAAACGAAGATCCCGGAACTGCGCCGCACGACGCGCGACGAGCCGGACTATGACCGGCTCATGCGCGGACGCCTCGCCCTCCTGGACCGGCATGGCATCACGCTCCCGGAGATCCAGGGCGTCATCGGCTCGCTGAGCCCGCTGGCCGGCGCGAAAGAGTTTTTGGACGAGTTGCGCGCGCTCGTCCAGGTGGTGATTTTGTCGGATACCTTCGAGCAATTCGCCGCGCCGCTGCTGCGCCGGCTGAATTTCCCGACGCTGCTCTGCCACCGGCTGGTCGTGGAGAACGACCGGATTGTCGATTACCAGCTTCGCATCCGGGACCAGAAGCGCGAGGCCGTGGCGGCCTTTCGGCACATGAACTACCACGTCATCGCCGCCGGTGATTCCTACAACGACACCGCCATGCTGCAGGAGGCCAACGTCGGCTTCCTGATCCACGCGCCGGAGAAGGTGAAACAGGAATTTCCGCAGTTCCAGGCGGTCGAATCGCACGCCGAATTGCTGAAGCTCATCCAGGAGGCTCTTTAATGCCCACCCGAAGAGGTTCATTCAAGATCTTTACATTGTTCGGAATTGGCGTGTATGTCCACTGGCTTTGGTTTCTGGTGGCGGTTTATTCCGTTCAGTACCGCACCCACGAATACACCTCGATGATTTGGAACGTGGCTGAATATCTCGCGCTGTTCCTCATCGTGCTGATCCACGAATTTGGCCACCAGCTGGCGTGCCGTTCGGTTGGCGGCCAGACTCACGACATAGTGCTTTGGCCGTTGGGTGGTGTGGCGTATGTGACCCCGCCGCAGCGGCCGGGCGCGCAACTGTGGAGCATCGCCGCGGGCCCCCTGGTCAATGTCATCCTGGTGCCGATACTCTCCCTCTTGCTGGCGGGGAGCGCGCATCTGGGCTGGTACGACTCCAATCCGAATGCCTATGAATTGTTGCATAGCATCTGCTGGATCAATGCCGTCCTGTTGATTTTCAATATGATGCCGGTTTACCCGCTGGATGGCGGACAGATTCTGCGCTCGCTGCTCTGGTTTCCATTCGGCCGGGCCAACAGTTTGCTGGCCGCGAGCATCATCGGATTCATCGGCGTCGGCGGGCTGATTCTGCTGGCAATTTTCGCGCAATCGATCTGGCTGGGC
This sequence comes from Verrucomicrobiota bacterium, assembly GCA_049509875.1. GTDB lineage: Bacteria > Verrucomicrobiota > Verrucomicrobiia > Limisphaerales > UBA11358 > UBA11358. The sequence continues at coordinate 8,689 of JBEKZM010000149.1, read as the reverse complement.
ATCATGGCTGTCTTCATCCTGATGAACTGCTGGGGTGGCCTGCGACAGGCCCGCGCGCTGGCGCGCATTGCCAAGCTGCCGCGCCGCGACGGGTTTGCCTGCCCCTCCTGCAAAATGTCGCCGCCGCTGGGCGAACTCTGGCGCTGCGGCCAATGCGGCAAACCTTTTGACACCTTCCAGACGCTGGCCCTGTGTCCGCATTGCGGCACGCAGTACAGCGCCACCCAATGCCTCGACTGCGGCGCCTCCCGCCCCGTCGCCGAATGGCGCGTCTGAATTCCGCACTGGAATCAGTCTTCCGCCTTGAACGCCCGGGAAATGAGGTCGCGGACGGCCTGCCTGGGGTTCTTTCCTTCGTAGAGCATCGCATGCACTTCATCGATGACCGGGGTCGAGACGTTTTTCTCGCGGGCCAGACGATACGCGGACCGCGCCGTGGGATGACCCTCGGCCAGTTTGGGATGCGAGGCTTGGATGGCCGCCATCGTTTCCCCGCGCCCGAGCCGCTCGCCGAGATCCCGGTTGCGGCTCTGCTTCGAGAAACAAGTCAGCATCAGGTCGCCCAAGCCGCTCAAGCCGGCAAAGGTCTCCGGCTGGGCGCCGCAGGCCACGCCCAACCGGCGCATTTCGGACAGCGCGCGCGTCACCAAGCCGGCCTTGGTGTTGTCGCCATAGCCCAGCCCGTCGCCCACGCCGGCGCCGATGGCAATGACGTTTTTCAACGCGCCGCCATATTCCACGCCCACGACGTCCCGGCTGCGGTAGATGCGGAATTCGGGCCGATGAAGCAGCCCCTGCACCGTCCTGGCCGTGGCCTCGCTTTCGCAGGCGCACACCACCGACGTGGGAACGCCCAGCGCCACTTCGCGCGCAAAACTGGGTCCCGATAGCGCCGCCACGCGCTCCGGCGGCGCCAGCTCGCGCAAAATCCGGCTCATGGTCCCGCCAGTCTCGTATTCGATGCCTTTGGTGACGCTGACCAAGACCGCGGGATGGCCTTTGAGTCTGACCGCGACTTCGCGGAAAAATTGCGAGGGGATGGCCACCACGAGCACTTCGCGGCCGCCGGTGGCCTTGGCAAAATCCGGCTCGATGTTCCAATCGGTGGGGAGGGGGACGCCCGGCAGCAACTTTTCGCTGCGGCCCTGCTGCAATTCCGCCAGCAATGATGCGTTGATGTCCCACAGGGTGACGGCGTTGCCGTTTTCATGCAGGACTTTGGCCAGGGCCGCGCCCCAGGCGCCCGCGCCCAAAACACAGATTTTCATAAGCGTATTTTCATTTGGCCGGCCCGGGCTTTTTGCCGAACCGGTTTTCGGTTCCCGCCCGCAGCCGTTGGAGATTGGATTTGTGTTTGTAAATGGCCAGCACGCCCAGCGCCGTCGTGACGACGCCGAGCAGCAGGTTATGGGGCATCATCGCCCAGACGGCCGCCGGCAGGGCGATGGCCCCGGCGATGGAACCGACCGACATGTATCGCGTGACAGCCACCGCCAGAACGAAGACCACCAGCGCAATCAGCAGTGGCCCCGGCGCGAGCGCGACGTAAACACCGGCGGTGGTGGCGATGCCCTTGCCGCCCTTGAATTTCAACCAGCAAGTGTAGTTGTGGCCCAGCACGGCAAAAATGCCGGCCAGGATCCGCAACCGGGCCTGGAGGTCTGCCGGCTCAGTCTGAAAAGTGGCAACGAATCCGGAAAAATGCGGCGCCAGCGAGTTGAAAATGAACGGCGGCAGGAAGGCACAAGCGGCGTATCCCTTGAACGCATCCAGCAGCAGCACGAGAATTCCCAGGGGGACGCCCAGCACGCGCATGGCGTTGGTGGCGCCAATATTGCCGCTGCCCGCCATGCGAATATCGATGCCCCTGGCCTTGGCCGCCAGGAATCCACACGGGATGGACCCGAGCAAATACGAGCCGAGCGCAACCAGGATGTAACATGGAACAGGCACGGCGAGAGTTTATGGGCGCAAACTTCAAACTTCAAAGTCCAAAGTAGGGACGGGCGCTTCGCGTCCCACCGCTGTCCAAGACGATTCGCGCGATCAGGGGTGCGGCGGAGGGATCGCAGCGAACCCGTGAAAAAATTGCGGGGAAGTCAGAAACACCGGAATGCGCTCGTTGGCAATCAAGTATTTGCGAAAAAGTTCTTCGGAATCTTCTATAATTCCACGCCTTCAGAGCGACTATTTCCGCCGAAGCGGCTTCGCTTCATCGCTTAAAATTCGTGGAAATTTCATTGAAACCTGCGAGAATTCGGTAGGCGATGACAACCGCGAATAAAATCACCATCCTGCGGATTCTGCTGGTTCCATTCTTCGTGGTCGAAATTCTGTACTACGTTCAGGCCGGCAACGAAGTGCACCGTTTGCTGGGTCTGCTCGCCTTCGCCGTCGCGGCCATTCTGGACGGCGTGGACGGCTACGTGGCCCGCCGTTACAACCAGCGCAGCGAACTCGGCACGCTGCTCGATCCCCTCGCCGACAAATTGCTGCTGGTCTCCGCCATCGTGGTATTGAGCTTCGACCACCGGCCGCACTTGGGCCAGTTCCCGCTCTGGCTCACCGGCACCATCATTGGCCGCGATCTGCTGCTGGCTCTCGGCGTGGTTACCGTGCGGCTGGTGGTCGGCCAGATCATTATTCGCCCGCGCATCACCGGCAAAATTGCCACGGTCTTTCAAATGTTCGCCGTCTGCTGGCTCCTGCTGCGCTGGGATATTGCCTACCCCGCCTATTCCTATTGGCTGAAAATCTGGATTCTGGGCGCGGGTTTCTTTACCGCCATCTCGGGTCTTTTTTACGTCTGGGACGGAACCCGGCAACTGAGTTCCCACCCCTCCAGTTCGCCCTTGCCAAAATGACGAAGGCTTGATTTGCCCGCCTTACCTGTCTATTGATGATTAAATTATATGGCCAAAGCAATTGAACTGACCCTGAAAGAAGGCGACTCCGCGCCGGTTTTTTCCGCCCCGGCCAGTGGCGGCGAAACGGTTTCCCTGGCCGCTCTCCGCGGTAAGAACGTGATTCTTTATTTTTATCCCAAGGACGACACACCCGGTTGCACCAAGGAAGCCTGCGCCTTCCGCGACAATTTCGCCGCCTTCAAGGAAAAAAGTGCGGTCATCCTCGGGGTCAGCGTTGACCCGGTCAAAGCCCACGACAAATTCGTCGAAAAATTCAAACTGCCCTTCACGCTGCTCGCCGACGTGGACAAGAGAATTGTGGCCGCCTATGGCGTCTGGGGCGAGAAAGCCTTCATGGGCCGCAAGTACCTCGGCACGCATCGGGTCACGTTTCTGATCGGCCCGGATGGCCGCATCAAGAAAATCTGGCCGCTGGTCAAGCCGGACGAACACGCCGCGGAAGTGCTCGCCGCCTTGTGACCGCCGCTGCGGCGGTGCGATGGTGCGCGGCTGGCCATTGCACGACGGTTGATTTGTAACGTCGATTTCACCGGTATGTGACGCTAAGTTGGGCGTCGAATCCAGGGGAATGACAATAAATGTAAGAAATCCGGCCAAATACGGTTAGCCTCCCAAAGCGCTCCTGAGTGATACTCAGCACATGATTTTTGGCCGTCGGGCCTCGGAGACCAATACAAGCCGACTGGCGACAGCGAGATATGATCGCGAGTCGGCAAAAGAAAGTGGTCCCGAAACTCGCGGTCAAGCCGCCAGTGTTTTTGGTTGGGCGGCGCTCTTGCAGGTTCCGGTTGGTTATGAGGACGATGCGGGTTTTCACTGCGGCGAGCCGCAGTTGCCCCAGGTTCCTCCGGATGACCAGTCGGGCAGCTTGAGGGCAAGTAGATAGATTTTGATCCGGGCGCACAGCCGTTTCTTCAGTGGACATCCCCTGTCCCGCCTCCTTGGCGGCTGTGGCCCGGATCGGTTTTTTCTCACGGCCTCGATTCATACCGTTTTGGCCTTCAGCCGCGGTCCGGGGCTGCTCCAAAGTCCAATGTGGTGTTTTCAAAATCCGATTGCTTGGCCGGCGCTCGGCTCCTTGAGCCGCAGCACGCCCGATATTCAAGACCTCCCGCGCAATTCGTGAACTTCGTGACCGGCGACGCTGCTGCGGGTCACAGACCCGCGCTTCGATCCTTACCGCGGGCAGTCAGCCTCAAATCTCATTTGACACGCTGGGCCCGCGGCGGTTAATTATCCGGTGGTGGCGTAACTATCAACCAAACAAAAACATACCAATATGGCTATTACTGTCGGCTCCAAAGCCCCTGATTTCACGCTTAAGTCCAAGACTCCGGCGGACGCGGAAATCAAATTGAGCAACAACTTCGGCAAGAAAAACACCGTGCTGCTGTTCTTCCCGCTCGCCTTCACCAGCGTCTGCACCAAGGAGATGTGCGACATCACCTCGGGGATGGGCGCTTATGCCGGCCTCAACGCCGACGTCATCGGCATCAGCGTGGATAGCCCCTTTGCGCAATTGGCCTGGGCGAAACAGGACAAGATCGGCATCACGCTGGCCAGCGATCTCAATAAAACCGTCATTAAGGCCTACGACGTGGTCTTCCCGATGCTCGCCGGGGTGGGCGACACAGCCGCCCGCGCGGCGTTCGTCATCGACAAGCAGGGGGTCGTTCAGTATGGCGAGCAGACCCCCACGCCCAAGGACTTGCCGAACTTTGAAGCCGTCAAGGCCGCCCTCGCGAAATTGCAATAAATCGCGGCGGTAAAAATCCCTCCCGAGGCGCGTCTTCCGGCGCGCCTTTTTAGTGCCGCTCTCTACACTTGTAAATATTCCGCTTGACATTATTTACAATTGTAGAGAATATGGCCGCATGTCCAAGCCAGCCGTCGAACTTACCGAAGCCGAATGGTCCGTCATCAAAGCCGTTTGGGAAACCGAGCCGTGCACCGCGCCCGGCATCCAGGAACGCCTTGCCGGCGCCACCGGGTGGACCTATTCCACCGTGCGCACCTTCATGGACCGCATGGTGGTCAAGGGCGTCCTCACCGCCAAGAAGGAGGGCAAGTTCACGATCTACCACTCCGCCGTCACGCGCGCCCAGGCGCAGAGCGGCGAGCTCCTTTACGCGCTCAAGCACGCTTTCAACGGCGCGCTGACGCCCATGGTCCAATGTCTGCTGGATAATCGTGATTTGGACGCCGGCGAACTCGCCAAAATTGAGGCGCTCATCAAGGCCCGCAAGAAATCGGTGATCAGGAAATGAGCGCCTGCGTCGAACACCTGAACCAGCTTGGCGGCCAGTTCCTGGACTTCGCCTGGCCCATGCTGTGGCAATCCAGCCTGCTCATTGGCGTGGTCTTGGGGGCCGACCTGCTGCTGGCTCGCAAGATTCGCGCATCCATCCGGCACGCCCTCTGGCTGGTCGTGCTGGTCAAGCTGCTGCTGCCGCCTTCGTTGGCACTCCCCACGAGCGCCGCCTGGTGGCTTTTCCCGGCCAAGCCGGTGGTCAAAGCGGCCGCGCCAGGAACTTACGTCGTTACCTATGCCTTGCTGCAAGTCATTTACTGGTGGCATCCGCTCGTCTGGATGACCAACGCCCGCATTCGCCGGGTTCGCGAAGAAGCTGTGGACGATGCCGTGATGCTGGCCTTGGCGGACAACGCCGATCTGTACGCGCCGACCTTGCTGGAAGTGGCCAAACTGGCTTTCCGGCGTCCGCTGCTGAGCCTGGGCCTGGTGGGCATCATGGAATCGCGGAGCGCCTTGCGGCAGCGCATTGAACGGCTGGTCGCCTTCCGCGCGCCGCGCCAGGCCGGGCTTAGCCTCGTCTCACTGCTCGGAATTTTCACTTTTGGCGCCGTCGCCCTGCCCATGGGGCAGGGGCCCGCGCCCGCGCCAAACGATGCTCCCGTGGCACCTGCTCCCGGGTCCACGCCGGCCGTAGCCGCGGCAGGGCTGCCCCCGCCCAGGCAGCCTGCCCATGCGCCTGCTGTGTTGATAAGCTCCATCAGCAATCCGGTCATCGGCATGCTCAACGAGTTTGATCCTCAAACCCTGGAAGCCCGCAAAGGAACTGAGGCGAAATTAAATCGCATACGGCTGGCTACGGTTCTTTTCCAAGGTCTGCCGTTAAGTGAAGTACTTCGCCAGTTGACTGAACAATCGAAATTGGCCGACCCGGAGAAGGTTGGGATCAACTTTCATATAACCGAACGCATCGATCCCCAGACCGGCTTGCCCATCACAGGGGCCGATGCCGACACCATCGACGCTTCGGAAGTCTTGGTCCTGGTCAATCCTCAACTGCTGGGCTCCAGCCTGCAGAATGTACTCGACGCCATCGTCAGAGGCGCTTCCCGTCCGATCCAATACGGAATTGTGGCCGACGGCAGCGTGGTATTTTTTGCGGAAAACCAGGCGCCGCTTTTCGCGCGCACATTCAGAGTGGCGACGAACATTTTTCTGCCCAATCTCAAACGACTCGCTGGTTTGGACGATCCTCAACGGACGAATTCCAGAACCGTGCCGGCGTTGTTGCGAAGCGTGTTCTCGGATGCGGGCGTGGACTTCGAATCACAGGGCAAGTCAGTCTTCTACAATGATGGGATGGACCTGGTTTTCGTCAAGGCCACGAAAGAAGATATAGATACGATTGAAAAAATCATCGTCCGGCTCAATCAACCCGCCCGGCCGTCAAACGCGCCCGGCGATCAGTCCATGGACAAAGTTCCACGGACGGTGCCGGACCGGATTGCCACCAATACGCTGATCTGGACCGGGCCGGGCCGGCAGGTGATCATGTCCAAGCTCGATCAGATTCACCTGGACCGTGTTTCCTTTGATGGCCTGCCGCTGTCGGAAGTGCTCAATCAACTGGGCGCGCAGTGCCGGATCCTTGATCCGGAAGGCAAGGGCATCAACTTCCTGATCAACAACAACCCCGGCCATTCGAGCCCGCCGGTCGCGGGACCAGTGCCGACCGGCTTCGGCAAGTTCTTTCCCGCCCCACAGGGGGGGCCCGTCGCGCCGAATATTGATCCCAACACGGGGCTGCCCACAACTCCTGGGATGCAGGCTTCGCAGACTGAACAGCAGGATGTGGGCTCATATGTAATCAAGATTCCCAGCCTGGCCGATGTGCGTTTGGGTGATTTGCTGGATGCGATTGTCTTGGAGGCCGACCACCCGCTCAAGTATTCCGTCCGGGACTTCGCAATCGTATTTTCGGCAAAAGGGCCGGAAACACCGCAACTGTTTACGCGCACTTTCCGGATTGATCCCAATACTTTTTATTCCGGCTTGCAAAGCGTCAGCTCCTATTCGTTGGGCGTCAGTTCGAGCGACAGCGTCCGCAACGTTGGCGATGTCGATGCCGTCGGCGGCCAGAACAATGCCGGCGGACTGAGCTACGAGATGTCGCAGCCGTCGCCTTCGACCGCAAACAAGCTGGCCAAAGACTACTTCACCACCTTGGGAGTGGACCTTTCCAATGCTCCCGGCAAGTCGGTCTTCTTCAACGACAAGGGTTATCTTTTCGTCAAGGCCACGGAGTCGGATTTGGACACGATCGAGAGCGCGCTGCAAAAGCTCCATCAAGTTGAGCGGCCTCAAATCCACATCAAGGTGCGGTTCCTGGAGGTGCCCGAGGGGATGCTTGATCCATCCGGGTTGGGGGGAATTTTAGCGCCTACGAATCTACCGCTCGCCCAAAATTCTCCGCCGGTCCATATCACCAGCATTCTCTCGAACAAAGATTTTCAGCCGGTATTGAAAAGGTTAGCGTCGCGCCCCGGGGTGGAGACTCTGGCTGAGCCGGAAGTCACCATGCTCAGTGGACGGCGAGTGCAGTTACGGCAAACAGGGACAATAACGGCCGTGACCAATGTGCTTTTTCGATACGACAATGCGGAAGTGATAGACTTCGTAGAAACCAATCGGGTTGAAGTCGGACCCGCCGCAGACCTTGTTCCCCGCGTGTTGGATGATGGCTATACCATCCACCTGTGGGCCATGCCAACCCTGACGGAATTTCTCGGATACCACCGGGGGCCGGCGTCGTCTTCCCATGATCCGACACTGACAGAATTCGCGGGGGTATTGCCCGAATTTCGGAGGCAGCAACTGACCGCCAATGTGAACCTGTGGGATAATCAGACACTTGTGCTGACCGGTATGAGGCACAGCAAGAATCCGAAATTCCGGTCCCCGTTACCTGCGTCGGGGAGCCTGTCGCCGGGGGCGACAAACACTGAAGCCAAGGAAATTCTTGTCTTCATCACCTCCACTCTCGTTGATCGAGCTGGTAACCGCGTCCATTCCGACGATGAGCTTCCCTTTGAAGCGCGTCCGCCGCCCCAGCCGAAATAGGGTATTGAATTTTTTAAATCCCAACGGGATTCCGGCTCGAAGCCCAAGGTTGTCGCGGGAGCGGCTACCTTGGGGCGGCGTTTAACAAACATCTTCAACCGCAAAGCGGTTGCGGCCTCGGGTTGACGCGAAACACCCGCCGCAACCGCGTTGCGGTTGAAAAATTCTTTCCGCACCTACCCAAGGGAGTCCCGCTGACGGGACAACCTTGGGCTGTGGGGCGCAATCCGTTTGGGATTGGGCTGGTTTTTGAATCCCAACGGGATTCTGGCTCGAAGCCCAAGGTTGCCGCCGGAGCGGCTACCTTGGGGCGGCGTTTAACAAACATCTTCAACCGCAAAGCGGTTGCGGCCTCGGGTTGACGCGAAACACCCGCCGCAACCGCGTTGCG
>JBEKZM010000148.1:0-12933 GCA_049509875.1 Verrucomicrobiota bacterium | reverse complement strand
CGGCTCGGCACCAATATCCTCGCACAATTGGAAATACTCGAAGAAACCGAGACCAAACGACTGGAAGTAATCCGGGGTTGGCCGGTGGATGAATTCGTAGTTCCAACGGTCCACCAGCAAAGGCCGCTCTTCAACCGGGCCGATGGTGTTTTTCCATTGATAGCGCTTGTCGAGTTCGCTGCCCTCGACGATGCAGCCGCCGGGAAAGCGAAGGAAGCCGGGATGCATATCGGCAAGCGCCTGCACCATGTCGGCCCGCAACCCGCCGGGGCGGTTCTTCCAGGTCTTCTCCGGGAACAGCGAGACAAAGTCCACGTCCACGGTGCCCTGGCCGTCCACCAGCAGGTAAAGTTTGGCGTGAGCGTCGGTGGCGTTCGGGTGCAACACCTCGGAGCGCCTTTCCCAGTGATCGGCGAAGTGATCCAGTTGCACGGCGTCGAGCAGCGCGCCGTCATTGGAATACAGTTTGACTTGCAGCGTGGGCGAGCCGGAAACGCCGCGAACCTGCGCGGAAAAATCGTAAGCCTCGCCCCGCTTCACCCCGATGCCCCGAAATCCCTCGTTTGCGACGCCGAACAAATCCCTGCCCTCGGATTCAATCCGCAGGTAATGCGGATTGGCGGCGTTGAAGGGATGATCGTCCCGAATGGACAGCGTCCCGCGCGCCTTGCTGGGGCATAGTTTTATCCAGCCCATCATTGGATTAGGAAATTCAAAACCGCGATTTTTAACCAGTTCGGCGTAAAGCCCGCCGTCGCCGCCAAAATTGATGTCCTCGAAAAAAACACCCCACATCGCGGTATTAAGCTTTGCGCCCGGCTGGTCCGTTTGGACGGTGATGGAGGCCGTGCTGGCCGGGCGCACGCCGGTGGCGGCGGCCAGCGCCAAGGCGGTCCAGACAAAACAGCGGACGAAGGTCCTCACAGGATGAGAGGCGAACCCCTGAACCGGTGCGCGGCGTTTACGCCGGTTCAATGTGATAAGGCATGGCGGCATGCGAATGGTTGTTATTTGGTCTGCAGCCGCAACACCGTCAGGGAATTCCCGGGGAATGAATGAGTGAGCGTGGTTCCCTGGAAATTCACCGGCTCCGTTTTTGGGGAAACCAAGGTCGGATGGTCCAACGAATTTTCCTCGGTCGGGCTGTCCGAAGTCAGCACGGTGACCGTGCCGTTGCCGGAAAGATTCTGGGCGCCGGAAAGATCCACGGCCGCCGGCAGCGGATCGCCACGAGTGTTCACCACCTTCACGATGATGTCGCCGGTTTGTGTATCGGCAGCCGAGGTGGCGTAGAGGCTGTTGATGCCGCCGCCAGAATCGTAATCCAAATCATGGATCAGCTCTCCGTCAAGATAACATTTCACATGCCTGCCGCTGATGATGACCTTAAGGTCATACCAGCGGCCGGTGTCGATGTGGCCCGGCTTGGAATCCTGCGTCCCGTCGGATTCGATGCCGTCCTGCGTGTTGCTCCAACCGCCAACGTTCCACCAAGTGCGGTCTTCGGGGCCGTTAATGTGGAACAGAATCAGAAAGCCTTCCGCGCCGGAGATTTTCCTGGCCTTGAGCGTCAGCGTGTAGTCGCTCCAGGATTTGTCGCCCGCCAGCGCGCGGATGAATTCTCGTTCGGCCGTCTGCCGCAGCGCACCGTCCTGCGCGCTCCACTCGGCGCCGTCGCCGAGCAATGTCCAAGCTTGCGTGCCCTGGCTGAAATCAGACTTGAACAGGACTTTGCCGTCCGGCGCGGTGACCTGCACATCCTTGAATTCCGCCGCCGTATTCCAAGTGCCGACGCCGATCATGCCGTCGGTCACCGCCGGTTCTTCCACCGGCGACTGGACCTCCGTCGGCAGATAGACATCGCCGCGATTATTGGCAAATAGCTTCTGGACGTAATAGCTTGGCAGTCCATACCAGTTCGCGCTGTCGAAATTGATAAGGTCGGGATTCCAGGCGCGATGATTCAGGTTCACCAGCAGCGGCGCGTAGCTGGCCATGACCACTTTGTCGGAATTACGTTCCAGACCGGTCATGAACGCCGCTTCGCCGATGGCGCCGCGCAGATTGCCGAGGCCGCATTTCTTGGTGACGGCATATTCGCCGACGAAAACCCGGGGGCCAAGGCGGTCGGTTTTGTCATATTGATTGGCGTGGCGCATGAACCATTCCGGCGTGTCGTAGTAATGGTCGTCCACGATATCAGGTTGCTGGGCGCCAAAATCATCCCAGGCGTCGGCGACAAACTTGAGGTCGGGATACTTCGCGCGAAGGGCGTCGTAGAAAAGCCGGTAGTGCTGGACGTAGCCGCGGAAACCGCCGTTTTCGTTGCCGATTTCCATGTATTTCAAATGGAACGGCGCCGGATGGCCGGCGGCGGCGCGCAGGGCGCCCCAGACGGAATTGGTCGGGCCGTTGGCGTACTCAACCGCGTCCAGCGCGTCCTGCACCCATTGGCCCAGGCGGTCCATCGGAATGGTTTCCTTGTGCGACATGCCGACGTTGATGCAAAAGAGCGGCTCCGCGCCCAGATCCTCCGCCATTTGCAGATACTCCTGAAACCCAAGCCCCTGCGTGGCATTGTAACCCCAGATGTTCCAAAGCGGTGTGCGCGAATCAACATTGCCGATCGTATTTTTCCAATGGTTCATGTGCGCAAAATCATCGCCCTCCACCCAGCAACCGCCGGGGAAGCGCACGAATTTTGGGTGCAGCGCGTCGAGCGATTCCGCCAGGTCCACCCGCAGGCCGTGATCTTTCCAGGTCTTCTTGGGCAGCAGTGAAACCATGTCAAGGAACAGGACGCCGTTGCCCTCGCCGGATATTTCGAGCTTCCCCTTCGGGTCACCGGCGCTCGCGGTCAAATCCAGCGGGTGATAACGCCAGTTGGCGCCGATGCTGGAGAGTTCGCCGCCGGCGAGGACCTCGCCCGTGCTGCTCAAAATCTTCGCGGTCAGCCGGCCGTCAAAATTCTCGCCGCGGGCCGCCAGCCTGAGCGTGTAGCCTTCGCCGGCCACAAAATTCATGCCCCAGTATCCCTCGTTTTGCAGCGTGAAGGCGCCTTCCACTTTCACGCGCAGCGATTTGCGGTTGAACGGATTCAGCGGCGCCGGCTGGCCATGCACATCCGCCATGCTGATGGCGGCTTCGCAATGCCCGCTGACGCTTGAGAACTTCCAGTTTTCCGGGGTGTCGGCGTCTTCAAACGAGCGGTTGCGCACCAGTTCGGGATAGATGCCGCCGTCGGTGGACATGTTGATGTCCTCAAAGAATATTCCCCACAACGTCGGCGGAATCGCGTGAGCGGGATGCGCCACATCCACCGTGACTTTCGCCGGCTGCGCGTGAACGGCCATGGCCGACACCACCAGGGCGGCGATAGAATATTCTTTCAGTTTCATTCTCTTGGAGCCAATTTTCCCGGACGACACGGATATAAATTCATGAAACCCAGCCGTTCTTCAGGCCGTAGGCGCAGTCGTTCCACAGGAGTTCCTGCTTGAACTGGCGCAGCTTCGTATCGGAGTCAATCACGACCACCTCCAGGCCGGCGATGACGCCGAAATCCTCCAGCATCTCCGTGGTGACGGCCTGGCTGAAGCCGGTGTGATGCGCGCCGCCCGCGTAAATCCACGCCGCGCACGCGTCCTCGAAATTCGGGTGGCACTTCCACACCGCCTGCGCGACCGGCAGCCGGGGCATCGGCTGTTCGGGCTTCACGACCTCGAGTTCGTTGATAAGCAGGCGGAAGCGGTTGCCAAAATCCATCAGCGAAGCGTTCACGGCCGGGCCGGCGGGTGTATTGAACACGAGCCGGGCCGGATCGGCCTTGCCGCCGATGCCCAGCGGATGCACCTGCAACGACGCCTTGCCGTCGGCGATGCTGGGACAAATTTCCAGCATGTGCGCGCCCAGGACGACTTTGTGGCCGGGCGCCAGATGGTACGTGTAATCCTCCATGAACGAGGTGCCGCCGGCCAGGCCCGACGCCATGACCTTCATCGCGCGGACAAGCGCAGCGGTCTTCCAGTCGCCTTCGGCGGCGAAACCGTAGCCGTCTGCCATTAGTCGCTGCGGCGCCAGGCCGGGCAATTGCATGAGGCCGTGCAGATCTTCGAATGTCGTGGTGAAGCCCCTGAAGTCTCCGGCCGCCAGGAACGCGCGCAAACCCGCTTCGATGCGCGCGGCTTCGCGGACAGATTTATGGCGCTTGCCTCCTTTTTTCAAATCGTCGGCCAGGTCGTAAGCCGCCTCGTAGGTCTTGACCAGCGCGTCAATGTCCTTTTCCGAGGCTTCGTTGACGAGTTTCACCAGGTCGCCGACGCCGTACCCGTTGACAGCGAAGCCGAATTTGATCTGCGCGGCCACCTTGTCGCCCTCGGTCACGGCCACTTCGCGCATATTGTCGCCGAAGCGGCAGAACTTCGCCGTTTGCCAGTCTGCCCACGCGGCAGCGGCGCGCGCCCAGGCGCCGAGTTTTTCCTGGGTGGCCTTTTCCTGCCAGAATCCGACCACCACCTTGCGATTCAGGCGCAGCCGGCTCCAGATGAAGCCATGCTCACGGTCGCCGTGCGCGGCCTGGTTCATGTTCATGAAATCCATGTCTATGGTCGCCCACGGAATGTCGCGGTTGTATTGGGTGTGCAAATGCGCCACCGGCTTGCGAAGCTGCTTGAGGCCGTTGATCCACATTTTCGACGGCGAGAAGGTATGGCACCAAGTGATGAGGCCGATGCACTTGGGCGCGTTGTTCGCCGCCTGGCAAAGTTCAGTGACGGCGTCCGGCGAGACCATGACGGGCTTGAAAACGACTTTCACCGGAATGACGGGTGCCCCGTTGAGTGCTTTGGCAATCTCCTGTGAATGCTCGGCGACTTTCTTCAGGGTTTCCGGTCCGTAAAGGTGCTGACTGCCAGTGACAAACCAGACTTCAAGTGATTTCAGATTAAGGTTCATATTTAGAGCGCTTTGTGTCTTCGTGGTCGAACATTAATGCGATAAATCAGGTCGGAATCCGCCAAAAGAGTTCATCTTTAATGACTTTAAATGACTGGTCGTTGGAGAACAATAAGCGCGACCGGCCCTGAGCTGCAACGGCCGGGACGGTCGTGCTCCATCTCGGGGTCTAATTGTTCTCGGCGAGCGAGCGCACCGGAATGGTCCGGGAAAACGGAATTTCGCCGCGCAACATTTTGCCCGCCTCGCCGGTGAGCCACAGGTAATGGTCCGACGGCACGCCGCCATAGGAAACAAAAGTTCCGTTGCGAGGCGGCCGGCTGGTGCATTTAAAGATCGCCGTGCCTTCGTCCATTTCATCAAACATGGCCACATACAGCATTTTGGCGCCCGAGGCCGCGGCCGTACTGATTTGATCCCAGTAGAACCGGCCCTGCTGTCGCGGAATCTGATCCAGCGGATGCCCGCCGCCGAATTCCGTCTTGCTCAAATTGAACCAACTGAAGCCGGGATAAACGCAGGGGGCGTATTCCAGGTGCCGTTCGTCGCACCAGACAAGGTCCGCTTTTATTTGCGCCGCGTAGCGCTCCATTTCCCGGTGCAGCAACGGCGTAAATCGCTGCACCATCCAAGGCATGACGATGTCCGCCGAAGCGATGACTTCGTGCAAATAGGGGTCGGGCAAACAGTCCACGTCCAGAGTTCGGAAAAAGGTCGGCACCCCGACCATCACGGCGCACCCGCCGTATTGCGGGTCGTGCTTGAGGAAATCAATCAGCTTTTCGATGCCGATGTGGCGGAGGTTGTAGGGCCGGTCGGGAAAGCCGAGGCCCCAAATGGCCACCAGCGGTTTGCCATGGTTGTAGAGATACGTTTGATTGGTCCCCTGCGACGTGATTTTCAACTCGTCCACCAATTCCTTCCAATCCTGCATGACGCTGGAACAATCCTCGCCGTCGGCCCGGAGGCCGGACAGATCGTACATGACGGCGATGGCGCGGCCGTATTTCTGGGAGGCGGCCAGCGCGTTGGCCAGGATCACCCGGCCCTGGCGGCGGCTTTCGACCGTGCGGGTGACATCGAAAAATCGCTGCATAAAAACGCCGTCAATGCCGTACTGCTGCATCCACCGAAAATGCAGGTCGGTGGTGCTGCCATCCCAGGAGCTGAACACGCGCGCGGTTGTGCCATCGGCATTGGTCAGTGCCGTCGGATAAGTCTGCGCGTATTCGGAAATGTCGGGCCACAAGTCGAGATGGACATGCCTGGCATCCAATTGTCCATCCGTGCCGAAATGGACCCAGCCCTGGCCGGAGGCATCGCCCTGGGCGCGGAACCAGCCCTGGTAACCGCACATGACCAGGCCTTGGTAAGCCGGAAAGCGGGACGCGGGATCATGTTTGCTTTGCGCCTGGGCGGCGCAAAGGCACAGAAACAATGGCAGCAGTAACAATGTCTTCACCTGGCAAATCCTTCAATGGAAGATGGCTTCACCTTTCAACCGGACCGAAATTCATCGACGCCCGCGTCGGCCGGGACGGCATGGGTAAACGATAATGGAACCAGGCCACCGGCAGGCATCCCCTAAAACGGGGATGGTTGGCGCGAAAAGATTGACACACATTGACCATCAGCCACGCCGACGAGCCAACACTGCTTTCGATTTGAATTTCATGCGGTCCGCCGAAAGTGTTATGCTGGAATCCATGACCTTCCCTGGTACGCGCCCAACCGTGATTTTGGCCGCGGCGTGGCTGGCATTGGCCGTCGCCCCCACTCGCGGTGCCGCCGACCAAGCGTATTCGCTGGCCGTGCAATCCGTAATGGTCGATGGAAGAACCATTCCATTGGCGGATCAAGGTCCACTGAATCTGGGGCCGTTTCCGAGGAACCTGGTTTTTGGTTTTGGCCCCGCCGACGGCGCCGGCAAGCCGCCGCTGCGATTGCGCTACCAACTGGAGGGTTACGAAAAAGGATGGCACGAGGCGGTCCGCGAGATGGATCTGACGGTTCGCTTTTATAATCATGCTGGCGACCAGTTCACGCAGACCATCTATCCGGTCAGCGGCGAGAGCATCGGGTGGACCGGTTCATTGACGAATTCCACGCTGACGCACCGCCGGGAAACCCTGCTCGTGCCGCCGCAGGCGGAACGGCTGA
Source organism: Verrucomicrobiota bacterium (assembly GCA_049509875.1). Classification (GTDB taxonomy): domain Bacteria; phylum Verrucomicrobiota; class Verrucomicrobiia; order Limisphaerales; family UBA11358; genus UBA11358. The sequence continues at coordinate 5,820 of JBEKZM010000148.1, read as the reverse complement.
TCATCGTGGTGACCTCGGCCGGCCCACCGGACTCGGTCGGCATTTACGTCGTTGCCAACCTGGTTGCCGCGAAGACCGATGGCACCGTTCTGTTGCGATCACCGTTCGACAATGAATCGGCTGGCATGGCCGAGGAAGACCCGCCTGCGGGCTGGGTGCATGACGGCTTGAACCGAAGCATCGCGCGCGTCATAAGATTCGGCCAGGAGCCGCAAACCCGGGCGTTTGCCGTGCTGGACGAGGATCCCACTGGCCACGGCGAATGGCACAATGTGATCGAAACCGCGCCGCTGGTCACGCCGGGCGACAAACTGGTGATCGAGTGGAACGAGATGTTCAGCATCGGCAGCGGTTACTCGCGCGAGGCGCATTACGACGCGTTGCCTCCCGGCAAGTACCGGTTTCGCGTGGCCGGCGTGGATGCCTTTGGACGGTTGACCGGTCTGGAAAGCACCGTAAATCTCACCGTGCCGCAGCCATTGTGGAAAACGCCGTGGTTTTTTGCCATCGTCGTCCTCCTGGCCTCGGCATTGATGGTCGGCGTCAGCCGCTACTTTGTCTGGCAGCGCATGCGCCGGGAGATGCTGCGGCTGAAACAGCAGCGCGCCCTGGAACAGGAACGGCTGCGCATTGCGCGCGACATCCATGACGACCTCGGCGCCCGCGTGACCCAGATCTCGCTGTTAAGCGCCATGTCCCGGAACAATGATTCGCTGGACAAGGCGCGGCTTGACTTCGACCGCATATCCGGAATGGCGCGGGAACTGGTGACGGCGCTTTATGAGACGGTGTGGGCGGTGAGTCCCGAGAATGATAATTTGGAAGCGCTCGGGAGCTATCTGTGCCAGATGGCCAACAAACTCTGCGAACAGACCCCGCTGCGCTGCCGCTTCCACGTAAACGGCCTGCCCAACGAGGTCCAGTTGTCCAGCCAGACCCGCCACAACATCACCATGGCGGTGAAAGAGGCGGTCCATAATGCCGTCAAGCACGCGGAAGCGTCCGAGATTTCCATCAGTATCGCCTTCACCAATGGCGAACTGGAGGTGACCATCCAGGACAATGGCCGGGGCTTCAAACCGGCGACTCCGGCCGAGGGGAACGGCATGAGCAACATGAGGCAACGCCTGGCCAGCATTGGCGGACAGTGCAGCGTTGAAAGCCAGCCCGGCACCGGCACGACCGTGCGCATCCATCTTTTGGTCCCCTCGCTCGAAAAAATCTCCTGAACTCCATGATTCATTTCCCTGAAGCCAGCCAGCCCTTATGAAGAAAAACGTCATCATCGTCGAGGACGACCGCGGTTTGCGCGAACAACTCGTGGAGATTCTCGAAACCGCGCCAGACATCAAATGCATCGGCGCCTTCGGCTCCGCCGAAACCGCCCTGCCCCAGGTCTTGGGAAGAAAACCCGACGTGGTGCTAATGGACATCAAGCTGCCCGGCATGTCCGGCATCCAGTGCGTGTGGGAAATCAAAAAGGTGCTGCCGAGCATGCAGGTCATCATGGTAACCGTATATGAAGACAGCGAACGGATTTTCCGCGCGTTGAAAGCCGGGGCCAACGGTTACCTTGTCAAGTCAAGTCCGCCAGCCCAGTTGTTGGCGGCCATCCGCGACGTCTCCACAGGCGGGGCCCCGATGTCGAGCCACATCGCCACCAAAGTGGTGAAGCATTTTCACCTGATTGGCATCTCGCCCACCGAATCGGAGAACCTCTCGCCGCGCGAGCGGGATGTGCTCGACCTGCTGGCGGAGGGATTCATCTACAAGGAAATCGGCGATCAACTCAAGATCAGCGCCGAAACGGTGCGCACGTACGTCAAAAACATCTGCCAAAAAATGCACGTCCGCAGCCGGCTCGAGGCCGTCGCCAGGCGTAAATCCGAAGCTTACTGACCGGCGGGGCGCCCCGGCGACACGATCACGTCCTTGGCGCGTTCGGCCGGCGTCACTTTCAAACGGATGATCTTCCCGTGTTCCACCCGCCCCTCCACGGTTGTTTGCAATGGGGCATGCAGCTTGAAATCCGCCGTCCACTCGTCCGGCCAGGAGGGCAGGAGCCGGATTTGCCGGCCATCGCACTGCATGAGCATCAGTTGCAATGTGGCCATGCCCGCCCCGCCGTTGTCCATGTCCGGAATCCAGTCGTTGTTCTTGGACCAGAACCAGGGGAAACGCTCGTTGCCGTACGAGGTGAACTCCTGTTGGACCACGTCCATCGCCTTGCCGGTGAGGCCCAGCAACGCGGCTTCCACGCCGTCCTGCCCCCAGCATTTCCCGAAGGGATAAAGGCGGGCGGCGAAAGTGTTTCTGGCCAACTCCAGATCCGGCTTGCCCAGGCCGTAAAGGCGGTACGGAAAAACGGCGTAAAGCTCCGGGTTCTCCGAATTCTTTGGCGTGCCATATTTTTCCGCCGGCAAAAGCACCGGCGAGCCGTTCTTCTCGCCGGCGCCGCGCGGCGGCAGTTTGCCTTTGGCTGTGGTGCCCAGCGGCAGGGCCGGGAGATCATCGAGCAACCTCGCCCACTGGTCGCGTTCCGTTCCATTCACCACTTTCGCCGGCAGCGCCAGCAGACGCGGCAATACGCTCTTCAGCCCCGCGATGTCCGGCGCAGGGTTGACCGCGTCCCGCTGGTAGGTCTCAATGGACTGCGCGGGCGACAGGCGGATTTTTCCATTGGCGTCGCGCCGCCAATGCCGGTCGTAGTAGGTGATGACCCCGTTGGCCATGGGCAACAGCGACCCGCGCGCGAACGCCGCGTCCTGCGTGCAGTCGTAGCTGTCCAGCATCTGTGCCAGCACCTCCAGGCCGCCCTGGACGTGGTAGCGCATCCACTCGCTTTGCAATTCCGGTCCGGGGTTGTCCCAACCGAAGTCGCCGATATTCGGCAACCCCCAGAAATACATGGTCTCAATGAAGGCGGCGCCGTCATGATGAAAATAACTTTGAACGCGCGCTTCCGCCAGCGGCAATGCCTGCACATACATGTTGTACCAGGGCGCCAGCAGGTCGTTGTCCCCGGTGGCGATCAGCGGCCAGTAAATCCAACGCGTGTTCTGGTTCCAATACGACGCGCCCCAAGCCCGAAAATCCGGATCGTGATTGCTCTCGCTGGAACCCAAGCCGGCCGGCAAATCGCGGCCCACGCAAAAAAGCGAGCCGTTGAACTTGATCGGCTGCGCCCCGCGTCCGGCGCAGGCGGTCATATAACGCTGGATGGTGTAACTCTCTGAAACGCGCTCAGCCGCCGGCGTGCCGCCCACCTCAAGCCGGCTCCGGTTCCAAAAGCCGGCCCACCATTGACGGTGCGCCTTTCGCGCCCGCGCGATGGAAATGGCGTCGCTCGAATCAGCCGTCCCATCCATTCGCGCCTTCCAGTCTGCCGGCGAGGTGTCTGGCAGGGTGAGTGCCACGAGGTCCAACCGAAATGATTTCCCATCCCGGGCGGATTTCAAACGCAAATCACCGTCACTGACCAAATGGCCGCCGGTCAGCAGCAGACCAGAGCAACGATGGAGCAGCGGATCGGGAAATCTGGCCAGGAGCGGCTCGAGGTGTTCCCTGGTGAAAACCAGCGGATAAACACTGCGCCGGTTGAAATGACACCAGGCTATCCGATTATCGTGCGCCGCCAACACGTCGTCCGGATCAAAATCCAGTCCGTCGGGATCACTGCCAAGCTCAAAGAACCCCGCCCGCTGCACGGCTTGCTGGTCCAGATGATACTCCTTTAATCGCCAGAGCTCTCCGGCCGCCTCCAGATGCACCGGCATCGCCGTTTGAATCTCAACATGGGCGACCGGATGATCGGCATCGACCCAGATGCGGGCGAAGTTTTTGCCGGAGGCCAGCGTGACTTCGGCGGTCTCCAAATGAAGCGTTTGCGTGAAGGACCGCGGGGCGGCGAATGGATTTGGATTTAGCCGCACCCGCACGCGGCCGAGTTTGAGCAACTGGCCGTTTTCGCTCCAGGAGTCGGATTTGGCCGCCAGCAACACGATGTCGCCATTGGTTTCCGTCCAGACATTCAGCGCCAGGTCCCCGTTGCCCAACGGCATCGAATCATTTTCGTTGGTGCCAGGCCGGGTCCACGTCACGTCATTCTCCGCAGGAACCTGATTTCCACGAATTGACAGACTGATGGCGAAAAGCGCACCAGCCAACAACAAATGACGGATTTCCATTGAATCTATTTCTGTGCCGAGTGTTCAGCCCACCGCAAGCAGGGCAATTATTGCGTCGTCGTCGAATACGTGCCGTGTTGAGCGAGCCAGTGGGTATCAATTCCGGCAACAAGTCCAGCATCGCTTACGGAGTTGACTAAAAAAGTATCCTGCCATTTATGAAGCGCCGCGTGGCCATCAGCAAACGAGAAAGAGCTTGATTTGCCGTGATTGATCGCCGGCCGGTCATTGACGCTGTCTCCATTCGGAATATATTCGAAATACCCGTCATTCAGACTGTTAGGATTCTCATCCAAAAACTCAAAACAATCCGACGCAGACAGCCGGCTGTTGAAATCCGACGATTTTATAAAGCACCTATATCCCAGAGTCAGGTTGCTATCAAATTTAATCGTGCTGGGCGAAGTTCCGACGTATTCGTTTGCAGAACAAGAACGCACGCGAGGGACGCCGAACGCCGTGCTCAGATCCGCCGGGCACTTATACGATCCCTGAGCCTTGGCATAACCTCCGATGGTGCCCGCCAACGGTTTGTAAACGCCAGATGGATCAGTAAGTCCCACCACGCCCAACAGCCAGACATTCGTGTCCTCCCAATTAGGGGGACTGCCATTCCAAGGCCATTGGCCACCCACCCAATTGGGACTGCAGGGTTCCACGCCAATCAAAGTGCCACCATTATCGGTTGACCCTGTGTTCTGCGGCATAAAGTCAGTATTGTCGCCCGCGTACAGGATGGCGCCCAGTTGCAACTGTTTCATGTTGTTGATGCAGGAAATACCCTGCGCCCGGTTTTTCGCCTTCGACAATGCCGGCAGGAGCAAGGCGGCCAGGATCGCAATGATGGCGATGACGACCAGCAATTCAATCAATGTAAATGCCGGGTAACATTGTGAGCACTTGAGCTTCATTTTTATATTGGTCAATGGAGACAGTATCTTAATGAATCAAAGCGTTATCTAAAATCCTTCCAGCAGCCGGCCAGGCCGGCTGCTGGAAGTGTATTTTCCAACCTTAACCGTCACCACCTCATTGAACCTCAACCCGATAGAATCGACTGCCGGCAGCAGACGGATCGCTTACCGACTGCACCGCATTGTTACCCGCGATTGGGCTGCCCAGCGGTGTCCAGCTCGCATCCGTCAGGTGGTTCTTGTACTGAACTTGATAATTTGATCCGGTGTGAGTCTGGAACGAGACGCCAATGTTTCCAGCTTGAATTTTAGCACTCAGCACCAGCGAAACGGCCGAAGGCGCCGGAACCAGCATGAAGTAATCCGCGTTGATCGTCGGATCGTTGGCGGCCACCGGGTTGCCGCTGAATCGCAACGTCGTTTGCGTGCCATCAAAGGTCACCTTGACCGGGTTGCCACTGTTGTCTTCCAAATAGACACTTTCGGACGTAGCCCAACTGCCGCCGAATGGAATATTAAAGGTTCCCAACAGCGTCGTGTTTTGATTGGCAGTGCCAAAACCCGAGGTCACTTTCCAGAGATTGGCAACCGTGGCGGATCCACCCTCGATGACCCGGGCAAGCACATAGTAGGTTCCCGCGGGATAGTGGCGGGTATAATTGCACCAGGATCCATTTCCGAACCAGTCAATCTTATACTGGGTGTTGGTCCCAAATTGC
>JBEKZM010000147.1:0-13137 GCA_049509875.1 Verrucomicrobiota bacterium | reverse complement strand
GCGACATAGGCTGTGTTGGTATTGTAGGAGCCTACGGTCCAGTCCAAAACGCCGGTAGCCCAAGACGGCCTGCCCTCGTAGAGATAGGAACCTGCGGCGCTGGCATCACTGTTGATGACCAGCCTTTCGTTGTATTCGCCTGAATAGACCGTCCAGGTCAGTGCCAGTTGACGCATGTTATTCAGGCACTGGAAGGCCTTGCTGCGGGGTTGGGTGCCGGCCAGGGCGGGCAGGACCACCGCCGCCAGAATGGCGAGCGAGGCGAGGACCGCCAGTAACTCGGTGAGTGTGAAACCAAGGGGGAAACCCGCCCTCACCCCGGCCCTCTCCCCCGGGCAGAGGGAGAAACGCTCCCGGCGTGTTGGCAAAAGCCGGCGTTGCTGGTTCAAGAGGAGGGAAAATGGCGCGGCGTTGATCGAGGGACTACGGGAGCCGGCCGGCTGGCTGGGAAGCGTCCGTGTGGAAAACTTCCCACGCACTACAATCGTTGAGGAACCTGTTTTCATAACGTTGGCGAGGTCATTCACATTCCCATTATCCAGTAAAATCTCTGTCCGCCCGAAGGATTGGAGTCGGTGAAATGGGCCGTGTTCCCAAGAACGATGATGTTACCCGGCAACGGCTGCCACGCCGGGTCGCTCAAGCTGCTTTTGAACAGGACCTGGTAGGTCTTGCCGGACAAAACCGGCCACACCAGAGTTGGGTTGGGGTTGGACGCGGACAGTCCTTGCAAGCTTTGGACATAAAAGACCGGTATCACGCCGCCAGTGAAAAGGTTGAACGCAAAGACGTCCCCGCTTCGGTTAAAATCGTTGGTCACCAGATCGAAGGCCTCGCTTTGGAAGACAAGCGTCTGGCCATCCGGGCTGAAGCACGGATTGAAGGAGCGGTTCGCGCCGGAGCCACCGCCGAACTGACTGGCCGACACCAGCGTCGTCGTACCGCTGTTCCGGTCGTACAGAAACACATCCGGCACGCCGTTGCTGTCGCCTGGAACAAGGTTGCTGGCGAAGCTGCGATAGGCCACAAAGCGTCCATCCGGACTCATGACGGGCGAATCGGAGGCGGCATTGCCGCCGCCCAATCCCGTCAAATTGACGCTGACAAGCTGATTGGTTTTCGCCAGCACATCATAAACACAAACATTGCCCATGCCATTCGTCGGTTGTCCTGCAGCGGTTGTGTTGGTGGCATAGGCCAGGAATCGGCCATTGCCGCTGAAGCTGAGGCCCGCCAGACTCGGGAACTTTGCCGTGCAGACGGTGGCGTTGTTCGTTGTCACAATCAAATCGGCGAGCGACAAATTGCCCGGGTTTGAGGCGATGTAGGCGAGCCTTTGGCCATCGGGGCTGATCGCCACCTGGGAGATCGAAGCGACATTATTGGTGTAAATGAGCTTGGCCAAATCCGAGTCCCAAACGTGGAGGTGGCCCGGGACCAAACCCGCCAAATCGCCCATGAACGCAATGTACTGCCCATCCGGTGTCATCGCGGCCGAAAAGACCCCCACGCCTGACGGGCCGGCGGTGAGCGCATAAGTCGTGTTGGCTTGCAGGTCCCTTAAAAACAGGTTGGTGACACCGGAACCGAAGGAGCCTGTGGCCAGGTTATTTGCCTGGCTGTAGAACATCACGAACCGGCCGTCGCTGCTGAGGGTGGGCGAAAATGAATTGGTGTCGCCGGGCCCCGTGCCGCTGACGTTCACACTCACCAGCGTCGTGGTGCCGCTCTGCACATCCCGGACAAACACATCGCACGAATTGTTGTTGTCACCGGGCACCAGGTCGCTGGCGGTGCTGGTAAACGCCACGAACCGGCCGTTCCCGCTGAGCGAGGGCTGTGAGGAATTTCCGGAAGCCGCCACGCCATTGGTGTTCACACTGACGAGCACGTTCGTCCCCATCACCAAATCGCTGACGTACACGTTGCGATAGCCATTGGTCGCGCTGGCCGTCAGATTGTCGGCGTCGCTGGCCAAGGCCACATAGCGGGCGGTGGTGCTGATGCAGTCGCCAAAGAGCAAGCTCGGACCATCGGATGATGGGAACGCGCACGCCGCGGCGGGCGCCGAAACGATCTCCGTGGCGTTCGATTCGAGGTCGCAGACCATCACATCAACGAATCGGTTGCGGTCGCCCGTGCCGGCACTTTCGTAGGAGAGAGATTGCGCGTTCGCGCTCCAACCCGGAAACGTTTCCGGGCTGACACCGAGGCCCACGCCATTGGTGCCTGCATCCACCAAGAAAATGGCGTCCGCCCGTGTGTCAAAGCAATACAAGTGCACGGCACCGGACAACTGGTTCGTGGTCAGGTTCCTGGAATTGCTCAGGAAGGCAAGGTAACGTCCGCTCGGGTCGATCAGCGGCGCGTAGCTGCTGCCGCTTGCCGGCACATTGTTGCTTAAGGCCGGGCTCACCAGAAGATTCGTTCCGGTATCGGCGTCCCACAGATAGATGGCAGAGTTTACACCCCCGGAATCTGTGTTAACTACGGCAGCCACAGAGCGTCCGTCCGGGCTCATGTCCACGGTGCGAATATCTTCGTAACTGATCGTGGGCGCGTTGGCGTTGGTGTTTACGACGTCCGTCAGGCCATCTGGCAAGTGGCAGCGCAATACCACGCCGGCCTTGTCAGCATAATTGGCCAGGCTCGCTTCGTAGGCCACGAACGCGCCATCGCTGCTGATCTTGGGACAGAAACACTGGCTGCCAGGACTGCCAAACGCGGCTAGCACGGCGGAACCTGCGCCGCTGCTGGCCCAATAAGTGGTGCCCGCTACCAGGTCGCGCATGTAAATTCCCCCCACGGCCGTTACCCCGGCCACCAGGTTGGTCGCCGAACTGTAAAACACCACATGGCGTCCGTCCGGCGTAATGGCCGGCGCCGCCGACGCGCTGGCGGCCGTCACGCCGGTGGACTGGGCACCCGGACTGGCCAGCGTGGTGGTGCCCGCCTGCAGGTCGCGCACAAAGATGTCCGGGATGCCGTTGCTATCGCCCGCGACCAGGTTGCTGGCGGAACTCACGAACGCCACGTAGCGGCCGTCGGGCGTCATGACCGGTGTGCGCGAAGTGCCGTTGCCGCAACCGCCGTTGATGCTCACGCTGACGAGGGTCGTTGTCCTGTTGACCACGTCGCGGACGAAGATGTCGTCGGCATTGTTGGTGTCCCCGGGCACGAGGTCGCTGGCGCCGCTTTCAAAAACGGCATACTGCCCGTTGCTGGAGATGCCCATCGCCAGGGAATCGCCATTGCCGCCCGCGCCGGCCACATTGACGCTCACCAAAGTGGTGACATTGTTGGAACGGTCGCGCAAATAGACGTTCATCCGCGCGGGAATCAGCAGCGGAATGGGGTTGGTGTTCGCCGTGAGTACCAGGTTGTTGGCCGCGCTGCTAAAAAGCACCAAACGCCCGTCGGGACTGATGATCGACGGCCCGGAGTCGCCATTGCTGTGGTTGCCCCCGGCCAGGGCGCCGGCTGCTTGAGTGACCAATTGAGTGGCGCTGGCGGGGAATGGACTGAGTGCAGACGACATGGCCAAGACCAGAGTTCCCAGCCACGGTCTTGAGAAGCTTGCTTTCATATTCTGAGAGGGTAATATGATTCATGGCCGATTACGGGTCCCGCGTCAACACGGAAATCCAAAATCTGACGCCCCGAAATCGAAAGGTCAGACCCGGCCTGACTGGGGCTGACTGGTGAGGCGGCAAGCTGCGTAATGCGGGGGCTGAATGCGGGTACAGCTCCTTGCCCGTTTTTGACACTGGAAAAATGACGGTGAAAATCACTTGCAAATCTGCGGAACAGGATGGAACTTGGCGAAGAAGTCCGGCTTGTCGTGGGCAAGAAATCAGATGAGAAATTCCCATTAACGCGAATTTCAAATATGTGTGGCCGCTTTCAACTTGGGCGCGGATTTACGTTGGTTGAAAATTGGCAGCGGTTCCACCGGGCCGGCTTCCACCGGCACGTGCACGGATTATTACCGGCCGGCGGAACTTGTCCCCGGGCCATGGTGGCGCGCTATAGCCCCGTCGAACTCGTCGTTTATGAAAAAATATTTTTCCCTCATCGCGCCACTGATTGTGAATGGCCTTTTCGCCACCGCCCCGTTCACCTTCGCGCAGGCAACCATTTCGATCGACTATCCGGCGATGGGGCAGACGTTCACGGCCGCCACTATTCCAGGGGTCTGGGGCACGGCGGGTCCCCTCGTAAGCGGCGTGGTGGTCACGGTCGAGGAATTCGGCGGAAGCAATCCCGAGAATTATTCGGCGACGGGCACCACCTCCTGGTTCGTTGACGAACCGATTCAATTACCGGTCTCACCCGGGGTTGCCTCGATCGTGGGAATTAGTGCCTACGGCCAGGATATTTCGGGCAATCCGGCCACCGCTTATGTTCTTGTGTACTACGCTCCGCCGCCGCCAACCGTGTCCGTTGGCAGTCCGACGAACGGGCAGACGTCTACAACTTCCCCGGTCACAGTCAGCGGCGCAGCGGCAAGTCATGAGATTCCGTACACCGGCATAGATCTGGTCCAGGTGCAGGCCAACGGAACCAATGGCACTTGGCAGACAGCGAGCTTGCAGACATCCAACGGATTGACGACCAGTTGGAGCGCATCGGTGACCTTGAGTCCCGGGACGAACACGATTTATGCCTTCAGCCGGGATGGGGATGGCGCCTGCTCCACCGATGCCTGGGTAAACGTGACCTACGACCCACCGCTAACGTCTCCAAAACTTGGAATTGTAAAACAAAGCTCAAACCTGGTTTTCACCTGGCTGACGAATGAATCAGGATTTGTTTTGCAAAGCTCGTCCAATCTTGGCCCGGCCGCGGTTTGGAGCACAAATATACCGTCACCGGTCGTGGTGGGCGGACAGAATGTTGTCACCAATTCGCTGTCCGGGTCGCGCATGTTTTACCGTTTGTATCTAAAGTAACCACCGCCGTCCCCTATCGCGCTCCTCCCGGCGCGCAGTTTCAGGGGACTGCCGCGCCGTCGCTTTGGCGGAGGTGGGAGCGCCGAGCATTGCTCGGTACGGCCTCGCTTGGAACCGTCCCTCCATTTCGCTATGGTGCGTCGCTCGGTCAAGTCCCGACTTAATCTTGTCACTTGCTTTTGACGGCACTTCGACTTTGGGCGTTGAATGTTGGGCGTTGAATGTTTTGGCCTTCTGCCTCCCCAACGATCATTTTAGATGTCACCGTGACATGTCACTTTTCCTGGGATCTGCTATGCTGGGGGTCGTGATGGAACAAAGGACCATTGGCAATCGAGGGAACGCCGGGCATCGCGCGGCACGAAGTAGTCTGGACACCGCAGCCCCAGCGGCTTGCCGACGCGACCGATTTGGGATTTGCCGCCGGCAGCCCGGATTCTGCGCGCATCGCTGCCGACCTACACGGATCTATACGGCTAGTTACACCTAAAAAACTTCGTGGCGGGTCACCGGCGGCCTTTCGCCCTGTCCTCCGATACTTTAGCGCAGGCGGAACTCCGCCATCCGGGGACATCGGCTACCTTCGGGCAAAATCCGGCGTTGTCGCTTATGATAGACAGCGGACCGTTCAAAATTTGCATCCGCAGGAATACACGATATGTTGTGCTGTTCCATGGGGTTGGGAGAAAGAAACCAAAACCGGATCGGCATGAAAACATCATTACGCATTTTGAATCTGGAGGATAATGAGGCGGACGCCGAACTGAACAAAGCCATGATCGCCGCGCGCTGGCCGGGCAGCGAAATGGTGCGGGTGGACACGCGTGCTGACTACGTGGCCCGGCTGGAAGAGGGAGAGTTCGACCTCATTTTTTCCGATTACACCATGCCGGGCTTCGACGGCCGCGAAGCGCTTTCCATTGCCCGCGAGAAACGTCCGGACACGCCCTTCCTTTTCGTTTCCGGCACTATCGGCGAGGACTCCGCCATCGAGGCCCTGAAGAATGGCGCCACCGACTACGTGCTCAAGCACCGGCTCATGCGCCTGATTCCGGCCGTGGACCGCGCACTGCGCGAGGCGGAGGAGCGGGCCGAACGGGAGCGGGCCGAGCTGGCAATGCGGGAGTCCGAGCACAAGTATCGCGAAGTTTTTGAATGCCTGGCCGACGCGGCCTTCCTGGCGGAAGCGAGAACGGGGAAGATCATAGACACCAATCGGTGCGCCGAAAGGATGCTCGGCTGCACGCGGGGCGAAATTCTCGGCCGCAAAATCTCCCATGTGCTGGCCGTATTGGACAAGGCCGGGGCCGATGACACGGCGCCGTTTGAGTGTGCCATAACACTGGCCAACGGCAGCGCTCTGCCAGTGCGGGTGCATACCACGAAGTTAACACTGCACGGCCGCCCCCTGGTGCTCCGGCTGTGCCGGGATCTGGAGGGACATTGAGCGCGCTTTAAGCGGCCGCCGGCGGGTGCTTCAAGGCCGCCACCATGCTTTCGAAAACCCATTTGCCATCATCGCTGCCCAGGAGCGGTTCGCAGGCCCGTTCGGGGTGCGGCATCAGGCCGGCCACGTTCCGGCGCTGGTTGCAGATGCCGGCGATGTTTTGCAGCGCGCCGTTGGGATTGGCCGCATCGGTGGCCTCCCCGCCCGCGTCGCAATATTGCCATAGAATCTGATCGTGACGCTGGAGGTCCGCGAGCGTTTCTTCGTCCGCAAAATAGCAGCCTTCACCGTGGGCGATGGGCACGCGCAACAGTTTCCCCGCCGGAATCCGGCAGGTAAAGGGCGAATCCGTCGTGACGGTTTTCAGATGGATGAACTCGCAGTGAAAGTGCAGGTCGCGGTTGCGAATCAACGCCCCCGGCAGCAGGCCGGCCTCGGTGAGAACCTGGAAGCCGTTGCATACGCCGAGGACCAGTCCGCCCTGGTCAGCAAACTGTTTTACGGCCTGCATGACGGGGCTGAAGCGGGCGATGGCGCCGCAGCGCAGATAATCGCCATAGCTGAAGCCCCCGGGCACAATCACGACATCGGCCTCGCCGAGCGAGGCATCCTTATGCCAGACCAGGCGCGCCGAATGGCCCAGCACGCGCGCCGCGTGAACGGCGTCCTGGTCGCAGTTGCTGGCGGGAAATTGGAGGACGGCGAAGTTCATTCGATCTCGAGCTTGTAATCCTCGATCACCGGATTGCTCAACAGCCGGTGCGCGGCGTCGCTCAGCGCCTGCCGTGCCGCCGCCTGGTCCGCGCCGGGCGCCAGGTCGATCTCAATGTATTTGCCGATGTGGACGCCGGTGACACCGGCATAGCCCATCTGGGCCAGAGCGTTCTGAACCGCCTTGCCCTGGGGATCCAGCACGGCCTTTTTCGGAGTAATGATGATTTTTGCTTTCATGCGCGCGACGGCCAAGGTTGCGGAAAAATCTTCGGTTGCGCGAGCCTAAAAAGTCGTGGCAAACGCGTGCCCGCCGGCGGAGCGCGACCTTTGGGTCGCTTCAGCGTGGCCGAAAAATGAACCATCGAATTCTGCGGATGCCGGTGGGCCGGCGCGCGCCCGTCCCGGGCGCTGAGGCGAAGAACTCGCGAGCCGCTTGAGATTTGAGAAGAGTAGGCGGCGATGGACGGCCTTGGGTTTTGGCGGCGCTTGGTTTATCATGCGCAATTCGGAAGCTGGGGAAAACGCACCAGCCAGAGGGCCGAAGATGCGGCATTGAAATTTGCGCCCGTTTACGCGAAAATAGCGGCGATGAGGATTCTGTACCCGCCCGACGCGATCGCCGGCAATGGCGACCGGAAACCATTCGACCCCTGTACCATCGTCATTTTCGGCGCGAGCGGCGACCTGACGTCCCGCAAGCTGATTCCGGCGCTGTATCATTTGTTCAAGGACGAGCAGATGCCGGCGACATTCCGGGTGGTGGGCTTTGCGCGGCGGGAAAAGAACGACGCCTCGTGGCGGCAGGAGCTGCGGACGGCGCTCGACCAGTTTTCGCGGACCAAGCCGGTGGACGACCAGGTGTGGAACCGCTTTGCGGAAAACGTTTTTTACTGCCAGGGCGACCTGACGGACGACGCGGCTTACAAAAAGCTCGAGACCCTGCTGACGGATTTTGGCAGCGGCCCGCTGCGGGAGAACCTGCTGTTTTACCTGGCGATACCGCCGAGCCAGTTTGGCGAGGTGGTGGATCAGGTCCATCGCGCGGGTTTGCTGAACCGCGAAGGGGCCGCCTGGCAGCGGATCGTCGTCGAAAAACCGTTTGGGCACGATCTCGCGTCGGCGCAGGCGCTCAATCGGGAGCTGACGCGCTACGCCGACGAATGCCAGGTGTTCCGCATTGACCATTACCTGGGCAAGGAGACGGTGCAGAACATATTGATGTTCCGTTTCTCGAATTCGATCTTCGAGCGGCTGTGGAATCGCGAGTCGGTGGATCATGTGCAAATCACCGTGAGCGAAAAGCTCGGCGTGGGCGAACGCGGCGGCTATTACGAAGAAGCCGGGGCGCTGCGCGACATGGTGCAAAACCACATGCAGCAGGTGCTCTCGCTGATCGCCATGGAACCGCCGGTTTCCCTCGAGGCCGAAGCGGTCCGCGATGAAAAAGTCAAGCTGCTGAAATCCATCCGGCCGCTGACGCCCGCTGACGTGGCCCGGCAGATCGTGCGCGGGCAATACTTCGCCGGCATTGTGGCGGGCGAGGTGCGGCCGGGCTACCGGCAGGAGCCGAAGGTGAAAAAGGATTCCAATGTGGAAACCTATGTGGCGATGAAGCTGTTGATCGACAACTGGCGGTGGAGCGGCGTGCCCTTTTACCTGCGCACCGGCAAGAGCCTGCCGGCCAGCGCGAGCGAAGTGCGGATCCAGTTCCGCCCCACGCCCAATGTGTTGTTCGCGGCGCATTGCGACAACAAGCTGGATGCCAACGCGCTCACGCTACGGCTGCAGCCCAACGAAGGAATTTCCCTGCGCTTCAACGGCAAGATCCCGGGCGTCAGCCTCAGCGTGCGTCCGGTGCGGATGCACTTCAGCTATGATGCGGAATTTGGCGCCTACACGCCGGAGGCCTACGAGCGCCTGCTGCTCGAAGCGATGGCCGGGGACGCGACCTTGTTCATCCGCCGTGATGAAGTCGAGACCGCCTGGCGGATTGCCGATTCCATCCGGGCCGGCTGGCTGGACAAGCCGCTGACGAACCGCGAATTTTACGCCGCCGGCACCTGGGGACCGATTGCGGCGGACGATCTGCTGGCGCAGCTAGGCCATGTCTGGCACGAACCGCAGGTGATCCAGTGATTGCGCGTTGACCCGTGATGAAAAACCTTGAGCTCCTCTCTTTCGCCAATGCCGGCGCGCTGGCCCGTGCGGCGGCCGCGGCGTGGCTGGATGAAATCGAAGCGGCGCGCCATGCCGGCAAAACGCATTGTGTGGCGCTGTCCGGCGGGCGCATCACGCAAAAGTTTTTCGACGCAGCCGTCGCCCGGGCGAAGGAGCAAAAAGCGGCGTTCGATTGCGTCCATTTTTTCTGGGCGGACGAACGGTGCGTGCCGCCGACCGACCCGGAGAGTAATTTCAAAATCGCCGCGGATCTGCTGTTTGCGCCCTTGCAGATCAAGCCCGACAGAATACACCGGATACGGGGGGAAGATATTCCTCAAGCGGCGGCCAAATCTGCCGAAGAAGAGCTCTGTCGGGTCGCGGAAAAAAATCACGAGCAGCAACCGGTATTGGACTTGGTGTTTCTGGGCATGGGGGAGGACGGTCACGTTGCGTCGCTATTTCCGAATGCGCCTGCTGAAATTGTGGACATTTCTGTCCCGTTTTTAGTCGTGAAAAATTCGCCGAAGCCGCCGCCGACAAGAATATCGTTGAGCTATAAATCGATTTTCGCCGCGAAAAATATATGGGTTATGATTTCCGGCGCGGGAAAGTCAGCGGCGTTGCGGGCCTCGCTGTCCGCCACCGGGAAGACACCGCTGGCGCAAGTCATCGCGGCGCATCCGGTGAAAATATTTTCCGATATTAACGAATTTTAATTTGTAACCAAACGGTTAATAGCATAAGATGCCGAAGTTGAATCAAGCGGCGGTTCGCCGCCGGGAGTGAAAAAAGTGCGGCGTGTTTTTTGAAAAATAAATTGAACCTTTTTGGGCCGGGGACGTCTGAAAAGGGGAAGGGTAAAAAAAGATTTCGCTGTCCGTTTAGGGTTGGCATAGAGGTTTTGCTTGCGGCGCGGCTCGGACAGCGTCCCCAAGTTGGTCGCGTCGCCCTTCTGAGCGCCTTGGTGAAGGCGTATTTAACCTCGTCACCATTAAGGCCGGACGCAAGTCCGGCCTTCTTTTTTTTTGCTTAACGGGAAATCCCGGTTAGAATGCCCGGCGCATGAAGCACCAGCTCGATTTCGAAAAGCCGATCAGTGAATTGCAGGCCAAGCTGGAGGACCTCTGCGCGCATCCGGAGAAGCACTCGCTCGGGATCAGCTTCGAAGAGGAAAAGCAGGCGATGGAACGTAAGATTGAGGAGACTCGCCGGCTCATCTATTTGAATCTGACACCCTGGCAGCGCGTGCAGGTGGCGCGTCATCCCAAGCGGCCCTATGCGCTGGATTACTTTCAAAAAACTTTTTCCGATTTTCAGGAACTGCACGGCGACCGGCAGTTTGCCGATGATCATGCCATGGTGGGGGGCTTCGCCAAGCTGGGAGAACATCGGGTGATGGTGGTCGGCACGCAAAAAGGGCGGGATACCAAGGAGAACATTCTCCGCAATTTCGGTTCGGCGCATCCCGAAGGCTACCGCAAAGCGCTGCGCCTGATGCGGCTGGCGAACAAGTTCGGCCTGCCCATCATCACGCTGATCGACACGGCCGGGGCCTACCCGGGCGTGGCGGCGGAGGAGCGGCACATTGCCGAAGCCATTGCCGTCAACCTGCGCGAAATGATGTTGCTGGAAGTGCCTATCATTGGGGCGGTGGTGGGTGAAGGCGGATCGGGTGGAGCGCTCGGCATAGGTGTGGCCGACCGGGTCTTGATGCTGGAAAACGCGTATTACTCGGTGATCAGCCCCGAAGGCTGCGCCGCCATCTTATGGAAGGACCGCGCCAATGCCGCCAAGGCCGCGGCGGCGTTGAGAATCACCGCCCAGGACTTGCTGCAACTTAAACTGGTGGACGAAGTGGTGCCCGAACCGCTGGGCGGGGCGCACACCGACGCCGTGGGCACTGCGTTGAATTTGAAGACTCATTTGCTCAAGCATCTGGAGCAAGTTCTGGCGCTGCCGGCCGCCGCCCGGCTGAAGGCGCGCTACGAAAAGTACCGCAAACACGGACATTTCCTGAACAAAGCCGAGGACTCGGGTGAAATGAAACCTGCCCGGGAAGTGCAGCCGGCCGCGGCTTGATTTCATGCTCTACCCCATCATTTTTCAACCCCGCTTCAAGGAACGCGTCTGGGGCGGACGCGAGCTGGAACGGCTTTACGCCAAGAACCTGCCGGCGGACAAGGCCATCGGCGAGTCGTGGGAAATTTCCGACCGTCCCGGCGATGCCAGCATTGTGGCCAACGGTCCGCTCGCGGGCACCAATCTGCGCTGGCTCATGGACAATCGCGCGGCTGAGGTCTTGGGCGGGGCGAAGACGGCGGCCGAGGGGCGGTTTCCGCTGCTCTGCAAAATTCTGGATGCCCGCGAGAAACTGTCCCTCCAGGTCCATCCGCCCGCCAGCAAGGCCCGGGAACTCAAAGGCGAACCCAAGACCGAAATGTGGTTCATCGCGGAGGCCGCGCCGGAGGCCAGCTTGTATGTGGGGCTGAAACGCGGTGTGACGCGCGCGGAATTTGAGGAGAAGATTGCCGATTGCAGCGTGGCAGATTGCTTTCACCGCATTCCCGTGCAGGCCGGCGACGCCATGTTTCTGCCGAGCGGACGCGTTCACGCGATTGGTGACGGCCTGGTGATTTTTGAGATTCAGCAGAATTCAGACACTACCTACCGGGTGTTCGACTGGAACCGCGTGGGCCTGGATGGCCAGCCCCGCGAACTGCATGTCGCGCAGTCGCTGGCCAGCATCGATTTCAGTGATTTCGAACCGAAACTGGTGAACACCCAATTTGCGGCCGATGGCAAAATCCAAAGGCGCACGCTGGTGACCGACCCGCTGTTCAATGTCGAGGCATGGAAACTCGGAACCGCCGCGGCTGCTTCATTGAAGCCGAACAAACTTCAAATCCTGGCGGTAACGGGGGGCGCCGTGGAAGTCCGCGGCAATGGAACCGCAGTAAACCTGTCGGCCGGGCACTTCTGCCTGATTCCGGCCGATTTGAAACAGACGATCATTTCCACGAAGTCCGAGGCCGCCCTGCTGCGGGTTGAGGCGAACTGAATTTAGTTGAGCGACAAATCCTCCGGCATCTGGGCCAGGAGCTTGTTTTTCCAGCCACCCTTGTCCCGCAGGATTTTTTGCCAGAGCTGCTCCGGCGGCGTTTCGAACACGAGCTGGACAGAGGCCGGAAAAGTCAGCCAAGCCCGGCGTTTCATCTCACTTTCGAGCTGGCCGGGGCTCCAGCCGGCGTAGCCGGCAAACAGCCGGACCTTTCTGGTGGGGGAAAAACCTTCGCCAATTTCCAGCAAGTCGTCGAGCGAATGGCCAAGCGCCAGGTTGGGCAGCACGTCGGCGTCGGGAATGAAGCTGTCCGTGTGCAGGAAGCTCAAGGCCGCTGGCTGGACGGGGCCGCCCAGGTAAAGCGGTGATTCTTTCAGTGGATTCGGCAGGTCAGCCACAATCATCTCGCCCACCGTCTTACCTAATGAGCGATTCAGAACCAGGCCAAATGCCCCCTCCGAGTTGTGCTGGCAGATCAGGACCACGCTGCGCTGGAAAAACGATCCGCCCAGTTGCCCGCTGTCGAGCAGCAACTGCCCTTGCAGAAATTTTGGCTTGGCGGCCATCTCCGCCCCAATGTGCCCCACAAGCCGTCCGCTGGCAAATGGTGAATCGCGGGTCAAAGCTTCCCGGGGGATGCTGGGCATGAACAGAGCCCGCCCTCACCCCCGGGAGAGAATTCCCTTAAAAATTTCGCGCATTGAACTCATGTGCCGACCGCGCCCCATTTCGCCACGACACGGGGAGCGCCGGTATCCGACCCGGCTCTATCCTACTATTGCTACCCTCCAACGAGCCGGGTCGGA
>JBEKZM010000146.1:0-13850 GCA_049509875.1 Verrucomicrobiota bacterium | reverse complement strand
GAAGCAACAGCAACTCGAAGCCCAGGTTCAGGCCCACCAAGTCGAACTGGGCAATCTGGCCACCCGCACTCAGGAATTGAAGGCCGCTCAAAGCGCATTGGCTGAACTGAAGAACCAGCTTGCCAGTGTCAATGGACAGGTCCAGTCCTTGAACGAATCGCTCAAGACCGAATCCAGCCACCGGGCGACCGCCGAGCAACAAGCGGCCGAACTGGCCAAGCGTCGCACCCAATTGGAGCAGGAAGTGGCCAAACGGTCCAAAAGCCAGGAGCAATTGCGCGCCGAACTGGCGGCGAAGCAACAGCAACTCGAGGCCCAGGTTCAGACCCACCAAGTCGAACTGGGCAATCTGGCCACCCGCACTCAGGAATTGGAAGCCGCCCGGGCCGCTTCGGCGAAATTGAAGAACCAGCTCGCCAGCGTCAGCGCGCACGTCCAGTCCCTCACCGAGTCACTCGCCGCCGAGTCGGGTCGCCGGGCGACGGCTGATCAGCGAGCGGCGGACCTGGCCAAGCGTCGCACCCAATTGGAGCAGGAAGTGGCCGATCGTTCCAAAAGCCAGGAGCAATTGCGCGCCGAACTGGGCACCCTAGCCACCCGCACGCAGGAGTTGAAGACCGCCCAAACGGCTTTGACCGAGTTAAAAATCCAACTCACCAATGCCAAGAGGCAGTTCCAGTCCTTGACCGAATCCCTCTCGGCCCAATCGGATCGCCACGCCGCTTCCGAACGGCAATGGCTTGCTCGGGAATCCGAGTTGCAGAGCAACCTCAAGGCCCAGCAGGTTCAGATTGAAAAGTCAGGAACAACTTTGGCCAGCCGGGAGATCGAGCTGAATGAGGCCGGGGGAAAAATCAAAGAATTGCAGGCCGTCCAGTCGGCCATGAGGGCAGAGGTGCAAGCGTTGACTGCGACGGCTGAAAAAGCCGTGCGAGTCGTGCAGGACTGGAAGGCAAAAGCGATGCGCTCCGAAGGCGCCATCGAAAATGCTCAGCGAACGCTGGCCGAATTGCGTTATTGCGTCCTCGACGCTTCACGCATGAGCACACGGCTTCAGCGGGAGCGTTTGCAGAAGGAATTTAATAACTTCGAGGCGGTCCGCAAGACCATCGCTTCGATGGCGCAAACGCCGCTCTCTCTGGTCCAGCGGGGAATCCTGGCAGAGCTTCAGAACGCGATGGACGGGCTGAACAAGAGCCAGCGAAATGCCTGCCGAACGGAGGTCTTCCGCGTCGATCCGCCCAATTTCCGCGACAGCGAATTCTGTTTTGCCGCAGTCACCGAGAGCGCATTTGACATCGTCCGGGCTGCCGCGCAAGCCGCCGGTGTGGCGGTGCGGGTCTCAGCTTCCGGCAACAGCACAGGCACGTTGGTCGGTTACGCCGAACAGGTTCACCAGCTCATCACACTGCTGGCGGTATCAACGCTCACGATCATGACCCGCGTCAGATCACTTGATCTGCGCGTGGCGGTCGAAGCAGGGAGGGCCGGGTTTGAGGATTTGACGGTGCGAGTTGCGCTGGCCACAGATTGCAAAGTGGAGGATTCGCTCGCTCGCCTCAACTGGGTTACGGCGGCGGCAGCCTCGCTCCAAACGGCAGAATTTGACGAAACCGAGCTTGGTCTGGCTACCGGCTGGCAGTTGGCGCACGCAATGGGAGCGCAAGTCACCGTAGAAGGCAATGACAGCCAGGAAGTTTGCCTCATGCTGTCACTTCCGCTAAAAAAAGATGCCCGACTTTCGGCGCCGGACTTCGCTCCCGCGCCGGCACTTTCGGCCAATGGGAACGGGCATAATCAGAAATTAACTTCATGAAAATCTTTGGCATTGACCTATCGGATCTCTCAGGACAGTACTTGCGAGCCGCACTCCTGGTGTCGCTGCTGAGCGTGTGGATGCTCGTGGGACTTTTTTTCTATCTCAACCGGTACACCAAACGGGATTATTTCACCGTGTGGACCGCAGCCTGGCTGTTTTATGCTTTGTGGCTGACGCTTGGCCTGAATTTCGAGGGCACCACGCCCGAAAGCCTCATCTTCAAAATCAAGCAATGCTGCGTGGCCATTTCGGCGGTTTTTCTGTTATGGGGCAGCTTGCGTTTTTTAAAGCTCCCGGTCCGCCAGTCCTTGTTCGGCCTGTTCATATTGTTCCTCGTGGTCTGGACATTCGCCGGCCTGAAGGTCCTCTCGGACTCGATGGACCTGAGAGCAAGATTGCTGACCATGCAATTGCCCGTGTTCATCCTGCTGGGCTTGAGCAGTGTGTTCGCGGGTGTTTGCTTCTTCCGGCTGAGAAAGAAGATGCCGTTCGTGGGGGCCGGGATGCTGGCGATGGGATTCTTCCTCTGGGGCCTTTACTTGGGCACCTATCCGTTGTCCCAGCAGGACAAGAATATTTCCAGCGCAGGATTTTTTGTGGCGGCGGTACTGCAACTCTTCATCGCCGTCAGCATGATCGTGCTGGTCTTGGAGGAGATCCGCTATAACAACGAGCAAACGTTGGCCGAAATCTCAGCTGTCCGCTCCGAAAAGGAAGCCTTGCGGGTCAAAGTCATCAGCACCGAGGAACAATGTCGAAACCTTTATGACCAGGTGCGCATGAGCGACGGCGTCCAAAAGGCCTACGAAGAATTACGTCAAACCCAACAAATGGTGGTGCAGCAGGAACGACTCCGGGCTTTGGGCCAGATGGCGAGCGGAATTGCCCACGACGTGAACAATGCGTTGACCCCCATTGTCGCCTATGCCGAACTGCTGGAGATGGCCCAGCCGGATTCGTCCAAGGATTCGCGAAGATATCTGCAAATCATCAAACAATCAGGCGAGGACATTGCCCATATCATTTCGCGGATGCGGGAGTTTTACCGGCGTCGCACCGACTCGGAGGCATTGGCCTTGGTGGACATCAACCAAGTCATTCATGACGTCATCGAACTGACCCGACCACGCTGGCGCGACATCTCGCAGCGCGGAGGCATCTCCATCCAGTTTAAACTCGAACTGGAGCCCCAACTGCCGCTGCTGTTCAGCGACTCCAGCGAATTCAGGGAGGCTTTGATCAACCTCGTTTTCAACTCTGTTGACGCGCTCCCGCACGGCGGCACGATCAGGTTTGTCACCCGTTCCTTGAATGTGCCGGATCCCGAAGAAAACAACACCGCGCGCTGGATCCACGTCGAAGTGCATGACGATGGCATGGGCATGGACGAAAAAACCCGCCAGCGATGCTTGGAACCGTTCTTTTCCACGAAGTCGCTCCGCGGCGGCACCGGTCTTGGGCTGGCGATGGTTTACGGTATGGTGCAAAGGCACGAGGGCACCATTAACATCGAAAGCGCCCCCGGCAAAGGCACTTGCATCCGCCTCACGTTCCCGATTCAGGAAAAGCCCTCGTGTGTCACCCCGGACACCCTGCCGCAAGTCAATCCGAACCAGTCTTTGAACATTCTATGCGTGGATGACGATGAAACGATCAGGCTGCTCCTTGAGGACTTTCTGACCCATTATAAACACCGCGTCACCACGGCCGCCAACGGTGAACAAGGTCTCGAATTATTCCGCGCCGCCAAGCAGAAAAACCAGCTCTTTGACATCATTATCACCGATCTGGGCATGCCTAACATGGATGGGCACCAGTTGTCACGAATCATCAAAAGGGAGTCTCCGCGAACGCCCGTCGTCATGATGACCGGCTGGGGCGCAATTATGAAACAAGAGGGCGAAACTGCGGGCGAGATTGATGCTCTCGTAGGCAAGCCGCCGCGGATGCAGGAGCTCAACGACCTGCTGCTCCGTTTTGGAACTTCGAAAGACACCACGACTTCCCTGCTCGCGAAACAATGACCGCCATCCCAAAATTGAAGTTCCGGACATGAGTTCCGGACGATCAATTCCTGAACGCTTAAAGCGACCCATGCATTGAGCATTTTGACCGTTCCATATTTCCGTCCCCATTTGGCTGGGTTCTGAGGAAAGGACACCCCCGGGCTGTCCGGCCTACGCAATTTTCCTCAATTTCGTTACTCGGCCGACTTCCACCCACTCGACAACGAAAATATTGCCGTCGCGGTCAAAATACGCACTGTGCGGCGCGACGAACTGGCCGGGCGTGAAGTGGTCACGCGTCTGATCACGCAGTCCGCCGTAACCGGGGCCCTGGCCGAGATGAGCGATGAGTTGGTTATTCTTGTCGAGCAAGGTGACGCGTGATTCGAGATCCGGCACCACCATCACCTGGCCGCGCGTATGGAAATGACACGGAGCATGAATTTCTTCAGTCACGAAATTAATGTGCTGTCCGTCGAGCGTGAAATTTTGCAGGCGGCGGTTGCCGCGGTCGGCCACCACCAGGATTGGTGTTGCGCCCCGCGCATCCACCATCAGGCCATGCGGACAATCCGTCTGGCCCGGCTCTTTGCCCTGGCCACCGAAGCTGCGAATGTACTTCGCATCGCGGTCGTACTGATGGATGAAACTTTTGCCGTAGCCATCGGCGACGTAGAAATCGCCGTTCGCCGCGATGGCCACGTTCGTGGGATTGAATTCGCCGGGCATGGTGTAGCCGTTGCACTGCTCCGGCGCCCATTTGCGCCAAAGCTCCACGCCGGCGAGCGTCGTTTTCGCGAACAGATGGCGTTTCGGGTCACACAGGTAAAAGAATTCCTCGTTGCCCTCGCGGCTCAAGTGCAGGCCATGCGCGCCGCCTTTGTATTCCCTGCCCCACGAGCGCACAAATTTTCCGTCGGCGTCAAACACCACGACGGCGTCATCAATCGTCGCGCCTTTGCCGACGGTGTGCTTGATGTGGATTTCGCCCTGCGCGTCAATGGCAACGCCGTGCGTGTTGCCATAGACGTGGCCGGCGGGCAGTTCGCCCCAGTCATGAAGGACTTCGTAGCAGTGGTCGCCCGCGCCGACGACCGGCAGGCGCGACCCCGTTTTGTCACTGCCCAAAACGTAAGGCGCGACCGCGCTGGCAGCAGCGACGGATGCGGCATGTTTCAAAAATTTTCTGCGGTTCAACGGTGGTGTGTTCATGGCAAGTTTTATTTCAAGCGATCAGTTGGTCAAATACTTTGGCCGGCACGACGCCGGTGAGCCGCTGGTCCAGGCCCTGATAGCGATACGTGAAGCGCAGGTGATCGTAGCCCAGCAGCTTGAGCGTGGTGGCGTGAAAATCGTGAACGTGGACGGGGTCCTTGACGATGTTGTAGGAAAAATCGTCCGTCTCGCCGTGAACCAGGCCGGGTTTCGCGCCGCCGCCCGCCATCCACATGGTGTAGCAACGCGGATGGTGGTCGCGTCCGTAATTTTCCTTCGTCAGTTCACCTTGCGAATAAATGGTGCGGCCGAATTCACCGCCCCAGACCACGAGCGTGTCGCCGAGCATCCCGCGGGCCTTCAAATCCTGGATCAGGCCGTAGCACGCCTGATCCACGTCCTTGCATTGCATGGGCAGGCGGCCGCCAATGTTTGCGTGAGTGTCCCAGTTGTTGTGGTAAATCTGCACGAAGCGCACTCCGCGTTCGACGAGCCGTCGCGCGAGCAGCGCCGTGTTCGCAAAGGTGCCGGCTTTTCTTGCGTCGTCCCCGTAGAGCGCGTAAGTCGCATCCGACTCGCGCGAGAGGTCGGCCAGTTCCGGCACGCTGGACTGCATGCGGAAGGCCAGCTCGTATTGCTTGAGCCGCGTGTGCGTTTCGGGATCGCCGACGGTATGAAAATTGATTTCATTCATGGCCTTCAAAGCGTCGAGGGTTTTGCGCCGGACAATTTCATCCACGCCGTCGGGATTGTTGATGAATAAAATCGGATCGCCCTCCGTGCGCAGCGAAACGCCGGCGTGTTCACCCGGCAAAAAGCCCGCGGACCAAAGCCGCGTGCCAATCGCCTGCAACTGCTCCGTGTTGGTGGACTTCGCGATCAGCACCACGAAAGTGGGCAAATTCTCATTCATTGAACCAAGGCCGTAGGAAATCCATGAGCCGAGGCACGGCTTGCCGGTGATCTGGTTGCCGGTCTGCATGAACGTGATCGCCGGCTCGTGGTTGATCGCGTCGGTGTTCATTGACCGGATGAAGCATAAGTCGTCCACCATCTTTGCCGTCCACGGCATCAGTTCACTGACCCACATCCCGCTCTTGCCATATTGCGCGAACTTGTATTTCGACGGCGCAATGGGTAATCGTTTCTGGCCGCTCGTCATCGTGGTGATGCGCTGGCCCATGCGGACGGAATCCGGCAAATCCTGGTCAAACCGTTCGGCGAGCTTCGGCTTGTAATCAAACAAATCCAGCTGCGACGGCCCGCCCACCATGTGCAAATAAATGACGCGCGTGGCCTTGGGCGGAAAATGCGGCCCGAGGGCATTGCGCATTTTCTGGGCGTCCCTGGCGGCGGATTTCTTGTCGTCGGCGAGCAATAAATTGGGCGCGAGCGCGGCAAGCGCCGCGGTGCCGAGCAGGCTCGCGCCGCGCTTGAAAAACTGCCGGCGCGTTTCGTAGCGCACATAATCCTCAAATACGGGATGCGGCTTAAAATCAGAATGGGGGTTCATAATTCACTTGTTCAAAGTTTCATCGAGGTTCATCAGTTCATTCGCCACCATCGTATAAGCCGCCAGCGTGGGCGCCTCGAGTTTCGCGTCCGGTTTGCTTTCGCCGACGGCCAGCAATTCCTCCGCCGCTTTCGGTGCGGCCTGGTAGTGGGTGAGCAGATCGTCCGCGCTCAATTTGACGATCTTCCTTTCCTTTGCCGTCAGCGGCCTCGCGAGCAGCCGTTCCGCCATGAAGTTCAGGCGGTCGGCTTTGCTTTCCAGGCTTTCCTGCGCCAGATGCCGCGCAGCCTCGACAAACTGCGGGTCGTTCAGAGTCACCAATGCCTGAAGCGGCGTGTCGGTTCGGTCGCGCCGCACCGTGCAGGTTTCGCGCGACGGCGCGTTGAATATTTCCAGCGATGCGGGCGCTGCCTGTCGTTTCCAAAAAGTATAAACGCTCCGGCGATACAGGTTGTCCCCGTGATCCTGCACATAATTTCGCGTGGTGCCTTCCGGCATCCCGACCACGTCCCAGATGCCCGGCGGCTGGTACGGACGCACGCTGGGGCCGCCGATTTTTTCCACCAGCAGGCCGCTGCTGGCGAGCAGTGTGTCGCGCAACATCTCGGCGTCCATGCGAAACCGCGGCCCGCGCGCGAGCAGCCGGTTCTGCGGGTCCTTTTCCAATTTTTCGGGCGAGGTCACGGCGGACTGTCGATACGTCGCCGACATCACCATTAATTTGTACATGTGTTTTACGTCCCAGCCGGACTCGCGGAATTCCACTGCCAGCCAGTCGAGCAATTCGGGATGCGACGGGGGCTCGCCCGCCACGCCGAAGTCGCCCGCGGTTTTCACGAGACCCGTGCCGAAGATTTCCTGCCAGAAACGGTTCACCGTCACGCGCGCCATGAGGGGATTTTCAGGGCGGACCAGCCATTGGGCGAAACCGAGCCGGTTACGCGGCGCGTCGGCGGGCATCGGTGGCAAGGCCGACGGCGTGGCGGGGGTGACACGTTCGCGGCGCTGGTCATATTGTCCCCGGAATAAAACGTAAGCTTCCGGCGCGTTCGTACGCTCCTGCATCACATAGGCCACGGTACCGCGCATCCGAATTTCCTCTTCCTCCTTCGCCAGCCGCGTTTTCACTTCGACGGCTTCGCGATACGGCGCATCCAGTCTATTCAGCCAAAGTACAAACAATTCGTCATTCTCATTTGTGCCGCGCGTCGGCTTGCTCGCCAGCCACCTTATGCGCTGCACGTGTGCCAGACTTTCGATTTCGTCCTGGGTTAATTCCCGGGCATAAATCCGCAGGTCCTGCAGGCCCGCGTCCGTCAACCGCGAGCTTGTGTCGCGCTGGGCGATCTTGAATGGTACGGCGGTGCGGATGCTCTGCGTGAGCGAATTATTAGCCACGGTCGTTTCCTGCAATGCTCCGTTGACATAGATCTTCACGCCGTCCGCCTGTGACGATCCATTGTAGGTCACGCAAACGTGGTTCCATTTGCCTTTTTCCAATTCTTGCTTGCCTACGACTTTGATGGCGTTGTCGGGCCAGCTATGCAAAATGTGAATCGCCGGCTTGCCGCCTTCCAGCCATAAATCCCAGCCGCGAAAAACGCCGTTGGTGTCCTGCATCCGCGCGAACACCGCGCCGTCCACGTCGTTATCGAGCTTGACCCACGCCGCGTAGCTAAACGCCTCGTCGCGCGCAAAATCGCCGACTTTTGCCAGCGCCGGAAGCGGTGATTTCCCGGTGATGATCGCCTGTGTCGCCACCGCACCGTTCTGCCAGGCCACATTTGTCGAGAGCGACAAATTTTGCTCCACGCCGGCGACCAGAATTCTCGCGCCATTCGTGCCCCCGTCATCCAGCGGGGCGAGAAGCACCAGCGTGTCCGCGGGCGGATTGGTTTTCAGGGCCGTGAAATCCGGCTTCGCGAGCCAGTTCGTAAATTCGCCCCGCGCGATTTCTTGCAATTGAATAATTTTCTTGTCATGGGCGGTTTCTTCGCCCGGCAGCTCGTTCCAACGCTTTTCGTCCTCCGCTTTGGGAATGGGCAGAACCGGCGGTGTGTCCTTGATGTTGCCGTCCATCGCCTTTTGCGTGGTGTTGTTAAAGAACGCAGACAGCGCATAAAATTCCCTTTGCGGCAGCGGATCGTATTTGTGGTCGTGGCAGACGGCGCACCCGGCGGTCAGTCCGAGCCAGACTTGCGAGGTCGTTTCCGTCCGGTCGCGCGCATAAAGCGCCAGATACTCGTCGTCAATCAGGCCGCCTTCGTTGCTCGTGACGTGGCAGCGATTAAAGCCGCTGGCAATTTTCTGGTCGCGCGTCGCCTCGGGCAGTAGGTCGCCCGCAAGCTGCTCGATGGTGAACTCGTCGAATCCCATGTTCGCGTTGAAAGAATTGATGACCCAGTCGCGATACGTCCACATCTCGCGATAATTATCAAAATGAATTCCATGCGTGTCGCCGTAGCGCGCCGCGTCGAGCCAGTAATGCGCGCGCTGTTCGCCCCATCGCGGCGATGCCAGCAGGTGATCCACCACCCTTTCATAAGCCTCCGGTGACTTGTCCTCCACAAAGGTTTGGACCGCTTCGGGCGGCGGCGGCAGCCCGGTCAAATCCAGGCTCGCGCGGCGAATCAAAGTCCGTTTGTCCGCTTCTGAATTTGGCTTTAACTTTGCCTGCTCCAGCCGGACGAGAATAAAATTATCAACCGGATTGTGAACCCATTTTGGATTTTTCACCGATGGCACCGGCGCTTTCACCGGCGCGATGAACGACCAATGCGGTTGATACTTGGCGCCCCCGGCAATCCATTGTTTCAATAGCTCCTCTTGCTCCGTTTTCAATACTTTGTTGACCTTGGCGGGTGGCATGTGGTCATCGTCCGTCGCAAAAATCCGGCGCACCATTTCGCTCTTCTCGGGGTGGCCCGGCACAATCGCCACCGCGCCGTCCTCCAGCTTGTTGGTGGCGGTCTCGAAGCGATCCAGCCGCAAATTGGCCTTGCGCGCGGCCGAATCCGTGCCGTGACAGGAAAAGCAGTTCTCGGCAAGGATGGGCCGGACGTCACGATTGAATTCAATCCCGCATTTCGCGGGCTCTCCAAAGACCGCCAGGGCAGACAACCCCATTGCCACGGCGGAAGCGGATTTAGGGTGCCGAATTAATCGCATAAATTGGGCCGCAATCGGATTGCCATTCGTCAAATGATTTGCCATCACCTGTTCGTGTCCAGCCTGGCAATGTCCCGGTCTCCTCCAAAAAATCCGTCTTGCCAGCGGCTCTTTTATCTACCCGTCATTGGCCGGCCCAAAGCGCGCAGCCAGTCTGCCACCCTAAGAGCCGAGGGACGGCGGCAACTTGGCCCAAGTCTCCATTCAATGAACCACACGGCCAGAGGTTGATCAATGTAAGAATCGTGCAAATGACGATGGCCGTCAAGCCGGCGCCGGATTTGACCGGCTCCACAAGCGGTGCCTCCGCCGGCTGTTTCAACGTTGCTGCGAGCGGTTGGGCCTTCGACACTTGCAGCGCGGACCGTGCTTGGGGTACAGTGGTCGCAAGGCCGAGGTTGAATCGGATCGGGGTAAAATAAAAAGCTGGCAGCTGGGACTAAAATCCTGTGCGCCCGGCAAACGTCGGCAACTTCAAGCCGGTTCTTCCAACCGTTACCGGCAATTCTTGGCACTAATCCAAAACTTTCGCATTGTTTGAATCTGCCACAATGGCCACATTTTGAGTCGCCACAACCGCAACAATCTTGCCGCTCGCATAAAAGGTGATTAGGCCGGTTTCCACTTCGAATTTCTCCGCGTAAACGTTGATGGTTTTCCCTACGGCAGTGTGAACGATGAACGTAAGCATATTGATAAGTCAGACCCCCGCCCACGGCCACGGCCATTGGCAAATTCTGATTTCTGGCCTGGTCCACCGGAGGTTGCGGTTTCAGCCATTGTGGCGTCCGGCGACAGATGCCAAGGAGGCCGGAGGAAAGCCTCCCTTGAACATTTGCCACCAGACAAGGGACGTTCCCATACTCACGCGCAGTTTTCTATGGGGTGTTCTACCCATGCCGAACGGTCAGACCTGCCAGCGGCCAGCGAAGGCCCGGGGCGGGGGCGATAATAAGCCCGCCGACTTATCGCTGGCGGGTATCCGGCTGATTTGGACGCGTCGACGAGTCAAAGTTACAGGAGGGGGGTTCAGTGCTCTGCTCGTCTCTCTGCACAATCAAGGCTTACCGCCAAAAAACACGCGCCGCGCACCTGGTTGTTCATTGGAGCAAATCCTTCAGGCTCCTCGGTCCTTTTGGAAATACTTGGACTGCAACGGACTGCCCAAACGTAATTTTTGAAATGAGGGACTGGAGGGGACTCTCTTGGCGCCAGTTTCATGTGCGCGGGATACAAAAAGGGATACAAGGCAGAAACGAAGCTGAATCAGGCGGCACACGAAATCTCCAAACAAAAGGGCGAGCGGTTTCCTGCTCGCTTTGGCTTGTAAAAAGATTCGATCAAGCAGCAACCACCTTCCGGCGGGAATGCACGATTTTACGCGCCCCGTTACCGTTGGACTTCTGGCTGCGCATGAACGTCACGTACGGCTTGGAAAGTTTCAAACCGTGACGCGCGGCAAATGCCACCGGGTTTGGTCCAAGCACGGTGGAAAACTTGTCGTCAATCGCGCAAAGCTCTTCCATCGAGCGGATGCGACGGCTGATCAATTTCATCTTCATGGCCTTAATCTCCTATGCTGTGCCCCTGCGCGCAAGCATTTCTTGCTGCGCCCGGTGCATTTCATTGAAACAATGCTCCATCACGTCTTCTTCAATGAAGAAATGGTCCCGTACCACTTGTACCGCCAGACGTTCCTCATACCACCCGTGCGAACCCTCCGTGGCCTCGCCCCAGATGCACGGAGCCTTTATCTGGCCTGCCAGAGCGACGATTTGATGAAGCATGGCCGAACCAAGGCTGCTCACTTGTTCCCGCCGCCGCGAAAGCACCTGCGGATGCAGGGCAAGAAACTCGAGAAACAGATGATTGCACCATGTACGCCGCAGGTAAGTCCATGGTGGCGCAGGACAGCACCTTCTCAACACCCTCACGACGCCCTTGCGGACAACGCCAGAGAACGTTTGAGGTGTTTTTAGGCGAAGAGAATCGATCCCTCGTGTTTATTACTTGGGGATTACGCCAATTCTCATCGCCTGGTGGATGGTCGTGCAGATGCTTCGCGTTCAACCGTTGCTTGTTCGAATTGCCTTTCCAGTTGTTTGGTCTCCTTTGCTACCGCCGCCGAAATCCTATGCTTGACCAAATAGACACGGCCCGCGTTCACACCGAGCGATTTCACCACGTCCTTCACTGGCCAATCCTTGAGCGCGACCAGATCGAAGATTTGCCACTGTCTGGCATCCACGCGCGCTTTCACCTGTGTCAACGCGGCGTCCAGCAAGGTGGTGCGCCATTCCTTGTCCCAGATCGCTTCAAACGGGTTGCCTGCCGGATCCGGCACCATTTCTGCCGTCGCAGTACGACGTGTGTCATCTGCGGCGGCATCCCGCGCCCGTCCGGCTTGCGGCGCCGACGGGCTACGGCGTTTGCGCAACTGGTCCCGGACGCGCCACGCGCTTAAGTTCAGCAACCACGTTTTGAAGGAACACACCTTCGGGTCATAGTGGAATTCCGGCAGGTTCTTTGCGGCGGCAATCATGGTTTCTTGAACTACCTCCTTCGCTTCGTCTTCCATTAGTCCGGCTTTAAGCGCAAAGCCCAGGATCAATTTGCCATATAAATCGTTGAATTCCAGCCAGCTCTGGTGATCGGCGGTGTCCTTGAGCCGATTGAGCAGGGTGGACCGCGTCGGGTATGAGTCATCTTTCAACGGATTCATGGGCGTCATGATGTCCCTCCTTGAACGAAGCGCACGACAAATTCTATCAAAAAATTTACGGTTTTTTGAAAGATTCCGTTTGCTCGGCCGTTTAAGGTCCGGTCACTAAAGGCCAATGTCCAAAACCGTTAACCTTAAAAAATGAATGTGAGAAACCTGAAAACCCGATGCCAATGCGTCCGATGCGTGGTTTCGGATAACCAATCAAAATGAGACAGGACCACACTATGAGCCGACAGATATTTTCACACCAGAACCAATGGCTTAAACAAATGAATCGAAGCATTTGGCTGTCGTTCATCACTGCTGCTGGCTACGTTATGCTGTTACCCAATCGCCACGCAATCGCCACGCAAGCGTCGCGCAATTGAAACGAGGGTTCGATTCCCTTCACCCGCGCCAATGTTTACAATGGTTTTGTGAGATTGGTTTGTTTTAGTGCCATTTTAGTGCCAAAATAAATTGTCAGAACACTGGAAATTTTATTGCCGGTTGTCAAAAGGGAAAACCAAACTAAAGTCCCCATGGTTTTCGATTCTGGATATTATGTCGCCATTTGGGTCCAAGCCGCGGTCGGGCTATTCTGAACTCCTAACAATCTCTGCTCTCGGAACGGGCAATTCCGTCGGGTATTTGCGCTCTCGCCAGGCCTCAATTCCTCCCAATAAAGGCCTGACCCGAGAGATCCCCTTACGGTGCAGGTGCAAAGCAACTTGTGCGCTGGTCACCTCATTGGGACATGAACAATAAAGAACAATGTCTCGGTCACGCGGAATTTCCTGAAGTCGATGTTCGACCTCATCTGTAGTCATGTGAAGCGCCCCGCGGATCACGGATGGGTTTAATTGAAGTTCGACTTGCTGCCGCAAATCAAGAATAACGGGATGTTCGCCTGCCTCCTGCTTTTTATAAAGCTCCTCCACCGTGATGCGTGCCATGCGCAGATCGCTGAATAACCGATGCCGCTGGAAATATTTGTAGGCGATGTAAAGAGCCGCCAACCCGGCAAGCACGCCGAAGGCACTGCGGCCAAGACCTGCCAACGCGTGGATGATTTGTTCCAGTTGATGACTGAAGAGAACGCCCACCAAAATGAAACAGCCTCCATGCAGCACTGAACTCATCCCATCGAAAAAGATAAAGCGGGCCATGGGCACGCCAGAATTGCCGGCTAACGGCGGTGCCAAAGTTCCCAATCCGGGTATGAATTTCGCAACAATTAAGCCAGGCATGCCATAGCGCGTGAATAGATTCTGGGTACGGCGAGCGCATGAGTCCGGTTCCAGTGAGATGCGGCATAGGAGGCCTAAAACGCGGTTCCCGTAATAGCGACCCGGAAAAAACCAAATCAAATCACCCAGTAATGAGCTTAAAGCCGCTGCACTGAGTGCCATCCACCAGTTCATT
>JBEKZM010000145.1:0-13954 GCA_049509875.1 Verrucomicrobiota bacterium | reverse complement strand
CGAAATCCTCGGATTGCCCATACCCAAATCGACGGTTTAGGGCATAGAGCCACCATGTTGTAAATAGTGCTTTTACAACAACTTCCGAGCCTCCCTTCAAATAACTCGTAAACTGGGGCTAGAGGTGCAGGCCGTGGCTGAACACAAGAGCGTCTCGGCGCTTGCTCGCGACTGCATATTCAAGGCCAGCCGGCGGGCTTTGCCGCCGGCCATAGCCAAGGGCATTCTCGGCATCGTTGAGCGCTTGCTCACCGACGCGCGCGAAAAGCTGGTTGATATGGATCCGAGTTCCTGTGAAGCCGCCGTTCTATCTCATCTGGTGACTGACCTCAAACAGATTCAGGACTTGGCTCGCCTGGTCCCTGTCAAGGACATGAAAACAAGAAAAAAGGGGGCGAATTTAGATGCCAACGAGATCAAAAAACCGTTCCAGGGTCGATCAGGTTCGCAATTCGCTTGTTTTAGGACTAGAGGGCATTGGGGTCGTCAGGAAGCGCAACCAACGCATGGTGAACCATCGTCGCGACAACGGCGGCAATCATGAATGCCTTGGCCCTGTGGTTTTCGTCACGCATATCCAAACCGTTTGACGAACATGAAGATCCTCTTTACGGGGCCAACGCGCGATAAAAACGCTGGGGGTAATTGGGAGCGTCGTAATCGGTGAAATTGAAGGTATCGTCAATCAATACGCCGCTGCTGAGATTAAACCAGTCCACTAAGTTGGTGGAGGTTTGAATGAGGAACGGCTGGCCGGACTCGCCGGCAAGGCTGAAGTTGAAGCCATTTGCCGGCCCGAAACTGGGTGGGAGCATGGCGAATGGCTGGTCGTTGAGCACGGTATCCAAAGGCAGCACCCGGTAGAAGCGAGTTGGTCGGCCGATGGAGGTGCTGTCAATGTAATCCAGAGAGGCCGCCAGGAGGGTATCGGTGTCTATGGTGGTCCACACCAGCTCGTTGGGAGAGGACTGGATTACAAAGCTTTGGCCGATGGATCCGACAACGTGGATATCGTAACTCCCATTGCCCAGTCGCACCGGGGGAGACTGGCTCATCGTGGGCGGCACGGGGCTATTGAGGGTCAGCGTAAACAATTCCTCGTTTTCACTGGGTGAGGCCACCTCGATTTGATAGGCGGTTCCGGACAGGGCGTAAAAACTGGAATTACCATAATCCACACCAGATGCCACTGGAATCAGGCTGCCCGGAGTCGAGCCGGCGTAAACGCCGAATTGGCTCAGTGCGGCAGTTGGAAATTGATCGGGATTAAGGCCAACCACGATGGTGCCGCTGGACGGGGCGGTCCAAGTGTACCAGACAGTACGGGCATCAAGGCCCGAGCCAAGATCTGGGTCAGTGAGTTCCAGCGTGGCGCCCACAGTGGTGCCATTCATCATGATGTTATTTCCCACGAGGACGTTGCGCTGGGCAAAATTGTCATCGGGCGGAGCCGGGGGCGGAGGGGTTGGTGGTGCCGACGGAACGAATGAGAAGTTTATCATGGAGGCGCCAAAGCCTCCGTTCGCACCATCCAAAGAGATTTGATAGGTCTGGCCGCCCAACACGGGAAAGGTGAAGGGTGATATTACGCACCAATTATCCGGATAGACCGGCCCACTCGGCAGGATTGTGACAACTCCAAAGCCACTATAGTTGGCGGTATTGCTGGCACAAAGGCTCAAATTGGTCAACAGCGAGCCTGTATATACAGCCAGCAACGGGCCGGTGGTGGGACCGGGCGGTGCAGGGGGAGAACCGGGACCAATGATGATCACGTCTTTGGGGACAACACTGTCGGCGGCTGCGTTGGTGGAGAACGCAGGCGCGTTTATAGTGACATTCCCATTGGTGGGGGCGGTCCACGACCACCAGATGGTTCGGCCCGTCGCCCCCGCCGGAAGGTATTCGCCTGGTTCGGTGGTGGCTCCGCTGTTGTCGCCATTCAGGGTGACATTGGTTGCGGCGAAGACGATGCGCTGGGCGAAATTGTCATTCCCCGGAGGCACTCTGACCTCCACATTTTTGCTCGTGGTCATAGCGCCGTATTGGTCCGTGGCCTGGGCCGACAGCACAAAGTCACCCGGTGCCATATTGCTCATGACCATGCTGAAAGGCTGATTGTTGACGATGCCCAGCAGGTTGGTATTTGCGTAAAACACGACCGTGGTTATTGCGCCCTCCAGATCAATCGTGCTGGCATCAATCTCCATGTTTGTTCCTGCGGGCAAGACGGCTCCGTCCACGGGGTTGGTGATTGCGACCGTGGCCATTTGCAATGACCAAGTAAACACATCCTGGCCCCATGGAACCTGAACCACCGAGATCGGATAGGTTTGGCCCGCCACGGCGTCGAAGTCCACTTCTTCTCCGAATCCGCCCACGCCAATAGTGGTGAGATTGGAGACAACATTTCCGCAAAAAACACCGAGGTATGCCTGTGGCGGTCGAATGCGCGCAAAACCATCAGCGGGGGCTGTCCAAGCGTACCAAACGGACGGGCTCGTGTTCTCCCACACCCCATTCACAACGCTCAGCATGCCAGTTAAATTTGGCTCCCCGGGCTCAACGGTGGCATCAAGAGTGGTCCCTTCCACCGTAAAGCTCAGTCCCGATAATGGAATTCGGTTGGCAAACATGTCGTTGCCTGGGGCGGCCACAAAATCGAGATTCAGAGAAAACGGTCCCGGACCATCTGCCGCAGCGATCCAGTAGATCACCCCGGCGGTCGCGGAAAAGGAGGCTGCTCCGGAAGCGCCGGTGGCCACGGTTGTGAGATTGGAAACCGTTTGACCGTTGTAGATGCCGACGCTGGGCGACGAGCCAGTCGCCATTAGCGTCACAGTGGCCATTCCGGCCGATGGTGCGGTCCAGCAATACCAGACTGAATTTCCGGCACTGCGGGGGAAGTTCAGAGGTTCTCCGGGTTCAGAAGTGGCCAGCGTGTCATTCCCGGTCAAGGTCGTGTTGGTGCCGGCAATCGGAATGGCGGCCGAAAAGTTGTCATTCAAAGGGCGCGATTGTAAATTCAGAGTGAAATCCGCACTGTACAACCCATCAATCCGGATTTGATAGGTGGTTCCGGCGGTGCCGGAGAACATTCCGCCTCTCCACTCTTCCTCGGAAGTGACCAGCGTGAGGTTCGTGAGGGAATCTCCTGTATATACGGCAACCCCCAATGACCAATCGGGGCTCACGGTGACAAAGTAAACACCGTTAACTGGAGCCGTCCAAGTGTACCAAACCGTTTGATCTACACCTGGTTCGTACACGCCTGGGACATACAAGCCGGGTTCGCCGGGTTCAGGGGTGGCATTGGCCACCGAACTTGCCACGGAGAAGGAGGTTCCCGTCAGGGTGATCCGGCTGGTGAAATTGTCGTTCGGCGGCACGGCGCTAATCGTCACCGCGGGCGCGGGCCAGTTCCGGCCTTGATTGTCCACGGCCACAGCTGTGAGGGTATAATTTCCCGCGTCAAGATTCGTCAGGGTCAGCGTGAACGGGGGGTTCGTCACCACAGCCAACAGGTCGTTGTTGGCGAAAAATTCAATCTGGCTCAGCGTAGCGGTAAAACCATTGGTTTCAGCTGAGATGAGCAGATTGGTCCCGGCCGCCACCACCTCGCCGTTGGCCGGGCTGCTGACACGCAGACCGGAATCGATAAGCTGGAAAACCACCGGGTCATCCCAGGTTACGACTGTTAGGTCATAGGTCGTGCCAGCGAACGCCATGAAGCCGGCGGCGCTCTCGTTGCCAGTCGCGATGGTCTGGAGATTGGTGACGAAATTGCCAGTGTAAGCACCCTCTGCACCGTAGCACCCCGGTATCGCGATCGTTACCCAGCCCGAGGCCGGCGCGGTCCATTGCCACCATACCGAGACTCCTTCGGTTTCATAACCATCCGGGGGTTCGCCCGGTACAAGTTCGCCCGTTTCAATCGTGGCGTTGGCCGTTGAATTGGTCACCAAAATCCAGTCACCATGGAGCACAGTGCGATTGGTAAAATCATCGTTGGCTGGATGCACACCGATGTTCACCATCGGCGACGAGCGGTCGTGCCCGAGATTATCAATGGCCACGGCCACCAGGGAATAGTCCGCCCCATGAACATTTGTCCAAGCGAGGGCGTAAGGAGCATTGGTGACGCTGCCGAGGTAATTGCCGTTCGCAAAGAATTCCACTTGGCGGACGGGCGCTTCAGTGGGTGTCGCCACGGCTTGCAAGATCAAGTTGCTGCCGTTCGTAAAGTTGGAGCCGTCCGCCGGGCTGACGATTTTTAAATTTGAAAGGGACAACTTGAGCGCCACCGCGCCCTGCGGCCCAATGGCTCCAATGTCATACGTGGTGCCAGCCTCGGCGGCGAACGTTATGGGCCCCAAGCCATTTGCGATTTCGGTGAGATTTGTCAAAACGGTGCCGGTGTAAACGCCAAAGCCATCGCTGGCGGTGCTGGACAAAGTTACCGTGCCAGAAGCCGGCGCGGTCCAAGTCCACCAGATGGAATCAGCATAGGAAATTCCATAACTTCCCGCCATATCCGGTTCTCCCGGTTGCAAGGTGGCGCCCAAATTGGAATTGGTTATTTCCAACCAGGTGCCTGACAGCCCGGTGCGATTGGCGAAGCTGTCATTCGAGGGCGGCGGATATTGAACAGTTATCAACACGGCGGGTGAACTGCGCTGATGCCCCAGACTGTCGGTTGCCGTGGCCGTAAGCTGATAGTTGCCCGCCGCAGATGGAGCCCAATTAACCCGGTAATTTGAGCCACGCGTGGACGCCCTCACGGGCTGGCCATTGGCAAAATACTGGACCTGACGGGTTATGCCGTCATTGCCGGTTGTGGTGACGGTTAGCGGGAGGCTTTGGCCAAGGTAGAAATTCGCCGCAGTTTCCGGACTGGTCAATTGCACCGTGGACAGGACCAGACTCAATGCAGCCTCACCAGGTGGCCCGTAGGCGGCGATGGCGTAAGCGGTTCCCTTGGTGGCAAAAAACGTGCCGGAATGATTTGGTGCCACCGGAATGAGATTCGTCAGGGAATTGCCCGTGTAAATTTCCAGATTGTCACCGGTGCCGGAAGCGGCGCTGGCCCAACCAGAGGCAGGGGCGGTCCAGGACCACCAAATAGAGGGATTACCCGAACCGTCACCCGGCTCCCCGGGTTCGAGCGTGGCCAGCAGGCTGGAATTGGTGAGGTTGATCCAGGAACCGGAAATGGTAGCGCGATTCGTGAAATCATCGTTCGGCGGCGCGGCGATGAAATCGAGGTTGAAAGTAAATGGTCCGGGCATCGGGGCATGACTTTGCAAATCATTGTCAAAGGCGATTTGATAAGTGACGCCGGCCTGGACATCAAATTCGATATCGGCACCTGGATAATATAAAATTCCGCTGGTCACCGGGGACAGGCTGGTGATCGTATTGCCGGTGTAAACACCCGTGAGCAAAGTGCCCGTCAGACTGGCGGCGGTAAGTGTGAGTTGGCCGGCGGTCGGCGCGGTCCACGACCACCAGAGCGAGGCCTTACCGGGAGTGCCGGCATGGTCGGGTTCGCCGGCCTCATGCGTGGCATAGCTGTTGTCAGCATTGATGGTCAGCGAACTGCCGGCCAGCGTGGCGCGATTTTTGAAATCATCGTTGGCAGGTCCCGACACCGCTGCCAGTGTAAAAGCAGTTTCGCCCGAATAGGGAATCTGGGCATCGGCGTTGATTTGGTAACTTGTTCCTGCCGTTGCCCGAAAGAAGAAGAGCAAGGGACTGGCTGACCCAATGCCGTTGGAGGCCACCAAAGAAATACTGGCGAGGTTCGTGGCGGTGTAAACGCTGAAATTGAGGGGGACGCTGTTGCTTGCCACGCTGATTGCCATGTAAGTATTGTGTGGCGCGGTCCAAGTCCACCACAAGGGATGCAGCGGCGGATTGCCGTTGTTGTTCGGTTCCCCGGGTTCCGGCGTGGCCAGGTCGTCCGGCTCCTGAATCACCGCCGGGAGGCTGGCAATTTTCAGACGACCGGAAAAGTTTTCATTTACCGGCACCACCGTGAAGTTAACCGGGGCGGAAACAGTGGTGGCATGGTGGCTGTCCGTGGCCACCGCAGTCAGGGTGTGCGTGCCAATGGCGGGATTGGGCCAGACCGCGTTAAAGGGCGCGGATCCGACCGAGGCAATTTGGTTGGTACCATCGATATAATACGTGACCGTGGCAACGCTACCGTCCATGGCGGCACTCGTTACGGAAAGCGGGAGATTGGCGCCGGAATGAAAAATATCGCCCGTGGCCGGATACAGCACATCGATGGAGGGCGGGTACAATTGCCGGGCGCTGCCGCGAAAGGCCGCGACGAGGGGGGCCGTCTGGTTGAGAACCAAGGCGTTGTTGGCCGGGTTGGCCTGGCCTGCCGGAACCCCCAGCGCCTGGCCGTCAAACTGGACGTCGGGATTGGAAAAGTAGGGCAGCCGCTCACCGGAAAAAGCCTCGACTGTGCTATATTCCGTCCCGTCGTTGTTGTTCCAAAAAGAATAGCCGTAGGCATAAGGAAACGCGCCCAGGCTGTCGGCGTAGGAGCGTTCCAACTGGCAACCGAAATTGAAGCTGAGCACCACCGGAAAGTAATCGAGCCCAGTCAGGTATGGCTGGCGCAGGATGCTGTAGGCATTTTCGGCGGACGGCCCTTGCAAACCGTAGAACTGATAGTCATTGCCGGTTTCCGTGATCAAGCTCACCAGGTCCGCCCCTGACTGGCTCTGCCACGTGTGCGCCTGTTTGAACACGCTGTCATTGGGATTCCGCAGGCGGGCCAAATCATTGGAGACACTTCCGGATTCGTGATAATTAATCTCTGCCACTTTCATGGCATAAATGCGGGCGTTGACCCGGCTGTTCTGGAAGACGGTGTTTGCCTCCACCACCGCAACGTCAATCTCTTGGAGTATAGCAGCTTGTCCACCGGCGCCAGCGCTGGCCTGGGGCGTGTAGAGCACGAGAACGTTGATGACGGAGACTGGTTGACCGGATTCGGCGGGGCATCGAATTGCTGCCCCAGCCAAGAACATGAAGATGAGAAAAGCGTAATGGCAAGCCCAGCCAGGAAATGACAAGTTCCATCCCGGTTTTTGGGGCCGCTCAACTGACTTCACCCATTTCTTTTATCAAAAATGAAGAAATTAACAAGTTTAATCTCGGGTTTGTGTCATCATCAGGGCCACAATCACACCAAAAATCCTGAACGAATTGTGCCTAACGGGGTCATTGCAATCGCCGTTGATCTTAACCGCAGCTTTTTTAGCGAGGGCCAGGTGCGTTTGACCTATGCGGGGACTGCCGGAGCCAATTATGCGCTGGACCGTCCGCCAAGCCTGACAACCCGATTGGCTGCCACAGGACACCAGTTCCGCCGGGCTGAATGGTGTGGTCGTAATCACCAATATACCGGACCCGGCCGTAAAAAATTTCTGGCGTAACCGTTCCGTGCAATAGCTCTGGTCCGCCATGGTTGGCTGCCAGCTTGGCCTTCAACATGGCGAGCCGGATGCCAACCAAGCGTAAAGCCGATGCAGCCATGGGAAGCGTGGATGCTGGCTGATGAGAACTCGGCCCATAACGCGTTCATTGCAACAGGAGGACTCGGTAAAATTTAGCTTGAGCTTCTGGCGAAACATCGATAGCTGAACAATTGAAGTTGGTCGCTGTGATTGATCCCCCCATGTTGCTCCATGATCCGCATGAAATGTTAGCAGTACATTGAACCTGGTAAATTCCATTTGAAACGCTGTTCCATTGCAAAAATCGTGAATTGCTACGCAGCTCAAAATTGTCAATTGTTGGCGGCATAGGAAAGCAGTAAAGCGTTCCCGCCCCAGTGCGGCCGCCACCTCCGCATATGCCATAAAAGTAGCCATCAGGCGTCTGCATCAAATTGCCGTACGGGAAGGCTCCATCATCAAGGGGTAAGGCGAAATCATCATGGAAGGAATACAAAGTGGTTAGCATGCCCCTGGTGGTCGCCCGATATATTGTGCCAAAGTCGTAGAGACCTCCTATCAAAGTTGTTCCGTAGAGGTTTCCGTCTGTCCCCTGGATCACCCCCGCATCCGGATTTGCGCCGATATCGCCCGTTCCCAAAAATGTGCAGAGGGTTCTGATCGTGCCATTCCGCAAAGTGAAAACCGTTCCCTGGGCTGCGCCGGACGCCGCATTCGATGCCCCGCCACCGTATGTTGTTCCGTATAGACATCCATCCTGACCCCGCGTAAGGCCTGCTTGCGGGCTGGAGCCGTTGGTGCCATCA
This sequence comes from Verrucomicrobiota bacterium, assembly GCA_049509875.1. Classification (GTDB taxonomy): domain Bacteria; phylum Verrucomicrobiota; class Verrucomicrobiia; order Limisphaerales; family UBA11358; genus UBA11358. Next base: position 5,670 of record JBEKZM010000145.1, on the reverse strand, counting down.
AATACGGCAACTGTTGTGAGCCCTCCTGCTGCAGTGACTTGATAGATTGTTCCATCATCAAATGGTCCACCCGCCGATGCGGCTCCATAAAAGACTCCATTTGTGACCTCTAACAAAGCCCCCATTGGGCGGAAGCCATTGGTCCGGTTGAAACTGGCGAGAAACGTAAAGCAGCCATTCGTGCTTACTTTGAATATCACGCCATAGCCATAATTGTACGGATAATAGTCAGGCTGATAATCGGGGCCGCCTTGCCAGGTAGTTCCATATAAATTTCCGTCCGAGCCACTAGTCAATCGTGACATCGGCTGGCAGCCATTCGTTCCCTGAAACGAAAACAGCGATGCGAAGTTGCCATCAGGAGAGATTTTGAAAATTGTTCCAAGTTGCTCACAAGGGTCTTCAGATGCTCCGCCAGCTTCGGTGGTGCCATAAAAATTGCCATCGTTCCCGAGAACGAGGCCGCCATACGGAAGTTGGCCGTTTGTTCCGCTAAACAGGAAAAGATTTGTCAGGGTCCAATTTGCCGAAATCCGAAATATTACCCCCTGGCCAAGATTTCCACCACCCACCGTGGTGCCATAGGATAACCCATTCGAATAACATACAATCATGTCCCTCGGATTTGCGCTGAATGACAACAGATTACTGTCCGTCAGAATGTCAGCCAAGCAGCCCACAGCGGCAAACAATCCAGTCGCAATCATCAGCGCTAGCCGTGCTTTCATTGAACACATAATGCTTAATTGATTACTGCATGCACTGGCTGGGCTCGTTGGCCGTTCAAGCTCCACCATCTTGGCATTGGGGCTATTGTCCCTGACGGGCCCGGTGTCTCTTTTGTGATTCCGCCGCCATTCTGCATGACTTCAAGTTCAGTTATTTCATGTGGGTCGGCTTTCGTGTCAAATTCCTCTCGTTGGCATGACCGATATCGCATTGCGTTCAGTGCCGCGTCCTGAAAAACCGTGCCGGCGATGACATATCCAAATTTGTCCATGGATTGCTTTGGAGCGGCGCGTCGGTGAACGGTCCGATCGGCGTCGCGGCCCACTGGAGAATCCCCGGTCCATTCCAGTTAAGTTTCAGGCCATTCTGTGTGGACTGGAACCTGATTAGCTGGACAACTGGGGAAAGCGCCAATCCATGATAATACCCGGACGCGAGCGTGACGGCGCTCGTTGCGTTCGGGGGCACATTCAATTGGCCAAATGTGTTGTCGCCCCACCCGATAACGCTGCCATTGGTACCCAGCGCATACGTGTGAAAATCCCCGGCTGCGATGGCCACGATGTTGGATAGACCCGCTGGCAAATTGGTCTGCCCGAAAGTGTCGTCGCCCCAAACCACCACGGTTCCATCGGAACAAAGCGCTGCGCTGTGGAGATCGCCCGCGGCTATGCCGACAACATTGACCAGATCCGAAGGCGGTGAGGCTTGGCCGAAACTATTGTCGCCCCAAGCGACCACCGTGCCGTTCGTCAGCAACGCGAGGCTGTGATTACGCCCGGCCGCGATCGACTGGACAGGCATCCAGTTTGGATTAGGCATCCAAATCGAATTCGACGGGGGATCAGCAAAATAGCCCGTAACCATTTGAGACGGAAGATTCGTTTGCCCATAAGTGTCATCCCCCCAAGCGACCACCACACCCGAGGCCAACAATGCCAGACTGTGAGATTCCCCTGCGGCGACACTGAGCGCGGACACGACGGTATTGGGAACATCTATTTGCCCGGAATCATTGTCGCCCCAAGCGGCCACCCGGCCATCCCCGGCAATGGCGACATTATGGTATGCTCCGGCGGCAATCGACACAAAAGGCAAAGAGTTGGTCGGGACATCCGTTTGCCCCTCCTCGTCTGCACCCCAGGCCATCAGAGTTCCATTGCGTCGGATGGTGACGGTATGGTAACCACCCCCAGCGATCGCCACGAAATCAGCAACATTGGTCGGCACGTCTGTTTGCCCACAGGAGTCGTCACCCCATGCCACAATTTGTGATTCCGGGAGGCAGACACTGACTCGGCCGGTTGAGGAGATGCTGCCGCATTGATTGCTGACAGTGACCGAATAAAAACCCGACAGCGACCGGGCAACATCGGTCAGGCAAAGCGTTGGGGAAGTATTTGTCAGCTGTGAGATATTGAAGGCCCAGCTGTACGCCAGTGGCGGCGTGCCATTCGCCACCGGCATCAGCATGATCGATTCACCAGCACCCACAACCAGGTTGGACAATCCGATCTGGAACGAGGGTGCCTGATACACCATCAGTTGAACTACCGCGCTTGTAGCCGTGCCGAGGGCATTCGACGCCATCACATAATACGAGCCCTCGTTGGTTGGGTTAACCGCCCGCACCGACAGAGTGGCGCCGGTTTGAGCGGGGATTTCGTTGCCTTGAAAGTACCAATGATAGAGGATCGGATCAAATGCATCATCCGAACCCATAGCCAGACTTTGAAATGAAATATCGCCAAGGGAGCATGTCGATTGTGACGTCGGTTGCACTACAAATGACGGTTTGCTGGGCAAAACCGTCAGGGTGGCGCTGGTACTGACGGCCGTCCCCAACAGATTTGAGACGAGCAACTGGTACGAACCGGCATTGGCAGCCTGGGCATTAGTAATGACTAATTGGGGAGAATCATTTCCCGGAATAAGTGCGCCATCTTTGTACCATTGCATTGTCAATGGAGCGCTTCCAAGTATACTCGCGTTGAACACAGCTTGAGCGCCGGCAGCGATGGAAATCGAGGTCGGACCGGAAACAACCGCCGCCTCTGAGGGGACAACCCGCATAACGATAGGAGAACTCGTGGTGGTGCCGAAATTATTAGACACTATGACCTGATAATAGCCGTCGTTCGCAAGTTGAAAATGCGGAATATTCAGTGAGCTGTTCGTCGCATTGGCAATGGCAATGCCATCGAACAGCCACTGATAATTCAGGCTTTGTACGGCGATTGGACCAGCATAAATTGTGACGTTGCTATTCGCCGCGACATTGACAATGGATGGCTGGTTAACCACATACGGCGCCGACAAAACAGCCACCTGTGCGACTTCGCCAGTGGCCATCCCAAAAACATTGCTAACGATGACTGAATAATTACCAGACTCCGCGAATTGAATGTTGTTCAATATCAGACTGCTATTGGTTGCACCAACAAGATTGGTGTTTTGGAAACACCATTGATAACTTAAAGGGTTCAACCCGCCGGGTTCAACGGCTAAATTGACGATGCCGCCCGCGGCAACCATGATGTTGGTTGACGGCTGGGTGATCGAAGGTCGCCTTATCGTGGCCATTGGAAGACTCTCAATGCTGCTATCGGCATTGTTGAAATACCACAGTCTTTGATCGCGCCGATCCACCGCTTGGACGGTGGAGGTGGTTGGAAGATCATAAATCACAGCTTTCGCGGCAGTATCAATGGCCTGGTTAGAGCTGAAAGCGATAGAACCATTTGTGGAACTGGAATAGACTTCATTTCCAATTGTTCCAAAATCCACCAAGTTTGAATCAAACATGGCTCCTGTCCAAAACAGGCGGGAACCATCCAGGCTCATGACAAGATTGCGCGAACCCCACGGAAAATGGGAGCTTCCGTTGGCGACAAGATCAAACTGACTGTTTCCAATGTCGTATTTTCGGATTCCACTGGCATCTATGTCATCCTCGACGTGAAAATAGTATCGCCCGGTCGGATCGCACGTGCCGTCGCCTTCGTATATCAGCCCAACCGCTGCGATGGTGGCACCGTTGGTCGTATCAATCAGGCTTGCCTCGATCCATTGGTTTTCACCTTCCACGACGATATGGCCCGCAATTCCTCCGCTCACTTTATAAACATCAGTATTGATGGAAATTGGTGGAAGTTCCGCTTGGCTCTGCAGATCAACAACCGGGGTCTGGTCATATTCCCAATTGGAGACGTAAAGCCGGTCTTCAAACCTGTTTATGCTCATGTCGGTGGGGTTTATCCCAATGGGGATAACCTTCTCCACTATGCCGGAGTCGGTATTAAGAAATAGCAAAAACGCGTCATCGTTGGTGCCGGTGCCTGGATCCAAGGCGTAAATGTAGTCGCGGCTGGGATCTGGCACCAACTTTAGGACGTTTAGATCATGCAACTGCAGGACAAAGGAAAGTTGTTGCGAATTTCCGTTGGCCGTGATTGTCAGCTGATTCGTATGCAGGCCGCTTCCCAGGTTGGTTGAATTTAAACAAAAAACAAGGGACGAGGGAGTCATGCCATTGGTGATGGAGGCAGATAACCATGGTTGGGCGATGGTTAAGCTCCATGCTGTTGGCAGGGGCGCCGTGAAAGAGACATCTTTCGGTTCAATCGGCATCCCAGCGATGCCAATGGAGGCCAATTGTTGGGGTGCGACCGTTACTTGGGCGCAAAGCCGGGTTGGAGTGGGAAAAAGCAGCAAAAGGAACCCCACATAGACACCAAAGTTGACCCAGTTCATGGATCGCCCCTTGAGCGGCTCTAAAATTGAATTGGGCGTATATTGTAACATATTCATTGGCGCAGCCGAAAGAACTTTGCGGGTGCAGACATGTCGGCGTTCGTCCAGGAATTGCCTTGATTCGACACCTCCGTGTAAGGTCCCGAAGGCGTGGGAGCCGATTGAAGCGCGCCTGGCCCCTCCCAATTGAATATCAGCCCGTCTCGTCCTAATTGAAATTGGAGCGATGGAAGGAATGGAACCAGAGCCAGCCCATGATAATATCCGGACGCGACTGAAATAACATTCGCCGCACTTGGGGGCAGATCCAATTGTCCGAGTGTATCGTCGCCCCAGCCGACAATACGTCCGTTTGAACAGAGCGCAAGAGTGTGAAAATCGCCGGCGGCAATGGCAACAACGTTCGATAGGCCCGATGGCACGTTGGTTTGGCCAAAGGTATCGTCCCCCCAAGCGACCACTGATCCGTCGGTGCACAACGCAACGCTATGCAGGTAACCAGCGGCGACCGCGACAACGTTCGATAGATTAGCCGGAGGTGAAGATTGACCAAAACTGTTGTCGCCCCAGGCAACCACGGTGCCATTTGTGAGCAGCGCGAGATTGTGATTGCGTCCAGCGGTAATCGCCTTAACGGGTTCCCAATTGGGGTTGAACACCAAATACGCCCCGCCCCACCAATAATTTGTATAATATGGCATTAACGAATCAGGAATCGAGGTTTGCCCGTAGGTATTATCGCCCCATGCGACAACGGTTCCCGAGACGAGCAGCACCAGGCTATGGGAATCACCGGCGGCAACGCCCAGCACGGAGGAAACGTTGCTGGGAACGTCAACTTGTCCGGCGTCATCCCGCCCCCAGGCTAAAACTTCTCCCGCCTCCGTGATGGCCAGATTATGTTCTGCGCCGGCCGCAATGGCGACGATCGGCACCGCATTGCTCGGAATATCAGTCTGACCCGCGTCGTCGGATCCCCACGCCATCAGGCTTCCATCATGGCGGATGGCCACCGAATGATAGTCACCTCCGGCGACCGCCACTGCATCGAAGAGGTTGGTCGGCACGTCGGTTTGCCCGCTGGAATCATCCCCCCATGAGACAACCTGCGACGATGGCAGAAGAACACTGACATCGCCGGTGGAAGAGACCGTGCCAAATTGATTGGAGACCGTAACGGAATAAAAG
>JBEKZM010000144.1:0-14026 GCA_049509875.1 Verrucomicrobiota bacterium | reverse complement strand
CAGAGCCTCCAAATTGTCCGCCAACCGGAACAATCGGGGTGCCAGGACATGCGGTTGATCTGCCCGATTATAGACATCGTCAAATACCAGCACCTTTACTTTTCGGTGTTCGAGCAAATCGTGTGCGACGAAATAAAGCTGATCGTAGCCGCCTCCGCCCCAGCCCAACGTGAGCACGGTGGCTGGCCGTCCGAGGTGTTTGCTCAATTGTTCCTGCACCATTGGCGTGTCGAAGGCAGCCGTAATGCGAGAAGCCCCGATGAAGGCAATGTCAATATCCCCGGTTTTCTCAAAAACCTGTTGGCGGATCCAAGGAAACTCCCCGCTCTCCCACCAAATTGAGTTGTAAACGGCCTCGCGCGGCGGCAGCCAGTTTTTCCCCATGACTGCTGGCAACACCAGCATCCCAAGCAATAACAATGCAAACGCCGCCGCTTGCTGCGTCGAAGAAAAAGCCGGGCGCATCACGGCTCCCGCTGCCGCTTGAGAATCAAATCGGCAAATTCCCCGACGTTTTTAGCATTTTCCACCTCCCCCACGCGAAAGCGGACCCCGAAGGCCTTCTCGACTGACACCATGAGCGAAATGTGTGTGAGGGAATCCCATTCCGGGACGTCTTTGGCGCTGATGGCCGGCGTGAGCACCACCGGTTCCAGAAACACAGTGTCAAAAATGGTCTGCAATTGGGCGATGACTTCAGTCTGGTTCATAAGGCGTCGGATGATTTCAATTTTCGTCGGAATGGGCTGGAAATTTTCCAGCCGCAGCCCAAATTCACGTTTCGTATCCAAATCCGAGGTCAGAGTAAATCCCATCTGCCCGCAAAAATCACGCACGATTTTGGTTTTTTGGCGGGCCTGTCCAGGCTGGACAAAATGGCCATTCGGGAGCGATCGGCAGAAAATAATTGTTGACGCCTTTCCATTTTGCGTAAAGTATTACCCAATGGCCACTAAAGCATGATTCATGCTCTGATGCTTCAACTTAATTGACAATCTCGGTGTCTTCGATCCACATCATTTACAGCCGGCTGTCTCCGCGCTTTCGCGCGCGCCGACTGCAATGGTTTACGGACGTTTTCCCTCCCCTCCCTCAATCCACCGTCCTCGACGTGGGCGGCTACCCATGGTTCTGGAAGGACGCCGCAGGCTCTTATAAGATCACCTTGCTCAATCCTCATGTGCTTCCGGGCTTGGCTGACCAATTTGGGGACAAATTTGAGTATGTCGTTGGCGACGGCTGCAGGCTTGGATATTCAGACCGGAGCTTTGACATCGTTTTCTCCAACAGTGTGATTGAGCATGTCGGCAGCTATGAGCGGCAGCAAGCATTCGCAGCCGAGGCGCGACGTGTTGGCCGTGCCCTATGGATACAAACCCCGGCGCGCGAGTTTTTCATCGAGCCGCACCTGCTGACGCCGTTCATTCATTTTCTTCCCCGTTCACTCCAGGCGCATCTGCTGCGCTACGGGACGGTGTGGGGTCTGATGAACAAGCCCAGTCCCAGCCAGGTGGCCGGTTTTCTCGAGGAAGTTCGGTTATTGAGTTACTCCGAGATGAAGAAACTCTTCCCTGATTGCGAGATTCGCCGCGAGAAATTCATGGGGTTCACCAAGAGCTATATTGCCATCCGCGGAAGCGCCCAGCAAGCCCCTCGGCCTTGGCGGGTTCCTGGGCCGGCATCCTTGGAAAAATCGTCAGTCGAGGAAACCATGGCCAGGGCCAGGGCGGGTCATCTGCCTGCGGGTTCGGGCGATTTCCAGTAAGCCAGGTTGGTTCCATGAATGCGGGAGATTTTCCGCCCGGCGGCTCTCCACTCGTTGACGAATTTGACCACCCCGGGGTGCGATTCATCGCAATCGTGCCAGAAGAACGTTCCCCGGCCATTGCAAAGCTGGTGGCATTTTTCCGAGTCCTGCTTGCAATATTCGTAAGTGTGTGAGCCGTCAATGAAGAAAAAATCCGGCCGCCCAAATTCTTGAAAGTCAATCTTGGCCGTGTCGCCGAAATGTTGTTTGATTCGCACTTCCACTGGTTGGCCTTTGAATTCCCGGCCCACGACCCGCTTGCGAATCAGGTGAAAATCGTCCTTGGGAATGGCCGGATTCGCCGGTTCCTGCGCTGCAAAGTCTGGCGGCAAGTCAACCGTATGGATCAGGCCGCCCGGAAGGTTGCGCGCCATGGCCTTGGTGGTGTGCCCCATGAAGGTCCCGATTTCCAGGACTTCTTTGGGGCTCTCGGCCACCAGCATGGACAACAAGGCGATCGCCTCGTGGGCGGGCAGCATGCCGTCCTCGTACTTTTGGATTTCGACACTGATCAGGGCCTTTTGCACACCCAAAATCTCGTCCAACGTAACGGTCGGAATTGATTTCAGTTGGAGCTCAAGGTCATGGCTGGCGCGATCTTGACGCGGATGAACCGCGCTCAAGCCGGCGATGCAGGCGGCCTCGAACTCCTGCCAGCCAAAGCGCCAGCCGCGGATGAGGCTGGCCATATTGAGGCCACAGAGGATACGGTCCAAGTTGGTCATCGTCACGCGAATTGAATACTGTCCCGGCTCCAGCCTGTCGAGCGGGATTTCCTGAAAAGCGGGAAGCGTGCCTCCGTTCCGATAAACCGGAGCGCCGGTCTCCGACCCGGCGCGTTGGAGGGCAGCAATGGGATCGAGCCGGGTCGGAGACCGGCGCTCCCAACGCGCGGTTTCATGGCCGCAATTTGTCTTTGCTTTGAACCGGCCCCGGCCCGCGGTCCGAGCCGAACTTGGGGGATAAATAGGCGCCCAAATTGCGGGCTGCGTGTTGCAGGAAGAAAGACATCGTGATTTTTCCTTTGGCGCATTTTTTGCCCAGCGAGGCGAGGCGCAGGGCGAAATTCCGAAGCGTGGGCTTGAGTTCAGGGCCGAGCAGCATTATTTCCATGCGGTTTTCCTCCCAGCCCTTCTTGAACATGCGGGCCAGGCTGGCGGGATTACGGTACAGCACCGCGGCACGCGGCACGCGTGCGGCAGTCATGGAGCGGGCCAGCGCCTTTTGCAGCCAGGCCAGGTCCTCCCCCGTGGGCAATGTTTCGTCAAAGGGCTGATTTAACCAGTACTCGCGGCGATAAAGTCCCACCGCGTTGCCGGAGAAAACCGACAAGAGCTCGCGCGTCGATGAGGCCACGGTGGCAAAGGTGATGGGTGCCGGTGGATTTTCCTCCAGCTCGACCAACGAACAGTTGCCATACACCACCGCCACGTTCTCCGGCAATTTTCCCAGCGCTTCACGAAAGGATTTCAATAAATCCGGCGGTTGCGGCAGGCAATGGGAGCTTAACGAAAGCACCCACGGGTTCCTGGCCGCGCTAAAGCCCAGGTTAAGGGAACGGCTGTAATTGAAGGCTCCTTTGGCTTGGATGATTCTGGCATGAAATGAGCGGGCGATTTCCAAGGTGGCGTCGGTGGATCCCGAATCCACGATGATGATTTCATCGTCCGCCGCCAGGTGCAGCCGCTCCAAAACCATGGACAGGGTTCCGGCTGAATTGAAGGTGCGGATGACGATGCTGATGGGCGAATGCGAACTTGGAAGTGGCGCGGACCGGCTATGCAGGAGAGGGAGGCATAAATTCAAGGCACTGTCCTTGGAAATGGCGGTCATGCACCGGATACTGTACGGACAGCCGGTCATCCAATGCAGCCGGGGGATGCGATGATGGCAGCCCTGGCATTCGACCGGGCTGACCACGAATGAGCAGGAACTGTTTGCTGGAAAAAGGAAATCCGGCGAGGTGGCTCCAAAAAGACCCACCGCCGGTTTGCGCAGGCAGGCGGCCGCGTGCAGCAGGCCTGAGTCGATGCCTACAAAGAGGTCTGCCAGCGAGATGACCGCGAAGGATTCCGCCAACGTAAGTTCGTTTACGAAAGACGTGGCTCCGGGGATGGCGGCTTCCGTTGCCGCGCCCATCTGCACGTGCCGGCTATTACCCAACTGGACCACCTGTGCAGGACCGCGCGTTCCAAGTTCCTGGACCAGGCCGACCCAATATTCGCGGGGCCATTCTTTCACGGGCCATGAGGGGCCGGCATGGATCGCTGCAAACGGCTCGGTCACACCCCTCGCGGCCAGCAGCTTTCGCACGCTCGCAATGAGGTTGGAATCCAGATGCAGCGAGGGATGCGCATCCGACACTGGCACGCCATGCTGGCGGCAAAATTGGGCGATGACGGTGCCGGAAGGCGCGGCCGGTTCCCGCTCTCCATCATATTCAAAATGATAGACTGCCCCAAACAGGAATTTCCATCGGCTCCGGGACGCGATGAATTCGGAGGTGACGTGTCTGGTCAAGCCCGCCAGTGGGGGCAGACACGCAAACTCTGGCAGGCAGCTATAAATGCAGGCAGCTCCCCGGTGCCGTTCTTTTAGCGCGAACGCGGCGGGAAAAGAACACAATATATCCCCCATGGCGCCTTGTCGAACGAACAGGATCGGCCGCCGACCTGTCCGCAGAAAAAGGGGCAGCACGGTACCTGAAAAGAACATTATTCGTTTTAACAACATCCTCGTTACGGGCGGCGTCGGATTTCTCCGGAAAGGGGCGTTTAACTTAGCTTGACACCACCAAGGAACGGTTGCACGAGCGAAACGCCAAAATTTTGGTCGATGGTGAGCACCGGATAGCCGCTGGCCCGCAATTCCTCCACAAAACGGGGCACGCCCATGTCCGCACGGCGACCCCACTGCGGATCCGGGCGCAAATCCCAGAGGGTGTCGTGAAAGACAACCATGCCGAACGGTTTCAAGTGAGGAAGGAAGAGTTCCCAATCCGCTTTAACTCCCTCGTAGCTGTGGTCGCCGTCAATGAAAATGAGATCGATTTTTTTATTCCATCCCTTGGCTGCCTCGGCGGAGGTTTTGCGGACAATCTCAACCTGTTCGGCCACGCCAGCCTGCCTGAGGTTGGCTTGGATTATGGGAAAAGTATCCACTGATGTACTGTCATTCCAGTTGGTCGTGGTGTGCGGGTCGATGGCATACAACACTCCCCGGCCGTTGCGTTTAAGGGCCAATCCAACGAAGCAGGCGGACTTTCCCCGCGCGGAACCGATTTCGACGCAAACGTCGGGTTTCATGGAACGCGCTAAACCATAGAGTAGCCAGGACGAGTCACCCAACCCCGAATCGAATTCCTTGGTGGCAAGCATTTGCTCCGTCGCGGGCGGGCGGGGGATCTTTTCCAACAGGGACTTGATGAATTTTTTCATTCCGTTCTGCTTGGTTTTTATTGTGGACAATTGGCGAAAGACTCCAGGCGACAACTCTGCGGGCGCCAACGGGTCCGCCTAATTTGAACTGCAGTTTAGGGGCAGATTCCTGTAATCCGCAAGTCTTAAGGGCTCACCCAGATCCTTGCCTCAGGAATCTTTAAACCGCGAAATACGCCAAACACGCGAAAAGGAACGCTTCTTTCGCGTATTTTGCGTATTTCGCGGTTCTCTCCCTTTCCTATATTGGCACGGTTTTTGATCTTTCCTGTTTTTCAGGACTCCGCTGTCGCCTGCTAATTTAGGGCGAGGATCAGGGGCTCAGGAAACCAGCCTTTCCAGGATCCTTGCGGCCGGGCGGGGAAGGCGGCCAGCCGAATCTTGGATCATCTGGGACGACAGCCCGAACCGTAAAAACAGCACGGCTCCGACTGTACCCATGACCGTCGCATGGATGGCCAAGCGCCAGACGGTTGGCAGGCTGGCGGTGGCGGCCCACAAAGCCACGGCCAGAAGGGTCAAGATCAGGGCCAGCTTTAGCGCCGGCCTTACCCAATCCAGGGCCAGTTCCCACAGCGACACGTTAAAGTATCGCCGGCTCAGCCGCAGGCCCAGGTTGTAAGAAAAGAGCGTGGAGCAGGCCACGGAACAGACGATGATGCCGATGAACCCAAACCGCCAGCCGACCAGCATGGACAACAACACAAAGCAGCATCCTTCGGCAAAATAAATGAATCGCATATTGGCAACCTGTTTGGTGACAAAAACAAAATTGCAATGCGGTGCCTGCATGGCGGTGAAGAACAGCCACAGGGCTAGCAGCACGTCATACTTTGGCGACCAGGTGATTTTGCCTCTGGTCCAAATTTCCACGAACAGCGAATTGCAAAGGACGTAAGTCACGCCGCAATAGGCCCCCAGGCTGGCGATCAACGAGACCAGATTTTTGAATCGCAGGCGGAGCCGTTCGGTTTCACCGCGGGCCAGCATTTCGGAAAGGCCGGCCGCCGCCGCGGAATAGGGTTGGAAAGTGATCTGCCGAATCAGCATCATCACCTTTGTGCCCACGGACCACGCCGCCGCCGCTTCCAGGCCAAGCATCCGGGAAACGATGATGGTCTGGCTCGCGGTGATCAACTGCCCGCCCAAATTGATCAGGAAGACATCCTTGCCGTAAAAGAAAACCTCCTTGAACTGCGCCCAATTGGTCCGGCCCCAACCGCTGCCGTGGGGCATGAATCCCAAGCGCCGGCAATGCCAGAAAAGTTGGAGGCTGGTGAGCACAGCCGTGGCGGCGGTGGCATAGATGAACGAATAAATGCCAACCCCCCGGGCCAGTAAAAAACCCAGCATGGCCAGGTTCAAAATCAGGTTATAAATGCTCAGCCGCGAGATCACGTCTGTGCGTTGCTGGGCCATCAGCATGATATTCAGAGGATTCATGCAGAAATTAAACGCCACAATCAACCCCTGCCAGCGCATCAGCGAAACGAACAGCGCGGCGTGTTTCAGGGGGATGTTCATCAGCGTGGCCAGCAGCGGCGAACCAAACAGGACGAGCGCCAGCACGATGGCTCCCTGCGCCGCGCTGACCAGGAATGAGGTCTTTACCAACGCGCCGTATTCCCCGCTGTGGCGGCTATCCTTGTGATCGATCAAAAAGCGCGAAATGGCCTGGTTGATTCCAAGATCGATGAGGAATAGGTAGCTCATCAACTGGACCAGCAAAGTCCACAATCCAAACTCGTCCGTTGAGAGCCAGTGCAGTATGAGAGGTACCGACGCCAGTGAATAGAGCACGTTTACCACTAATTGAAGATAACTGGTGGCAAGGCTGCGGGAAAAATTTCTCAACCGACTCATAAAATTCCACTGGCTCGGCCATGCTACCGGCGAATCTGGTTTCAGCAAGAAGGAACTAGGGGAGAGGCGAAGGGGATGTGGAATAAAATTCTTCTGGACCCCCAAAACCCTGGATGGTCCGCGGTATATGGCATCCCCGAAGGGGATGAATAATTCAGCCCGGCGTTGGCGCGACGAAGGAGCGGCTACGCCGGGGTTGGCAATTAAAATGGCAGCAACGCTGAAGGCGTTGGATCAATCCGGGACCGACGCGGCCTCATCGGGAAATCGCACGCAGGATACAACGCTTTCAGCGTTGCTGGCCTTGTGCGGGTCGTCACCCAGCGTAGGCCAATTCCCATTGGCCAACGCCGGGCTGACTGATTGCCATCCTCTCAGGATGGGGCAGTTTCAGGGGTTGATTTGGAAGATGGCGTTGGTCCACGCGACCGTGATCGCGTACATCCAGTTGTTGGACGCGCGGAAAATCACCTGTCCGGGAACCGGGGTCCAGGTCGCCGGCGTGTAGTTGGTGGATTGCGAAACGTACATTTCGTTCACATTCGTCAACCCGCCGGCGTTGCCGGAAAATTGTCCGCCAGGCAACGTATAGATATTGCTGCCGAAAACATTCTGCGGATAGCTGAACTCCGCGTTCACGGGCTCGGGTATTTGATAAACTCCCGAGTTGTTGTCTTCCCTCATTGAACCATAACCAAATCCAAGCCATTTTACCAGGGCCCCCGGCGGCGGGTTCCCGGGGTAATTGTAGCTTTCAATGACGATGTAGTTTGTCAGCGGATTATTCCCGTTGTTGGGCAAATTCATCCCCCAAAAATTCGTAAACGCATCGAGCGACCATCGGCACGACCAATCACCTTGAAACACTTCGAGTGTATTGTAATTCACACGACGGTAGCCTAAGCGCATCGGCTTGGAGGGTGTTCCGGTAAACAGATCGACATAACTGGCTGCGGTCGTCCGATCTGGATTGTGCAGGAAATACCCAGAACGTCCTTGCGCGACTTCGCCGGTGTAGAAGCCTGCCAAGATGCCATTCGTAAAAAGTTGCAAAGAAGTCGCCCCGAATGGCTGGTATATCATGTGCATGGTCCAACTGGAGCAGCAGGCCAGATTTGAATAACTTTGAATCAGCGGGCCGACCGACAAAATGAAGGTGGTGTTTGGACAGAAATAGAAATTGTTTCCCGGCGCGTTGTTCGTTGTGACGAGCCATGTGCATTCCGCCAATGTAACTGGAACAGAGCTGGTATATTGGTAATAAAGCGCCACGCCATAATTGGTGACCGAGGCGGGCCACTGCACAAACGCAGAGCCATTGGATATGCACACATTGCCCGCAGTGTTGTTTTCCCAATGGGCGTTTGCAATATTCAGGTTGGCTGGATTCCACGGAGCTTGATTCGGCTGCAACCTGAAATCCTCATAGAAGTCGAAGCCACTATCTTGGCTTCCATATAGGCTGTTTATATTCGTCGCTGCTTGCGGCGGCAACTGCGCCAGAGACAGGCTGCCGGAAGATATGCTTCCGGCACTCAAATTCGTCAACCCTGCGCCGTTGCCGGTGAAGGTGCCGACCAGACTAGCTGCCGAATAATTGCTGCCGCCGCTTAGATTGCCGGAGAACGTGCCGCCCAGGCTGAGGCCGGTTGCGTTGTTGGTGACCACCCCAGCCGGCAATTGGCTCAAGGCCACCGTGCCGCTAATACCGATGGCCGAGATTGCATAGGGCACCGGTGTCAACTGCTGCCGTGGATTCAATCCAACGAACGCATTGGCGCCATTGGTGCTCACGGCAATTTGGAGCCAGTCGTCCCCGTTGGTGAAGACATTGCCAAAGTCCACCAGCGTCGTGAACAGTCCGTTGCTCACCGCCACCGCCGTGTTGGTGACCGGCCCCGCGAGCAGGTTCCCCTGCGAGTCGGGCGAATCGTACAGGGCAAAGGTCAAATCGTAAGTCCCATTGGCGGATGCCGTTCCGACGGCCAGCCGGCCTTGATATGTAAAGGCGGTGCCTTGCGCGCGCAGGTTCAGGGTCAAGCCGGCAAGCAGAACCACCGGCAGAATGTTTTTAAATGCAGTGTGCATAATTGGCGTATGGAAACATTAAATATTGACGGGAAATCTCAAAGTTCTCTGCGAGATTGTTCGTCTGTTTACCAGTCGGATCAGCCTGGCTCATAAGCGCGCCGGGTGATTTCAATTTTCGTCGGGAGGGGCTGGATATTCTCCAGCCGCAGCTCAAATTCGCGTTTCGTTGCGGATTCCGAGATCAGTGTAAATCCCATCCGAGGGTAAAAATCACGCACCATTTCGTTTTTGGCGGTGGGCAAATAAACGCCCAGGAGGGACCGGCAACGGCGCGCCTGCGCCAGGCGCACCAGCTCATTTAACACCTCCTCCTCCACCTGCCGCTTCAAAACGCGGCAGCTCATCAGCCAGGTGTCGATCTGCATGACGTCGCCGGCTTGCCGGCCGATGACAACGGAAATCAAGCCATGATCGCCAAAGCGGTCGCTGAGCCGCAGGGAATATGCGATGTGCTCCGCATCTTTCATCACGGCGCCGACTTCGCTTTCGCTGCGGCGGCGGGTGGTGAGATTGAACTGGTTGCTCTTGTTGATGAGCTGCGACAGGCGCGGGACATCCACCGCGGTGAATTCGCTGATGACCGCCTTCATCTGCAGGGATTCGAGGTAGGCGGTCAGATCGGTGACCGAGGCCTCCAGCGCCTTGCGCTGGGAATCCGAGCGATATTGGCCGGTGCGTTCGGCATCCTCGCCGGTGATGCTGCGCGGCTCGAACAGCCGGCAGTCGGCCAGTTGCGCCACATAGTCCGAGGGATCCGGCCCCAGCAGGATCGTGGTCACTTCCGGCGCGAACTGGCGCACGATTTCGATTTCCGCCGGGTTGTCGTCCACAAAGACAAAACTGTCCAGGCCCAGATTCAATTCCGTGGCCATGGCGCGGATGTTATCCGATTTGGGGTCCCAATTGGCCTTGAAGCAGACGATGTCCCCCAGCTTCAAGACCATGTCCGGGTGTTTTTCAAACGGCTCAGCCGCCCGGGCGTAATCGTTTTTGCTGCACACGGCCAGCAGCACGCCGCGCTGCTTCAAGGACGCGATATACTTTTGAAAGGCCTTGAACGCTTCGCCGCGCGGCGAAGTATCACCCAGCTCGATGCCCTCCAGCCCGTCGTCGGCCACCACGCCGCCCCAGAGGGTGTTGTCCAGGTCCAGGACCAGGACTTTCCTGGGCGCGCGTTTGAGCGAGAGGATGAGCTGGGTCACTTCACGGGCCAGTTCCACCATGAGAGCCGGCGAACACGGCTGTTTGCTTTCGAACCAGGAGCGCTCGTCACGCGCCGCCAATCCGCCGAGCCGGCTGGCCAAAAATTCCCAGTCGCAGATGTGCAGATAGGCGGGCGCGGCCAGGCCGAGTTCCAGATTGACCCATTTGCGGAAAGACCAGTCCGACCCGAGCGTGCGCGAGCGGTAGGCGCCCAGGTCATGCCGCGCGGGGAGCATGAAATTGGCCAGGATCATCTCCGCCCCGGTTTTTTCGTTCGCCTTGCGGGCCAGTTCCAACAGGGAATCGACGACTCGCTGCGCCTCCGCCTGCTGCGCCGGGCGCGGATCCGTCAGCCTGCCGGTGTACACACAGCGCCGTTCGGCCGGCAAAAGGATCACGACCTGGGGCGCAAAAGCATACAACTCGCCCTCCTGATCCATGATTTCCGAAAGGTAATTGTCGTAATCCCCCTGCCAGAGTTCCACCGGGAGATTTTCCATCTCGCAAAGATGCTCGATGAGTTCGTGCAACGGATAAAGGCTGTAAGCGCCCAGGATCGCCAGCCGGAGTTTTGCCCCGGGCGGCCCGGGCGGCGGCAATTTTCTGGCGTGGGCTTTCCGGCGCAGCGAGGAGAGCAGGAACAATTCCTCAAAATCGCGCGCCGTGCGGGTTAAGCCCTTGAGTTCGTTCCAAAAACCCTGATCGCCGCTCCGCAGCAGCTCTTTTAATTTAGCAATGTCCATTCGATTCGGCGCGGGGAGGATTATCAGGGCAAACGGGCGGACGTTCAACGCCGAAGCCCTTGGATTCAATCATTTAGCCGGCCTTGGTCGCGAATACAAACTCATGGTGGCCACCGATGCTCCCCACGGGAAACATCCGGACTTCGACGCGCGAAAAGCCCATGCCTTCGAGCTGGCTGACCAACTGGTGGCGGTCGAAACGCAGCCTCCGCATCACCGGCTTCCAGTTGCCTTTGCGCAGGGAGCGGCGATCCACGGCGGCCTTCAGATCGCTTAACCGTTTCGCGAAGGCAATCACCGGCGGAAAGAGAATGGATATCTTCGTGTCAGGCAAATCATAAAGCGGCAGGTGAATCATCAAGGTGCCGCCTGGCTTCAAAATCCTGTAAATGTCCCGAAACACTGAAAAAGCGTCCTCGTGAGATTCAAAATGTTGAAACACATGAACGGAAAATACGGCGTCGCAGGCTTGGTCTGCCATCGGAAGCCGGGTGCCGTCCGAGAGCGTGAAGGTGACCGTGGATGCTGGAATGTGCTGCCTGGCATAGTCCAATTGATGCTGCGAAACGTCCAAGGCGGTAACGTGCTGAAAGCACTCGACGAGCTGCTTGGTAATTCGTCCGGCGCCGCAGCCAATTTCGACGCAAGTTCCGGGATTCACGCCATACTGTTGCCACTGTCGCAGAAAGTCCGACCAGTCGGAGCGGCCCAACTGGTAAAACTCCTCGTCGGTCCAGGCATTCGGAGCGCCGCGCTCCTTGCCTTTCCAGGTGGAAACGGCATACAGCGGATCACGTTCTCCCCATTTCTTCCATTCGAGATTTGATTTCATCAGAGTATTTTGTGCGTCCAAGCTGGAAGGCACCGCCAGCTTGTGACGTAAACCGCGACATTGGAACGGAAAGCACCGCTGTTGGCGCCAACGATCTGAACCCAGTCGCCTAGTCGTCGCCGAATGACGGCTCTTTTATCTCTCGCAAAGTTCACCACTTTTGTCCAGCGCAAAGATTTTGGAATCAAGGCTGCTCTAAAATCCCATGGCGTGTTTTCAAAACTCTGTGCAGGACGAGAAACACCGCTTGACTCGCAGTGGCGGTGACTTATGATTTTCCAGCAAGACCAGCCGCGCGGACGGAGGCGTTTTCCGTGTGGTAACCAATCAATCCCAGAAAGGAAGACATATGAAGAAATCCAGCGTTTACCTGCTAGTATCGATGTTTCTTTGGGGCGCCGTTTCCATCGGCACGGCTGCCCCGGCCTTGTTCCCGATCGTCGTCGGCGGCCGCTGGGGATTCGCCGACAAATCCGGCCAAGTCGTCATCAATCCCCAATTCGACCACGTGGACGTTTTCACGGAAGGCCTGGCGCCGGTTCGATCCGGCCGCTGGGGTTATGTGGATGCCTCCGGCAAAATTGTCATCAATCCGCAGTTCGACAAGGCCGATCTTTTCAGCGAAGGCCTGGCCGCCGTCCGGGTCGGCGGCGGACCCGGTCCCTTTTATGACCCGCGTCCCTTTGATCCCTTTGCCGTCAGTGTCGGCGGCGGCGGACATTTTGGCTACGTCGGCCCAGACGGGAAGTTTGTGATCAATCCTCAGTTTGATGATGCCCGGTCATTCGCCGGCGGCTATGCGGCCGTCAAACAGGGTCGTTGGGGCTTTATCGACAAAACCGGCAAGTTTATCATCAATCCCCAATTCGACGAAGCGGGGCCGTTCGTCGGCGGACTGGCCATGATCAAGGAGGGGGGCCGCTTCGGTTACACCGACAGCACGGGGAAACTGGTCATCAACCCGCAGTTTGAGCGAGCCCAGACGTTTTCCGAAGGGCTGGCGGCGGTGCGCTCCGGCGGCAAGTGGGGCTTCCTCAACCCGGCTGGAAATCCGGCCATCAACGCGCAATTTGAGGATGCGGGCAGCTTCGCCAAGGGTCTGGCCCCGGTGCGCGAAGGCAAGCGTTGGGGCTTCATCGATCCGACCGGAAAATTCATCATTAACGCTCAGTTTGAAAACGCCGCTTCGTTCACCGAGGGACTGGCGCCGGTGCGCCAGTCGGGCAAATGGGGTTTCGTCGATCCGGCTGGCACGCTCGCCATTAACCCGCAATTTGACGAGGCGCAGGGTTTTACCAACGGTCTGGCACGGGTCAAGACGGGCGGCCGTTTCGGCTACGTCGATGCCACGGGAAAACTCGTCTATAATCCGACGAATTGACGGAAAGGCTCCCTGAAACCGCTTGCGGGCGCGTGACGTTCACCCCGCTTCAACTTCCAATACCCGCAAGACCTTCGCACCTCGAAGCGGCGTACACGCCGTGGAGTTCGGAGCTGCTGCGTCTGGAGCGCGCCCGTCTCGGGCGCTGCCGCGTGATTCCAAACAAAACCTGGTGGTGCGACTGCCGCCAAAACGAATGGCCGTCGTCCCTTGCCCGCCTTTGTGGCTCCGACCCGTCTGGACGGTTTTTTTTCCGGTCAAGTCCTGATTTGAATTTGTCACTTTTTCTTTCGGGTTTCGGATTGTAGTCCTCGGATTTAATACGACTTCATCCGTCCGTGCGGCTTGCAAAACCAGCGGGAGCAGGCCGAGACGCAAGGAGCCTGCCGGCCTCGCCGCCCCGCCGCCTTCTCCCCAAGGGAGAAGGTGTCCGAAGGACGGATGAGGGGGAAGAGCGCTTGGCAAACCAACGTATACCGAATCGTCGAAGCGCTCCGCCCTCCGCTTTTTCGCTTTCCGTTCCCGCTTTTCGCCTTCCACTTTTTCCCCGTGTCCATCCGTGGTTAAAAAATTCCGTCTTCCGCTTTGTCTTGTTTAGACTTTACATTTCCCAAGTCCATGATAGCTTGGCGTCGGTGTTTGACAAAACAGTCATCATGCGCCTCGCCG
>JBEKZM010000143.1:0-14035 GCA_049509875.1 Verrucomicrobiota bacterium | reverse complement strand
GAGCCCTGCCGACAAGCTCACCATCCGTAATGGCTTCATGACTTGGGCCAGCCAGTGCCTGACTGCTGAAACGACCGGCGGCGATTCTCCCTCGCCCGTCGGCGTGTTGAACAGCCAGCAGTTGCTACCCAATGGCGGCGCCTATCGCATGGCTGCCAATAATTATTACCTAAGCCACGCCCGGTTCATGACAATGATGGCACTGGCCATCGATCCGACCGACGATCCGCCGGTAAACACCAATCTCACGGTCAGCACCCTGGGCAACAGCCTGCGCAGTTACCTGGATGACGCCATCGGCGCGTGGCTGTACCAGGAATACGCCATGTTTGGCGATGCTCCATCCGTCATCACCAATTACGGGCTGGCCCCCGGTGCGAACGTGGGCCTGGCCAGCGGTGGAATGCCAGCCGAAGGCATGTTGTATGGGGAGTCGATCGGATCTGTCCTCATGGGCCTGCTGGCACTGCAAACGGCCGGATACAACAACTCCAATCTCCTCGGCCCGCAGGCCGCGTTGATCACTTCACCGGTGTGGGGCCGCTACTCCGCAGCCATGTTGAGCTCACTGGTGCCGGCTGCCGAGGTGCCTCCCGACGCCTCCTACCTGGGGCCTATTTTCCTGGCGCACAATTACGGGGACATGCTTCGCTCGTGGGTGACTCCAGAAGGAATGATTCCGTATGCACTCCAGTCGTTGCTGGAGAGATACAACGGCGCAACCAATCATTACGATTCCGCGCGCTGGTTTGCCACCGACGCCACGGAAGGCGGTTCAGCAGTGCTCGCGCAGCGCGTCTGGGATTGGAACTATGGCGTGGATGAAGGAATCCTGTATTTCATGCTGCTCGACCCCGGCCTTCCGCCCGCGCCTGACCCGCGCCCAGAGTTTCCGCTGGCTTTCCAGGATGTGCCGTTTGGTCACATCGTGGACCGCACCGACTGGACAACCAACGCCGCACAATTCGACTTTCTCGCCAATTGGATTTCCATCAATCATCAGCAGGGCGGCGCGGGCCAGTTTGAATATTATCGGAAAGGCGAATGGCTCACCAAGCAGCTCGACAACTATGACGACAACCTTAACGGCCAATCCTCGATGTGGCACAACATGCTCTCGCTGCAAAACTGGTGCCCGGCCGGTGAGCCCGAACTGGGTTTCGAAGAACCACTGTTCCTCAACGGCAGTGAATACATGCTGGGCGAATCGGTCGGTGATCCCGTCACCCTTATTTCCAGCAGTCCCGCTTATACATACGCGTGCGCCGACCTGACACCGTTGTTCAATTATCCCGACTTTTGGGAGCCTCAACTCGCGAGCATGGATATCCAACAGGCGACGCGCAACATCATTTGGATCAAACCCGACCATATCGTGGTGTATGACCGGGCCGCGTCAGTGCATCCGGGACTGTTCAAGCAGTTCAACTTGAATCTCGTCGCCACCCCCTCGATTTCCGGCCAGGCGGTCACAGAAATAACTTCCGGTGGCCAGCAGTTGTTCGTGCAAACAATCCTGCCGACCAACGCCACGGCCACCTTTGTGCCGGTAAATTCCATCACAACCTTGTCCGAGGAAGAGCCATCGGTCGGCCGCGTGATCATCGAAGACACCAACGATCCGGTCAGCACGCGCTTCCTCCACGTGCTCCAAGGCGCTGATGCGGCCGCCACTCAGGATGTGGTGGCCCACGTGGTCAGCACGGGGGGCAACGCCTTTGAAGGCGCCACCGTGCGCGACGTCGCGGTGATGTTTCCCGTAAGCGTCTTGAGCAACAACTTCACTTCCGTGACCTACGTCGTGCCGGTGGGCATCACTAATCATTATATCGCCGGCCTTGTTCCTGATGCCTTCTATGCTGTCCGCCAGACCGTCGGCGGCGGAGCGCAACAAGTAACGGTGACCCCGGGCCCCGGCTTGGTCGCGGACAGCGCGGGCCTGTTGGCATTCAGTAGCACCGGCCAGTCCCTCTCCGGCGCACCACGCTTTCTGTCTGCACTGTGGTCGGGTTCCGGCTTGAAACTTGCCGGCACCGGAATGGCCAATCTCAGCTACACCATTCTCACTGCCACAAACCTCGCGTCCGCCAACTGGACAACCGCCGGTTCCGTCAATACGGACGGCAACGGCAATTTCCAATTTATCGACGCGAGCGCGTTGACGTCCCCGCAACGTTTCTACCGAGTGTCCTGGCCATAGGGCCCATAAAGCGAAATCCGGGCGGCCTTTAGATCTTTACATAGTAAACGACGTCCTGCGCATCCGCATTAAGATCGAGGCACATTGCGATACACAACATCTGCAAGGGCTGCGAGAGCGACGGGCTTTTCCAGCAAATCACAGATCCCCGCTTCCCGCAGGATGTCGGTTGTGAAAGACGAAATGTATCCACTTGCCAGCACGACCGGCAGATCTGGTCGGATGCTGCGAATTTGGCGTGCCACTTCGAGGCCATCAAATTCCGGCATGTTCATGTCGGTAATGACCAGGTCGAACTGCGTCGGGTTTTCGCGGACGAACCGGATGGCTTCGCTCGCGATGTTGGTGGTGATTACTTCATAGCTCAACTGGCGCAAGAGCTTGCCAAATACCACGGACAGCGCCGTTTCATCGTCCAACAAAAGGATTCTCTGGCCCTGACCGCGGCGCAGCTGACCGGTGTCGGCAGCGATCATGGTCTCCTCCTGTATCTGGGCGGGAAAATATAGGCAGAATGTGGTGCCCTGGCCAATCTCGCTTTCGACCGTGATAACTCCTTCGTGCGACTTGACAATGCCATGCACCACGGCCAGTCCCAGGCCCGTGCCCTTGCCGACTGGCTTGCTGGTGAAGAATGGTTCAAAAATGCGCTGGAGAGTTTTTTCGCTCATGCCGGTGCCCGTGTCGGCGATGGTCAGGCGGGCGTAATTAACCGGGCGAAGTCCCGCATGCGCCTCTATGAATTTCCGGTCCGGTAGAAACGGATCCAGCTTGACGGTTAGCTGGGCGGGCTTGCCTTCCATCGCGTGCAGCGCGTTGGTGGCCAGGTTCATGGTCACTTGATAAATCTGCGTCGGGTCCGCGAGCACGGTGGGCGTGTCGGCCGCCAGATCCAGTTCAATTTTATTTTGGGCCGGCAGCGAGGCGCGGAGCAATTTCGTGGCTTCCTTCACGACGATGTCCATCTTCATGACTTGGCGCTTTTGCTCGCGCTGGCGACTGAACGTCAAGATCTGCTGCACCAAATCCTTGGCGCGGTTGGCAGCTTTGAGTATTTGCTCGACACTTTCCTGTGCAACCGGATTGCCTACCGTGTCCTGCTGCAGCAGATACCCGAAACCGAACATGGCGGCGAGAATGTTGTTGAAATCATGCGCGATGCCGCCGGCCAGCGTGCCGATGGCCTCCATCTTTTGCGCCTGGCGAAGCTGGTTTTCCAGCGTCTGGCGTTCCGTGACGTCCTGTTTGATCGCCACGAAATGGGCGATCTGCCCATCGCCACCGCGCACCGGCGTGATGGTTGTGTCTTCATTGTAAAGCCGGCCATCCTTGCGCTTGTTGACTAGTTCCCCGTGCCAGACATTGCCGGTGAGGATGGTGGCCCACAGGTTGGCGTAAAAAGCCGGCGGGTGTTCGCCGGATTTCCAGAGGCGCGGATTGCCTCCGATGACTTCATCGGCGCCGTATCCCGAGAGCCTGGTGAAAGCCGGGTTGACCCATTCGATTTCCCCGTTGCGGTCCGTAATGACGATGGCATTGGCGGCGGCGGTCAGGACAGTGGACTGCAATTCCATCTGCTCCAAGGTTTGCTTGCGGTTGGTGACATCCATGACCGCACCGACCATTCGGATGGGGCGGCCGGCCGCATCGCGCACCGCCTTGCCACGCGAGAACAAGCTCCGATAGCTACCGTCCTTGTGCCGCAGGCGGAATTCGAGCTCATAAGGCGCACCCTCCTCAAGATGTTTTCGCATCGCCTCGCTGACAGCCGCTTGGTCATCGGGGTGGAAAAGCTTTAAGAAAGCAGATTTTTGACTGGGCAACTCGCTGCGTTCACGTAGGCAAAGCGTCCGTTGGTCTGGATGAAAATAGTTTCGGGGGCCGTCTCCACCAATGTGCGAAAACGCTCTTCACTCGCCTGCAATGCCTTCTCCGCCTGCCTGCGTGGGTTGATGTCCTCGACCACCGCAACGAAATGCTTTGGTTTCCCGATAGGATCCCGCACAAGCGAGACGGTGAGATTGACCGGCACGAGACTCCGGTCTTTTCGAAAATAACGCTTCTCCAGCGTGTAGGTCTGGATCTCACCCGCTAGCACCTGACGCACCAGCGCCAGATCGCTTTCCAAGTCATCGGGATGCGTGATTTCCTGAAAGGTTCTCGCCATCAGTTCCTCGCGGGTGTAGCCAACGATGTCGCAAATCCGCTGGTTGACCCTGAGCCAGCGGCCATCCAGTCCGACTTGCGCCATGCCCACCGCCGCCTGCTCAAACAACGCCCTGAATTGGGCATCCGCCGCCAGCTTGTTCGCTCGCCGCAGCCGCTCATGGAAATAGCTGAACAAGACGCCCATGCCGATGAACATCCCGATGGAAAAGAAGGCCGAAGACTGTTCGATGGCGAAAGAGAATCGCGGCGGTATAAAAAAATACCAGACAAGCCCCGTGGAAAGCGCGGTGGCCAACAACCCGCCGCGTCGGCCGCCTACCGACGAACTGAAAAAAACGGCGGGGAAAAATAGAAACCAAACGTAAGGCTGGATGACCGACCAGAAAAGCCATTGCAGACCAAAGGCCGCCAACGGAATCAACCCTGATAAAACCAAACGATACCGATCGCCCGACGGTTGGAAGTCGGCGGTCGCTGCCGCGGTGTTGATTTCAGACATGACGCAACCCAAGGCTTGGCTTGAACGTTCAGAAAGAACTTTCCCCAAGTTCCCAAACATAATCATCGGCAGGGGCGTGACGGAAGTGAACGCAAATTGAGCAACCTATATTGCAAAATTGTTGGCTTTTTTTGCGCTGACTTCGTTACTACAGCGGCAGCCGTGGCAAAGTGCTGGCTTTCTCCACGACAGATAAAGTCTTCAGAAAATGAGGGCGGTATTCAAACTGCGAATGACTGGAGTATTTGGCCATTTCAGAGGTGTTTCCGCGTACGATCTTCTGGCCTCAGCGAATCTTGCGAAGCAGCGAAAACCTGGTCGAACAGGCGGTTGAACGGAAACTTCTTGCAGACGCGCGCGCAGGAGGGCCAGGGCATTCTGTTTTCTGATTCGACCTCTGGAGGCTCGGCTGCGGCAAGCTCTGGCCAGACCGTTGCCATTTTTAGCGCACGTCCATGCCGGAGCGAGGGACGAAGCAATTCGCATTGTGCAATTCCTGGATTAATTTTTGCTGCAAATTGCACATCGTCCCGTTGAGAAGAGACGCGTGATTGCCCTGCCGACCCTGCCCGAGTTCCCTCAATTGATGATTCCAAGACGGCGAATGCTCTGAAGTTGTCTGGTCTGTCTCCTGCTAAAGAAAGCGCAGGTCCAAAGATATGAAGACTGAACAAATGGATGAGGTTTTGCTTGAGCCGGTGGATCAGAGCCAAAATATCCCGGCTTTGAGAGAGGCTGACTCGGCTGTGAAACGGTCGGCCTTTCCCCCAGATGGGCGGCGGCGTGTTGTGATCGAAAACGTCTCGCCTTCAATCGACGGAGGAGGTCACGCCATCAAGCGGATCGTTGGTGAACAGCTGGTCGTGGAGGCGGACTTGTTTGCCGACAGTTATGTGGTCCTCTCAGCCGTGGTGAAATATCGGCACACGGATAGAGAGGAATGGTCAGAAGCGGAAATGGTCCGTATGGCCAATGACCGGTGGCGGGCGAAATTTACAGTCACGAGTCTTGGCGTTTGGGTTTATACCATTGAAGCCTGGGTTGATCGTTTCAAGTCATGGCAGGATGAATTACGAAAGAAAATTGCCACCGGGCAAAATTTGGACCTTGAGTTGTCGGCGGGCGTGAAATTAATTGAGGAAGCGGCTGGTCAAGCCGGGGGCACGTCGGCCGGCCGTTTGAATCAGTGGGCCAAAGAATTAACTGCCAAAACGGCCGGGGGCAAAGCGCAGACGGAATTGGCCCTGGATGAAGCGCTGGGGAATTTGGTGGTCCGCCACTCCCATCGCGCGTTCGCGACGACCATTGACCGAAATCTGCGCGTCATTGTAGATCCAGAGCGGGCTCGCTTCAGCGCCTGGTACGAAATGTTCCCGCGATCCTTCTCTGCCGAGGCCGGACAGCATGGGACTTTCAAAGATTGCGAAGCGCAGTTGCCGCGAATCGCGAGAATGGGTTTCGATGTGCTTTACCTCCCGCCAATTCATCCCATTGGCCGGGCATTTCGGAAAGGGAGGAACAACGATCCTGCCTGTCAGCCCGACGATCCCGGCAGCCCGTGGGCCATTGGTGCTGCGGAAGGCGGACATAAAGACGTGCATCCCCGGCTTGGGACCCGAGCCGATTTTCGACGACTCGTCGTCCAAGCACGCGCGCTGGGCATTGAGATTGCGCTGGATATTGCGTTGCAATGTTCTCCCGACCATCCCTACCTCCGCGAACATCCTGAATGGTTCCGCAAACGTCCAGACGGCTCGATTGCTTATGCGGAGAATCCTCCAAAAAAATACCAGGATATTTACCCATTCGATTTTGAATGCGCGGACTGGTGCGCTTTGTGGACCGAACTGAAAAGCATATTCGAGTTCTGGTCCGGGCAGGGCGTGAAAATTTTCCGGGTGGATAATCCCCACACCAAATCCTTTGCTTTTTGGGAATGGTGCCTCGCAACTTTAAAAAGGGAACAGCCTGAATTGATTTTTCTCGCCGAAGCTTTCACCCGCCCCGCGGTCATGAATCACCTGGCTAAAATCGGTTTTTCCCAATCCTACAATTACTTCCCCTGGCGCAACTCCAAGCAGGAACTCGCGACCTATTTGAGCGAATTGACGCGCCCCCCCACGATCGATTACTTCCGGGCCAATCTATGGCCCAATACTCCAGACATCCTGCCCGAGTATTTGCAAACCGGCTCCCGGGCGGCGTTTGAAATCCGGCTGATTCTGGCAGCCACCTTGGGCGCCAGCTATGGGATCTATGGACCGGCATTCGAACTGTTTGAAGGCCGAGCGTTGAAGCCGGGCACCGAGGAATACCTGGATTCGGAAAAGTATGAAATTCGACGATGGAACCTGCAGGCGCCGGGAAATCTCACGGACCTGATCACGCGGGTCAACCGCATTCGGCGTGAGAATCCCGCACTACAATTCGATCGCAACCTGAAGTTTCACCCGGTCGAAAATGAAAACCTTCTGGCTTATACCAAATCCGCACACGACGGGGCGGAGGTTGTCCTGGTAGTGGCAAACCTGGACCCATATCACACCCAAAGCGGCTGGGTGGAATTTGCGGCCGATGAATTTCAGGACCAGCCTGGCCGATTTTACCAGATGCACGACCTGCTCACCGGCGCCCGGTTTATCTGGCACGGGCGGCGGAATTATATTGAATTGGATCCAAACTATTCACCCGCGCACATTTTCCGCGTGCGCCGGCATGTTCGCACCGAACGCGACTTTGATTATTTCATGTGACCAGGGGCAATTCACAAACACTTATGCATACCACCAAGCGAGCACCACAAGAGCGATCAACCCGCACGGGAAACCGACCGCGAACCGGCCAAACATTGTCGCTGGCCGCGGATTGGGGCGAAATATTCGCCAAACCGGCGCTCGTATCGCTGACGACGGCCCTGCAAAGATGGCTGCCGTCGCGGCGATGGTTTCGCGGCAAGGCGCGCACGATCGAATCTGTCAATATTCGCGAGCAGATTGCCGTTCGCGTGGAGGGAGAGAACGCGTTTCTGCTTTTGTTTCAGGTCAATTACGAAGAAGGCGGCCCAGAGCTGTATGTTCTGCCTGTCGCCTGTGCCTTCGGCGAGGACGCAAACGCCATCGACCGCGACATGCCCCAGTTGGTTCTCCTGCATATTTCATTGAACCGGCCGAACCGAGAGGGCGTGGTTTACGACGCCATTATCAGCAAAAATTTTTGTCATGCGTTGCTTGTTTTGACGGCGCGGCGGCAAACAATGCCGGGTTACTCGGGTGACCTCGAAGCGGAACCAACCGGAATTCTTCGGGAAATTCAACGCAACCGGGGACTGGAGATTGAACCCAAAGTGAGCAAGGCTGAGCAAAGCAACTCCTCAATCATTTACGACGGCAGCATCATTCTTAAGTTCTTTCGCCGTCTCGAAGCCGGGGTGAACCCTGAATTGGAAATGGAGCGGTTTCTTTCGGCCCGCGAGTTCCCCTACTCGCCACCCCTGGCCGGCGCGCTGGAATATCATGAAATGGAAGGTGCGACATCAACCATGGCGGTTCTAACTTCCTTTATACCCGACTGCCGCGATGCGTGGGAGGACACATTGTCTGCTTTGCGCGGCTTTTATAAGAAGGTGCGGCATTTGCCAGCGAAGCTCAAACACGCGCCGCCGGCATCGGAAGCCGTAAGCGCCATCCTTGGCCACAGCCCACTTCCGCCAAAACCGGTGGACTTGATTGGCCAATATCTCCAAGATGCCGGGAAACTTGGCCAGCGCACGGCGTCGCTTCATTTGACGCTGGCGTCTGCTCCGGCCGACCCCGCGTTCCGGCCAGAGCCCTGGGATGCCAGGGAACAGCAATCCCAGTTTGAATCACTCTGTGATTTGACACGGCGTACTTTTCAACTTCTGCGCCAGCGGCTGGCAACGTTGGAACCCGGGTCCCGCCCCATCGCGCAGCGGGTGCTTTCGCTCGAACATGCAATTGTTGAGCGATTTCGGAGAATGATCCAGCAACCCATCAGCGCGCTTCGGATTCGCACCCACGGCGACTATCATTTGGGGCAGGTTCTCCATCACGGATCCGACTTTCTCATCATTGACTTTGAGGGCGAACCGGCAATTTCGCTGGAAGAGCGCCGCCAAAAGCAATCCGCGCTTCGCGACGTTGCTGGCATGCTTTATTCTTTTTTCTATGCCGCGCACACCGCGTTGGATGAACGGCCGGCAGCACTATCAGCCCGGCTCTCCTTGGATCATCGGACTGCCTGGGCGCGGTATTGGTCAGTGTGGGTGGGCACAAACTATCTGCGAAGCTATCTGGAAATGGCGGGTTCCGCACCGTTCATCCCGAAAGACGAAACCGTCCTCAAAATTCTGTTGGATGTCGAGTTGCTGCGCAAGGCAATATACGAGTTGGGTTATGAGCTGAACAACCGGCCTGACTGGGTAAATATCGCATTCCAGGTGCTGCTCGATCTGCTCAATACAGACAATCCCATATGAATACAGTTGAAGAGTCACTTCCTGCAGGAGACGTGGAACAAATGGCTGTCGGTGCCGCCGCGTGCGCGCCGGACCAGCCCATCTCGATTTATGAAGTCCACCTCCCATCCTGGCGGCGGGTCCCGGAGGAGGCAAACCGGTCCCTGACTTTTTTTGAAGTCGCGCCGTTGCTTGCCGAGCACGCCAGGTTGCTTAATTTCACCCATATCCAGCTTCATGCCCCTGGTTTTACCGACCCGGCGGGACTGCGCTTTCTAATTGATTATCTCCATAAGCAAGGCCTGTGCGTTATTTTGGACAATGGCCAATACTTCGAGGCGCAGCGTCCGGACCTGGAGGAAACCCGTCTGGATGGAATCTGCATTAACAGTGAAACGCACATGTACGGTTACGACTATAAGCTGGACCTGGCATGGGCGGAGGACACCGCAGCGTACTTTGCCACGGACCCGCTTTACCGAAAATATCACCAGGGGCTTTTCCGGCGTCGCGACGGTTACGCGTTTGACGCCAACCATATCCTTTCCCTTTCATGGCGATTGGTAAACCACCCCAGACCGTCCTTATTCACGATCATGCCGGGAGATACGTGGCAGAAATTCTCCAATCTGCGGCTCCTGTACGCTTACATGTATTTGCTGCCCGGCAAAAAGCAGCTCTTTATGGGAGCCGAATTTGGGCAGCAAAACCGTTGGCAACCCGAAACCAGCCTGGACTGGCATTTGTTGGATGGAAGGGGATTCCACACCCGACTCATGAATTGGGTGGCCGCTTTGAACCGTTTCTATCGCGAAGAACAGGTCTTGCATGAGACTGACTTCAGTCCTGCAGGTTTGCAATGGATTGACACTTCCGATGCCTCGTGGAGCATCATATCATTTCTCCGCCAATGTCCGGCCACGGGAGAGCTGTTGCTGGCAGTATTGAACTTTACTCCCCTCCCCCGCCATAATTATCGTGTAGGAGTGCCCCGGGACGGTTTCTGGACCGAGACGCTCAACAGCGATGCAGTGGAATATGGAGGCAGCGGTCAGGGAAATTTGGGCGGACTGGAGGCGGCTCCCTTCGGATGGAACTTTCAATCCCACTCCTTAATGCTGACCTTGCCTCCGCTTGGAGCCATTGTGCTCAAAGCAGAGCTCTGACGGTCAACCCTACGGATGGGCGGCACTTTGCTGCAGAAGCCACAGCAGGTCAGTGCCGGGCGACGTGGCTGCCATATTTCCCCTCACCGCTCTTGGAATTGGGAGCCCCGTGATTGGTCATGATTTACGTGTTGGCGTTGCTTCTTATCGCCTTGGCAACTGCTTCGCTGCGGCAATGAACATGCAGCTTCTCGTATATTCTGCGGAGATGCGCCCGCACCGTGTAATAGCTAATATTGAGCGCAGTTCCGATTTCCTTATTGCCAAAACCTTTCGCCACCAGGCGAAGTATCTCGTTTTCTCGTTCGGAAAGTCCAGAAGACGAGTTTTCGTCGGTGGAAGCGCTGTGGAATGTTTCGATGACCATGCGGGCGATTTCGCCGGTCATGGGAGCGCCTCCAGAGAGCACTTCAGAAATGGCGTTTAATACGTCGGCAGGTTTCGATCGTTTGAGCAAATAGCCGCTGGCACCAGCTTTCAGCGCCTGAAACAGCAGGTCGCGATCCCGATACACGGTGAGCACGATCACCTGCAAATGAGGCAGCAGGGTTTTGAGGCGGGAAGTGCAGACAATGCCGGATTCGTCGGGCAGTCGAATATCCATGAGCACGACATCCGGTTTGAGTCGAGGCACTTCGATCAATGCGGATTTCGCGTCTGGACAAGCGCAAACGCATTGAAAACCGGGTGTGGCGGCGATCCATTCCGACATTGACTGGCGGATGTCCGGGTTGTCTTCAACAATGGCGATTCTTGTCATGGTGCTTTCGTGATAAATTGCTGGTCGCTGGAACTGGCTCGATTCCGACGAAACTGAACGCCGATCAGGTTTTTTTAACCATCCTAAAATGCCCCGTGCGCAGTTCAAGCGAAATGCCAAAACCCACCGGCCTTTTTCCGGAAAAAAGACTTTCGCAAATTATTATGAGTATGATATTCCTGTTTGGTCGAAAAGTATGTTTATGAGAGGACGGTTGGTTCGAGCGGTCGCGGCTGCGCGCATGGCGTTGGTTTTTCTTTCGTTACAAGCTGCCGGATCGCTCCCTCTTGCCGGGATGCCACCGGGCTCGATGGCAGGGAATATTCCACTGGTCACCAATGTGCTGCAGTTGCGTCATGCTGCCAATGACGATCCCGGATCCCTGGTGGAGTTTTCCCTGCAAGGGACCGTTGTCGAATTCAATGCCAGCGTCGGGATCATCGTTTTGCAAGATGAATCGGGAATCGAGCTGCTGGAGACACCGCTGGCCGGCCTGGCACTGGTTTCCGGTCAAGAAATACGCCTGGAGGGAACAAACTTTGTCGTCCCGTCAGCCTTCGGAGTAGATATCGAGCGACGGCCATTGGTTGACAATGACGGGTTGCACTCGGAATCTGAGCGCAGCGGCAGTGTCTATCTGAGAAAAGGGCGTTTTCCGATTCGGGTCTTGTGGTTCAATTACACGAGATTCAGGTCATTAAGCGTTGAATATTCTGGTCCGAACTTCGCGCGAAGAAAGATTCCCGACGCGGCCTTGTTTTCGGCAAGTGTTCTACCCGATGGGAGCTTGGAATACGCACCAGGCTTGAAATACCGGTGCTTTGAAGACCAGTGGCAAAGTCTCGCCGCATTACAACCCGTGGATCCAGTGAAAACGGGGGCGACCTCCAATTTTGATTTGAGCGTTACGACCAGGCACGAACATGTCGCCTTGGCCTTTGACGGGCTTATCCAAATCGATGCGGACGGACTTTACACTTTTTACATCCGCTCCGATGACGGCAGCCAGTTGTTCATCAAGAATAATCCACCCCGATTGACACTGGGAGGAGCAGGAAGCAGGCCGGCCGCCCAGGCAATCGCGGTTAGGCAGCCCTTGTTCAGCGATGCCGGGGCGATTTGGGCTGAAGTTGAGGGGACCCTGACATTCGTTGGGGCGCACGAAGGCGGCACCGAAATGGAGCTGACCTCCTACGACTCGCATATGCGGGTGGTGGTATGCGATGCTTCGGGGAAGCCGCCGCGTTATTTGCTTGGGAGTCTGGCGCGGCTGCGGGGCCTTTGCCCTGATAGATACAACGGCGAGGGGGGCCGGGTGGCAGATACGCTGGTGGTTCCGCAATGGCAGGACTGCCAGGTGCTCAGGGCAAGTCCGGATTATTGGTCTTCGATCAAGAGGATCAAAATCATTGACGGTGAGTTCTCGGACGGGCAGAACCCATCGGACTTTGTGCGGATTCTCGGAAAGCTCCGTTCCCCCCCACTTGGAGAATTATCCATTCTGGATGATGGTGGCAGCTCGGTTCCGGCTGAATTACTCAGTTTCCCTCCTGCGCCAACCAATACCGAAGTGGAATGCATGGGGCGATGGACTCGGAGTGGAACGAACCATGTATTGCGCGAAGCCGTCTGGCGGAAGTTGCCGGAGGCTGCGGACGATCAGGCCCTGGGACTTCCCGTTTTGACGACGGCGGCACAGGTCCAGCAATTAACGCGGGCGGAAGCCAGGCGAGGATACAAGGCCAAAATCCACGGGGTGATTACCTGGCTGTCGGGAGCACAAAATGGGATTGTCGTTCAAGACTCTACCCGCGGGGTTTCCGTGGCGGTGCCTCCCGATTGGAATTGGAAGCCGCTCAAGGTTGGGGAAAGTGTTGAAATTGAGGGAACCTGCGACGCCGGCGAGTTCTCGCCCCTTGTGCTGCTAAACCAAGGGAAGGCGATCGGCATGGGAGTGCTGCCGGATCCGCAGCACCCGACGTATGATCAGTTGATCCGCGGCAGCATGGACTCGCAATGCGTTGAGATCCGGGGGTATGTGACCGCAGCTTGGGATCATCATCTGGTTTTGCTGATGCAGGGTGGAAAAATTGATGTTGAGTTTGAACCGAATCCTTTGGATTCCTTGGATTCCTTTGTGAATGCCGTAGTGCGAATCCGAGGCTGCATGTTTGCCAAGTGGGATCCGGCGACATTGTTGGTCACGCCGACCCACCCGTTGTGGTTCGGCAGCGCCACGATCTGTGAGGATACTCCGCCGCCGGCGGAAGCTTTTGCGGCTCACAAAATGCAGGCCAGGGAGTTGTTGCAGTTCGACGCGTCGGCCAATTTTTTCCAACGGGTAAAAGTCTGCGGCCAAGTGCTGGCTGGCGATCAAAGGACATATTATGGCACCGGCGGCGGCTTCGGCTTTCGCTTTGAATTGGCAAGACCCGAAAACCTGGATCCGGGTGATGAAGTTGAAGTTGTCGGGCTGGTGGATCTGGGCGGTGCGTCGCCGACTCTGCGCGAGGCGGTCTTCCGAAAAACCGGCCATGCGCCGTTGCCGGCACCGCGGCCGTTTGTTATCAATGGAGCCAACCCGGTTCGTGACGCGACGCGGTGCTGGATGGACGGCTTGTTGTTGGACGTGAAGGACGATGGAGCCGAGCGAGTGCTGGAAATGCAAGATGGAATGGGGGCTTTTACGGCGAAGTTGCGCGGAATGGACCGTTTGACGGGGCGGTGGGAAGCCGGCAGCCGGTTGAGATTGACGGGCGTGTTTGTC
>JBEKZM010000142.1:0-14211 GCA_049509875.1 Verrucomicrobiota bacterium | reverse complement strand
GCCTAACGACCCACGAGCTGAGCCGCGCCGCAACTGTAGCTGACGACAGACCAAGACGGCCAAAAGGCGGCGGCTCCGGCGAGTTGGTTAAGCATCATGGCTTCTTCCTCCGCCGTTTCATCTCACGTAAGCTTTCACACCAACAATAAAGGAAAAGCAAAGTAACCCCACCGCGCATCATCCAGACAAACCAACTCTGCCGATCCTTGTCGCAAAACGTCAACACGAACCAAGAAATGTAAATGAAGCTACCGAAAAATAGACCCTGGCGGATTGAACGGTCTGTCTGCTTCTCGAATGGATTTTTCATGGCGTAATGGTAATGACGCTTAACTATGGTTGTTAGACGGCTGGTTCGTGTATTGAAACCGACCTTCCAGAGAACGCAAAAGTTGCAAATTTTTCATAATCAACAGCTTGGCGCTTGGACCTTGCGCCGCCGGTTCGTATATCAAACTACCTTAAGCCAATGACCCGATTTTTGCAAGTCCTTTAATATCAACACGACTGTCCAAATATCATCCAGCGAACGGTTCGTATATTGAAATCCTGGTTCGTGTATTAAAATCGCGCCTTGGACAGTCTTTGTCCAACCCCATTTGCCAAAATCGCGGGCATTATGAACATGCCCAATGCCATCGAACAGCTCCGGAACGTCATCCGCCGCCAGCACAAATCGCTGTCCACCGAATCCTCGTATGTGTATTGGCTTCGCCAATACGGGGCCGCCCTCAAATCCATGCCCGATTCACTCCCCAGTGAGCAGAAGCTGGAAAACTTCTTAACCCACTTGGCGCGCCACCGGGAATTGTCGGCCAGCACTCAAAACCAGGCGTTCAACGCCATCCTGTTCTTCTACAACGAGGTTCTCAAGCAGCCTTTGCAAAACGTCGATGCACTCCGCGCCAGACGCCCGGTGCATTTGCGCCATGCCCCCACCGTCGCCGAAACCCAAGCCCTGCTCCAAACTGTCCGGGACCGCGCTGGTTATCCCACCAGCTTGATCGTCCGCCTGCTCTACGGCTGCGGCCTGCGGGTGACCGAACCACTCAATTTGCGCATTAAAGACGTAAAGCTGGAAGAACTAACGCTGTTCATCCGGGGAGCCAAGAACGGCAAAGACCGGGTCGTAGCGCTCCCCCCATCCGTGGTGCCCGAGATGGTTCAGCAAATCAAGCGTGCCCGAGCCGTTTGGCTCTGGGACAAGCGAGGCAAAATCCCCGTCGAGTTGCCGCATCAACTCGCCAGCAAATACCCCGAGTATCAATTTGCCTGGCCGTGGGCCTGGCTCTTCCCCTCGCACAATACCTGTTTCCATCCTCGCACCCGCCGGGAAGTGCGCTACCGAATGCACGAAGCCAATGTTCAGCGCGCCGTGCAGGAGGCCAGACGCAAACTTGGCATCTCGGTGCTTCCGCATGAACTCCGTCATGGATACGCCACCCACAGCATGGCCAACGGCGTCAGCCCACGCGCCATCCAACTGGCCATGGGCCATAGCTCGCTGGAAACCACCATGGGCTACCTGCACGCCGAAAGCCTGAGCGTGCGGAGTCCGTTGGAGACCATCCTGGGTGGAAAGCTCACGCCGGCTCAGAATCGGAAAAGCTCACAAGTGCCTCGGCGGGAACGGTAGCAAATGGCGATTGGGCCAATCACGCGATGGGCCGGAAACACGCGGGCGAGCCGCCCGCGCTCCCTCCTTCGCCAAGGCTTCCGGCTTCACGAGGTTTCCGCCTTCGCAAAGCTTCGGCGCGTGATGCGGGGATTGGGATTGGTGGATTATTTTCGAATTTATTTCTTCTTCATGCCGCGATTGGTGGGCGGCGCGGAATACTTTTTCGGCGTCCAGACCAGCGGGGTGCTGAGATTTCCCAACCGGTCGGCGGCGCGCAGGGCAACGGCGTCGAGGTTGGCCAGGTCGAGATAGCAATCGGTTCGCGGGGCCGGCAGGATCCGGGTGGTCCAGGCGCCGTTGGCGCGCGTTTGCAACAACCACCAGCCGGTGGTCCTGGCCGGGCCGCCTTGCCACTCGACATGCGCGGATTTTTCGCCCAGATAGACCGACAGTTTGGACGGGGGCGCGGCCGTGGAATTAATCCACGGCGTGGCCGGCACCAGCGCCGGCAGCGCATATTGCGCCCGCACGGCGGCGGCGAGGGAGGGATTGTCCAGCAGGCTGCGCAAATGGTAATGCACGGCGCCCGGATCGCCTTTTTGGCGGGTGATCTGAATCTGGCGCGGAATCTCCGCGACGAAAAACTTGGTGCCGACGCTCGAATCGGCCAGGCCGGGCCAAATGTGGCGGCCGCGGACATTTTGCGCGTGCCACCAGTCGAACAGCACGGGAAAACTCTGATTGGGTGTTGCCGCCGGCCAATAAAGCTGCGGCACCAGATAGTCCGCCCAACCCTCGACCAGCCATTTGCGGGAGTCGGCATAGATTTTGTCGTAAGCGTCCAGGCCGGCAATCGTCGGCGGATTTTTCGGCCGCCAGATGCCAAAAGGGCTGAGGCCGAACTGCACCCACGGCTTGGTGGCCTTGATGGATTGCGACACCTTCAGGATGAAACGATTGATATTGTCGCGGCGCCAGTCGGCGCGGCTCAGGCCGGTGGCGGCACCGTACCTTTTCCAACTCGCGTCGTCCGGGAAATCGAGCGCCAAGCCGAACGCGTTTTTTTCGGGATACGGATAAAAATAATCGTCCATGATGACCCCGTCGATGTCGTAGCGCTTGACGACGTCCAGGATCACGGCCAGGGCCCGGGCCTGAACGGGGGGTTCGCCGGGGTCGAGCCAGATTTGGTCGCCGTAATGCCGGACGAGCTCGGGCAGGACCCGGGCGATATGGTTGGGGGCGGGCGGGGATTTGGCCTGGGGATGGCCGGCGCGGAAGGGATTGAACCAGGCGTGCAGTTCGAGTCCGCGTTTATGGGCCTCGGCGACGGCGAAGGCGAGCGGGTCGTAATATGGTTCGGGGGCGCGTCCTTGCAAGCCCGTCAAATACTCGGACCACGGTTCAATCGACGAGGCATAAAATGCGTCGCTCACGGATCGGACCTGGAAGAAGACGGCGTTGAAATGGTGCTGGGCAGCGCGGTCCAGCAAGGAGATCAGCTCGGCCTGCTGTTGGGCCACGGGCAAGCCGGGCTTGGAGGGCCAGTCGATATTGGCCACGGTGGCGATCCAGGCGGCGCGGAATTCGCGAATGGGCGGAGGCGGGACGATTTTTTCGGTGGAAACCGTTTCGTCCGCGGCCGACAGCTTGACTGTCAGCACCAGAAAAACGACGATGGTCGCGAAATCCGAAATCCGAGCCCCCAAAATCCGAAAGAAGCCCGAAGGCCGAAATCCGAAGGCGGCCGCCGCGGAAAGCAATCGCCGCAGGGCTGGACAAAACATCAGATCACAGCGGCTATTTTGCATTCCAAACGGCCAGGGCATCGGTGGAACCCTGGCTGCGAATACCGTTGTCGCCCAGGATGTCGTCGGTGGCGGCGATCATCGCCTTGCGCGGGAACACACACGTTTCCGAGGTATTGCTGTCAAAGGCCAGCACGATAAAATCATCCTTGGAATCGCGGATCAACTGGACCAAATGGTTCAGGTTTTTGACGGCGACGCCGTTGATTGATTTGACCACCTGATTATAGGGCGGCGAATAGCCCTTGACAAGGTCGTGCGGGAAAAAGGGCGACGAAATGACGACGAGGCGCTCACCGTCGAAGGCCGGGGGCTCATACAAGCGCTTGAGGAGCGGGCTGCCCGTGTAGGAGAAGATCCTGACCCAACGCTCGCTATACTCACCGTTGATGAGGTAACGGATAAATTCCTTGGTGGCATCGGAAAACACAACCGGCCCGCAAATGAAATAGGACGGATAGGCGGTTTCCAGTTCCGGGATGACTTGCGGCTTTTTCGCAAGGACGGGAACCTGAACGGCCATTTCCTTTCCCTCACGCACGATGGTCAGCGGAACGTTGCCATCCCGGGCGATTTTCTGGACGAGATAGATGAAGTGGACACGGAGGTTCTCGCGGATTTTGATCATTCCCTGATCATCGACGGGCACATCACCGATACGCGTGATGACATCCCATTCTTTCAGCGGATAGCCAGCATTGTCGCTGACGGTCTTGTGGACGACCATGCCATTCACGGACTTGTCGAGCTTCAAGAACTGGCGCAGGGCGGGATTCTCCAGCGTCTGCAGATCGTCAAAGATGGCCGGCTTGCCGTCGTAATGGCCGTCGGCGACGTCCTGCAGAAAGAGTTCGATTTCCTCCACTGGGATGATGTAACTGATGTTGTCGGACTGGCCAAGATGGCTGAAGGCCAGACCGATCATTTTTTCGCCCACGACGGCGGGGCCGCCGCTGTTGCCGGGATTGATGGCCGCGTCAATCTGAATGCGCAGGCCGCTAACGGACAGGTTATAAGCGGCAAATTCGATGCGGGAGACGATGCCCTTGGTGATGGAAAGGCTGGTGCCGCCTTCGGGAAAGCCATACGCCATGACGGAGTCCTTGATTTCCGGCAGGTTCGTGCTCATGGCCAGCGGGGGATGGGCGTCAAAGAAGCTTTGGTCGTCGAGCTTGAGCACGGCCAAGTCGATGCCGGGCGCGATAAATTCAACAGAGGCCGACAGCTTGTCGCCGGCCTGGTTGGCCTGGATCTGGATCTGGCTGGCATAGTTCACCACATGAGCGTTGGTCAGAATGCGCCGGCCCTTGATGACCACGCCGGTGCCGGTGGCGTCGGTTGGCGATTCCTTGGTCCACGGGTGGTAGGGATCGGGGTAACGCATTGTGGAAAAGATCTTGACGACAGAATTCTCGACACCTGAGCCGGGTGAATTAGTGGCCTGGGCGACCGCGTTGGGTGAGGGAGAGGAAAGAATGAGAACCGCCGCTGCGAGGGTGGCCACAACTGCTCTAAATTTCATAGGCGCCAAGCTAGAGAAGCTGCGGTTGCGCGCAACAAAAATTAGCGGCCGGGCTGGGCCGAAGTGCGGAGTGGGGCGTTCCGGGCGGAGCGTGTTGATGGATTCTTGAATAACCAGGGGGTGCACCTTGCTGCACAACCCCTGCCACCATGGGCAAGGTGGGAAGGCGCCGCCGCATCCCCGCCCCGAAGCACCGCAAATTGACAATTGGAGATGAATTTGATTTAATTATGCCGTTGCAGCCTAAAGCCGGTTTTCCCCGGGAAAACCGGCTGCGGGGGAACCAATTTCCCGGAATGGGACGGGGCGAACGGCTCGCGGCGACGCGGGCCAAGGCCACTTTCAAGGCCAAGCCCGCCAGCTAACCTCGACGGCATTTGAAGGGCGATCCCCTGGAACGCGCCGCGTCTCCACGTTCACCCACGGCAAAACGCAGTTTTATATGAATGTGTTTCGTTTGGCGAAAAACGTGTTGATCGGCCGGGCGCGGAACCTCTCCGACCACGGGATTTTCCATCACATGTCGCTGGTGGCGCTGCTGGCCTGGGTGGGCCTGGGAGCGGACGGCCTGTCGTCATCGTGCTACGGGCCGGAATCGGCATTTTTGGCACTGAGAACATCCGGCGGGCTGAATCTCACCAGCTTGAGCCTGTTCGTCGCCTTGGGAACGGTGCTGACGATCATCATCATTTGCATCAGCTACTCGCAGATCATCGAGGCGTTTCCGACCGGCGGCGGCGGCTATCTGGTGGCCAGCAAGCTGTTGTCGCCAACCATGGGTGTGATCTCGGGTTGCGCGCTCATCGGCGATTATATCCTGACGATCGCCTTGAGCGTGGCCAGCGGGGCGGATGCGCTGTTCAGCATCTTTCCGACCGCGTGGCTGCAGCAGTTCCCCGGCGTGCCGCAGGAATGGAAAAAAACAGTTTTTTCACTTGGCATGGTCGTTTTTCTCTCGCTGTTGAATCTGCGGGGCGCCAAGGAATCGGTCATGCTCTGGGTGCCGGTTTTTTTCATATTTGTATTGAGCTACACGTTTGCGATTGTCTGGGCGGTTTCGGCGCATTTTGGGAATCTGCCGGACATCGCACACGGGGTGGCCATGAACGTAACGACGGGTGCGGCGCAAGTCGGGTGGCTCGGGCTGGTGGCGGTGGTGCTGCGCGCCTATAGCCTGGGCGCCGGCACGTACACGGGCATCGAGGCCGTGAGCAACGGCCTGAACGCATTGCGGGAACCGCGGGTGCAAACCGGCAAGCGCACGATGGTCTATATGGCCGCGTCGCTGTCGTTTGTGGTTGGCGGCCTGCTGCTGGCCTACCTGCTCTATGACGTGGCGCCGGTGGAGGGCAAAACGCTGAACGCCGTGCTGTTTGAGAAGATCACCGCCGGCTGGCCGCCACTGGGATCGAAGATCTTCGTGGTGGCGGCCATGGCCTCGTCGGGCGCCCTGCTGTTGATCGCGGCGCAGACGGGCTTTTTTGGCGGGCCGCGCG
This sequence comes from Verrucomicrobiota bacterium, assembly GCA_049509875.1. Taxonomy (GTDB): domain Bacteria; phylum Verrucomicrobiota; class Verrucomicrobiia; order Limisphaerales; family UBA11358; genus UBA11358. The sequence goes on along the minus strand of JBEKZM010000142.1, from coordinate 7,767 downwards.
TGCTGGCAAACCTGGCGGTGGACCGCTGGATGCCGACGCGGTTTGCCACGCTGAGCGACCGGCTGGTCACTCAGAATGGCGTGTTGATGATGGGTGGCGCAGCGTTCGTGCTGCTCCTGTGCACGCGGGGATCGGTCGCCATGCTGGTGGTGCTCTACAGCATCAACGTGTTCATCACGTTCAGCCTGTCGCAACTGGGCATGGTGCGGCATTGGTGGATTGAGCGGTCCCGGGAACCGTTCTGGCGGCGGAAACTTTTCATCAACGGCTTCGGCCTGATGCTGACGGGCGGCATTTTGATCTCGCTGTGCGTGGTGAAATTCTTCGACGGCGGCTGGGCGACGCTGCTGGTAACCGGCGTTTTAATCGCGCTGTCGTTTTGGGTGAAGAGCCATTATCGCCGCACGCAGAAGAAACTGCACCGGCTCAACGAACTGGTGGCTGCGGCGCTGGCGGACGACGCGCTGGTGACGGTTGAAAAGACGCCGCCGCCGTGTGACGTGAATGCGCGCACGGCGGTGTTTTTGGTGAACGGGTTCAACGGTCTGGGGCTGCACACGCTGCTGGCCGTGGTGCGGATGTTTCCGAAGGTTTATCACAATTTTGTCTTTGTGCAGGTGGGCGTGCTGGACGCGGGGAATTTCAAGGGCGCGGCGGAGGTGGATAATTTGCGCGAGCATTCGCGGGCGGAGGCGGAACGCTACGTGGGTTACATGAGCCGGCGCGGATTTTATTCGGAGGCGCACTATGGGCTGGGCACGGACATCGTGGATGAGGCGGCGAAATTGTGCGACCAGGTCGCCGACAAATTTCCACAGGCAAATTTCTTCGCCGGGCAACTGGTGTTCAAGGATGAAAGCATGGTCGCGCGCTGGCTCCACAACCATACCGTCTTTGAATTGCAGCGGCGGCTGTATCAGAACGGCCGGCCCATGCTCATTCTGCCGATCCAGGTGTGAGGAACTTAATGCCAAACGATCCTTTGCTGGCTGACTATTACGCCCGACGGGCGCAAGAGTACGAACGGCTTTACGAAAAGCCCGAGCGCCAGGCCGATTTGGCGATCCTCAAGAAGCTTTGCGCGCAGTCACTGGCGCGTCATCGGGTGCTGGAAATCGCCTGCGGCACGGGCAATTGGACTTATGCCACGGCCCAAACCGCGGCATCAATCGTCGCCACGGACATCAATGCCGAGATGCTCCAAATCGCCGGCGCCAAAAAATATCCGTGCCCGGTGCGTTTCCAGCACGCTGATGCGTTTGATCTGCCGAGGGTGGCGCCGGGCGTTTTTACGGCCGGCCTGGCGATGGCCTGGTGGTCGCATTTGCGCAGGGCGGAGATAAAGACGTTCCTGGACGGCTTTCACGGCCTATTCCGGCCCGGGGCTTTGTTGGTTTTCATGGACAACCGGTTTGTGCCCGGCAGCAGCACACCAATCAGCCGAACCGACGAGGCCGGCAATACGTATCAGGCGCGACAGCTCGAAGACGGCACCCAACATGAGGTGTTGAAGAATTTTCCGTCTGAAAGCGACGTTAAAGGCATCCTGGCCGGCGTGGCGAACGAAATTTGCTGGACTGAATTGCCCCATTATTGGTTTCTGACTTATCGGCTGGCGTGACTGTCAACGATAACGAGTGACGGGCACATTGAGCCTTGCCATAAGCGCCGCGTTCCTTTTGAATCTGGGCAGGGATCTGGCCATGAAACATCATTCAAATTTGCCGGCCGCGTGCCTCGCCGCGTGCCAATCGCTGGGGGTGTCGCCGACCAAGCATTTTTTGACGGTGAACACCGCCGCCCAGACAGTTTCGTTATTCACGGATGGCCGGTTTGTGCGGCAAATGCCCGCGTCAACGTCGCGCTTCGGCATCGGGCAAATCCAGGGTTCCAACTGCACGCCGCTGGGGTTGCATCGGATTGCGGAGAAAATTGGCGCCGGCGAGCCGTCCGGGACGGTTTTCAAATCGCGGCAAATCATCGGCCATACTTCTGATCCAAAGTTCGCCGACGCGAAGATCACCACGCGCATACTGTGGCTCGAAGGCTTGGAATCGGGCTTCAACCGTGGCGGCAAGGTGGATTCGCACGCGCGGTACATTTACATCCATGGCACGGCGAACCAGACCTCGATCGGCACGCCGGATTCGCACGGCTGCATCCACCTGGCCGATTACCACCTAGTCCCGCTGTTTGACCTTTTGCCCAGCGGAACGCTGGTGTGGATTGCGGAGAAATAAAGGATTTGGGCTAAAAAGGAATTTACGTTTGTCAGCCCGGGACGGGAAATCATCGCCTCGCTCCGGCATTGTCCAAAGGGTCGATCAGCCCTATGTTTTGAGGATGCCGACGACGGAAACCGCCTCCCAGAAAACCGGCCAGGGCCGGGAGGAACTGCTGTTCCAGGTGATCGTCCTGGTGCTGGCGGCGGTGGCGGGCCTGGGCTGCTGGTTTGCGGCCACGGCGCTGTCACATCACGACGCGCTGCGCGGCCTTGCCCCCGACAACGCCCGGCAACTGGCGGATTTTGCGCTGCTGAACAGCGCCGGCCAGCCGGTAACCCGCGAGGACCTGAACGGCAAGGTCTTGGCGGTGAGCTTTCTGTTCACTGGCTGCGGGGTGACCTGCCCCGAAGTCAGCCGGCACATGGCGCAAATTCAACAACTCACCGCAAATCAACCCGACGTGCGGCTGGTCTCCCTCACGGTGGATCCGCGCTCGGACACGCCGCCCGTGCTGGCGAAATGGGGCGCCCAATACGGCGCGGATACCAATCGCTGGCTCATGCTTACCGGCCCCAAAGCCGCCCTCGAGCAACTGATTGGCACGAGCTTCCTGGCCAGTTCCCCGGGCGATCCGTTCAATTCCATGCCCGGCAATTTTGCCGGCACTGAGCGCATCGCCATCGTGGACAAACACGGCCGCATCCGGCTCTATTTCGACGGCCTGCGTGCCGAGACGCCCGCGGCGGTGGCTGCGGAAATCGAGAAATTGCGAACCGAAGATCAAACCCGCAAAGAGTGAAACGCTGCCTCACGTGTCTTGCCTTGTTGCTCGCGCTGGCCGCTTGCAAACCCAGGCCCACGGCGTCGGCCATCGCCTCCGCCACGGCCGTGAAAACCTACGCCGCGCGCGGCGTGGTGGCCTCGGTGGCGCCGGATCGAATGCGGGCGATGATCCAGCACGAGGCCATTTCCAATTACATGGCGGCGATGACGATGAGTTTCTCGGCGCGTGATGCGAGTGTGCTCGAAGGCATCGCCGCCGGCGACGAAATCACGTTCACCCTGGCGGTGACGGAGACGAACGATTGGATCGAAAATGTCCAGCGGGTGGGCAAGACCAATGCCTTTGGTCTGTCCGGGCCGCCCGGCTGGCAGGCGGTCGAGCCGGAACTGGAGGTGGGTGACACGCTGCCGGACTACGAATTTACCGATGACAACAACCGGGCAGTCCGCTTTTCGGATTTTCGCGGGCGGGCGGTGGCCTTCACCTTTTTCTTCACGAGCTGTCCGCTGCCGGATTATTGCCCGCGGATGAACCGGAATTTTGCGGAGGCGCGCGCGCTGCTGGCGACCAATGCCGCCGGGCCCGCGAACTGGCAGTTTTTGTCCATTTCGTTCGATTCGAGTTTCGACACGCCGCAGATATTGTCCGGCTACGCCCGCTTGTACCGGGGCGCGGACACCAACCGCTGGCTGTTTGCCGTAGCTTCGAGCAACGCCCTGGCGAGCCTGGCGCCCAAGGTGGATCTGAGCATCTGGCGGGAGGGAGGAACGTGGTCCCACAACATGCGGACGGTGGTGCTCGACCCGGCCGGCAGGATTTTCCGGCAGTTTGACGACAATCAGTGGACACCCAGGCAACTGGCCGAGGCCCTTCGCCAAGCGGCGATGAAGCATTAACTACTGCCCCGCGGTGCCGCTGTCCTTTGCCGGCGGGAACCGGATGACATTGACGACCGGGTGGCCGGAACTCCAGAGATCGTCGAGCATTTTGTCCACGTTGTCGCCAGCCACGGACACGACGCAGACCGGGAGCTGATCATGCCGGGTCCAGATCAAGCTCAGCATCCGCAGGCGGTGCCGCTTGGACAGGCGGCCGATGATTTCAAAAACGTCCTCGCCGTGCGTGGCATCGAACGTGATGCGCGCGCCGGGGCCCTCCGAGCCGAACAGGCTGACGAAGGCGCGGAAAATGTCCGATTCAGTAATGATGCCGGCGATGGTCTTGTCCCGCAACACGGGGAGGGCGCCGATCTTATGAGTGCACATCAAGGCGGCGGCATCCTCGATGGGGGTCTCGGGAGTAACGGTGCGCGGCGAGGCGGTCATGATCTGGCCCGCCGTGGTGGGTGTCAGGCGCGCATCCGGCCCCTCGATGGCAAAGGGATTGACATGAGGCGGAAAGGCGTGGATGACGTCCTTGGCGGAGATGATCCCCAACAGATGCGGGCCATCGGCCCACTGCTCGACGACCAGCAAACGCCGCACGTGGCTTTGCGCCATGAGTCTGGCCGCCTCGGCTGCCGGTGTATCCGGCTGCACGGTCAGCACCTCGCGCGACATCCACATGCTCACGTTCATCGGTGGTTTTTCCCCAGCGAAGCCTCAACCGGCCGAACTTGCAAGCGCGAAAAGCGCGGAAGAGCGGGATTCTTTGAGTGCGGAATTCGGAACGCGAAGTGCGGAACTGCGTGGCGACTGGGGACGATCCGTCCCCCACCCCGAAGTCTTCGGCTCAACGCGTTTGCTGGCTGTTTTGTCCACCCGGCCTTGCGCTCGCCCGATCCGACTCCCACTCCCGTGGGCGAGGGAGGAAGAATTTCATCAGTTGATTGACAAAACGACTTGGAGATGGCTTAATATGCGTCCTCGCACCGGTTGGTAGGTTACCCAAGTGGCCAACGGGGGCAGACTGTAAATCATAGCAAGACTTTGCGGCGCAACAGGACACATTTTGCCATTGATTTCCAAGGGTTTCCAAGCAACCCGCTGCAAAGTTGACACAAATCGCCATTTTTTGCCTGCTTTTAAAGCGCGGGGGATACAATCAGGGATACAATTTGCGATTTCAACTCGTTCCAGCTTGAACTGTGCAACCTTGAATTTTCAGGATTTTGCGGTGATGTTCTGATAGCGTAAGGATGTTTTCGGTTTCTTTCGCCTTGGCTTCCCGATTGGATGCTGATGCAGCCATTAACAAGCTGCCGATAACGCCAGCGGTTTGAATGACGTTGAACCAATTGTTCCCGACCCAAGAGGCAAAATTAGCCATTCCCGTTTCTAAAACGGGAATGAAGCCGCTAGCAAGCCCTGTTACGCAGCAGGAATGTCCGCCCGCGCCGCCATCATCACCCGGCGCGGAATCCGAACCACCCGCTCATTCGGCCCGACTCCGGGACCGGGCGGCAGCGCAGGAACAGCTTCCGCCGTCATGTCCGCTCCGACCGCCGCAAAATCCCCGTCGGCCAGTTCCAAGAGTTGCGGGCAATGATGGCCCGATTCACACAATTTCACATTGTTTTGTCCAAGTCTGCGAATAAACATATCAATTCCTTTCTGCTCCGTTATCGGAACACAAACTCGCATACTTTCCTTTATCGTCAAGCTCCGATTTTAGAACAAATGGCCGAAGTCCAAAACATCGTTGGCCCGGTAATCCGCGAATTGCGCGACAAAAAGGGAATGTCACAGGCCCAGCTTGTCGCCAAGCTCAATGTCATGGGCTGGGATTTGAGCCGGGGAACCCTGGCAAAGATCGAGGCGCAAATCCGCTGCGTTGCTGATTACGAAATCCCGATTCTTGCCGCAGGTGTCGGCGTCGCACCCTCTGAATTGCTGGCGAAGGCGCTCGATAAGCATCCCAAAAAGTCGCGGCTGAAGGGATGACCCAGCAAATCGGCACGTTTCTGGCCGCCACGGACGTAAGAAAACATCTTTATTTGACTTTTCTTGGCTGTTGCGTTTAATTGTCATTGTAACAATTCAATGAATAGAGCTACATAAACACATGAAAGCAACAGCGCAGATTTCTAGCAACAACGGCCACACGGTTTTACCGGCGGCAGTCCGGCGGTTTCTTGGCATCGGAAAAGGCGACAAGGTTGAATTTGAATCGCGGGACAATGGCGAAGTGGTAATCCGCCCCCTGCCGACCCTGGAGGCTCTGTTTGGCAGCTTGAAGGGCAAAGACGGCCCGCTGACCGATGAATCCGCCCAAGGATGGAACGCCCGCGCCGAGCGGGTGATGCGAAAAGGAATGGAATGAAGCCCGTTCTCATGTTGGCGGACGCCAACGTCTTTTTGCGCTTTCTGCGCAACGACCACCCGGAACACTCGCCAGCAGCCAAGGAAGTGGTTGAGCAAGCGGCAGACTGCGAAGTCATTCTCCGCGTGCCGGAAATTGTTGTCGCGGACATTTTTTACACACTGACCGCGCCAATGATGAAAATTCCCAAGGCGACCGCCGCCCGCCAACTTGCCGCTCTTTTGCAGCAACCCGGCATTGATGTTGAGAATCGAAAACACGTTTTGGACACACTTAGCCTGTGTGAAACCAAGAATATTGACTATGGCGACGCGGCCCTGATTGTTTTTGCCAAAAGCACGGTGCAACCGCTTCCCATCCTTTCTTACGATCAGGATTTTCGCAAGGTGCCGGAAATCACAGCTTTTTCGCCAGTGGAATGGCTGCAAAAAGGCCGCAAGTTGCTCAAATAGTGCGCTCAACTGTTGCACGCCGGACAGCTTGGATGGCCAAAATCCTTAAATTTAATCTATGAAAAAGCAAATATCTGCACACCAAAATCAGGGTATTGTTGCAAAGAAAGCCACCGGGAAATTGCGGGAGAAGGAGCAATTCTCGGCAGAGTATGGCGTGTCCGAGGCGGTATTGCAGACACTTGGCCATCGTCCGATCCATCAAATTGGCACGGCATCAGACGGCAAGAAGCAAGGCGAAAAATGATTCCCATTGCCACTCCCTCAGTAACGAACAATACTTATTACGTCTAATTGAATTTCGGATGGCCGTTTCCAAACTCTGACGAAAAATCTTGCCCCGGATTTTTATTCGTGCAAAATACACTCCGCTGCTCACATATTGCAGCAAATGCGGAACCCGTGAGAATGACCGCCATTTGCCATCTTTGGATAGGCGAAAGGCGCTTTTTTTCCGGGCAGCGCAGCGGGGTTTTCGGTATTGGCCATGTTTTTGTCCGGGATACAATCAGCGGATACAATGAAGATAAAAGCATAAGCCGAAAAGCTCGTCAAGTACTTGATTTTAGACGGTTTGGTAGGTTACCCAAGTGGCCAACGGGGGCAGACTGTAAATCTGCTGGCTTTGCCTTCGATGGTTCGAATCCATCACCTACCACCATTCTTTTTTTCGCGGCGCACTATTTCCCTCCGGTCCGATTTTTCAGAGACTCCAAGCTTGGTAATGGCGTCTCGGTGGCCGGGGCGGCGACCATTCTCCCGCATCTTCAAAATCCTAAATTGTGTGACCGGCCCGGTTCGCATATCATTAGCCAATGTTCGACTCCTTAACGACCAAGCTCCAGAATGCCTTTCGCAATTTGCGGGGCATGGGGAAGATTTCTGAGAGCAATGTTTCCGACGCCTTGCGCGAGGTCCGCATGGCGTTGCTGGAAGCCGATGTCAATTTCAAGGTGGCCCGCGATTTCATTGAGCGCGTCAAAACCAAGTCCCTCGGGGCGGAAGTCGTCCAAAGCATCCAGCCCGGGCAACAGGTCGTCAAATT
>JBEKZM010000141.1:0-14274 GCA_049509875.1 Verrucomicrobiota bacterium | reverse complement strand
CCATCAATATGCCGGCCACCAACAGTTTGCCGGATATCAAAACAAATTTGCCTGCCAGCACCAATCCATAGCTGAGGGTCTCTGCCCTTTGATTGAATCAACCTTCGTTCTTACTTGATGGTGAACCGATAAACGTTGGTTTGTCCTTCATCCTGAACGATGATCGTCACGGGCTTGCCAGCAGATTCATCCAGCCGTTTATTAAAAGCAGAATAACCTCCCGTAGGAACCTCATCAACAACTGCCTGCATGGTGGATTGACGCGTTTGGATTAAATTCGAGGTCGAATGCAGTTGAGCGACGGCACCCAGCTGGCCCCAGGTCGACAATGGTTTGGAAACCATGAGTTGGCTGAATTCCCGGGTCGGAATCGCGAAGTTCACGTTCTGTGCGTCGGCCTTCGTCCAGGCTGCAACGCCGATCACTTCACCCCGCTGATTGAAAACCGGGCTCCCGCTGTTTCCGGGCGAAATGGGGCAAGATACTTGATATTGGGAAAAGCCATCCACAGTCCGAATCTGGCTGATCAATCCATCGCTAATGCTAAACTCATACCCTTTCGGCGCGCCAATCACATAGGCCCGCGAGGCTATGGATTGCATTTTCCAGCATAACGCCGCCTGCCGATGTGGGAGGCACTTTTCCAACTTCAGCAGTGCCACATCACGGCGGCTGTCATGGTCAATGCACCCGATCACCTTTACGCGTTGTCCGTCAGCGAAGACGGCCCAAACCGACCGCGCGTCGGCAACAACATGCCAGGTCGTCAGCGCCACATCGTCTGTCAGTGCGAGCACGGCGCTGCCGACAAATCTCGCCCCTCTTTAGTTTTCCACTTCCAGGCTCATCACTGATGGCAATACCGTTTGGTACAGTTTTTCGGGCGCTAATGCCGCCTGCAAACCAACCGGGGGGATGGCGAGGGTCAGCCACAGTAGCAGCCAGAGAGCCCGATGCGATTTAACGGTCATCAATTCTTTACGGCCATTCCGAACGTGGCTTTAATTGTATTTTCAGGTTGGTGTGGTTCGCCTTTTGTTGGAACTTCAACGGCATGATTACTTTTACCTTTTGAAGGCGCCGGCGGCGACTGGGAAATTCCTTGGTTTGATCGTGAAAATCTTCGCGCCAATCTCGGAAGCCTACTGATAAACACAGGCTCTGCTGGGTCACTCGAAAGGCTTCAGCGTTGCGGCGTTGACGCTGATGTAATTAACGGCGTTAATGCATCCAGTCGGGTAACACCCCATGGAATTGAGCTTTTTCTGCACGTAAAATGATAATGGTGCTGAGGAAAGATCCTTTTACTTTAAACCAAAACCGAAGCATTAAACATGAAACAAGAACTTAAAATAATTACGAATGTATCTGCCGTATCCCTTCTGGCGTTAGCCGCGTTAGGGCAGGATTCGCTCGCTCAACCCATGGGTGAAACCAATTCAAATCATCAATATTTGATTCAGGTCCGCGCCAGGAGCTGGAATGGCGCAGCCAAAGCCACCGACATCATCGGTATGATTGTGAACAACTTTCAGGATGAAAAGCTCGGCAAAGTGTCCGACTTGGCGTTGGATGTGGAATCCGGCCGCATCGTCGAGGTGATCATTTCCACCGGTGGATTTCTGGGCATGGGGAACACCCTGACAGCGGTGCCGCCGGGCGCATTGCATCACGACGCCGAGCTAACAATTCTACAGCTCGATGCCAGCAAGGAGAAGTTCAATGAGGCGCCCCGGTTCGACCTCACAAAGTGGGATGAAGGCACGCAGTCAAACCGATTGTGTGAAACCTATGATTACTACGGCCAACAGCCTTATTTCGCGCATGGAGGCTACAACACCAACAACGCGGATGGAACCTTTGCCAATTCACTGCCCCGGAATATGGATGGGACGATCAATACCGCGGGCGGGCGCCCGGTGGATATGGCACACAATGCCGAAGTGGCCAGCAAGGTTGAGGAAAACAACAGTCACATTTCAACCCGCAATCCCGACGGAACTTGGAGCCGCACTTACTACTCGAATGGGAATGGATCAACATCTTCCAGGGGAAACCTGGGAATTGTTGAAAAAGCGAGCAAGCTTATGGGCACTTCGGTGAAGAACCTTCAGGATGAGAATCTCGGCAAAGTTCAGAACTTCGCTGTGGATCTCCCCGCTGGCCGTATCGTTGCGGTTATCGTCTCGTCCGGTGGTTTTATGGGTATTGACAACGAGTTGAGCGTCGTGCCGCCGACAGCGCTTCGGTTTGATGCAGAGCATGACACGTTTCAGCTTGATGCGTCTAAGGAGATACTGGTCAGTTCGCCGCATTTCAAGGCCAATGAATGGCCTGATCTCAACCAACCCGATTATTTCAGTAGCGTTTATCGCGCTTATCACGTTAAACCTTATTTCACAACCGACCCGACGATCGGCGCTGATGATACCCGGCGAAAGGTTCGTGATCGCGACAGTCGGAGGCCGTCGCCGCTCGATCAGGGCAACGACCAGGCCGACGTGGACACCACCGCCCGGATTCGCAAAGAAATCAATGCTGACTCCGGTATGACCACGGATGCCAACAACGTGAAGATCATCACCCTGGATGGCCATGTCACGCTCCGCGGGCCGGTCAATACTGCGGATGAAAAGACTCGGATTGGTGAAATCGCAGATCGCATCGCCAGCGCGGGCAACGTGGATGACCAACTGGAAGTATCAACCGCCCCAGGCAGCAACTAATTTGGTCAACGAAACAAACAAAACGAAAGTTAATTGTGTCGAAGAAATCTGTATTCTGCATCGCCACCACCCGCAATCAGGCTGATCAAATTATTGAGCAACTCAAGAACGGGAACTTCTCCAAGAATGACATCTCGGTATTGTTCGCCGACAAAGGCACAAGTCATGACTTCGCGCACGAAAAGCATACCAAAGCTCCTGAAGGTACCCTCACCGGCGCCGCCACCCGCGGGGTCATCGTCGGAGTCTTGGCCCGGATCGCGGGTATCGTCGCACTGGCTATTCCAGGTGTGGGGCCATTCATTGCGGCGGGACCGATTGTCGCGGCATTGAGCGGTGTGGCCGTAGGTGCTGCCATTGGCGGCATTGCCGGCGGGTTGGTCGGACTGGGCATTCCTGAAATGGAAGTTCGCAGCGCGACAGGTTTGCCCGGCCCGATCAGATCTTCGTGCGGAATCCGCCCAGGAGATAGACGACCAGGCAGATCACCAGAATCAAGCCAAGGCCGCCGCCGCCAATGACGGGACCGCCAAAATAAAACCCGCCGCCACCAAACAAAAGCAGCAGCACAACTATGATAAGTAATAAATTCATAGCAGTAGAATATCACCCTTGGGAAGCAACTACTATGGGGTCTTCTCCCCATGTGGAAAATGATCTCTTGGTTCTACGGGGTGAACACCCCATGGCATCCGCGTCGTTTTCGAGTCATAATCATCTAATGAAAACGATTGAACTTTTGCAACGAGTGGTCCCATGGAACGAGCCAGCCACCACCACGAATGACTCGGGATACACTTTGAACATCGCTGGGGTTTATGAAGATGGGGTGACGCAGGACTGGGCCACGCAAACTTGTCACTGCGCCACGCAACTGGCCAGGGTTGGGCGCGTCCAAAACAGTTGGTTCAACATCAATTCCCTGGGGGATCCCGAAATCTTTTCGGATGCCGTTTGCGCCGCTTTGATGGCCGATGTGATTGTGGTTTCGGTTTACGCTGCGGAGGAGTTGCCGCCTGGCCTTTACTCCTGGTTTGAGATGTGGCTGGCGCGTCGTCCGGCGCGCGGGGGTGCGCTCACAGCATTGGTTGGCGTCGCGGAACCGCTGGATTCGCACTCGGCCCGCACCTTTGGGTATCTGCAGGCAGTGGCCCACAAGGGTCAGTTGGATTTTATTCCGCAGGAGCGCAAGTGTCCGGTCACATTCCCCGCTTCCTTCCATGGACTGGTCACGGAAACGTCCAGCGCTGCAGGGCAAGCGCACCAGAAGCTCTATGGCCCGCGTTACGACGCGTATTACCATAGGGGATTGTATCAGACGTGCGAGTTGGTAAAAGCGGCGGAGGCCGTCCCGCAAGACCCGGTAATCAAATGCGCCCGCGGCTACTTTACATTTTTTCGCCGCCCTGTGGACATTGGCTGGCGAAGACGGAATTGATCGCAGCACGCAAGCTCACCCGGGCTCAGCTCATCGTTTTGGAGGATGCAATAATCAACGGCACGAAAACCATGGCAGTAAAGCGACCGATCAGTCGGTAAATTGAAATCGGAAGAAGCCACGTTTCTTGAGGCAACCACAAACCCGGAAACTAAAATTGAAAGATTAAGTGCGAACACATCCATCATTTATTGAGACCTGAACAAATAAGTCCCTCCCAATCCGCGCGAACGAATCGCCGGATTACCAGAAAGATTCTCCTGCAATTGTTCGATGTCAAAGGGCTTCGTTTGATCAAGCCCTTGAATCCTTGGCGTTCCGGTTCCCGCATTACTGGAGCAAGTGCGTATCCGCTCATGGCAATGGCCTTCACGTACGGGTCAATCTCGAGCAACACTTCGAGGTCTCCCGCCCGCCCATGTACTCGCGCAGCAGCAAAGGTTAATCTGGAACGGAGAGTCTCCTGCAGATCCTCTTTCTTATTGCCGTGACCGTCTGCTCGCTTGGCGTTCGCCGATGGTTTTCGAGTTCGCGGGCTAGCCGACGCACGAGCATCACCGATCTTCCCACCAGTCGTTGCGTGCACACAATTTCACTTTTGAGCCCATTTGCTTTGCTTCGGGCCGCCTGCTTCAACAACAGTAGCCGGACATTGATGCCCAACAATGTTTGCGCAATTTCATCGCGCAGCTCGTGGCTGAGCTTCTCACGCTCATCCTCCTGCGCCGCCAGCAGGTGATGCGTCAATTGCCGCAAACGTTGCTGTAGTTGGAGTGAGTCACTCAAAGATTTGCCAGGCGGCGGCCGGTTGTTGGCACTGGCATCCGCCACGGATTTGTGCCCGACGACCGTCTTTTGCGGTTGATGGTTGGTTTTGACCGGATCCTCTGGTTGTCGGTCCAAGTCCTTCTTATGTTTCATGGCAACGCTTGAAGATGATCGTGATGGTTTTGGCCAACCAATTGACTGCTCTCTTTCATTGGGTGAAACAGGAAAATGAGTTTTAAAATATTCACGAGGCTTTCTTTGCTCCGGCCGGGGAACGAATCTGTCGCCGGTGAATCCGTTTTCTAAGCGCATCGGCGCGGAATCTGCTCGGCCCTTCCCATGGTTCGAATCCTTGGTGCCCATGGGCGACGAAGTCGCCATGACTCACCAGTTCATTCCATTTCAAGGGTCGAAAACTCGTTGGTAGTGCGACTTTCACGCAGCCGTCCGTTCGATCAAATTGTCGGAACATTCCGTCGGCTGTCCACCGCTGATCACGAGTTGATTGTCCACACGCTTGACGCCGCGCAGGCTCGCCATGGGGTATAATCCTGCGGCGATTCACGCAAAGCTGACGCTAAATGCAACCGCCGCGCGAGTTGATAAACGACAGCATTTCAGCGGCGCGGCGGTTGCCACTGATCGCGAGGATTAAGGCGAGGTTTTGTCTCTCCACCCCTTTGCAAGCCGATGGATTGTCCTTTTATCCCAACGGGGCGTTCTTGTCCGGCCGGCTATTTTCTGTCGTGATCCGTCGCGGCGTCCTGGTGATCTTACTTCCGGTCTTGATGCGCAGCCGCCGGCTTCCAATCCCGCGGATACCTCTTTAGCATCTCGGCGTGGTGTTTTTCCGGGGAGTCATGGAAGTCCATGTTCACCGATGGTGAAGCCAGCAGGGCCGCGGCTGAAACACCGTCCGGCGCCGGCTGGGTCACCCAGACATTGTTTTTCAAATACTGGTATTGGTGCCGATGGCTGTTGTAATAGACACCATAATTTGGGTAATAAACGTAAGTATCCGAAATCACGACGGGCGCCGCCACCGCGGGCGGGGTCACCGTTATCCCGATGTTCTGCGCGCCTGCGCTGCCCGCGCCCTCGGTCAGCGCCGCCAGCAGCACCGCACCCAGAACAAAACCAGCCCGGTTGGATTTAACCGGATGTTTGTATTATTCATGACATGAGAATAATCCGGGAGGTGGGCTGATGCCATGGGCTGTAACCCGAAGCACACTGGCTTGCGGGATCCGCCGGCTTTTTCCCAAAAAATCCACCTCCGGGTTATACCCCATGGCTGATGATCAGCCAGCGCTGTAGCTTAACTTGAAATAATAACGCCAGCACATCGTGGCGATGACTACAACCACCAAACTGAGAAATATATGAAAAATAAAATCATGTGGAGGCTTCTGTCCGTGCTCACGATGAGCATGCTGGTCGCTTTGGGTGCTTCGGCACAAACGATTAAACCTGGGAGACCTCCCATAGCACCATCTCCTGCTCCAATACAACCTGGGCCGATGATACCCATACCGGTGACTCCTGTTCCGATCCAGCCAGTTCCTGTGCCGGCATCACCTGTGATCCCGATTCCAATCCAGCCGAAGACCATCCCGCCAATGCCCGTGACACCGAACCCAGTTCGGCCGGGTGCCACGCCCGCTTTACCCGTGGTGCCAGGTCCCCTCCAACCGGGAATAGCTCCCGTATTGCCGGCGCCCGGAACACCGCCAACCCCACCCTCCGTTCGTGGCCAGTCGGCGCAACCTGTCCAGCCTGTGCAGCCCGTTAAGCCGCTGCCTGTCAGCCCCAAATCGGTTAGTAGTCTGCCGACTGGTACAGGTCAAACACTCATCTCCATTGCATAACTTGCATGATTCCCTCAATGATGGGCTATTCCTCGTGAGGGATGCTGCCTGTATTCCAGCCCGGTCCGTCATTGCTATGGCGGCCTCGGTTGGCGGCTTAAAAGCGCTATCGGTTATTTTGGGGGCTTGCCGGCGGACTTTCCGGCAGCGATCACCATCGGGATGCACGTTTCTCCCGAGCATAAAAGTCTCTTGGCGGAGATCTTGAGCAGCCGCACTCACCTGGAAGTCCGGGAGGCTCATACGGGTGACGTTCTCTGCCATGCGAGGGTCTTTGTCGCCCCAACCAACCACCATCTATCTGTCGCTCTAGGTGGACGCCTTATGCTTTCCTCTTCTTCCGCGGAAAAAGTTCATTATGCCCGTCCGTCCGCCGAGCCGCTGTTTGCTTCGGTGGCAGAAGTTTATAAAAAGAACGCCATTGCCGTGGTGCTCACGGGTGGCGACGGTGATGGTTCATTTGGGGTGCGGATCATCAAGGAGCACGGCGGCAAGGTCATTGCTCAAAACCGTCCCACGTCGCAGGATTTCAGCATGCCGGAGACTTCCATCAAGACCGGCTATGTTGATTTTATCCTGCCCGTGGACAAGATTGCCGTCAAATTGATCGCGTTGGTCGGCTCCGGCAAAGGACAAGAGCGGGTGAACGCAAACCCGCCGGAAGCAACTTTGGTTGCGTTGCGATGCCGAGTCTTCAGCTATTCCCTTATCCGCGACAGGACTTCCAGGGGTTGGCAGCTTTGGGCGGATTGGAGGCAACGGCTGGTATGTGTCGCGAGGCGCATATAGCAGATCCGACGCATTAGCCACTGCGACCCTGATGCAGGTAGGCCCCGCAGCTCTCCCGAACGATGAGACGTGGCGTCAAAATCAGCGTGCGCGGCGGAAGCGTCGAGTCGGTCATGCGTTCGCGGAGTGCGCTAAAGGCCGTGATGGCGATGTCGCGAACCGGCTGTTCCACTGTGGTCAGCGGAGTGGAGAGAAGGCTGGCAAAGCGCACATTATCGAAGCCGACGAGCCGCAGGTCTTTTGGGACCCGAATGCCGATACGAGTCAGCGTTTGCAGGAGTTCGGCGGCGAGGTGGTCGTTGGTGCAGAGGATGGCTTCTATCTTTTGATTTTGCACGAAGGACTTGACGAATTTGATGTCGGTGGGGTCGCCCGAATGAACAAAGGGCTGCGGGACCTCCAAACCATTGTCGAGGATGGCCTTTTGTGCGCCAATGATTCGGAAATCAACGGTCGGTGCCGTGAGCGGGCGGTTTACAAACATCATCCGGCGATTTCCCAGCTTGATGAGGTGGTCAGCGAGCAGATAACCGCCGGCAACGTTGTCGACGCCGACAATGTCGAATTCACTGCGATTGGGAAAGACACCGATGTCGCGATCAATAAGAACAAGCGGGATGCCAGCTTTTTTCAGGCGTTCGGTGATTCGCAGGTTCGTGGCCTCCCGGTCTGTCTGGTGTTCGAACGGGACAAAAAAGACGCCTACAACCCCGCGTTCGATGAATTGTTCACAGAGAGCTTCAGCTTCGGCAGCCTTCATTTGTGTCTCGGCGATTGACGACATGTTCGCCCCCCACAAAAGGCCATAGTCGTTGACGCGGGCAAGACTGGCGAGTTCGCCGCAGATGGGCTCAAAGATCTCAGTATGGAACAGGCTGGGCATGATCAGACCGATTTGCGGAAAGGCGGAATGCGCGGAATGACCGCGGTCTTTTTCCGGCCGAACGTATGTGCCGGAGCCGGCGCGGCGTTCGATAAGTCCCTGCTCCTGGAGTTCCCGCATGGCCCGCCCGACGGTGGGGCGTGAAACGCCGAATTGTTTTACCAGTTGCGCCTCGCTGGGCAAGCGGCCGGTTTTGCTGTACTTTCCGGCGATGATCTCGGTGGTCAGTTGCCGTGATATCGTGCGGTGTTTAAGTAAAGGTTCCATGTTAAATGTGGTCAGTTGCCGATTCGAAGCTGACCTTACAGCTTTGTTGGCGAATGTCAACTTTTGCCTTGCCATCCAATACGGATCAGTTCCAGACTCGCCGTCAAACCATGGCCATTCCCAATATGCTCTCACCCCGCGCACCCTTGGAAAAGGCACCCAATGAAAATGTCGCCGGGGAGCCGTCAAAGATCAATTCTAGATTGCTGGGGGCCACGCTGGTAGCCGCCCTCGGCGGGCTGCTCTTCGGCTTCGACACAATAGTGATTTCGGGCTGCCAGAATCAGCTGAAAACGTTGTTCCAGCTCGATAGTTTTCAGCAGGGCTTCATGACAGCGTCGGCCATAATTGGCACGGTGATCGGTGCGCTGACCGCCGGCCGCCCGGGTGACCGATTCGGCCGGCGGGACTCGCTCAAGGCAGCGGGAGCGCTTTATTTTATCTGTGCGCTGGGATGCGCCCTGGCCTGGGGTTTCTGGCCGTTGATCGTCTTCCGCATCATTGGCGGAGTCGCGGTGGGAGCCTCGTCGGTCCTGGGACCACTTTACCTGGCCGAGATATCACCCGCCCGGTGGCGCGGTCGGCTGGTGGCCTTTTTTCAGTTTAATATTGTCTTTGGGGTTTTGCTCGCGTTTGTCTCGAATTTTGGTCTTGGCACGTTGGGCCTGGGTGATACCGAGTGGCGCTGGAAGCTCGGTGTTCAGGCGTTGCCGGCGGCTGCGTTCTTTCTTCTGCTCTTTTTCATCCCACGCAGCCCGCGGTGGCTGATGATGAAGGGAGTGGAAGGGGAAGCTGCAGAGGTGTTGCATAGCCTCGGCACATTGGACGTGCCGGCGCAGATTGCCGCGATTCGGGAGTCGCTCCATCAGGAATTACGCGGCCTCGTGGAGCCTCTGTTTTGCCGCGCCCATGCCAAGCCCATATTCCTTGCCATTACCGTGGCCATGTTCAACCAACTGGATGGGATTAACGCACTGATGTATTACTTGAATCCTATCTTCTCGATGGCCGGGTTCACCAAAGTCTCCGGAGACATGCAGTCGGTCGTCGTTGGACTCGCCAACTTGCTGGCGACAATGGCAGGCATGTTGATCATTGATCGTGGCGGCCGGAGACCGTTGCTCATATGGGGCGCGGTGGGAACCGGGGTGACACTCGCCGGGATTGCATGGATTTTCAACGGTACCGAGAATCATGGCTTGCTTCTCTGGCTGCTGGTGGGTTACATCATTTGCCATGCATTCGGACAGGGGGCGGTCATCTGGGTCTATATCAGCGAGGTGTTTCCGAACGCGGTCCGTGCCAAAGGACAGACCTTGGGCAGTTCCACGCACTGGTTCATGGCCATGATCATATCTTGGACTTTTCCCATCTTCGCCAGGGACGCAGGGCAACCGCACGCGGGTGCTCCATTCATGTTCTTTGCGGTGATGATGATAGTTCAGGTCGCGGTGGTCTGGTGGTTCTACCCGGAAACCAAGCGGATTGCCCTGGAAGACATGGAAAATAAGATAGAAAAATTACACCAATGACAGATCTTTTCCCCGTGCTCATTGCGTCGTTGGGCTTTAGCTCACACGATCAGCCGATACCGGTCCACCAAGTTGAGGCAAGACCAGTTTTGTATTCGTACGTGGACTTGGTTGACAGGTTGACCAATTTGGAACATTTGGCCGAGTTGCCGACGGCGGGTGAAACTTCAAGCGAATGGACATCTCACGATCGGGCTTCCACCTACGATTCGGTCACCGGGCACTACGTGAACTGGGGAGCCAACAACGATGGCGACGCCATCATCCGCGTCCAATCAGATGGGGGAGCAGTGCTGGCCGAAATGAACGGTCCCGGATGCATCTGGCGCATTTGGGCCGGCACGCCCGTAGAGGGTCACGTGCGAATATTTCTGGATGGGGCGGGCACGCCGGCAGTAGATTTGGCATTTCAGGATTATTTCAATCGCACGCAGGCGCCTTTCACCTATCCTTCCCTGGTTTATACGGCGTGCAAAGGTTTAAACTCCTATGTGCCGATCCCTTACAACGTCTCGTGCAAAGTGGTCGCTTATGGCAGCAGAAACACCTACTATCATTTCAATTATTCCACCTTCGCACGCGGCGTTGCGGTTCCCACCTTCACAAGAAACTTGACTGCGGCCGAACAGGGCGCGCTGTCCAAAGTGGACGATTTCTTCCTGAACCACCTTGGTTCCGACCCGGCGGGAGTGCGGTTCGGTGAGACGACCACCACCAACCGCTACGCGATTGCCCCGGGGCAAAGCGTCATGCCGCTGAGCTTCAGCGGACAGGGAGCAATCACGGCATTCAAGGTTCGCGTGAATGGCATGACGGATCCGAGCGACCGATGGGCGGCCCTGCGCGCGTTGACCGTGACCATGTCTTGGGACGGGGAAACAAATTCGAGCGTGTGGGCGCCCCTCGGTGATTTCTTTGGCGTCGCTTGCGGGTATATTCCCTACGCAGCGCTGCCTCTGGGAATGCAAAGCAATGGCTGGATGTATTGCTACTGGTATATGCCTTTTGCGTCCCGCGCCCAGATCGAGATTGGCAACGACGGAAGCGTGACCAGAAATGCTGACGTGGTCGTCACCCGCGCCCCCTTGACGAAGCCGGTCGCCACCCTGGCCCGGTTCCATGCGAAATGGAATCGCGGCGTTTATGTGACCAGCAACGGGCGTTCACCGGATTACCGGTTTCTTGGCACCGGCGGACAGGGGCGCTTCGTCGGGCTGGCGCTCCATGTTTATCAAACCGTGGATGTGACGCCAGGGCCATGGTGGGGCGAGGGAGACGAGAAGTTTTTCGTGGACGGTGAAAGGATGCCGTCCTGGTTCGGCACCGGGTCGGAAGATTATTTTGGCTTTTCCTGGGGAACCCCGGGCTACTTCAGCAAAGCCTACCACACCCAGGCTCTCGCACCGCCCGGCACCTTATATGCCCCCGGCAATCGTGCCTTGAACCGGTTCCAGATTGCAGACAATGTTCCTTTTCAGGCCTCCTTCGAGGGCTGCATCGAGAAATGGTTCTACACGAATGACACCGTAACGACCTACGGCACCATGCCGTATTGGTACCTGGCCTGCGGTGGCAGCGATACTTACAAAGCCCTTCCGTTGAGCAGCCGCACCAATTACTATGTGCCTCTCCATTGATTTAGGACCAGCAACAGAGAATCCCATGAGGACTTTTAATAAAAACACAAACGGCTTCAACTGGTTGGGGTTGGCGATCATTCTGGCCATCGTCGTCAACTGCAGCGCAGACGAGTTGGCAATCGGGCACTTCGGAAGCACGAACTACGGGGACTGGAAGCTGGCGGGAACGGCGTTCCATTCGGGGCCGGCAGCCGGCGCCCAGTTGGCCAGATTAGGAATTGAAAACGCCCGCGACAATCAAGCAGCCAGCAGCCAGATTGATGGTGAGGGGCCAACGGGAACGCTCACCTCGCCAGAATTCAAGATCGCGCGGAAATATATTTCATTTCGCATCAGCGGCGGCGACTACGAGCACGATACCTGCTTCAACCTGCTCATTCACGGCAAAATCGTGAGCAGCGCGACGGGCTGGCGAAGTGATCGCTTGGTGCCGGCCAGTTGGGACGTGCGCCCATTCCTTGGCCAAAAGGCACAAGTACAAATCGTGGACGAGGCGACCGGTGATTGGGGACACATCAACGTGGAGCATATTGTTCAGACCGATGCACCGGAACGTTTGCCGGTGGTAACCGGGCCGCTCTACCGGGAATCATTGCGCCCGCAGTTTCATTTCACCGCGCGCCAGTGGACGATGAACAGGCTGAATCCGGGGCCGAAGGAGGAAGGGTGGCTTAATGACTTGAATGGCCTGATTTATTACGACGGTGAGTATCACCTGTTCGCGCAGCGCTGGTGGAAATGCTGGCTTCATGCAGTGAGCCGCGATTTGGTTCACTGGACGGAACTGGAGCCCGCATTCTGGGAGGAGAAGTCGGAGACCGGTGATCAATCCGGAACGTGCGTTGTGGATTACAACAACACTTCCGGCTTGTCCCCCGACAAAGCAAACCCGCCGCTGGTTGCCTTCTGGACGCGCAATGATAATCGCACGCACTGCATTTGTTACAGCTTGGATCATGGTCGCACCTGGAAGCGTTATGAGAAGAATCCAATACTCGTTTACCCCGAACGCGATCCCAAAGTCTTCTGGTATGCGCCAGGCAATCACTGGGTCATGATGATGTATGGAAACAACGAGTATCACATCTTTACCTCCACGAATCTTCTGGCATGGGAAGACGCGCAACACCCCATTCCGGACAGCTATGAGTGTCCTGATTTTTTTGAACTACCGGTGGATGGAAACCGCGACAACATGAAATGGGTGTTGATCCAAGGCAACGGCAAATACTCGCTCGGCACGTTTGACGGCACACAGTTCAAGGAAGAGACCGCGCGCTTTTCCTGTGACATCGGCCCTAATTTCTATGCCACGCAAACGTGGGGCAATACGGTTACGGGCGATGGACGGAGAATTCAAGCCGCGTGGATGCGGGACTCCACGTTTCCAGAGATGCCGTTCAATCAGCAGGTTTCTTTCCCGTGCGAACTCACGCTTCGCAGTACGCTGAATGGTCCCAGGATCTTCCGCGAGCCAATCAAAGAAATTGAGCTGCTTCACCATGGCCAGGATTCATGGACAAACCGCACATTGCGAGCAGACGAGGTTCTGCCCTTGGAGCCGTCCGGGCGCCTGTTTCACGTCCGGGCGGAAGTGAGCATCCCCGCAGGCGCCAGACTTACATTCGATATCCGCGGCATCCCGGTCATCCTGACTTCCAAAACCATCGAGTCCGGCACCAGCCCCGCGTCCGTCTCTGATAAAATCAAGACGGTGGAAATTTTGGTGGACCGCACCTCCATCGAGGTATTTGTGAACCACGGCGAGATTTCATCCACCAGATTCGTCCTGCCGCATGAAAACGGCCTCGCAACGAAGGCGGACGGCGGTTCCGTCACCATTCAATCACTCACGGTTTGCCCGCTCACACCGGCTTGGACGGAAGCGGGTGGAAGTCAATCTGACTAAAGGACCTCTGTTTGGCGGGAGGACTTTTGAAGTTGCTGTGCCAAGCGTCCGCGCAATCCTGGGGTGAGAATCATCCAGGTAGTCATATCAGTTAAAGTCCATGTTTCACGGACTAAAACCAACAGGCTTTGCGTTGGCATGTGGTGCATGTGAGTGTTTGGCACGATTAATTTGAACTTTTTGGACTTCATAAAATGGCTAGTGGCTACTGACAGAATTAGTTGCTGACACGACAGCTATTTATCACAATGTCTGCAATTCAATTTGTCATGTGCAGTGAGTGCACCATAATTGCCGGCATGTATTAGTCCGCGCTGGCGCCTGTTCACGCCGCTCATTGGGTGACTTGTGTCCAGCCAAACATAACATAAACGAATTTGATACCGACAAATGAAAACAGCCAACGAGCGGCCATTCCTCCAATCGCGGACGGATCAAGCAGCCAGGCAGGAAA
>JBEKZM010000140.1:0-14298 GCA_049509875.1 Verrucomicrobiota bacterium | reverse complement strand
TTCTGGAGCCGAGCAAGAAATCCAGGCTCTATGGGGACTAAGCGCCGGCATGCATGGGCTGGCCATGGGGTCGGCGCTCTATGGAACGGTGTTGGGTTCGTTGTTTGGCGGCTTGCCCACGGATTTCTTCGGACGCAAGAAAACGCTGCTGTGTATCGGCTTGCTATATGTCATCTCGGCTGTGGGCTGTGGTTTTGCGAATGGCGTCGCTATGTTTATCGCCGCGCGGGTGATCGGCGGGATTGGCATCGGCATCTCGACCGTGGCGGCGCCGCTTTACATCTCGGAGATTGCGCCGCCTAACTACCGCGGTCGGCTCGCAGGCATGTTTCAGTTCAATATCGTTTTTGGCATCGTCGTTGCCTTCGCTTCCAACTGGCTGCTGGCCGGCATCGGTGAAAATGCCTGGCGCTGGATGCTGGGCGTGGCGGCGTTTCCGTCGCTGGTTTACACGCTGATGTGTTTCAGTCTTCCGGAAAGCCCGCGCTGGCTGATCGGCCGCAAGGGTGATCGTGCTGCTGGCATGAAGGTCCTGAAGCTCATCGAACCGGGGGCGTCGCCGGCCGAGATCGTGGCGGATGCCGATGCGATTCTTGCCGCCTCCTCCGAGCGGGTCACCTCCGCAAAGTTCTGGACCTGGCGGTTGCGGGTACCGATTATGTTGGCGTTTCTCGTCGCCTTCTTCAACCAGCTATCGGGAATCAATGCCATTCTCTACTTCGCGCCGCGGATTTTTGAAATGACGGGGCTGGCGGCCAAGGCGGCGCTGCTGCAATCCGTGGGGATTGGAATCACGAATCTGATCTTCACTTTCGTCGGGTTGTGGCTGATTGACCGGTTGGGCCGCCGGACCTTGTTGTTCATCGGGTCGTTTGGCTACATCCTCTCGCTTGGACTCACGGCGTGGGCATTCTTCACCCAGCACTACAGCATTGTGCCAGCCTGTATTTTTGCCTTTATCGCGGCGCACGCCATCGGCCAGGGGGCTGTCATTTGGGTTCTTATATCGGAAATTTTTCCCAACCGCCATCGTGCCGAAGGCCAGACTCTCGGCAGTTCGACCCACTGGATATTCGCCGCGTTGCTCACGACATTTTTCCCAAAGATGGTCTCTGTGTTTGCGCCCGGATATGTCTTTTCTTTCTTCGCCTTTATGATGGTCCTGCAATTGATCTGGGTGAAAACCATGGTACCTGAGACCAAAGGCGTGCCGCTGGAGCAGATCCAAAAACGTCTAGGAATCGAGTAAGGCCAAATATGAGCTTTAAAATTATTGGCATCGGCGAGGTCCTTTGGGACCTGCTACCCTCCGGCCCGCAACTTGGCGGTGCTCCCGCGAACTTTGCCTTCCACGCCCGCGCTTTGGGTGCGGACGCCTGCGTGATCACGCGCGTCGGCCAGGACGATTTTGGCCGGGCCATTCTGCGGCGCTTCGAGGAACAGGAGATTGGCGACGGTACCGTGCAAGTGGATGACCAGGCCCTGACCGGTACGGTGACCGTCACGTTGTCCGCTGACGGCATCCCGGCCTATGTCATTCACGAAAATGTGGCGTGGGACCGGCTGGCTGTGACACCGGCTGCGCTGAAAGCCATTCGGCTGGCGGATGCGGTTTGCTTTGGCAGTCTCGCACAGCGGGGCGAGGTTTCGCGGGCCACCATTCAACGCCTGGTAGCTGCCGCATCGGCACAATCGCTGCGGGTTTTTGACATCAATTTGCGCCAGAAATATTATTCCCTCGAGGTCATTGAGGAATCGTTGCGTCTTGCCAACGTGCTCAAGCTCAATGACGGCGAACTGCCCTTTCTCGCCGGACTTTTCGGGCTTGAAGGCACTACGCAAAATCAAGTTGAATCGCTTGCCAAAAAGTTCAGCCTGCAACTGGTCGCCTTGACCCGTGGTCCGGCGGGCAGTCTGTTGTTTCAAAGCGGCCAATGGTCGGACTGCCCTTCGGTTCCGATTAAAGTCGTGGACACGGTCGGGGCCGGCGACGCCTTTACCGCCGCGTTGGTCACGGGCCTGCTCCGGAAGATGCCCCTGGATGAAATCAACAGCCTCGCCGACGAAGTCGCACGCCATGTCTGTTCCTGCGCCGGCGCCACGCCGCCGTTGCCCAAAGAATTTGCCGAAAGATTCGCGGCTGGCAACGGCGTCCACACAACCGTCGCGGACCTGACCGCAGCGACGAGGATCTGAACTTCGGAAGCAATGAAAATCAAAATTACGGAATCTTGGGCAACCGGTAGCGCTGGCCGCCAGTTTAAATCATTTTGCGCCGCTTTGAGCTGTGGCGTGGCGATCACATCCGCGCTGGCCGGTCCGACCGCCAACTACTCCGAGCCCTTCCGCCCGCAGTATCATTTCACGCCGGAGAAAAACTGGATGAACGATCCGAACGGGCTGGTGTACTACGGGGGCGAGTATCACTTATTTTACCAATACAACCCCTTTGGCGACAAGTGGGGGCACATGAGCTGGGGCCACGCTGTCAGTCCCGACATGGTTCACTGGAAGCACTTGCCGCTCGCGTTGCCCGAAGCGGATGGGGTGATGATTTTTTCCGGCAGCGCGGTCGTGGATTGGGATAACTCAAGTGGCTTCGGCCAAAATGGCCAGCCGCCAATGGTGGCGATTTACACAGGCTGCCGGGCGGACAGCGATGGCGTTCAATTTGAGTGCATCGCTTACAGCAACGACAAAGGCCGTACGTGGACAAAATACCCGGGTAATCCGGTGATCAATCTGAATTCAAAGGATTTTCGCGATCCGAAGGTCCAATGGCATGAACCGACCAAAAGCTGGATCATGACAGTCAGCCTTTCGGCCGAGCACAAAGTCTGTTTCTATGGTTCGCCGAATCTCAAGGACTGGACGCTCTTGAGCAAGTTCGGTCCGGCTGGTGCCACTTCCGGCGTGTGGGAATGTCCCGATTTGTTCGAGTTGCCAGTGCCAGGCACCCATCAAAAACGCTGGGTGCTCGCGGTGAACATCAATCCCGGCAGCGTTGCGGGCGGTTCGGGCGGACAATATTTCACCGGCCAATTCGATGGCAAACTGTTCACACCGGATTCCGACTCACTGCTGAAGCCAACTCCCGAGTTCATTCCGCCGGGACACGTTCTCGCTGATTTTGAGGGCAAAGACTATGGTGATTGGAAAACCACCGGCGAAGCCTTCGGCTCCGGTCCCGCGCAGGGACGGCTCGCGGATCAGAATCCCGTGGACGGCTACCTCGGCCACGGACTGGTCAACAGTTACTATCACGGCGACGCCACCACCGGCACGCTGACCTCGCCAGAGTTTGAAATCACACATCCTTACCTCAACTTTCTGATTGGCGGCGGCTCACGAAAAGAAACCCGCATGGATTTACAGGTCGATGGCAAGGTCGTCCGCACCGCGTCTGGTCAAGACGCCGAGCGGCTCGAATGGAGCTCTTGGGACGTGCGCAAGTTCCAAAACCAGAAAGCGGTTTTGCAGATTGTGGACAACGCCACCGGCGGC
The DNA here is from genome assembly GCA_049509875.1 of Verrucomicrobiota bacterium. GTDB lineage: Bacteria > Verrucomicrobiota > Verrucomicrobiia > Limisphaerales > UBA11358 > UBA11358. Next base: position 10,794 of record JBEKZM010000140.1, on the reverse strand, counting down.
TGGGGCCACATCAACGTGGATCAAATCATGTTCGCCGATGCGCCCGCGCGCGCCGCCGCCGAATCCGCGTTATGGTTTGATTACGGCCCGGACTACTATGCAGCGGTTTCCTGGAGCGACATTCCAAAATCCGACGGTCGCCGGCTCTGGATCGGTTGGATGAACAATTGGGAATATGGCCAGGACGTACCCACTTCGCCGTGGCGCAGCGCCATGTCCATTCCGCGTGAAGTCGGCCTGCGCCAAACCGCCGAAGGCATTCGTCTGGTTCAGAAACCCGCGCGCGAAATGGAATCGCTGCGCGACCAGCACTATCAATTCAAGGGAGGCGCCCTTGCTGAAGCCAATGCCTGGCTTACTGGAAATCACATCGCAGGCCAGCAGCTTGAGATTGCCGTCGAATTTGGGCCGGCCCGTGCAGGAGTCGAAGGCGTAAGGGTATTGAAAGGTGAAAAGGAGGCGACTATAATTGGCGTGGACCGCGATCGCGGACAAGTCTTCGTGGACCGCACTCAATCGGGTATCGTGACTTTTCATCCAAAGTTCTCGGGCCGGTATGACGCACCGCTGGCCACGCCAGGCGCAAGAGTGAAGCTGCACATTTTTGTGGACGCGGGTTCGGTGGAGGTATTTGCCAATGACGGCGAACGTGTGTTCACCTGTTTGGTTTATCCCTCGGCCGACAGTCGTGGCGTGGAATTCTTCCAGTCGGGAAATGACGCGAAGATCAGATCAGTGGAGGCGTGGACATTGAAGTCTGTCTGGAAATGACGCTGCCATCCAATGTATGAACCGAAAGGTATTCTTCAAGAATTTGAAGCCCATGTTTGGGAACAATCGGCCTTAAACCGGTTGTTATTTATGAAATTCACCCAATTTTGCCAGCGGCCGTCCCCCAGGTCGCTCGAATGCCTCTTGACGGGTTTTGTCGCTCTAATGCTGGTTGGAACTCCCCTTTTTGCCCAAGACATTCTGCTATCCGATTTCGAAGAGACAAATTACGTCTGGCTGCCCGGCGGGGTTTGGACGGCGACCGGCAATTGTTTCGGGACCGGTCCGGCGGAAGGCACGTTACCAAACCAGCAGACCGTGAACGGCTATCTTGGACACGGTCTGGTCAACACTTATTGGAATGGCGACGGCAGCACCGGCACGCTCACTTCTCCGCCGTTCCCCATTCAACGAAATTACCTAAAATTTCTCATCGGCGCGGGCAACCATCGTGGCCAGACTTGCATCAATCTGATGGTCGGCGGGCAGATTGTTCGCTCTGCGCTGGGTATGGGAGACCGTGAAGACCTGGACTGGCTGCAATGGAATGTCGGCGCCTTCAGCAACCAGACGGCTCAGCTTCAGATCGTGGATTCTTTCACCGGCGGCTGGGGACATATCAATGTGGATCAAATCATCGAGACGGACCAGTCGTTGTCCTGCGTGTTCGTCGCTAACCAGCATTATCTGAATCTTCCAGTTCAACTCAGTGCGACCAATCATTTGGTGGAATTGATCACCAACGGCATCGTCTCGCGGGAATTCAACATTGGTTTGGCTTTGAGCAACACCGTCCCTGATTTTTATGCCTTTCTGGACTTGACGCCGTTGCAATCGCAGGAGGTGTTGGTCCGCATTGACTCGCAACTCGCCACGCCAAGCCAACTGGCCGCGAATTTCATCCAGACCAACATCCTGATGACCGACATTCCCATTTACCAGGAATTGCTCCGCCCGCTTTATCATTATACGGCGCGGCGCGGCTGGAATAATGATGCCAACGGGATGGTGTATTTCAACGGTGAGTACCATTTGTGTTACCAGCACAATCCTTACGGTTGTGTTTGGGGCAACATGCATTGGGGGAATTCGGTCAGCGCCGACTTGGTTCATTGGACGGAACTGCCGGAGGCGTTGTATCCCGACAATCTGGGCACCGAGTTTTCAGGTTCGGCGGTGGTGGATTGGAACAATTCGGCCGGTTTTGGCACCAATGCGCTGGTGGCATTTTTCTGCTCGGCGGGCGGCGAAAATCGCATGTCCAGTGGCCAGCCATTCACCCAGAGCATGGCTTATAGCCTCGACCAGGGCCGGACCTGGAACAAGTTTGGGTTCAACCCGGTGGTGCCAAACGTGGCAGGCCAGAATCGCGATCCCAAGATCATCTGGTATGCGCCGGGCAACAAATGGGTCATGGCGCTCTATCTGAACAACAATGACTTCGGTTTCTTCTCCTCAACCAACCTGATCAACTGGACCCAGACCTCCACATTCACCTTTCCCGGCGCCATTGAGTGCCCGGAAATTTTTCCCCTGCCATTGGACGGCAACACGAACGCTCTGCAATGGATATTCTGGGCGGGTGGCGGCCAATACGACGTGGGTCAGTTTGATGGCAATTCTTTTACCCCGCAATATGGTCCGTTCCACCTTAATGGCGGCAACGATTTCTACGCAGCGCAAACGTTCAACAATATCCCGGCGTCGGACGGACGCCGCATCCTCATGGCTTGGGCGGCCGGCGGCAACTACCCCAACATGCCGTTTAACGGTGGGATGACCTTCCCGGTTCAACTGACACTGGCCACAACTAACGGAACTCCGTTGATGTCCGCCAATCCCGTGAGCGAAATCGCCCTGCTTCGAACCAGCACGAATACGTGGCCGGCGCAGCCGCTAGCCAACGGTTTGAATGTGATGTCCGGTGTCACCGGCGAGGCGTGTGAACTGGACGCCCGCTTCCAACCCGGCACAGCCACAAACCTCACCTTTACTTTGCGGGGAACGCCCGTGTCCTACAATTGCCAAAGCCAGCAGGTTTCCTGTGAGGCATTGACCAATGCGTTGAGCCCCAGCCATGGCGTGGTGGATTTGCACTTTCTGGTGGACCGCGGCACGTTGGAAATCTTCGGAAATAACGGACTGATTTATATGCCGATGAGTGTCACGCCCACGACTGGCGCCCAGCCGATCGGTCTGAGTGCAACCGGGAGCGGCGCACAGTTGCTTTCGTTAAATTTTTATGGCCTTGGTTCCGCCTGGCCTGCGGCGCCGCCGTCTATTGCATCCCAACCTGGTCCGGCCAGCACCACTGAGGTTGGCGGCCCCGCGAGCTTTAACGTCACCGCCGCGGGCACCAGCATCCCCTTGTTTTATCAGTGGTTCAACAATGGCCAGCCTATTCTTGGGGCAACGAACAGCACGCTCTCGGTGTTTCCCGTGCCTGCGACCAACGTGAATTACTGTGTGGTGGTCAGCAATGCCGGCGGTTCTGTGACGAGCAGTGCAGCTCCCTTGACCGTGCTCGCGCCTTACCAGGTTGCATATTGGCGGATGGAACGTCAGATCGAAGCTCCCAATAATGTGGGAGTTCCAACCTGGCCCGGCATAGCCGATTCCGAAACCAACACTGGGCAGGGTGTTTATGCGACTGGAACTCTTCCGGCGGCGATTGATGATCTTATCACATTCAACGGACTGCCCGGTCAGCCGGTCACCTTGAGCACGAACGTGGCGCCGGCCTCAATGTTCGTGAACGGCCACAACGCCGGCAGTTATTCGTACGACGCGCAAGCCATCACCAACGTGGATGGCTGTCTATTTTTTCCGCAGGATCAATATGGCGACGAGCTGGATTTCACCGGGCCTTTTACGATCGAGCTGTTTTTCAAAACCGACGGCGAGCAGAATGACGCTGGCAAAATGGAATTGTTCTGCCAGGGATCGGATGCATCCGGATTTCCGGGGGCGGATTTTCGGTATGGCATTGATATCAATGATGCCGGGCCGGGTGCACTGCGCTTTGCCGTGGCCAACAGCAGCCTGGTGCAGACAAACGTCGTGGACTTGGCGGGTGCCAACTACGCGGACGGTCAATGGCGTTATTTGCTGGCGGTCTGCGACACAATGGCCGGCACCAACGGACAACTGCGCCTGACGATTGTCAATCAAGATGGTTTCGAAGCGACAGTGACCAATAATCTGCCCGCGGGCTTCCTGCCGCTACCGGCGGGAGATGACGGGAATGCCTTTGTTGGCCGGTATAATTACCCAGACTCCGCGGACGGTGGAGATCCGCGAACTTTTCTGGGGTACATTGACGAAGTGCAGATTACTGCTGGTGTCGCGCCGGACACTTGGCGAATTGGCAAAGTGCCCGCCATCGACAACCATCCGCGGATCAGCGGCGTGTCGGCTGGGCCGAACGGGGTCAGTTTTCAGTGGACCGGGGCGGCCAGCAACGAATTCCTGGTACAATGGGTGGCTCAACTGGGAGCGGCATGGCAAACCATTGCCGTGCTGCCAAGCGCCAGCGGCATCGCCAGTTACTTGGATGACAACAATGCCAGATTGAAGGTCCCTGCCGGTTTCTACCGGGTGTTATTTCAATAGCAATGCATTTGAGCCACCAGCCAATTTTGTGAAAGCACCCCTTTGCGGGATTTTGAAACCGCAGTCCGTCATAAGCGTCATGGCTGGCACCTTTCTTGTGCTGACCTCGATTTGTGCGCGGGTCCAGGCCCAGGACATCGTCCTGTCGGATTTTGAGGAGGCCAATTACGTCTGGCTGCCCGGTGGTGCTTGGACGGCCACCGGTGATTGTTTTGGTTCCGGGCCGGCGCAAGGCACGCTACCGAACCAGCAGACCGTGGACGGCTATCTTGGACACGGCCTGGTCAACACCTATTTGAATGGCGACGCCAGCACGGGCACGCTGACTTCGCCGCCATTTGTCATTCAACGAAATTACCTCAAGTTTCTCATTGGCGGAGGCAGTTACCGCGGCGAAAGTGGATATGGCGGCGAAACCAGGGTTGATCTTTTGGTGAACGGAAAGGTCGTTCAACATGCGGCCGGCCCGGGCGAATGGGAGCATTTGGATTGGGAACAGTGGAACGTAAGCAACCTGCTGGGCCAAACCGCTCAGATTCGCATTGTCGATTCAGCTATTGGTGGCTGGGGACATCTCAACGTGGATCAGATCGTGCAGTCAGACGCACCGTTGACAACCGGTATCATTATTCCGACGAACCAGTTCATAAATTTCCCGGTAAAGTTGAGCAATCCCTACCATGTGGTGGCTTTGCTGGTGAACGGTCTGGCGGTGCAGGAGTTTAATATCGCGCTTGGCACATCCACAAATTATGACTTTTACGCCTTCTTGGATGTGTCAGCCTATCAGAACGTGCAGATGATGCTGCGGGTGGATTCGATCAATGCCGTCCAGCTTTCAGATTTTATCCAAACCAGTGCGCCGTTGACGACGGTCCCGATTTATCAGGAAGTGCTGCGGCCGATTTATCACTTCACTCCCCGGCGCGGATTCAACAACGATCCCAACGGAATGGTGTTTTATAACGGCGAGTATCATTTGTGCTATCAGCACAATCCGTATGATGTCATTGTCGGCAACCAGAACTGGGGCAATGCAGTGAGCACCGACCTCGTGCATTGGCAGGAATTGCCGGAAGCGATTTATGGGGATGCGCTGGGGCAGGCCTGGTCCGGTTCTTCGGTGGTGGATTGGAACGACAGCGCCGGATTTGGTTCCAATGCCATCGTGAGTTTCTATACGAGTGCCGGCGGACATGCCAACAACAACCTCATGTCCCAAGGCCAGTTGTTTGGTCAAAGTCTGGACTACAGTCTGGATCAGGGCCGGACATGGACAAAGTACACCAATAATCCAGTCTTGCCCAACGTGGCGGGCGACAATCGTGATCCCAAGGTGATCTGGTATGCGCCGGATCGCAAGTGGGTCATGGTATTCTGGCTGCAGAATAACGACTTCGGATTCTTCTCCTCAACCAATCTGATCAACTGGACCCAGACCTCCACATTCACCTTTCCGAATGTCATCGAGGTGCCGGAACTGTTCCAACTTCCGTTGGACGGGGATACCAATAATCAGCCGTGGATTTTTTACGCCGGGGCGGGAAATTATTACGTGGGCGGGTTTAACGGCAACGCCTTCACCGCACATTACGGGCCCTTTAGCATCCGTGGCGGCAACTGCTTTGCCGCTGGCCAGACGTTCAACAACCTGCCCGCGGCGGACGGGCGGCACATTCTGATTGCGAATGCCACCGGAAACTATCCCAACATGCCGTTCAACGCGGGCATGGATTTTCCCGTGCAACTGACCTTGCAGACTACCGCCTCGACTCCGGGGATTTATGTCAACCCTGTGGATGAAGTGGCTTTATTGCGAACCAGTACGAATTCCTGGCCCGCGGAAACACTTCCAAGCGGCGTGAATGTGTTATCCAACACGACCGGGGAAGCCTTTGAATTGGATGTAAAATTTCAACCGGATGCAACCAGTCAAATCGTCTTCGAGCTGGGTGGCACCCCGGTGACATATTCCGGCCCAAGCCAGCAGATTTCTTGCGAAGGAGTGACCAATGTCTTGAGTCCCATCGATGGAGCGGTCCAATTGCATTTCCTGGTGGATCGCGGATTTCTTGAAATTTATGGCAATGCCGGGTTGCTATACATGCCGATGAGCATCAATCCGGTGGCCGGCCCACAACCATTGAGTCTTGTAGCCAGTGGCAACGGCGCGGTGTTGGATTCGATGAATCTGTATAATCTTGGCTCTGCCTGGCCGGCAGCACCGCCGTTCATAGTCACGCAACCTGGTCCCGCCGCCACAGTCAATCTCGGAGGCTCCGCCAGCTTCAGCGTCACAGCCACGGGCACCACTGTCCCGCTGTCCTATCAGTGGTTTAACAATGGCGAGCCGATCCTCGGGGCAACGAACAGCACGCTGTCAGTTTTTCCCGTTCCAGCGACCAACGTGGGTTATTTCGTAGTGGTCAGTAACGCTGGCGGATCGGCGACCAGCAGCGTGGCTCCTTTGACTGTGCTGGCACCCTACCAGGTCGCGTATTGGCGGATGGAGGCTCAAATTTCCGCTCCGAACAACGCAGGGGTTCCGACTTTCATTGGTGTGGCGGATTCGGACACCAATAGCGGCCAGGGCATTTATACAACGGGCAGCTTGGCCGCGGCGATTGATGGTCTCATCACCTTTAACGGTCTGCCGGGCTGGCCCGTCACGCTGAGCACGAATGTGGCGCCGGCCTCGATGTTTGTAAATGGTCATTCAGCCGGGAAATTCTCCTACAACGCCGAAGCGATCACCAACGTGGACGGCTGCCTGTTTTTCCCCCAGGACCAGTATGGCGATGAGATGGATTTCACCGGACCCTTTTCGATTGAGTTGTTTTTCAAAACCGACGGCAACCGCGAGCTGGCCGGCAAGATGGAACTGATCTCACAGGGCACCGATACTGGTCAAGTCTTCCGCTATGGGATTGATGTGAATGACGCCGGACCGGGCGGGGTGCGGTTCGCCGTGGCCAACAGCAGCCTGGCCCAGAATCAATTGATTGATTTGACAGGAGCCAATTATGCGGACGGGCAATGGCACTATCTGTTGGCGGTCTGCGACACAATGGCGGGCACCAACGGGCAACTGCGGCTGACCATTGCCAACCAGGATGGCTCTCAGGCATGCGCGACAAACAACCTGCCGGCGGAATTTCTGCCGCTGCCAGCCCAAGACAATGGGAATCTGTTTCTCGGACGTTACACGTATCCGGTGAATGTGAATCCGGAGACGTTTATGGGTTTTATTGATGAGGTTCAGATCACCGCGGGCGTCGTGCGGGACACCTGGCGTATCGGGCGCGTGCCGGCGATGGACAACCGTCCGAAGATCGGCAGTGTGAAGGCAGCGACCAACGGCGTGAGTTTCCGGTGGACCGGAGCGGCGCCGAACAGTTTTCTGGTGCAGTGGGTGTCAAAACTGGGGAATGTGTGGCAGACCATCGCAACCATATCCAGTGCCAATGGCGTCACCAGCTTCGTAGACGACGATATCAGCCGCTTGACCAACGCAGCCGGCTTTTACCGGATTCTCTCGCAATAGAAATCCAATTGACAAACGTAATGCCAAAATGTGCCACTTTTTCGAGGATCATATTGCTGGGGGCGATGGCTGCCTTCGTCCCGGTCGTGCCCGCGGGCGTAGTCACTCTGGATTCGTTGCTGAAGGAGATGACCAACTTCAGCACAGTCGCGCGCTGGCCTCAGCCGGGCTTCACCTGCCGACAATGTAGCAGTTATGACCGCGCCGAGGTCGCGCCGGACAAACCAGGTTGGTTTGGCAATAACGACTTTTCCCAGTATATCCGCACCGAGGAAAACGGCGGGCACAAGGAGCAGGTCATGTTGGATGCCGATGGCCCCGGCGCCATTGTCCGTTTTTGGCTTACGACCACGAAAAACAAGCAAGGAATTTTGCGGATTTACCTCGATGGTGATCCAACACCGGCATTGACCTTTCCCGCCTATGATCTGCTGGCGGGTGACTTGAAGTTGAGCGCGCCACTGGATCAGCCGCATCCCGGCTATAGTCCCGGCGACAACGGCGGAAACACGCTGATGCTTCCAATTCCTTACGCGAAGCATTGCAAGGTCACTTGGGAGGAAGCGGGTGAAGGTCCTCGTTATTACCAGATTGATTATCGCACCTACGCCCCGGGCACATCGGTCCAAACCTTCACGCTGCAGTTGCTGGCTGACGCGCGGCCGCTTATCGCCCAGGTGGAGAAGGAATTATTGTCGCCGTCTGGGGTCCTGCCCGGCCAGGGATCTTCATTTGACGAGATAATTCCCCCCGGGAAGAGCGCTTCGCTCAAATTGCCCGCGGGTCCCGCTGCCGTATGCCGGCTGGAAATGCGGGTTGAGGCGACCAATGCGCAGGATCAGGAACGCACGCTCCGGTCCACCATTATGCGATTGCAGTTTGACGGCGAAGAAACAGTCTGGTGTCCCGCAAGCGATTTTTTTGGCAGCGGCGTCGGCGTGAACGCGCTCCAAAGCTGGTATCGCACTGTCCAGCCGGACGGCACGATGACTTGTCGTTGGGTGATGCCTTACGCCAGATCTGCCCGTGCGCTGATCACCAACGTTGGGCGGCATCCAGTGCGAGTTGCCTTGCAGGCCAACACGAGTTCATGGTCTTGGGATGGCCGCAGTCTTCAATTTCACTGTAACTGGCACTACGAGGGCGGACTCGTGACGCCTCCGCCTCGCGACTGGAATTACATTGGCATCCAGGGCCGCGGGGTCTATGTGGGCGATACGCTGTCGCTCTTTAACTCGGTCGCCACCTGGTATGGCGAAGGGGACGAGAAGATCCGGGTGGACGATGAATCTTTCCCGTCATTTCTGGGCACAGGCACCGAGGATTATTACGATTTTTCCTTCGCACCGCGCGGGCTCATGCAGACTCCCTTCGCAAACCAAGTCCGGGTGGACCAGCCGATGACGCAGGGACACAACGTTCTGACCCGCACCCGTAATCTCGACGTGATTCCTTTTGCCCGCTCGCTGAATTTTGATTTCGAGCTAATTTCCTGGCGGCCCACGAGGCTGATTTATGCCGCCACCACCTACTGGTATGCGTTTCCCGGCGCGTCATCAAATGTCCGGCCCCAGCCGCGCGAGGCGGCGTTGCCGGTGCCTTTGCTGGCCGACGCAGTGGCCGCATCCGCACCGCGCCACCGTCTGGGAGCCATCGAGTGTGAGTCTTTGAAGGTGCTGGCCAAGTCCAGTGACTTGACGGCCGGCTTGCAAGATATGGACGCGTTTGGCGCCGAACGCTGGAGCGGCGGCGCCCAACTGATCATCGCCGCCAAAGCGGTCGGGGATTTTGTGGAAATCGAGGTGCCCGCACTTGATAGCGCATCCCGCAAGCTGCTGCTCTATGCAACGCAAGCGCCCGACTACGGCCGGCTGCGATTTTCGGTGAACGGCCTGGCTGTGGCCCTGGTTTTTGACGGCTATGCCGACGAGGTGCGGCCCGCCCCGGTCCTAAACCTCGGAGTGTTTGCGCCGCAGGCGGGAACCTTGACCCTGCGCGTTGAAGTCGTGGGCGCCAATCCCGCCGCGACCGGAGCCAAGTATCTGTCAGGACTGGATTGTGTGGTATTGCAAAGAAACTAAAATGCAAAACGCATGTTTTAAACCAGTGCTTTTTAATATGGTCGGGAATATGAGGCACCCCTGTTTCCCCGTGCTTTTGCTAATCATCGCATCGGTGTTGGCTGGCAGTGTGTTGGCGCAGACGGAGTCCACCAATGCGGAGCGGTACCGTCCGCAATTCCATTTCACCCCACCGACCGGCTGGATGGGTGATCCGAGCGGTCTCATCTATGCGGACGGTCTTTATCACCTTTTTTATTGGGGTCACGCGGTTAGCCACGACTTGGTGCATTGGGAGGACTGGCCTCGGGCTTTGACCAGCGGGGATGGCGTCGGTGTCATGTCCGGCAGCGCTGTTGTGGACTGGAAGAACACCAGCGGATTTGGCGCGGCAGGCCGGCCGCCAATGGTGGCCATTTATTCGGGCTTGCATCAGGCAGACCGACGACAAACGCAAGACCTCGCCTACAGCAACGACGGTGGGCGCATGTGGACAAAGTATTCAGGAAATCCGGTGATTGACATCGGCTCCACTGAATTTCGTGACCCGCAGGTCTTCTGGTACGAGCCCGACCGGCGCTGGATCATGGTGGTGGCTCTGGCGGCCGAAACCAAAGTTCGCTTTTATGCCTCGCCGGACTTGAAGCATTGGACGGCATTGAGCGACTTTGGTCCGGCGGGAGCCACCGATGGTGTGTGGGAATGTCCCGATTTGTTTCCTCTGCCGGTGGAAGGAAATCCAAAATGCACGAAGTGGGTTCTCAAGGTGGATGTTCAGCCCACTGGCGGACAATATTTCATCGGCGA
>JBEKZM010000014.1:0-77607 GCA_049509875.1 Verrucomicrobiota bacterium | reverse complement strand
GAAATCCTCGGATTGCCCATACCCAAATCGACGGTTTAGGGCATAGAGCCACCATGTTGTAAATAGTGCTTTTACAACAACTTCCGAGCCTCCCTTCAAATAACTCGTAAACTGGGGCTAGGACCCTATCACGACCCTATCATAGGCAGGCGACAATGATAGGGGTGAGCTTGCGTTGGTTGGCAGGCACGGCGCGCGCGGAGCGACGCGCCCTACTTTCGCCAACACCGCATTCCGAAACATTCGACATTCAGCGTCCAACTCCGAAGTGCGATCAGGCACAAAGTGATAAATTTAATTCGGCTTTTATTGGTGTGCTTCCTCTCGCCTTCGTGGTAAAAAATCATATGCGCGCTTTCGTCTCCGAATTCAAGGCCCGCGCCACGGCCAAGGCCGGTGATTTGGATCACCGGCAGTTCATCCGCACGGCGTTGCGGGGCTACGAGGTGGCGCGTGACCGGCGCAAGGGCGCTTTTCAGAGCTGGCAATCGGCCCGCCAAGCGGCGGCGGAAACCAAGTGGGAGGCCGTCAATCACCTCGGGGAGCACCTCGTGGCCCTTGCTTCCAAGCTGGAGGCGCGCGGCACGAAGGTCCATTGGGCGAGCACGGCCGCGCAGGCCCGCGAGATCATCGCCGGCATCCTGCGCGAGAAAAAGGCCCGTATCGTCATCAAATCCAAATCGATGACGAGCGAGGAGATTCATTTGAACCACGCGCTCGAGCAGGAGGGCTTTACCATCGTCGAATCCGATCTCGGTGAATTCATCGTGCAGCTTCGCCGGGAGACGCCCTATCACATCGTGTTCCCTTCCATGCACCTGAAGCGCGGCGAGATCCGGGAACTGTTCCAGCGCGAACTGGGCGATGCCCCGTCGGACAATCCGGAGGATTTGACGATGGTGGCCCGCCGGGTGATGCGGCAGAAATACATCCAGGCGGACGTGGGGTTCACGGGCGCCAATTTTGCGATTGCCGAGACGGGCATGATTTCCATCACGGAAAACGAGGGCAACTCGCGGCTCACGTCGGCCCTGCCGAAGACGATGATCACGCTGCTGGGGATTGAAAAAGTGCTGCCGCGGTTTGCGGACCTGGCACTGTTTCTGCCGATGCTCGCCACGGCCGGCGCGGGCCAGCCGATGACCGGCTACAACACGATGTATGCGGGCCCGCGCCAGCCCGGCGAACCGGACGGGCCAGAGGAATGGCACGTGGTGCTGCTGGACAATCGCCGCACCGAGTTGCTGGCCGACCCGGAACAGCGCGACGCCCTGCACTGCATCCGCTGCGGCGCGTGCCTGAACGTCTGCCCGGTTTTCCGCAACATTGGCGGGCACACCTACGGCACCACGTACAGCGGGCCAGTTGGTTCGGTCATCACGCCGCACCTGCGCGGCTTGCAGGAGTGGAAGCATCTCTCGAATGCGTCGTCACTTTGCGGGGCCTGCACGGAAGTCTGCCCGGTCAAAATCGATTTGCATCATCACCTGCTGCAGAACCGCCGCAACGCCGCGCGCGGCAAACCGGCGTTCTTCGAGCGGCTGGCCTATCGCGTCCTCGGGGTGGTGGCCGGCGACCCGAAGTTGTGGCGGCTGGCCAAAAGAGCCGGCTGGCTGGCCCAGCCATTGCAAGCGCCCATCAAAGGCACGTTTCTCGATCCCGCCAAGGCCTGGACGAAAACCCGCGACCTGCCGCGCCTGCCCAGGGAGAGTTTCAAAGACTGGTGGAGGAACCGGAAAGCCAGTAGTGGCACGGGCGTCCCGCCCGTGCGTTCCTAAACCACCCCACCGCTGCCGATAGTTTCCATGAGCGAACGCGAAAACATCCTGGGCCGCATCCGCGAGGCGCTACGAACCGCGGCACCCCGGCCCGGCGGCCACGGCGAAGGCCCGGCGCAGACGGTTGCCGAACCCCCGGTGGCCCACGCCCGCGAATGGCTGCCCGCCGTAGGCGCATCGAGCGAAGAACAGTTCGAATTATTTGCCAAAAATTGCGCGGATTTGAAGGCGGATTTCCAGCGGCTCGCCGGCCGGGACGAAATGAAGGCCGCTCTGGCCAAGATTCGCGACGCGGAGAAATGGCAGCGCATCGCCAGCCACGCCGGCGAGTTAAGCAACTTCGCCTGCCAGGCGCTCGGCTTGCCGACACTGCTCACGGACCAGGGCTACGACGTGCAGGCCCTGGAGAAATGCGACGCGGGCATCACCGAGTGCGACGCGCTGATCGCGCAGACCGGCGGCGTGGTGGTGACCAGCCGCAGCACAAGCGGGCGGGCCCTGACCATTCTGCCGCCGCATCACGTGGTCATTGCACGGCAGGATCAACTCCTGCCCGACCTGCCTTCCGCCTTTGCTTTCTTGCAGCAGAAATACGCGCCCGATTTTCCGAGCATGATTTCGTTCATCACCGGCCCCAGCCGGACAGGCGACATTGAGCGCATCCTCGTGCTCGGCGCGCATGGGCCCAAGAAGCTGACCATTTTGTGTGTTTAAGCTGGGCGGCGACAGCTTGTCGCCGCAGGTTGCCTTTAAGGCCAGTGATGACGCATCCGGCGGCGAAGCGGAGGCCAGCGTATGACGCGGGGAAGAGTGTGTGGTAGAACTTGGCGGGACAAGCCAAGAAGTGGGGACAAGCTGTCCCCACCCCTGCTGACCATAACAGTTTGTCAGCCGATAGCTCTCGGCCTAGACTGGCCCTGCGAATGCATAACATCAAGATTCTAACGGTAATGGCCTTGGCCATCGCGACTGTGGCGATGGCCCAAGACGGGCCGCCGTTTCCCGCCGACCCCAACCAGGTGCTCGAACGCACGTGTTTTCAAACCGGCCGGCCCTGGAGCACCAACTCGGATTTGGGCTCGGATGTCGCCATCGCTTACGGCATCGACACCAATTTGCCGGCGCGGATCGAGTCGTGGCGCGACCACGGCTATCGGATCCACGTGATGACCGGCGTGGCCTGGGGCCAATACCAGGACTATCTCTATGGCCGGTTCGACGGCATCAACCACGAAGACGAAGCCCAGACGGATCGCGACGGGAACAAGATCAGCCACGGTGGCGACGTCTATTACATGTGTCCCGGCACGAATTATGGGAAATTCCTGTGTGTGGGGGTTCAGCGGGCGCTCGACGCCGGCACTGAGGCGATCCACCTGGAAGAACCGGAATTTTGGGACCGCGGCGGCTATTCCGAGGGCTTTAAGCGGGAATGGAAGAGCTATTACCATGAGGACTGGCAGCCGCCCCACAGTTCGGTGGATGCCCGCTGGCGCACCGGCAGACTCAAGTATTTTCTGTATCGCCGCGCCTTGCAGCAGGTATTTGACTACGTGCAGGACTATAACCAGCGAACGGGCCGGCATGTGCGCTGTTACGTGCCCACCCACAGCCTGCTGAACTATGCCCAATGGTGCATCGTCAGCCCCGAATCCAGCCTGGCCCGGCTCAAGGGCTGCGACGGGTACATCGCCCAGGTCTGGACCGGCACCTCGCGTGAGCCGAACAAGTATGCCGGCGCCGTCCGCTCGCGCACTTTTGAGACCGCCTTTCTAGAATACGGCGCCATGCAGAATCTGGTGCGGGCAACCGGACGCTCCGTCTGGTATCTGAACGATCCCATCGAGGACAACCCGGAGCATGACTGGGCGGATTTTCGGGTCAACTGGGAATCCACCCTCACGGCGTCGCTCTTTCAGCCGGAAGTTTCCACCTATGAAGTTGCGCCGTGGCCCGAGCGGATTTTCACCGGCCGCTATCCCCATCCGCGGTCGGGAAAAGGCACCGGCTCGATTCGCGAAAAGCTGGAAAAACCCATTCCGCCGGCCTACGCCACCGAACTGCAAACCGTTTTCAACACGCTAAACGACATGAAGCAGGCGCGCGTGCAATGGGATTGCGGGACCACCGGCCTGGGCGTGCTGATCAGCGATTCCCTCATGTTCCAGCGCGGCGAACCGACGCCGAGCGATCCGTGGCTCGGCAATGTCTATGGGCTGGCCATGCCCTTGCTCATGCACGGGCTGCCGGTGGCGCCCGTGCAGTTGGAGAACGCAACCATTCCGCATTTCCTCGACAATTGCCGTATCCTGTTTTTGAGTTATGATGGGCAGAAGCCACTGTCGCCCGACGTCCACTCGCCGCTGGCGGCCTGGGTGAAGCGCGGCGGCGTCCTCGTGGTCTGTGATCGCGATGCCGACCCCTATCTCACGGTTCGTGAATGGTGGAACAGCGATGGCCGCAGCTACGCCACGCCGCGGGAACACCTGTTTGAAATGCTGGGGGTGGACGATTCGATCTCGCCGGATGCGTTTCATGCCGTCGGCCAGGGCGGGCTCATCTGGCTCAAGGAACGGCCCGCCGACCTCACCACCAGCCCCGCGGGCGCCGATCGCGTGGTCGCTGCCGCCAAACTGGCGGCGCAGCAGTGCGGGCTGAAATGGCGGGAAACGAATTACCTCCTGTTGCGGCGCGGAAAGTACGTGATCGCCTCCGGCCTGGACGAATCCATTGGCGGCGAGCCCCACCAGTTGACCGGCCGTTTTGTCAGTCTTTTCGATTCCGAACTGCGCGTTCAGACCGGGGTGTCCATTACTCCGGGCTCACGCCATTTCCTGCTGGATCTGGACGCCGCGCATTTGGGCCGCCCGCATCTGCTCGCGTCCGCGTGCAAAGCGTTGCTGGAAGCGCAATCGCGCCGGGAGCTCACCTTTGCCGTTGAAGGTGTGGAGGCGACCCCGGCAGTGATGCTGCTGGAATCGCGGCGCGCTCCCCGCGCGGTGACGCTCGACGGCCGGGAATTGACCACGTTTGAGTATTCGGCCGGGGACCATCTGCTTTGGATTCATTTTCCCAACCGCGCCCGGCGGCAGGACCTGACGGTGCGATTTTGATCCAATCTTCGTGCTGGGGAATATAAGATAAACTTGACAGTTCAACTGCAAAAGGGCGTTTAACTCTGAATAGGAAAAAACAATTCAGGAGATTCATATACCCGTTCGCGCCGCTTGCCGGATCAGGCCATTCCATCCTACAGTCAGAATTCATCAGTTGCTGCGGCTCACAAAGCAACGAAAGTCCGGCAACGGTGTGAATATCTGAGGTTCGATTGCGTATTATGGTGTTGCGATGTATCTTGTGCATGCCCTGAGAGGACTGGTGCGGCAACGGATCTTGGTCTTTGGTCTTTGAATTGGGCGTTTGCGAAGACCGCGCTCTGGGCGCGAAACATAAGCACAAATGAAAAAGCTTCGAAAAAGTTTAAGCGAAGCCGAGCTGACCCTGTGGGTCGTCATTCTCACGCTATTCGCGCTCATCCTCCTGACGGGTTATTTGTTTTGGAAAAAAGTGTCAGCCTTCGGGCCATAACCCCCCAAACTCATGGTCGTTGAGCAGAATCATGGTCGTTGAGCAGAACTTCTGTATTGTTGCCTCATGGCCGGGCCGGGAAAGTCTCGGGTTTGGACAGCGTCAGCAGCATGGAAAACTGTGTGGTCGCCTTAAGGGCATGCGGCAGGTTGGGCGGCATGTAAATCAGGTCGCCGGCCTTGACCGCGCGCGGCTTTCCGCCCAGGGAAAACTCGCACTCGCCCGATAAAATCTGGACGATCGCCTGTTGCATGGAGGCGTGTTCGGTGAGTTCTTGCCCTTCAGCAAATCCGAACAGCACTACGCGGGAGCAGGGGGTCCGGAGCAGTGTTCGGCTAACGATGCCATTGGCCGCAAATTTGGTTTCGTCGGCCAGGACTATTGTTTTTTCAGTGCTGGCATCAATGATCGGTTGTTCAGTCATGCCCTTACGCTAAACGAGGTCGCATTTGAAAGCCTTGACCGAGGTCAAAGTTTTAACAACCTGTTGAGTCGAGAGCGCAGCTCGAGGTAAGCGGGAAAATGATGGATGCCCAAGGCAAAAACAGATTCCAGCCCAAAAGCAGGCCGAAGCTGCGTGGCCGCCTCAAAAGCTCCCCGTGCCACACCGACCTTGCCGCGAAAACCGGTCCCCCCGTTGAATCTTGAGACTGAGTCTAAGGCGGCGTCAATACAACGCGGTAAAAGCGTCTCGTCGAGTCGCCCGTATCCGGGTCGCTCAGCGTAAACGGCTGGCCGCTGCCGTATTCATCCAGCCACGGATGCCAGTCCATCAAATTCGTGGAATACTGAACTTCATAATTCAGGCCGGCGGCGGTATCGAACGTGAACTGGAAGCGGCCGTTGAAAAGTCCTGCAGGGAGGGAAATATCCAGCGGCAACACCGTCAACCGGGCCGGGACGCTGGTAACGCAGCCGTAAACGTTGGTGACGGCAACCGCGTAGAGGCCGGCTCCGTCTGGAAATGCGTTCGAGAACGTCAGTCCGGCATTCGTGGCCCCGGCCATCGCTCCCCCATTTAGCCGCCACTGGTATGCCACCGCCGGCCAGCCCGTCGCTCCCACGACAAAACTCGCGGCATGGCCAACAGTTACTGTCAGCGGCGCCGGCTGGTTGGTGATGACCGGCGCGCCAATCACCGTAACGTTGGCCACGGAACTCGTCACGGAGCCAAAGGAGTTTGACACCACGACCCAATAAGGGCCGGCATTGGTTGGCTGGGTGTTATAATTGGTATAAGCGCTAGCGGTTGCCCCGATGATTGGTCCAAAACTGTTCCACCATCGGTAGGCCAGTGGCGCCACCCCCATGGCGCTGGCATTCAACACCGTGTTGCTGCCCGCCAGCACGGTCTCATTGGTCGGCGCAATGGTCACCGAAGATCCAGCCCCGAAGCTGGCTTGAATTACCTTGTTGGAATTAATCACCACCATCAACGGGCTAGCCGTTCCGGCCGCCCCCTGCGTCCAACCGAAGAAATACGCTCCCGAGTTTGCGTACGCGTACAAATACACTGTGGCACCCGGGCTGTAGTCGCCGGTCTGGGGCGTCACCGTGATGTAGCCATTCCCGTTTACCATTGTGGTCAGGCTATACTTGCCAGCCGGCAGGGGCGCAAACACCGCGTCGAACGATGGATTGGCCGAGGTAACCGAGAGCCGATATGGATCGGCCGTCCCGTTTCCGGAGCCAGTCCAGTTGACAAAATAATTTCCCGAATTCGGAACCGCCGAAATATCCAGTATCGTTCCATAGGGAACCGGATTGGGCTCACTTAAGACAATTTCCCCTCCCGTTGCATTGGTGCCGACAACGGTGCCAAACATCGCCTGAAGGGTGTTGGTCTGGCTAATGGCCAGACTTAATGGATTGTTCGTGCTGCTGATACTCCCTTGCCAGCCAAGGAAAACCCAGCCGTTGACTGGCGTTGCCAGCAGCGTAACGACGTTGCCGGTGGCGTAATACGTTCCGGCGGGAATCGTCGCGCCGTTTGCCGTCACACTGCCGCCGCCTGGGGTGGTCAAGGTCAACGGAAAAGCATCCTGAACGAAAACCGCCTGTACCGCGTGCGGACTGTTCATGGTGATGGCCAGAGGATTTTGATTTCCGCTCGCATCTCCCCCCCAGTGTCCAAAGGCCCAATGCAAGGCCGGAGTGGCGGTCAGCGTCACCACGGAATTGCTCGAATACGGTCCAACCGCCGGATTCGCGCTGAGCGTGCCATTGCCGACGGTTGAGGTCTGCAAGCCATACGTGGGTATGATCACAACCGTCACCGGCTGATTGGTTTCACTTTGACTGAAATCCGCACTCGTGCACAAAACATTTACCGTCGCCCGGTTGGTTAACGCGAACGGTCCTGTGTAAAGCGTGGAACTCGTGCTAGGTGCCGTGCCATCGAGCGTGTAGAAGAGGTATCCGCCCGGATAACCACCCAAGAGGCTTATCGTTGCCGGAGAAGTGGCATTTGCCATTCCCAAATCCGGCTGCCCGTTGACCTCCACCAGGAGGAGCTGCACCTCCAGCATCGCGGGCAGGCTGGTCACGCTGCCCTCAAAATTGGTAATTTCCACATCGTAGATTCCAGCCTCGCTTAATGCCAGATTCGTCAAGGTTAAAACATTGTTCGTCGCGGCCGGCAGGTTTGTTCCGTTTAATCGCCATTGGTAGTTAAGTGGCGATGAGCCGCTGGCGGTCACGCTGAAGAGCGCCGTACTGCCTGCAGCTGCCGCCTGATTCGTCGGCGGTTGGATGATTGTTGGCGGCTCGGGACATTTGCCGGTGCTGCCGGCATTGTAAATGGCCAGGATCTCATTGGTCGAAAGCGCGCGGTCGAAAACGCTGATTTCGTCCAGCAGTCCCGCATAATTGAGCGAACCGCTCAGCCGCGTGCCCAGATAAAAATCATTGCTCGTCTGCGGCGTGAATACCCCCATGCTCGACTGAGCCACAACCGAGCCATTCACGTATAAAGTTCCCACGCCGGAAGTCTGGTCATACGTCAGCGCGATATGTTGAAACTGGTTGGCAACCAAGACGCCCGGGCCCGACCAGACCATGTGATAACCGCCGCCCGTGTCCACGACATTCGCATATAAAGCGCCCGGGCTAGAATAGCCGCCGCTGCCCGTTCCGGTCTGCATATGCACCCCGAAGGCGAGACTGGCCGTGTTTTGCCACTCCACGATGATTTGCTGGGCGGTTGTGGTCGGAGAGTTGAGCCACCCTTCAACCGTAAACCCGCCGCCCAACCCGACATTCAATTCGGAACTGGCCGGCACGAAGACGTCACCGCTGGCTCCATCCAGTAAAAAAGCCTGGCCCACTTCCCCGACTGCATAACTCGCCCCGCCTTGCAATACGCCGCTGTTCGTGCCGATGCTGTCCAGCACATTCCCTTCCGCCGCCCACCACGCAACAAGGCCTGACGGCGCTGGATCGCAGGGCGGCGCGGGATTCACGGCCAAAGTGGCAAGGGCGCTATTGGTCGCGCCGTACAGATTGGTTACCAGCACGGAGTAGTTGCCGGCGTTGGTCCATTGCAAATCAACCAGCATCAACGTCGTATTGGTTGTATTGAGGATATTTGTCCCGTTGAAGCTCCATTGATAGCTCAAGGGCGGCGTGCCGGAGGCGGCGACACTGAAGGTGGTCGTACCGCCGACCACATTCGTTTGGCTCGCCGGTTGCACCGTGATATACGGCGGCGTCGGTATGAAGCACTTGCCGGCGCTGCCGGCCAGGTAAATGGAGGCGATCTCATTGGAGGTCAAAGGGCGGTTGTAAACGGATGTCTCATCGATGACGCCAAGAAAACTATTGTCCAAATCGTCTCCGCGTCCGCCGATCGCTGCCACGGTCGAAAAGACAAAGGTGGGGTTGTAGTCTGGGGCTGAATAGGGGACGCCGTCAACGTAGAAGAAAATCGTACTGCCGGACTTGGTAACGGCCAGATGATGGAAATTGGTGTCGGTGATTGACACCGGCGGCTGGGTGTTCCCAATGTCGATTTGGGTAAGCACCGGCGTACCATCCTGGTCAAGATAGAGCGCGTAACCGCCGTATCCATAGCCAAAAATGATGCCATTGCCGCCTCCGACATGCACCTCCGACGTGCTGACCCTCTGGATCCATGACTCGATGGTGAAGTTCTGCAATTGGAGGGCAGGGGGGTTGCCTACCGTCACCATTTCTTGGAAACCGTCGAGGACAAAGCCTTGGCCGACTTCGGCGCTGGTATAGCCAACGGCACCCACCAGCGTGCCATTGTTGGTGCTGACGCTGTCCAGCGCGTTGCCCTCAGCCGCCCACCACGAAACGAGGCCCGAGGGCGGTGGATCGCAGGGCGGCGCGGGATTCACGGCCAAGGTGGCAAGGGCGCTGTTGGTCGCGCCGTACGGATTGGTTACCAGCACGGAGTAGCTGCCGGCGTTGATCCATTGCAAATCAGCCAGCATCAACGTCGTATTGGTTGCATTGAGGATATTTGTCCCGTTGAAGCTCCATTGATAGCTCAAGGGCGGCGTGCCGGAGGCGGCGATACTGAAGGTGGTCGTACCGCCGACCACGTTCGTTTGGCTCGCCGGTTGCACCGTGATATACGGCGGCGTCGGTATGAAGCACTTGCCGGCGCTGCCGGCAAGGTAAATGGCGGCGATTTCGTTGGCTGCCAAGGCGCGATCGTAAACGCTGATTTCATCCATCAATCCCGTATATTGGAGCAAACCGCCCAGCCGCATTCCCAAATAAAAATCATTGCTCGTCTGCGGCGTGAACACCCCCAAACTCGACTGCGCCACGAGTGTGCCATTCACGTATAACGTGCCCAAGCCCGAAGTTTCGTCATACGTCAGCGCGATATGTTGAAACTGATTGGCAACCAGAACGCCCGGGCTTGACCAGATCATGTGGCTGCCACCGCCCGTGTCCATGAGGTTGGCGTACAAAGCTCCTGCGCTCGTATCGCCGCCGCTGCCCGTTCCCGTCTGCATATGCACCCCCCCGGCAACGAGAGCGCTTTGCCATTCCACGATAATTTGCGAGACATTTGTCGTCGGCGTTTCGATCCACCCTTCAACCGTTAGCCCGCCGCCCAACCCGACATTCAATTCGGAACTGGCCGGCACAAAGACATAGCCGCTCGTCCCCGCAAACGAAAACGCCTGTCCCACTTCTCCCGGCGCATAAGTCACCCCGCCGTCCAACACAGCGTTGTTCGTGCCGATGGTGTCGGTGGCGTTGCCCTCGCCCGGCCACCAAGCCACGATGCCGGAGGGCGGCGGGTCGCAATTTGAGGCCACAACCGCCTCTTGCAGGCCTGGCCGGCCAACCGTTATCATGATCAACAGACCGATAAACCTTGGTGCTTTGGATGGGATTTTCATAGCTGAACCTTCATGCCGGATGACCCTGAAAGTCTACGCAGCTCATGAACTTCGTCAAACCATTATGCTCGACCTCTTGATGAAGGCAGCGCGTGTGCCTGAAAGGTTCAGGTGAGTTTAGGGTGACGGTTTGTAGCAAAGGCGAAGGCCTTGGCTCGATTGATTTTGCCCAGGGCCCCTTGGAAGTCGGTGAACCAGAACGAACGGGACTTGGGCTGTTGTTCCCGCCAATGCGTGTGCAAACTGATGGCCAAGTGGCGGAAGCATCCGCCGGGATCCACACAACATTGGTGTTGCGCACCCGGCAGCGGTCGTCATTGAGCGACTCATCCAAGCGTTGGCGGGTGCCATTTTCTTATCTCAACGAATTGTTCTCACAAATTCCGGCCGCCGGTCAAAATGCCCGTGCCGAGAAGTTTTCCATCCGAAAAAATGCGTTGACGCGTAAGCCAGTGGCAAATGCGCCGAGGGCCACTGGAATCGCCAGAGGCAACGCGCGTCACGATTCGATTTGTCTCCATTCGCGTTCCTCCGTGGTTGCCGGGGTCTGTGGCCCTGCCTCGCTAGAATTTTAGCCGGTAGAACATCTGCGTGGCGCTGTTCAGCGGCACGGAGTAGGGCGAGGTGGCGGTGCCCAGATCGGTGTAGGGACCGGCCACGGTGGACGCGGACTGAAGCGTGCCCGTGGGCCAAGTCAGTATGAGGTTGGACCCGGAGCGCGAGGCCGTCAGCTCAGAGTTGCCTTGGACGCCCGCCGAGTAGTGAGCCGCGATCTGGGCCGGGGAAAGGCTGTAATTGTAAATGGCGGCTCCGTCGATGCCGCCAGCAAATTGCAATTCCAATCCGCTGGTGGGATATCCCGGCTGATGTTTCCAACGCCCGCGGGCGCCGATGGCCCACCAAGTGTTGCTGATCGCAATCGAACCGGTGCCCGGCTGCGAACCATCCAAGACACCGTTGCGATAGATGTTCCAATTGGTCCCGTCATAGGTGCCCGCCAAATACACCCAATTTGTCCCGCTCAAATCCGCCGCCGGTATGGTAAAGCTGGCACTCGTGGCCGTCCCACTTACCACAGACCCGATCTGATAAGTGGCGGATCCCGCGCCCCCGGAAACATTGACCAATTGGAGTGAGACGCCATTTGCCTCGGCGTCGTCGATGCCATGCGAAATCACATCCGCCGTCGCGCCATCAATATCATTGGTATTCGGCTGCACCCACGCCTCGAGCGTGATCTCATTCGTAAAATTCAGCCCGTCCGGATTGACCAGCTCGACGTAGCTGTTGGTGCCGTTGAAATCAGCGGCCAGGTTGGATAACTCGAAGCCGGGGTAAACCGGCGGCCGCGGGCCGGCCACACCGTTGGTGGTGTAACTATAAATGCCGTTGGCGGCGGCGCCGAGAGTGCCGAGATTGGCCGCGACATCGTTGGCCGGCTGGTCCAGGCGCAAATACTCCGCCGCGCCATCCGAAATAATGAGGGACGGATACGGCGTGGCGCGCGACGCATTGGTTCCATTCTGGTAATGAGCCAGCACCTGGGCCGCCGATAGCGCACTGGTGTAAACGGCAAATTCATCGATGTCACCAACAAACGGGTTCTGGGTTCCATCCCAATAGCCGCCGATGGACATCGGATACGAAGGGTTGGGTACATATCCGCTCACACCTGTGGATTGCGCCACCGGCACGCCATTGATATAAAGTGTCAAAGTGGCGGCAGTTGAATCATATACGGCCACCAAATGGCACCATTGCCCGATCGTGTATGAGCCTCCGACTGCATCGCCCACTCTGTTTCCGTTGTTATCGTTCATGTAAAATTCAAAGCCCTGTTGGCCAGTGCCCATCGTGGAGGCCCTCTGGTAACAGTCCCAGCCGAAATCCTCCGTGGAGGCCTGGCAGTTGAACAGCGGACACTGCGCATTGCCGGCGCCTTCCTCGGTTGGCCGCAGCCAGGCTTCCACGCTGAACGAACCGGAGGCATTGAGCGCTGCAACGTAAGGAATGACCGTGGGCACGCCGCCATCGTCCGAATTCGTGTCAATGGCGCTAAATCTGATCGCCGTGTCGGGGTCGCCCACGATGGCACCGGGCTCCTTGAATATTTCGCCGGCGAAACCCACGGCGTTTCCCGCCGATCCCAGGCTCCCGCTATTGGTTGCCACGTTGGGCGTCCAGGGCGTTGACTCGTTCAATGGATAGTATGCCAGCGGCTTATCGGCCAGAACTGTGGTTTGGTAATCCGCGCGGGCAGGGGCGACAAACATCAGCGCCGGAGCGGCGGTGGCCAGCAGCGCCAAGTAAAGGCGGTGCCTGGGGTATGGGTTTTTCATGGCTGCTGGTTTAATTTTTTGCTGCCTCCATTGCGAACGGACGATTTAGCACTTTTCCTCTTTTCCCAGCAACCGTGCCAGACAAATCAGCTTTGTCAAGGTACAGTTTTCACTTGCGGCCTTTAAGGTCCTTCTTGCGGGAAACCGTCCCGCGGGCGGGGGAATGAATGTCCTGCGCTTACAAGGAATTCATGCGCCCCCTTCAGGCTGTGATTAGTCCAGTCATCACCGAAGCCAGATCGTCCTGAATTGGTTGGCGGGCATCCTGCTGCAAGCCTCGAACCTCAACGGTCCTTGGACCACGAATTCCATCGCGCGTCAGTATTCGGTGACCAACAGTCTGACCGCCCCACGCATGTTCTATCGCGTGATAGTGCCGTAAGTTCATTCCCATCTTGAACGAGGTCTGGTTCAAAGGGCTATTCCCCGGTCGGGAATAGCCCCTCTTGGTGAGCAGGCTGCTATGGCAAATCGCACCGGAGCCGGTAAAACTTGTACGGCAAGGTTTTGGTTATATTGGTGTAGGGTGAAGTGGCGCCGGGCACATCGGCATAGGGACCGGCCACATTGGTGGCCGCTTGGAGAATTCCGTTGGGCCAGGTCAACACCACATAGTTGGTATAATAATTCTTGATCAATATCGGCCCGGTGCAATTGGTGGGGGTGGTGAGTTTAAAGGCCAGATCCAGTGGAACAAACGGCGCGCCGGTGGGGGGCTGGAATCCCGTTGGCGTCCAGCCGGGATTATTGGTCGGCGGCACGCCGGGCCAGGGCGCGTGCACGCTCGCGTCATTCAACACGTTCGTGGCGGTCTTCCAGCCGTAGCGCGGGGCGATGCCCACGGGCAAGCCCGCATACGCGGCCAGCCAGTAAGTCTTGGCGGCGATGGAAGTGCCCAACTGCGCGAACGGGTTCGTGGGATAGAAGCAATAATACCACACCACGGAATCCGTTCCCAAAATGTTGGTCGGTCCCGGATCGAGGAATTGCTCGTCGGCATTGGCGGTCCAAATCGTCTCGGCGTACTGTCCCGCCGCGAACCATTGCTGCCACAGCAGATTGGTGCCCGGATGGCTGAAGCGATTATTCGCGGATCCCGCCGGCACATCGTCATAAATTCCCAGCCAAAAAGTAATGGAGTTGGTCAGCGTGCTGTCGTTGACCCACGAACCCCAGAGATGAATGTCGGTCACTGGCCCGGGGTTGGTGCAGACGAAGTCGTCGGCCAGCACATAGGGAGTATTCCACACGTCGAAACCGCCAATCGTCTTGGGGACTTGAACGTACTTGACGCCGTTCGTTTCAATGCAAACCACCGGCGGCGCAGTGTTCGTGGCGGTGTTGATCTTGAACGCAAAATTCAGGCTTGCACCGGTCTGGGGATCGACCAGTGGCATCCAGGCGTTTGGCGCAGGGTAGGGAGCATTCAACGAGGCCACCGCCGCGTCGTTGTAGCTGATGGACGATGACTTCCAACCGAAGTAGAATGGCGCGCCAGCGGTGGGATTGGGAACTTCGGACACCGAAAGCCAGTAGTTGGTGGGCGAGTTCGGCCCTCCGGTTTGGTGGAAAGTGTTGGTAGCAAAGGCATAAAAACACAGATAGTACAGGTTGGTCGAACCGCCAAAGGGTTTGATCGAGGGCGGAATTGGCGGATTGTAATTGGGGTCGTCAAAAGGTTCCGGCAGCGTGGCATAGGGGCAAAGGTCGTATTCACCGGGGCCGAACGCCTGAGTCCACAGCAAGACGCCCGGATGGCTTGGCTGTCCGTTGGCAGGGGTCGCGGGAACATCGCTCCAGATGGATAGGATGAACGTCGCGTTGAAATCAACCTGGTCATTCAGCCAGGAGCCCCAGAGGTGAATGTCGGTGATCGGACCTCTGGTGAAGCACGGGAAATCGTCCGCCAGAACCCCGCCGCGGACGCTCGCGGCGTCCACGTCAATGCCGTTGTTCAGGTTTGGCGGCTGGACGTATTTGACGCCGTTGGTGTCCGGGCAGCAGGACGGCGGCGTATAGTTGGTGGGTGTCGCCAGCATGAAGGCCAGATCCAGGGGCTGGCCGCCGTTCGGGGCATTTGCCGGGACGGCGTTGGGCGTCCAGGAGACGTTGTTTGTCGGCAACGCGCCCGTCCAGAGCGTGTTCACGCTGGTGTCATTTGTTACCGCAAAGGTCGTTTTCCAGCCGTACTGGGGCGTGTTCGTATAGGTGGGGCCGAAGTTCCCCTGGGCGTACGCAGCCAGCCAATAAATGACGGGAGCCGAAATGGAACCCGTTTGGAGGTAAGGCGCCGTAGGGTAGAAGCAATAATACCAAGCCTCGCTGTCCGGCCCAATGATGTTCGCCGAGGCCGGACTGATGAACTGTTCCTGGCTGGCCGCCACTGCCGATTCGGCAAACTGTCCCTGGGAAAATGATTCGGACCAGAGCAAGTTTCCCGGATGACTGGGCGTGGGCGGTCCTGCCGGATTGCCCAGGCCCGGCACGTCACTGTAAATGCCCAGCCAGAAATTCGTGATGACGCCGTGGACATTGTTCAGCCAGGAACCCCAGATGTGAATGTCGGTGATCGGGCCCGTGTTGGTGCAAACAAAATCATCGGCTAGTACGTAGCCCAAAGAGTCCGATATGTCGAAGCCCGCCAAGTTCGGAGGTTGCAGGTATTTGACCTTGTTGGTTTCCACACACTGGACTTGCGCTTCGATCACCGTCGTGGTGGTCAGCAGGAGCAATGCCCCCAAGCCAAGGCTGGAAGACAGGATTGAACAGATACGGACGCTTGAACGAGCTGTCATAATTTCTCCTTTTAATGCGGTGGGGTATATACCGAAGCCATTGAATGCAGACCTCCCCTTTGGGGAGCCGGTGGACGCTGGCCCCGATTTCACAGCGGCATCGATGTAAAAAAGACGCCGGCACATTTTCGTGCAATTCATGGATGACGCCTCCTATAACCGTGACCAATATTTAGTATTCCATAAAGTTATGAATCGTCAAGTCAAGAAGTGTCACGATTGGGTGACGGGGCGCCGCTCGGCATTGTCCTTGGGGCAGTGGCTGCGCCGTGACCACTCCAAATACAAATTAAGGCAGTGCGCCACCGGCGGGGTGGGGACAGCTTGTCCCCGCGTCCCCACTTGCGATTTTGACGGATCACCGAACCTGCAGCCCTTCGTATCGCATTTCTCGAGATATTTCTTGTCACCTCTTATCCTTTTTTGGGTGCTTAAGAGGTGATATGATCACCGCTGAAACGATGTCCGCCGCCGAATTCAACGACGCCGATCTGGTCGCCGAGAGCCTGCAGGGAAACCGGGAGGCCTTCCGCCAGATTGTGGAGCGCTATCAAAACCTGATTTCGTCGCTGGGCTATTGCGCCACGGGGAATGTTACCCTGAGCGAGGATTTGGCGCAGGAAACCTTTGTCACCGCGTGGAAACGTCTCGCGGAACTGCGCGAGCCGGCCAAGTTGCGCGCGTGGCTGTGCGGCATCCACCGTTTCCTGGTAAGCAAGGAGTATCGGCGCCTGGATAAGGAACCGGCCCATGCCGCGGAAACGCTGGAATCCGTGGAAGAATGGACCTCGCCCGAGCCGCTGCCGCGGGACCATGTCATCAGCGACGAGGAAAAGGCGATCCTCTGGCGCTCCCTCGAACGCATCCCGGAAGTGTATCGCGAGCCATTGGTGCTGTTTTATCGCGAGCACCAGTCGATCCAGGCTGTGGCCAAGAGCTTGGACTTGAGCGAGGACGCCGTGAGGCAGCGTCTTTCGCGCGGGAGGAAGCTGCTGCACCGGCAGGTGCTGGGATTCGTTGAGGCCGCGCTGGAGCACACGAAGCCGGACAAGGCGTTCGCGCTGGGCGTCCTGGCCGCGCTGCCGCTGGTGACCACCACTGCCAAGGCCGCGGTCGCAGGCGTGGCCATCAAGGGCGGCTCGACGGTCAAGGCGGCCACCAGCCTTGCCATGCTGGCAGCAGTGCTGACGGGCGGTGTCCTGTTCCTGTTTTCGCTGCTGGGTTTCTTCGCGTTCACCGGAGCTTGCGTTGGCTGCATGATGAGCCGCGCCTGCAAACGCTCGGCGCGGGATCTGCAACACGTCGTTTCCTGCTGGCGGCTGCTGGCGGTGAGTTTTCTGGGGATTGCGGCGCCGGCATGGCTGGCTTCCGAATTGATTTCAACGCCCGCCTTTTATCATACGTATTTCGCGGGGACGACCTGGTTCCTGCGTTTGCTCTATCCCGTGGTGCTGGTGGCTTTGGTCATTTGGATTGGCCGATGGTGGCATGGCTTGCGCCATGAGGATGCGGAAAAAGGCTCCTTCGACAAGCCGCTGAAAGGACGTTTTGCCACGTGGATGGCGCTCGGCCTGTTGGTGCCGGCTTTAATTTGTGGTTACTTCCTTTATTCCATGCTGTTTCAGCAGACTTGGAACTCACAAAACCTGTCCGCCGCGCAGGCGCAACAAACCCTTTCCAGCCGTAAGGACGCCGAGGTATGGATCGAAGAAGATGCGAGCGGCACCAAAATGCTCAGAATCCGGCTGCCAGAAAGCCGCCGCCAGGTCGCTTATTTCACCACGGCGGATGATGCGACCCTGGCCGTGTTGAAGCAAAGCGGGGATGCCTATAAAACGATGGTCGAAGGGCAGGATTTCATCGAGACCGGGCTCACGTGGCACGGATTGATCTTTCTGTCGATCTTTATCACGTCCATGGGCGGAGTCGTGCTGGCGGGCCGCCCGTGGGAGCAGCGGTTGTTTGTCCGGCGGGAATCCGACGTGAATCGCGATGCTCGCGCGGCGAAGAACGCCTTCAAAACCCTCGCGGTTTCGGTGGCGGCGGTCATGCTGGCAGGGGGTTTCATGCTGGCTTTGATCACGCGCTGGAGCGTGCACAGGGTGTCCGCAGCCGAGGTGCCAAAGATCGTTGCCGATCAGAAATACGGCGAATACGAAATCTATCAATTCAGCAATGGCACCAAGGAATTATGGATCTGCCAGCCGGCACATCTTGGCCATCCCGATTTCATTGCGCCTGCCTCCGCGGCCACCCTCGCGTTGTTGGCCGATAAAGGGATCGCCTACAAGACTTACATTCAAGGACGCGATTTCGGCTATGACTTCATGCCGCGGCCCTGGATGTCGGTTTTGGGTGTCTGCCTGTTGGGGGGCGGCGCAATCGTCATTTTGTGGAGCGTGTCGCCGAAATTCATCGCCGTGCCGGTCGCCCTGGTCCTGATAGGTTTGTGTGTGTTGATTGGTTTTTACACTCCCTGGCGCGCGGCAACGCTTTCCGCCGCGGCGGCGCGAACGATGATCGTGGCCCATCCCAACGCCCGCTTCGAGATCAGAGAATACAGCAACGGTTCGCGGGAACTGTGGGTCACGCCACATGGCAAAAGACATTATTTAGGAATCATCGCCCCGGCCGATGATTCCACGCTCGCGCTGCTGGCAGGGAACAAAATTAACTACAAAACATTGCTTCAGGGTCGGGATTTCGGCTACGGCGTGCCGACGCGCGGCGTTGCCCTACTGTGGATTTCGGGTCTGACAGCCGTCGCCGGTCTTGTTCTCTGGCTGGCATGGAGGAAGAGGGCAACGGGGTTTGCCACCGGGGCGGCAATGCCTAATTAACGGAGACCCCGATGCCGGGGTGGGGACAGCTTGTCCCCACTTCTTTGATGTTGGCGGCCAAGCCCCGGGCTGAGACGTCAGCAGTGCGAGGGCGGCGGAAAATAGGCGAAATCGGCCAGTCGTCAGAGAGTTGCCGCGGCCGGGACGGCCGCGCTCCCCGGCCGTTGCGGTTCGCCCCGGACTGCGGTTTGTCCCAACACCCAACGCTCCGCCAGCCCTCGCCGATGAGCACGTCCAGCCCCATGCCAAGACGCGCGCTGCGGTTTGGGACAAACCGCGCTCCGGAAGTGGGGACAGGCTGCCCCCACCCCTGTCTTCGCTCTTTCCCGCTTGGCCACTGAAACCGAGGCGGCTTTTGCATGCCCTCCGCTTTACTTTCGGCCCAAGTTAGCGCATTGTCTGGGCACATGAAGAGATGCCTGTTTCTCCTGCTGGCCGCCCTCGCCGCGCGTGCTGTCGGCACCGCCGAGCCGTCTTTGAAGGTCTCCGTGCTGGACAATGCCGTATTGTGCCTCCGGGCCAGTCGCGTGCCGGACAACGTTCCCGAACAGATCCGCGCCGCCACCGTCCCCCGGCATCTCGCCGGCACGGTGCTGGATTTGCGCTTTGCCGACGGCGCGGCCACCAACGCCGCCGATTACTTCATTCACGGGAAATCGCCGCTGGTCGTGCTGGTCAACAGCCAGACGCGCGGAGCTGCCGCCCAACTCGCCGCCGAGTTGCGCAACTCGGCCTCGGCCATCCTCATCGGCAGCACCAATCTGCCCAAGGGCCTCTCGCCGGACATCGTGGTGGCCGTCAGCCCGGAGGACGAACGGAAGTTCCAAGACGATCCTTTTCTGGCGAATTCAACCAAGCCATTCGAGGCGGGCTCCCCCACCAACCTGCTGGCGTTCGTGGACCATACCAGCGAAGCGGACCTGGTCCGGAAACGTATCAAAGACGGCGACGACGAGGGCGACGTCTCGACTCCCCGCGCCGAACCGCAGCAACCGGTCATTCGCGACCCGGCCTTGGCGCGCGCGGCGGACTTGCTCAAGGCGCTGGCCGCCTTGCATGAGGCCAGGGGATGACGAATGTCGATGGCCGCACGGGAGCAAAGCGAAAAACGGGAAAACGAGGTTGCACTATCGTTATCGAATGTTTATTTCAACCAAAGCGAAGCATAAAATGGGATCAGCCAGGCTGCTAGGCTGGGGTGAAATGTCCCCGCCTCATTCGCCATTCGCCTTGCGCTTTTCTCCCTCCTGCCTCCTCAACATCAACCTCAAGACAGTGGAACGCACACCATACCCCGGCCCTCTCCCCATCGGCTCCGCCGACGCCGCCGACGCGGAGAGGGTGAAACGCTCCCAGCGTCGTGGCGAAATGTGGTGCTGTCGGTTCAAGGATTCAGTGCGCGAATCGTTTGGGCAATTCCGCCCTCCGCCTTGCTTGGCCGTTGCGAGATGAATGTTGAGTTTTTTTTCAATCAATCGCCAATCGCCAATCGTCAATCGCTTCCCCTGCGCCGTTTCGGATTGACGACAGGCCTTTGGCCAATCACCTTTAATGGCTCGGTTCTTGATGAAGACATTTCTCTTTATTTGCACCGGCAACGTTTGCCGGAGTCCGATGGCTGAAGGGCTTTTCCGCCACGCCATCAAGGGTCGCGGTGAGTTTCGCGTGGTTTCAGCGGGTCTGGGCGCCATGGACGGCCAGCCGCCGACCCATTTTTCCGTGCAAGCCATGCGCGAGATCGGCCTCGATATTTCCCAACAGCACAGCCGCTCCCTCACGGCGGAAATGGTGCGGGACGCGGATTATATTTTTGGCATGACCCACAGCCACGTGGACACCGTGGCCCTGCTCTATCCGCAATATGCCGAGAAAACCTTTCTGCTGCGCGAGTTCGATGACACGCTGGAATCCTACGAAAAGGACATCAGCGACCCGATCGGCAGCCCTTATGAGATTTACGTGGAGTGCCGCAACCAGATCGAACTGGGCATCGCCGCCATTTTGAAATTTATGGAACAACAAAATCTCCTTTCCAAAACCGAAGCCCGGCCGGCCGTCGTGACGGCCGATTTTGCGCTGGGCGCCGACCATGGCGGCCTGGAACTCAAGGACGCCCTGAAGATCTGGCTGCGCGAGCGCAGCCTGACCGTCGAGGATTTTGGGGCCATCACCAAGGACCCGGCCGATGATTATCCGGATTTTGCGCTGCCCGTGGCGGAAGCGGTGGCCGCCGGCAAGGCTGAATTCGGCCTCCTGATCTGCACCAGCGGCGTGGGCATGTGCATGTCCGCCAACAAGGTGGCCGGCGTGCGCGCCGCGCCCGTGGCCGATGCCGAAGGCGCGGCGCGCTGCCGCGAGCACAACGACGCCAACGTCCTTTGCCTAAGCGGCGCCAAAATTTCCCCCGAGACCGGCAAAAAAATACTCGAAGCGTTCCTCAGCGCCACGTTTGAAGGCGGCCGGCATGAACGCCGGGTGCTCAAAATCGACGAGCGCTTTGCCCCCGCGAATTTGCGCCTGGTGCGCGTGGACCCTGAAATCGCCGCCGCCATCGAGCAGGAACGCCAGCGGCAGCAGCAGAACATCGAGCTCATCGCCAGCGAGAATTTTGTGAGCCCGGCCATCTTGGAAGCCCAGGGGTCCGTGCTCACCAACAAATATGCCGAAGGCTATCCGAAGAAACGGTGGTACGGCGGCTGCGAGTTCATCGACGTGGTTGAACAGCTCGCCATCGACCGCGCGAAAAAGCTGTTCGGTGCCGAACACGCCAACGTTCAGCCGCATTCCGGTTCGGGCGCGAACATGGCCGTTTATTTTTCCGTGCTCAAGCCCGGCGACAAGATGCTCACCATGGACTTGAGCCACGGCGGCCACCTGACCCACGGCAACAAGGCCAACTTCTCCGGCCGCTTTTTCGAGATCGTCCATTACGGCGTGCGCCAGGAGGACGAGCACATCGATTACGACCAGCTTGCCGCCATGGCGCGCGAGCACAAGCCCAAGATGATCACGGTGGGGGCGAGCGCGTACCCGCGCATCATCGACTTCAAACGCATGGGTGAAATAGCCCGCGAGGTGGGCGCTTATCTGCTCGCGGACATCGCCCATATCGCCGGGCTCGTGGCGGCGGGTCTGCATCCCAGCCCCGTCGGACACGCCGATTTTGTCACCACCACCACGCACAAGACGCTGCGCGGTCCGCGCGGCGGCTTGATTTTGTGCGGCGAGAAATACGCCAAGGAGATCGATTCGCAGGCTTTTCCCGGCATCCAGGGCGGCCCGCTGGAACACGTCATCGCGGCCAAGGCCGTGTGTTTCCACGAAGCCTTGCAGCCCGGTTTCAAGGCCTATCAGCAGCAGATCCTCAAAAACGCCGTCGCCCTGGCAGAGGGCATGAAACACAACGGCTACCGGCTCGTCAGCGGCGGCACCGACAATCATCTCATGCTGGTCGATGTGGGCGCCAAGGGCATAACGGGCAAGGACTGCCAGAATGCGCTGGATGAGGCGGGCATCACCGTGAACAAGAACACCATCCCCTTCGAAACCCGCTCGCCCTTCCAGGCCAGCGGCATCCGCCTGGGTACGCCCGCCTGCACCACCCGCGGCATGAAGGAGGCCGAAATGGCCGCCATCGCTGACATGATTTCGGAGGTATTGATGGACCTGAAAAATGTCGATGGGGCGCACAAGGTGCGGGTCCGCGTGCGTGAGTTGACGGCGCGGTTTCCGCTGCCATATTAGTGAGGTCATGTTCAGCGTCGGGCAAAAAGTGGTTTTGGTGGATGACAAATGGCCGGAGACGGTCAAGCAGCTCTATTTGCAACTACCGGTGCTGGGATCGGTGTATGCTGTCCGCGCCGTGCGGGTGGGCGTGAAGGCGGATGAGCTGATCATGGACATGCGCCGCGTGCTTGAACCGTCCCTGCTGCTGGCGGGCCTCTACAACCCCACGAACAAGCTCGGCGTGGAAGCGGGCTTTGCCGCCCACCGTTTCCGCGCGCTGGATGAACTGAAAAAAGAAAACGTCGAGGAAAAGGAAGCGGTGGTGTAGATTACTCCTACTGGTTAGCCGCCGGCGAAACCGTATGCTGGTTCTCCCATTCGTCGAAGTTTCCATCTGGCTCCGTGTGCAGTTCAGAATGGCCGTCCGCAAAGCCATAGGCCTTGAACCACTTGCCGCTGCTGGCCTGCCAGGCTTGCCTCTCTTTGAGAACGATCGTTGTCGCCGGATTCGTGATGCCAGCAATTGATCCCTGGTAGGCAATATCAAAACCGCTTTCAATTTGTCCCATCACCCCGTCCGGCAAATAGCGCGACGCCTGTTCAAAATTCGTGGGATACTGTTGCTGATTGTCAACGGCGAACATGATGAACGCGAGCATTCCTTGTTTTGCGTTGTTCATTTTTGCCATGCTGGCCTGCTTTTCCTGTTCCGGCGCATCCGCCGAAACCGGCTGGAGCCCGGCGTTGCGTTGCGCGGCTTGAAGCCGTTCGTTTTCCGCGCGCAACCGGTCGGCCTGGCCGGCCTGCCTGCGCAACTGTCCCACTTCCCCGCGTAACTTCAGCAGCTCATTAAACTGGTCGGCCGGAAGTGCTTTTGAGCCACCGGCGACCGCAACCCGGTTGGACCAGGTTTCGAGGTCGGATGTCAGTCGGCCCACCTGCTGAGTCAGCAGTTCGTTTTCCCCCTGGACGTTTTTCAAGGCCTGATGTTGCACCACCAGCGCCGTCGCCGCGCCGGCGGCGAGGAGTGCGCTGATGCCGAGTTTAATTTGGGTGGCAGTCATAATCTTAAGCAGCGTGAAGGTTCCGGTTCCAGCCGCGCCGGTGGTCAGCGAAGTTGCGGTTAATGCTGTCGTTAGGCCGCCGGGCGCCATCTGAACGGCATTCGCCGAAATGGCGGCCGCCAGGGCGGAAGTGGCGACCACGCCCCGCCGGGCATATACGGAGCGCAGTTTTTCCAGCGCGCGGTCCACCCGCATGCGGGCGGCGTTTTCGTTCAATCCCAGCTTCGCACCGACTTCGGCAAACGGCCGGTTCTCGAAATAACGCAGCAAAATCGCCTCGCGGTCGGCCGCCTTCAACTCGTGCATGGCGTCGTCCAGCGCCGGCCGGAGATTTTCCCATTCGGCGTCGGGCGCGGGGTCGCAGGTGGGTTCGCGCATAAATTTTTCCTCCCGGTCGCGCCGCCGGGATTCCGTGCGTGCAATTTTGGCCGCCGCAAAATGCGCGCTGGTGTAGAGCCAGCCGGTCAAGTGTTCGCCGCCGGCCAACGTTTTCGCCTTGCGCGCCAGATCGGCAAAGACGGTTTGCGCAACATCCTGGGCCAGATGCGTATCGCCGTTTACCTGCCGAAGCGCTGCCGAATAAACCAGGTTCACGTGCCGGCGGACCAACTCGGCAAACTCCGCTTCGGAGCGGGTTCGGGCAAATTCGGACAGCAGTTCGGAATCGGG
Source organism: Verrucomicrobiota bacterium (assembly GCA_049509875.1). Classification (GTDB taxonomy): domain Bacteria; phylum Verrucomicrobiota; class Verrucomicrobiia; order Limisphaerales; family UBA11358; genus UBA11358. Next base: position 53,424 of record JBEKZM010000014.1, on the reverse strand, counting down.
CGTCATGTTGGGTCACTTATAGCACCCGCCGCCCGGGAAAACGCACACGAAAAAATCAAAATTGACAGCGCCCCGGTTTTCGTCCACAGTAACGCCGTTGACTGCGCTATTCCCCTTGCCGATTTGAGACAAAATCCCAGTCGGTCAGTAAACTCATATTGAACTTTTCCTGACGCAGCCCGTCCAATGCGGGAGGACTCTCCACCACGCATGGCCGCTGCGCAATAGGAATCCAGTCACGAACATAATGCTATTTTATGCCTAGAGTCTCCACGAAAAAAACGGCCGGTAAAAAATCCGCCAAGGCCGCCGCGGCCGCGGCCAGCTTAACGCCGGACGTTGAATCGCCCGCCGCCGCCGAGGCGCCGGTAAGCGATGCGCCGGTCGAGGCGCCGCCCGCCCCCGCACCGGCCAAATCTCCAGCACCTGCCAGAGCCCACGCCGAGCGGCGCAAGACCACCCCGGCGACCGCCTCCGCCCACGTACCCCCAACCGCACCGGCGCCAGTCCCGCCTCCCGCCCCGGTGACCCCTGAAGATTCGGCAGATCGGACGGTGGACAGCGTCAAGGCCTCCGCCCAAGCCGTCGCGCAGCGGGAAACGTCCAGCTTGGCGGCGCCAACAACCCCCGAGGAACTCCGTCCACCTTCGGCGCCGGTCGAGCCCACCGAGGAAGACGCCCGGGCGACGGACCGCCGCGGTTATCAGCGCGACAAAATCGCCACGTCGCTGAACATTGCCAAGCTGCAGGCCATGAGCATGAACGAGCTTAACGCCATGGCCAAGGAATACGCCGTGGAAAACTTCGGCACCATGCGCAAGCACGAGGTCATTTTTCACATTCTGGAAAAGAATGCCCAGCGCGCCGGCGTCCTGTTCTCCGAGGGCGTCATTGAGGTCCTGCCCGAAGGCTTCGGCTTCCTGCGCTCCCAAAGCTTCAACTACCTGCCCTGCCCGGAGGACATCTATGTTTCGCCGTCACAAATCCGCCGGTTCGATTTGCAGACTGGCAACCTCATCGCCGGCCAAATCCGGCCTCCCAAGGAAAAGGAGAAATTCTTCGCCCTGCTCAAAGTCGAAGCCGTGGACGGCGAAGAGCCCGACAAGGCGAAGGACAAAACGCATTTCGACAACCTGACCCCGCTGTTCCCCAACCGGAGATTCATCCTCGAAACCACGGCGGAGGAAGTCAGCACCCGCGTCCTGGACCTCGTTTGCCCCATCGGCAAGGGCACCCGCGGCCTCATCGTCGCCCCGCCCCGCACTGGCAAAACCGTCCTGATGCAGAAAATCGCCAACGCGATTTTGAAGAACAACCCCGAATCCTACCTCTTCATCCTGCTGATCGATGAGCGCCCCGAGGAAGTCACCGATATGGAACGCTCCTGCAAAGGCGCTGAGGTCATTTCCTCGACGTTCGATGAGCCGCCGGAGCGGCACGTGCAGGTCGCCGAAATGGTGATCGAAAAGGCCCGCCGCATGGTCGAGCACAAGCGCGATGTGGTGATCCTGCTGGACTCCATCACGCGGCTGGCCCGCGCCTACAACACGGTGCAGCCGCATTCCGGAAAAATTCTCTCCGGCGGCGTGGACGCCAATGCGCTGCACAAACCCAAGCGCTTCTTCGGGGCCGCGCGCAATATCGAAGAAGGCGGCTCGCTGACCATCATGGCCACGGCGCTGGTGGACACCGGTTCGCGCATGGACGAAGTCATCTTTGAAGAGTTTAAGGGCACGGGCAACATGGAGGTTCATCTCGACCGAGCGCTGGTGGACCGCCGCATTTTCCCGTCCATCAACATCGAACGCTCCGGCACGCGCAAGGAAGAGCTGCTTTATCATCCGGACGAGGGCACGCGCGTGGTCATTCTGCGCCGTGCGCTCACCGGCGTGCCGCCGGTCGAAGCCATGGATTTGATGCTCGGCAAGCTCAAGAAGACGCGGAGCAATATCGAGTTCCTGCTCAACATGGGTGTCGGTTGAACCCGTTCGGCGGCTCCCACAGCTATTTCCAAAACGATTCGCAAAACAGCGATGCGCCGGCGATTGTTTCGGCGTCTTGGGCTGCGCCGGCAGCGCGCCGCGACGGCGCTTTCGTCCGCGCGAAACGGCCTCCAATTGAGGGGGACCGCAGCCTGCTCGAAAGCGGTGCCGCACTTCGCTTGCCACCGCAGTACAAAACATTTTGCGGACCTGCGACGCGCCTGGGAATTCCATCCGCGTCCTCAAACAGGTATTCATTTCTTGTCCTACCTGTGGCAAATTATGGTTAGCGAATACCAACAAAGGTATCGCCGGAATTTGCCTTTTACTATACTTTTCGCACCATTGAAATGAGACGATCCACCAATTCCATCCGGTTGCCGCTGGCCGCCGCCGCGCTGTTCTGCCTGACCGCCGGCTGCGGCCGCGACAGCGTCAAAGTTTACAAAGTGGACTCCAGCGATTCAGTGGTGACCACGCCGCCGCCGGTTGCCGCCACCGCCCCGGCCGCGATGCCGACAACGATGCCCGACGGACTGCCCGTGCCGGACAATTCCGGGCTGCCCAAGTTGAAGTACACGCTGCCGGCCGGCTGGATGGAAAAGCCGCTCACTCAGTTGCGGGTGGCCAGTTTTGACATTTCTGAAGGCGGCAAAACCGCCGACGTCAGCGTAATCCCGCTCGGCGGCTCCGCGGGAGGCGACGCCGCCAACGTCAACCGCTGGCGCGGCCAGGTCGGCCAATCTCCGCTCGATGAAGCCGGGCTGAAGAACTCCGCCGAGGCAGCGCAAGTCGCCGGCCAGCCGGCGGACCTGTATGACGTTGCCGGCAGCGCACCCGGCAGCGGCGACGATGAACGCATCCTCGGCGCCATTCTGCATACGGACGAATCCACCTGGTATTTCAAAATGATGGGCGACTCCGCCCTGGCGGAAAAAAACAAGCCGGCGTTCATCGCGTTCCTGAAGTCGGTGGAATTCGAAAAGCCGGCCGCGGCGGCCACCATGGACCTGAGCCAGTTGCCGGCCTCGCATCCGGCCCTGCCCGGAATGGGCGCCGCCGCGCCCGCGGACAAACCAACCTGGACCGTCCCCGCGGGCTGGAAGGAAGGTGAGCTGATGCAGTTTCTGGTGGCGCGCTACGTCATCCAGGGCAACGGTGACGCATCCGCCGCCGTCAATGTGAGCCAGCTCGATGGCAATGGCGGCGGCTTGCTTCCGAATCTCAACCGCTGGCGCAGCCAGCTTGGCCAGCCGGCGATGAGCGATGACGACTTGGCAAAACTGCCATCCATCGATGCTTCAGGAACCAAGGCGGTGCTGGTCGATTTCACCGGCACTGATGCGCGGGCCGGAAAGGCGGCGCGACTGATCGGCATGGTGCTGCCGCTCAATGGCCAAACCTGGTTCTACAAGCTCATGGGCGATCCGGACGTGGTCGGCCAGCAAAAGGATGCGTTCATCAACTTTGCCCAATCCGCGCAGTATCCGGCGGCGAAATAGGCCAGCACCGCCGCCATGAAGATAATCGTCGATTTTTTCACCTCGCTAAAACTCACGGTGGCGTTGCTCGCCTTTGCGATTGTGCTCGTGTTTATCGGGACGCTGGCGCAGGCGGATGAAGGGCTTTACGGCGCGCAGGCGCACTACTTCAAGCAGTGGATCGTGATCGGCGCGCATTTGTTTGGGCACACGGTCCCGCTGCTGCTGCCGGGCGGATATCTCATTGGCACGCTGCTGCTGGTGAACCTGGTGGCCTCCCACATCTACCGGTTTGAATTCAGCCTCCGGAAGACCGGCATTCAGATTGCCCACGCGGGCGTCATCGTGCTGCTGGTCGGCCAGCTTTCCACGGACATGCTTTCGCGCGAACTGCAAATGCACTTCGCGGAAGGCGAGACGCGGAATTATTCGGACAGTGCAACGGAATATGAATTGATCTTCCAATCCGGGAGCGAAGTGACGGCCATTCCGGAAAAATTACTCAAGGCGGGCACGGGGCTGCAGATCACCAGCCTGCCGTTCGACATCATCGTTAAAACCAACTGGCACAACTCGGATCTAAACTTCCGCGCGCCGATGGTGCAAAATGCCCCGCCGCTGGCGCCCAACGGCATCGCGAATAATTTTGATTTCTTCAAAAAGGACGAAGCCAAGACGATGGACGAGCGCAACATTCCGACGGCGGTCCTGGAATTGCGCACCGCCTCCGGCTCACTGGGCACTTGGGTGGCCAGCGATTGGGCGGGCGATCCCGCGCTGGTGGCGGCCGTTCGCAGCAGCTTCGAGCAAATGGGGCCGGCGATGGCCCAGAAAATTGCCGGCGAATTGGTCGCGCCCCAGTCCGTCGAAGTCGGTGGCCGGAAGTTCATTTTCACGATGCGCCCCGCGCGCGTGGTTCATCCGTTTTCCCTGACCCTGCTCAAGGCCACGCATACGGTTTACCCGGGCACCGATATTCCCAAGGATTTCCGCAGCCGTGTGCGCATTGCCAATCTCCAAACCGGAGAGAACCGCGAGGTGGAAATTTCCATGAACCATCCCCTGCGCTACGGCGGCTTCACCTATTATCAATATCAGATGGACGCCGGCCAGGTCGCCGAGCAAGCCGGGCGCACGCCGTCTTCCGTCCTGCAGGTCGTCCGTAATCCGGGCTGGTTGACGCCGTATATCGGATGCGCGATGGTTGGGACGGGTCTCGTGATCCAGTTCATGTTTCACCTGGTCGGCTTTGTCTCCAAACAAAAGAAGAAATGAAAAAAACTTTCCAAAAATGGTTTCCGCCATTCCTGATGCTGGTGATGGCGCTGTGGTTTTTCGGCAATTTGCAGCCGCCGAAGGACCGGGATTTTGCCTTCAACCAATTCGCCCAGCTGCCCATCACGGCCAGCGGACGGATCGAGCCCATGGATTCGCTGGCGCGCAATTCCCTGCTGGCCATTCGCGAAAAACAGACCCTGAACACCGAACCGTGGAAGGACTGGAACCAGAACCCAAAAATCATCCCCGCCACCGAATGGCTGGCCAATGTGATGATGAATTCGGCGGTGGCCGACGACTGGCCCGTGTTCCGCTTCGACAACCCGGATCTCATTTCGCTGCTGAAGTTGTCCGATCGCGATCCCGCCAAAAAATCCGACGGCAAGCATTATACCTGGAACCAGATCCAGCCCATGTTGGACACCTTCGGCAAGGAAAATGAACGGGTGCAAAAAGTCGAGGCAGCCGCCCGCACCCCCTACGAAAATGCCGTTGCCAAGATGGCGGAGCGCCTGCAGCTTTACGCCTCCTTGCGAAACACCGTGGAGCCGGCGGGCGCACAGAACTGGCCGGAACAACTGGACGGCTTCGAGAAACTGATTCCCGAGGGCATTCTAGCGGCGCAGGCGCAGCAGGCAGGAAAGGCCTATGACCAGACCAATTTCAAGGTCTTTGCCGCCTTCATCCAGGAATTCCAGTTCATGGCCGGCATGGAGCCACCGCTGATATTGCCGCCGGACAGTAAGGGCCAATGGCGCCGCATGGGCGAAGCCCTGCTCGACGCGCCGCACGCCAAAAATCCCGCCTTGGACGCGAGCATCCACGACTACGCCAAAATGGCCGCCGCGCTGGCCGCCAATCAGCCGGGGGATTTCAACGCCGCGCTCGGTGACCTGCGTTCGCTGCTCGCCAGCAGCCAGCCCAAGGCCGTCGCCAAGGCCCGCGCCGAACTGTTCTTCAACCAGATGGAACCGTTTTACAGCGCGATGGTGATCTACGTCCTCGCGGGATTGCTGGCTTGCTTCTTCTGGTTCAATTTGTCGGACACGCTGCGGCGTTCCTCCGTCTGGCTGCTGTGGCTCGCCTTTGCCATTCACACCACGGGATTGATTTACCGCATGGTGCTCGAAGGGCGTCCTCCGGTGACCAACCTGTATTCCTCGGCGATTTTCATCGGCTGGGGCGCTTGCCTGCTGGGTTTGATTCTCGAGAAATTCCACAAGAACGGCATCGGGGCGGTCGTGGCGGCCGGGATGGGCTTCATCACACTGATCATCGCGCACCACCTGGCGCTTGAGGGTGACACCATGGAAATGATGCGGGCTGTACTGGACACCAATTTCTGGCTGGCCACCCACGTGGTGGCCGTGACGGTGGGTTATGCCAGCACATTTGTGGCGGGTTTCCTGGCGCTGATTTACGTTTTGCGCGGCATGTTTACCAAAACATTGGACGAGACCACCGGCAAATCTCTTTCCCGTATGATCTACGGCATCGTCTGTTTCGCCACGCTGTTCAGTTTTGTGGGCACGGTCCTGGGCGGCATCTGGGCCGATCAATCGTGGGGCCGGTTTTGGGGCTGGGATCCGAAGGAAAACGGCGCGCTCATCATCGTATTGTGGAACGCGCTGATCTTGCATCTGCGCTGGGGCGGGATCATTCGTGAGCGCGGGCTGGTGAATTGCGCCATCTTCGGCAACGTGGTCACGGCCTGGTCCTGGTTCGGCGTGAACATGCTGGGCATCGGCCTGCACAGCTATGGCTTCACCGAAGCAGCCTTCAAGTGGCTGGTGCTCTTCGTGGCCAGCCAACTCGGTTTCATCGCCCTCGGCCTGCTGCCGGCGCGTATGTGGAAAAGTTTCAACGCGCGCGCCGGGAAAACGCCATCAGTGAAAATGACTCCCAAAGCCGCGCATTGAGGCGGGTGGAACAGGCTTCCAGCCTGTTAAATCCGGCGTCGCGCCGGATTTCGCGCACACGCAAATCCCGCGATCGTCCGAACGACGATGCGCGTCAACGGAACTTCCCATGAACCGGAGCGCCGGTCTCCGACCCGGCTCGTTGGATGGCTGCAATAGGACCGAGCCGAGTCGGAAACTGGCGCTCCCAGCCCGCGCGTTCATTATCCCAATGTGCATCCGGTTTTAGAGGTCGGCACATTCCAGGAAACGTAGGCTTGGGATGCAAAAGATTGCTGTTTCGGAGGAAGTACATTTCACGCTTACCCTCACCCCGTCCCTCTACCCCGGGGAGAGGGAGACATTGTTCCCACGTACTAAATTCGCGGCATCACTGTATGCGCGTGGGTTCAGAGCTCTGACGTGTGTCCATTCCTGAGGGCCGATGCTTCCTTCCGAACGATTACGATAATGACGAGAACATCGAACAGCGTCGAGGCTGCCTCGTGACAGGAAGAGAGTTGCAATTTCATGGTCTGAGGACGATGACCTTGCCCCCGCTACCGACGGAGGTCCAACGGAAAATCGGGTTCAGGTCGCAACGCGTTTGATTTTTGTCAGCGAAGCGGGAACAAAATGTTGCCGGTTCTTGAATTGGTGGACTCAACGCCGCCGGAATCGATCAAACCCACTCCCACTGAATAGACCTCGTTCAGGCTGGGCGAGTAACGCAGTGGCTTGCCGTCAAAGTCATCCAGCGGCACCGCTTCCACAAAATTGGGGACCAGCTCTTCCAACAAGCCGGCCTGCCTTTGATTTTCAATTTGAAACGCCCGCAACGCGAGGACCAGCCGGGTGGCGCGCACCGACACGTTTTCGCGGCACTTGGCGGCCAGCATGTGGGTACGACTGTCCAAGGTCATATTGTTGATTACGGTTCCCATGAGATTTCCATGCAGCAGGAATTTGACATAAGATGGATTGGTCTGGGCAACTGGCAACACAGTGACACCCGTGGCATAGCAGTTAGTCAGAGCCCGCATAATGAGTAGAAGCTGGTCGGCCAGGTCCCGTTTGGTCCTGTCCACGCTATATATGTACGCCACACAGGCAATCGGGTTGGTGGCCATGGTCTCAATCAACTTCGCTGAGGTTAAGTATTCCACTTTAAGGGTCTGGCGCAGTGCGGCCTGGCTGGACTCAAAATTAGTCAGTTCCTCCGAAACCAGAACGAGGTTGCTCGCCGACAGTCTCGTCTCGCCTGCAAAATGACGAAGGCAATTCAATCCGAGGCTCTTGATGGCCGCGCCAACCAGATAATGAATATGTGCACCGTCAGCTTCTTGAAGGCGCTGGCCAAACCGGACCACCTCCACTGCCTGGGTAAATCCTTGTTGCTGGTTGCTGCTAAATGACAAATGGGCTTCGACGATCGCCAATTGAGCCAGATGTCTCCAGTCGCTCAAGTAAGGGAACTCCTGTTCTATATTCGTGACCGCTTCCACCTGCAAAAGCGGGCAGGCCCATGCCCGGCGCAAAGCGTCCAGCGCGGTCTCATTTCTCGCTAGGATGTCCCGCGCCGCGGTTTCGTCCCAGTTTGTGTAGTTTGCCAGGATTGGTTCGTTGTTTGAAATCGACAGCAATTTTCCGGCCTGAAGCAGCAGCGCGAAACCGTTTGACTGAACCGGAATGGCTGCCCGTACGGGCATCAATTCACCAAAGGCGGGCGGCTTCGATTGCGGGTGGGGCAGGGTGTTAAGGACAACAGCAATTGCGATAATTAGGAGAACAACACCGACGGCGGTCGCAAGGTCGCGTTTCACGAGGTCACGAATAATTTTCCATCCCGGCGCACGAACAGACCGGGTTGCGGTCGCCAAAGACGTTATCCACGCGGCTCACGTGCGGCCAGAACTTGTACTCGTGCAGGCTTCTGGCTGGATAAGCCGCCTGCTCGCGCGAATACGGGCGGTTCCACGTGTCGCTGGCGATCTGGTCGGCGGTGTGGGGAGCGTTTTTGAGCAGATTGTTCTTCGGGTCCACCGCGCCGGATTCCACCGCCGTCATTTCAGCGTGGATGGAAATCATCGCGTCGCAGAAACGATCCAGTTCAAATTTCGATTCACTTTCGGTCGGTTCCACCATGAGCGTGCCGGCCACGGGAAAGGAGAGCGTGGGCGCGTGGAAACCGTAATCCATCAACCGCTTGGCCACGTCTTCGGCCGTGACGGCATGGAATTCGCGCAGGTCCAGGATGCACTCGTGCGCCACCAGGCCGTTGTTGCGATAAAGCGTCGGGAAATATTTTTCGAGGCGCTTGGAAACATAGTTCGCGTTGAGGATCGCATATTGGGTCGCCGTGGTGAGACCCTCGGCGCCCATCAGGGCGATGTACATCCAGGAAATCGGCAAAATGCCGGCGCTGCCCCACGGCGCGGCGGCGACCGGCCCGATGTGCTGCTTGGCGTGATGCTCATCCAACCGCGATGTGAAGATCGGATGGCTCGGCAGGAAATGGATCAAATGTTTGGCCACGCCGATCGGGCCCACGCCGGGCCCGCCGCCGCCGTGCGGGATGCAAAGCGTCTTGTGCAAGTTTAGATGGCACACGTCCGCGCCGATGAATCCGGGCGAGGTCAAGCCGAGCTGGGCATTCATGTTCGCGCCGTCCATATAGACCTGGCCGCCGTTGGCATGCACAATTTCGCAAATCTCGCGAATGCCCTCCTCATACACGCCGTGGGTGCTGGGATAGGTGACCATGAGGCAGGCCAGTTCGTTTTTGTGGGCCCCGGCTTTGGCGCGCAGGTCGGCCACATCGATGTTGCCGTTGGCATCGCAGGCGACGGCGACGATGTTCAGGCCCGCCATGGCGGCGCTGGCGGGGTTGGTGCCGTGCGCGGAAGTGGGGATGAGACAGACCCGGCGGTGCGCTTCGCCCCGCGATTCGTGATAGGCGCGGATGACCAGCAGGCCGGCGTACTCGCCCTGCGAACCGGCGTTGGGCTGCAAGGAAATGCCGGCGAAACCGGTGCATTCCTCGAGCCAAGCCTCCAGGTTCTGGAAGAGCATCTGGTAGCCGCGGGCCTGGCCCAACGGTGCGAACGGATGGATGCGGGCAAACTCGGGCCACGAAATGGGAAACATTTCCGCCGCCGCGTTCAGCTTCATCGTGCAGGAACCGAGCGGAATCATCGAGGCCGTGAGCGACAGGTCGCGGGATTCGAGCCGCTTGATGTAGCGGAGCATCTCGGTTTCGGAATGGTAGCGGTTGAAGGCCGGGTGTTGGAGAAACTCTGATTGCCGAGGGACGAGGGACGAGGGACGAGGGACCGCCAGTTCAGCGACCGTGAACGTAACCGGCTCGTTGCGATTGAAGACCTGCCAGATTTCGGCCACATCGCCAGCACTGGTCGTCTCGTCTAACGAGATGCCAATCGTCTGGGCGTCAATCAGCCGAAAATTCATCCGGTGCGCTTCAGCGATCCTCAAAACGTCCGCAACGGCGTGGCTACCGGGAACGACGATCAGCGTGTCGAAGAATGGCAGGCGGGACGCCTTTCCAACTTTATGGCCCAGCTTTTCCAAACCAGCCGCCAATATGCCAGTCAAGGCCTGAACGCGCTGCGCAATCTCCTTTAATCCCTCGGGCCCATGATAACAGGCGTAGAGCGACGCCATATTGGCCAGCAGGGCCTGGGCGGTGCAAATGTTGCTGGTGGCTTTTTCGCGGCGGATGTGCTGCTCGCGCGTCCCGAGCGCCAGGCGCAAGGCGGGCCTGCCGCGCGAATCCTTGGAGACGCCGACGATGCGTCCGGGCATCTGGCGCTTGAATTCGTCGCGCGTGGCAAAGAACCCGGCATGGGGTCCGCCGTAGCCCAGCGGCACGCCAAAACGCTGCGCGCTGCCGACCGCAATGTCCGCGCCAAACTCCCCGGGCGGCTTGATCAGCGTCAGGGCGAGCAAATCGGTGGCCACGGCAAACATGGCGCCCCCGGCGTGCGCCTTTTCGGCCAACGCGGCGTAATCGTGGATGGCGCCGCAGGTGTCGGGATATTGCACCAGCGCGCCAAAGACTTTCTCGCTGAAGGCAAACGTCTCATGATTACCCACCACGATCTCCACGCCAATGGCGGCGCCGCGGGTGCGGACCACTTCGAGGTTTTGCGGATGGCAGGCATCCGAGACCAAGAAAACGTTGCGCGCCTCCGAGCCTTTGAAGCGATGGGCCATCATCATGGCTTCGGCGCAAGCCGTGGCTTCATCGAGCAGCGACGCGTTGGCGATGTCGAGGGCGGTGAGATCGCTCACCAGGGTCTGAAAATTGAGCAGCGCTTCCAGGCGGCCCTGGGAAATTTCCGCCTGATAGGGCGTGTATTGCGTGTACCAGCCGGGGTTTTCAAGGACGCTGCGCTGGATGACCGGCGGCGTGATGCAATCGTAATAGCCCTGGCCAATAAAGGAGCGGAAGACCTGGTTGTGGGACGCGATGCGCCGAATTTCGGCCAGGGCTTCAAACTCGGTGCGGGCGGGGGGCAAATTCAGCTTTTGGGGGGAGCGGATCTGCCTGGGCACCGCCGCCTCCACGAGTTGATCGAGGCTCTTGAGGCCCAGCAGAGCAAGCATTTCGGCGGTTTCTTGCGGGTTCGGGCCATTGTGGCGGCGGACAAATTGGTCAGGATGCGATAACAGATTTTCGGTCAAAGCCATTGGGGGAAAATAGGGTTCGCGCGCGTAAAAATCCAGACGGATTTGGGTCATCTACTTTTGGAGGGCGGCGCGAACGACCCGGCATTGGCCGTAACTGTACCGTCCGCCCAGTGATTCCAAGACTCCACCCAGATTGCCGAAGCCGTGCCGGGTGAAAGCCGCCGCAATCTCTTTTTGCGCCGCGACGGTCACCAGGCCGCCAACCTCTATTGGTTCCCCGGCCAATATTGCCTCCTCCAGATGTGCGAAAATCGTGCCCTCCTTCAGACAGCGCAGGCGGGCGATCTCCCACACCGTTTTACCCTGCCGAAAAAAGTGCAACGTCTCGCGCACCGTCTCAGACAAATCCCGGCCCCCTCGAACCGGCGAAACGCCGGTCTCGCTGGTGAAAGAATCATCCGCAAACATCTGGCGGGCATGCCCCTGCAAATGGGCCGCGATTTCGCCCAGGAAAATGCCCCCGAACTCGCGCAGCTTTTTCTCGCCCACGCCGCTGATGCGGGAGAAATCGCGCTCGCTTTCCGGATAAAACCGCGCCATCTGGCGCAGGGCCACGTCGGAAAAAATGATATACGGAGGCACCGCGCGCTCGTCGGCGAGCCGTTTGCGCAACGCGCGGAGCTGCTCAAAGAGCACCTCGTCGCAGGCGATTTCGCCGGCGCGAGGCAGTTGGGTCCCGGTGGGCGCAACCGGCCTGGTGAGCGTGATCTTGGTGCGCAATTTCAACGCCGCCAGGCCAGCGTCGGTCAGCTCCGCAATGTTGAACTTGTCCGCATTCTGGTGCAGCAGGCCCAGCCGTACGAGTTCGCGGCCAATGGCCCCCCATTCGGCCCGCGTGTGTTCGCTCCCAATGTTGTAGGTGGAAAGTCTTTGATGCCCAAACTTGCGGATCTTCTCCGTGTCCGCTCCGCAGAGCACCTCCACCACATGCTGAACGCCCACGCCAAAACTGCTTTTCTCGCGGATGCGATAAACGCAGGACAGGAATTTCTGGGCTGCGAGCGTCCCGTCCCAGGTGGCGCGCGGGGCCAGGCAATTGTCGCAGCCGGAACAGTTGGCCGCGCCCGCGTCAAGCCCGGCGCGGACGGCGCCGGGACGAGCTGGAGCGGAGACCGGCGCCCCAAATTCTTCCCCGAAATAGCCCAGCAAAAACTCGCGGCGGCAGGTGGCAATTTCGGCGTAATGGATCATCTGTTCAAGCTGCGCGCGGGCAATCTCGCGTTCGCGCGGGTTCGGTTTTTCGTCGATGAAGCGCATCTGCTTCATCCGGTCGCCCGGGCTGAACAGGAGCAGGCACTCGCTGGGCAGACCGTCGCGGCCCGCCCGGCCCGTTTCCTGATAGTAGCCCTCGATGTTCTTGGGCAAATCGTAGTGAATGACATAGCGCACATTGGGCTTGTTGATGCCCATGCCAAAGGCGATGGTCGCGCAAATGACCCGCGCTTCGTCGCGCAGAAATGCCTCCTGATTTCGGGATCGCTCGGGGGCGCCCAGACCGGCGTGATATGGCAGCGCCTTTACGCCGTCGGCCGACAGCTTGCCGGCCATGCTGTCCGCGGTCTTGCGCGCCTGCCCATAGATGATGCCGCTTTCGCCCGGGCGCGAGCGGATGAAGGAGAGGACCTGGTCATAGGCGCCGGTTTTGGCCGCCACGCGATAGGTCAGGTTCGGCCGGTTGAAACTGGCGACGTACAGCGCCGGGTCTTGGAGATGGAGCTGGTTGACGATGTCGCCGCGCACGCGTTCGGTGGCCGTGGCGGTGAGCGCCATCAGGGGCACGTGCGGAAAAATGCCGCGCAGGGTTGAAAGCTGCCGGTATTCGGGACGGAAATCATGGCCCCATTCGCTGATGCAATGCGCTTCATCGATGGCGAAGAGGTTCACCTGCCATCGTTTCAGGTCGTCGAGAAATCCGGACAACATCAGGCGTTCCGGGGCCACGTAGAGCAGCCGAAATTCACCCTGGTGCAAACCGCGCAGACGGTGCCGCGATTCGCCCGCGGCCAGCGACGAGTTCAGAAACGTGGCGGCGACGCCGGCGGTTTGCAGTGCGTCCACCTGGTCTTTCATGAGCGCTATCAGGGGTGAAACGACCACTGTGAGGCCGGACCGCACCAGCGCGGGCAACTGGAAGCACAGCGATTTGCCGCCGCCGGTCGGTAACACCGCGAAGACATCCCGCCCTGCCAGCGCATCGCGCATGATCTCCTCCTGCAACGGGCGGAAGGAGGAAAAGCCAAAGAATTGTTTCAACGGCGCGAGCAGTTGATCGCGGTGAGGTTGCACGAGGCGATGTTAAAATGATAAATGGCGCGTGACAAATAAATTACGGATTTGCAACGGCGTTTCCCGGCGGGCACCCACGGAATCCAGCGGGCCGGACGGGCTGTGTCGGGGCCGGATTTCACCAAAACTGGCAACCACAACATATCCGCATTGCAAGCTAAATCCGCACAAGTAATGGTATTTTTGACCGCAAAAAAGCCGAAATAAACATTGTGGATTCACCTCGAATTTCCTAAAATTTTCAGAATCCAGCTGGCGTTAAATCGCCGGCGGAAATATGAATCTATGGAGACTGTTTCGGACTCTGCGGAAGACAATGTATTGGTGGCGGATAAGATCGCGGATGGCAAGTACGACGCGGACGATTTGAGCCAGCTTAAAGGGCTGGAGGCGGTCCGCAAAAAGCCGGGCATGTACATCGGCGGCACCGATGAACGCGCGCTGCATCACTGCGTCAGCGAAGTGCTGGACAATTCCGTGGACGAACATCTGGCCGGGCATTGCGACCGCATTGAGGTGACCATTCACGTGGACGGCTCCATTTCCATTCGCGACAACGGCCGGGGAATTCCGGTGGACATCAATACGGAATCCGGCCTGCCCGGCGTGGAACTGGTGCTGACCACGCTGCATTCCGGCGGCAAATACGGCCAGGGAGGCTACAAATTCTCCGGCGGCACGCACGGTGTCGGCGCCAAATGCGTGAACGCCGTCAGCGAATGGTTTGAAGTGGAAGTTTCCCGGGACGGTGAAGTCCACGCGATGCAATTCGAGCGCGGCGCGACCATCGAGAAGCTGCACGTCATCGGCAAAACCAAGAGCACCGGCACGCTCATCACCTTCAAGCCGGACGCCGAAATCTTCCGCGAGACGGTCGAATTCAAACCGGAAATCATCAGCCAGCGCCTGCGGGAACTGGCCTTCTTGAACTCGGGACTGGAGATCATATTCGCCGACGAGCGCAAACCCAACGCCGAGCCGGAGCGATATTATTACAAAAACGGCGTCGAGGAATTTGTCAAACAGCTCAACAAAAGCAAGGAGCCGCTGCATCCCAAACCAATCTCATTCCGCAAGGAAGTCCGGGAGAAATTAGACGACAAGGAGATCGAGGTCCACATCGAGGTGGTCATGCAGTACAACGACAGCTACAACGACCAGGTGTTGTGCTACACCAACACGATCCACAATCCGGACGGTGGCACTCATTTGTCCGGTTTCCGCAGCGCGCTGACCCGGGCCATCAATCAATACGCCAAGTCGAATGAACTGCTGAAGGAGAAGGACCCGCAGATCACCGGCGACGATGTGCGCGAAGGGCTGACAGCGGTCATCTCTGTGAAGCACAGTGACCCAAAGTTCGAATCGCAGACCAAGGTCAAGCTGCTCTCGCCGGAGGTGGAACGGATCACTGGTTCAGTGACTTACGAAGGCCTGATGGCTTACTTTGACGGGAACCCGCCCATCGCCAAGCGCATCATCGATAAAGGGCTGAATGCCGCGCGCGCCCGCGAGGCGGCGCGCAAGGCACGGGAAGCCGTCCGCAAATCCGCGCTCACCGGCGGCGGCCTGCCGGGCAAGCTGGCCGATTGCTCGGATCGCGACCCCGAAAACACCGAGCTTTACATCGTGGAGGGCGACTCCGCCGGCGGCTCGGCCAAACAAGGACGTGACCGCAAGTTCCAAGCCATCCTGCCGATTCGCGGCAAGCTCATCAACGTGGAGAAAGCGCGGCTGGACAAAGTGTTACAAAACACCGAAATCCGAACGATGATCACGGCCATCGGCACGGGCATTGGCGACGGCGAGGGTGAAGGCGCGTTCCAAATTGACAAGCTGCGCTACCACAAGATCATCATCATGACGGATGCCGATGTGGACGGCTCGCACATCCGCACGTTGCTGCTCACGTTCTTCTACCGGCAAATGCCGCAGCTCGTCAAACAGGGTTTCGTCTATATCGCGCAGCCGCCGCTGTATTCGATCACCCGCAAGAAAAAGACCGATTACATCGATGACGACCTGCAACTCAACCGCATTCTCTTGCAAAATGGCGTGGAGGAAGTAACGTTGAAGAATCTTGCCGACGGGCGCGAATTTAACCCCAAACAGCTCGAGGAAATTCTGTCGCTGCTGGAATCGCTGGACAAGCACGCCACTTACATCAAGCGCCTCGGCGGCGATTTCGCGGACTACGTTGACAAGCGCTCCCCCGATGGCACGCTGCCGCAATGCATGGTGAAAGTGCGCGATGGCAATGACGAATCCGTGCATTATTTCGTGACCAACGAGGAATTCGAATCTTTCAAGACCGCCAACAATGATCTTTTTGGGGGCGACACGGAAACCGAGCGGCGAAAAGATGGCCCCACGCGCCGGGCAAAGGTTTCCAACCTCCATCTGGAAAGCAAGGCCATCGCCGACCTGCTGGCCAAAGTGGCGAAGAAGGGCCTGGCCATCGACCATTATGCCGCCCAGGATAAGCCACTGTTTGAACTCACCGAGGGCGAAGGCGAGCGGGCCAACGTGACCCCGCTGTTCTCGATCCCTGAAATTCTTTCCGGCGTCAAAACGGTCGGCAAGAAGGGCATCCAGATGACCCGCTTCAAGGGTCTTGGCGAAATGGACGCAAAAGAGCTTTTTGAAACCACCATGGACCCTGCCAGGCGCAAGCTGCTCCGCATCGACCTCACGGACGCTGTCGAAGCCGAAGAGATGTTTGTGAGGCTCATGGGCGACGAAGTCGAGCCCCGCCGCCAGTTCATCGAGGACAACGCCCTGAACGTTCGGAATTTGGACGTTTAAGAGAAGACTGGACGCCCGGATGCACGCCGCAGCACAGAAGTTTCGTGTGCCCGTGTTTCCTGAAAACCGGCCGACAACGGCTTGAAAGAATTTAACATGCCAGACGAAACCGAAACCAATCATCCAGAGCCGCCCCAGCCGCCAGCGCAGCCCGGAGGCGCTTATTCCCAGGGCGAAAAAATCTCCAAGATCAACGTCGCCGACGAAATCAAGAATTCGTTCCTGGACTATTCGATGTCGGTGATCATTTCCCGCGCATTGCCCGACGTCCGCGACGGTCTCAAGCCCTCGCAGCGGCGCATCCTCTACGCGATGGAGAACCTGTCGCTGTTTCCAGGGCACAAGCACATCAAGTGCGCCAAGATCTGCGGCGATACTTCGGGTAATTACCATCCGCACGGCGAAGCCGTGATTTATCCCACCCTGGTGCACATGGCGCAGCCGTGGGCCATGCGCGAAAGACTGGTGGACGGCAAGGGCAATTTCGGCTCCGTGGAAAACGATCCGCCGGCGGCCATGCGCTACACTGAGGCCCGGCTTACGCATTTGGGCGCGTTGCTAATGTCCGACATGGACAAGGACACCGTCGATTTTATCCCGAACTACGACGAGCGCCTTAACGAGCCCACCGTTTTCCCCGCCGCCTTCCCGAACCTGCTGGTCAACGGCGGCACAGGCATCGCCGTGGGCATGGCCACCAACATGCCGCCGCACAATCTGGGCGAGGTGATCGAAGGCATCTGCGCGCAGATTGACAAGCCCGAAATCACGATTCCCGAGTTGATGAAATTCATCAAGGGCCCGGATTTCCCGACCGGCGGCGTCATCTGCGGCGTCGAGGGCATCAAGAACTATTTCACCACCGGCAAGGGCAGCGTGAAATTGCGCGGGCGCGTCGGGGTTGAGGAATTAAAGGGCAACCGCGAACAGCTCGTAATCACCGAGATTCCGTTCAACGTCAACCGCGCCGGGCTGGAAGAACAGATCGCCAACCTGGTCAACGAAAAGGTCATCACGGAAATTTCCGCGATGCGCAACGAGTCGGACGAACATTGCCGGCTCGTCATCGAGCTCAAGCGCGAAGGCATTCCGAAAGTCGTCATCGCCAATCTCTACGAGCACACGCAGATGGAAGTGTCGTTCAGCGTCAATTCGCTAGCCATCGATCACGGCCGGCCCAAGACGCTCAATCTCAAGGAAATCATCCAGTGCTACATCGAGCATCGCCGGGAGGTGGTGCTCCGCCGGACGCGTTTTGAATTGAGGAAAGCCGAGGAACGGGCTGAAATCCTCGAGGGCTACCTCTGCGCCCTGCGCAACATGGATGAATTCATCCGCATCATCCGCGGTTCCCGCAATCGCGAGGAAGCCAGGGTGAAATTACTGGCCTTCGAGTGGACGCGGGCGCAAGTTGAAACCTGGGGGATTCTGATTCGCAACGACGCCCGGCTGACCGGCGGTTTTTACACGCTGACCGAGCGGCAGGTTGATGCGATCCTCGAATTGCAGTTGTACCGGCTGACCGGACTGGAAATTGACAAGGTGCGCCAGGAATACGCCGAATTGATCGGGAAAATCAAGGACCTGTTGGACATTCTCGCCAAGGAATCGCGCGTGATGGCCATCATCAAGGCCGAGCTGCAGGAGATCAAGGCCCGGTTCGCCACGCCGCGCAAGTCCGAGATCGTGCCCGACGAAGGGGAGATCGCCATCGAGGACCTGATCGCCAACGAAGGGGTGATCATCACGCTCACGCACAGCGGCCTGATCAAGCGCACGAACGTCAGCCAGTATCGCGCCCAGCGGCGCGGGGGCAAGGGCGTCATTGGCATGACCACGCGCGAAGGCGAGACCGCCGAGGACAAGGATTTTGTGGAGCACCTGTTTACCGCCAGCACCCACGATTACCTGATGTTCTTTACCAACACGGGCCGGGTTTATGTCGAACGCGTGCATGAAATTCCGGACATGGGCCGGGCGGCGAAGGGACGCAGCATTGCAAACCTGCTGGAGCTCAAAGCGGATGAGAAAATTGCCGCGCTGATCCGTATTCTGTCCAAGACGGATGAGAACCGGGAGGATATTACCTG
Organism: Verrucomicrobiota bacterium; assembly: GCA_049509875.1. Taxonomy (GTDB): domain Bacteria; phylum Verrucomicrobiota; class Verrucomicrobiia; order Limisphaerales; family UBA11358; genus UBA11358. The sequence continues at coordinate 34,894 of JBEKZM010000014.1, read as the reverse complement.
GTCGCAGCCGGGAGAACTCTTCTTTGCCACGCAGCAAGGCACCGTGAAAAAGACCGCGCTGGGCGAATTCGGCAATGTTCGCACAGGCGGCATTATCGCCATCACGATTGAGCCGGGGGACTCGCTCATCGACGTCAAACAGACCCGGGGCAACAGCGCGTCGGGAGATGACGGCGATGACGTCATCCTGATCACTTCCGGCGGCATGAGCATCCGCTTCGGCGAATCCGACGTCCGCTCGATGGGCCGCGCCGCCGCCGGCGTCAAGGGCATTACGCTGGAGAAAGGCGATTCCGTCGTAGCCCTGGCGGTGGTGATTCCCGACGCCGCGCTTTTGGTGGCGGGCGAAAACGGCATCGGCAAGCGCACTTCATTTGACGAATATCTTGTGCAATCGGAAAGCGGCGCCCGCAAGCAGTCGCGTGGCGGAAAAGGCCGCATTACCATGAAAGTCGGCGACAAGACCGGCGGCGTCATCGGCGCCTTGACGGTCCGCGACACCGACGAAATCATGCTGATCACCGTCGGCGGACAGATGGTGCGCACCTTCGTCGGAGACATTCGCGAGGCCGGCCGCAACACCATGGGGGTAAAACTGGTGGAACTCGACGCCGGCGACAAGCTGCAGGCCGTTGCGCCTGTCATCAGCGAGGACAAGGCTGTTTCAGCGGGCGACGAGACGCCCTCATAAGTCGCCGGCCGCGCGGCAGGACAAATTGCGGCGGCCGCCCGTTCATGAATAAACATTGAATTGCCTCTTGCGGCGGCCTTCGGGATTTGTTCTTATGCGCAAACTCAACGAATGAGCCTACTTAAGAAACTTCTTGCCGCCGCCGGGCTGCTGGCAATCCTGCCGATATTCGCTGCCGCGCAGACGAACTACGTTACGGTGACCAATTTTGTCACGGTGATCGTGACGAATGTCGTCACGATCACCAACGCGCCCATGGGACCCGTTACCCTCAATGCGCCGACGGTGGCGGCCCCGGTTAAAAAGGGCAAGCATCCCTGGAACAACTCCATCTCCGCCGGCCTGACGTTGGCGCGCGGAAATACCGACACGACCCTCGTCGCCGCCGATTTCACCACCGAAAAAAAGACGCCCCAGAATGAATTCAACGGGTCCCTGGGCCTGGCTTACGGAGAACAGAATTCCCAGCAGACGGCCGACAGTTATAAGGGCGCCTCGCAATGGAATCATCTGTTCACCCCCGAGACATATAGCTATCTGCGGGCTGAAGGCTTGCGCGATTATATTGCCGATGTGGACTACCGATTCATGATTGGACCGGGCATGGGTCACTACCTGCTGAAGGAGACGAACGTGTCGCTGGCCGTTGGCAGCGGCGTTAATTTTGAAGGCCAATCACTGGGCAACCAGGGCGACACCTTCGCCACGGTGCGCCTCGCCGACAAGTTTGAGTACAAGATCAATAATCGCTCCCGCATCTGGCAAACCGTCGAATTCCTCCCGGAAATCGACGGTTGGGACAACTACCTCGTCAATTTTGAAATTGGTGCCGAAGCCTCTTTCACCAAGTCGTTCGCCCTGAAAACCTATCTGGACGACAATTTCAACAGCCGTCCGGCCCTGGACCACGTGAAGAACGACGTCAGGCTCGTGGCCGGCGTTGCTTACAAGTTTTGATCAGGGCGAAAGGCGCTCCAGCCTCCAGACGCCGGCGGCGCCGCGCGAATAGCTGAACCGGTCGTGCAACCGGCTCGGACGCCCCTGCCAGAACTCAATCCGTTCGGGCTTTAGAACAAAGCCCCCCCAGTTGGGCGGAAGCGGAATCGCGCCGGGAAATTTTTGTTCCAGTTCCCGCCATTTCGCCTCCAAAAAGGCGCGGTCAGGCACCGGCTGGCTTTGGTCCGAAGCCCAGGCCCCGAGCTGGCTGCCCCGCGGCCGTGACTTGAAATACTGCTCGGATTCGGCCACCGGCAGTTTGGTGACCATGCCCGCCACACAAACCTGACGTTCCAAGTCCGGCCAGAAAAATGTCAGGGCGGCATGCGGATTTGCCGCCAGTTCCCGTCCCTTGCGGCTGTCGTAATTCGTGTAAAAAACGAAGCCGCGCTGATCCACGGCCTTCAAGAGCACCGTGCGGGTCGAAGGCCATCCCTCCCGGTCCACGGTCGCGAGAGTCATGGCGTTGATGTCCGGCGGTCGATGGTTGCAGACCGCGCACCACAATTTGTAGAGCGCAATGCCAATTTTGCGCCAGCGGCTTTGCGCTTGCTCGCCGGCCGCGGCCCGAAACCACGTCTCGAACTGCGCGATGGGATCGGACGCGAGGGACGCCCGGTCAAGCCCGCCGCGGCGATAATCCTCGCGGAAATCGGCCAGGTTCATGTCACATGGCCCGGAACGCGGTGAGGCCCAAAACCACGACCAACGCCGCAAAGGCCAGCCGCACTCCGCTCAGCAGCCGGGTCCGCGATTCCGAGGCCGTCGCCCATTCGATGAGATCCCGCAATTTCCACGGCGTAATGGTGAACCAGATGCCGGCCACTACGAGCAGGTAGGCCCAGGCTTGAATGACCAGGACAAACGGCGACTGGCCGAGGTGCGGCCGTCCGGTGTCCACCATGTTTTTTCCCAGCAGCAGCAACACGACCGCCAGGCCGCGCACGGCCAGAAAGTCCTGCACGAAGACGCACGACAACACGCCCACCGCGACGAAGCCGGCCATCATGTAGGGCTTGAAGCTGGAAAAATCGGCGATGGGCTCAATGTTCACATTCCACACAAACCAAGCGGTGCCCAGCAGCATCAGCGCCACTCCCACCGGCAGGTTCCGCGGAAATTTCCTGGCTGCCGCGGCGAGCCGCGCCGGCCGCGCGAGACCGAGGAACTGGGGCAGACTCATGCCCACTCCCAGCAACACAGACAAAAGCGACAATTTCATTCCGCTAATTAAAACATTAAACCATCCCCGTGGGCACGAAGAAATTTTCGCTGATTCCGAATTCTGGCCCGCGCCGCGGGCCCTTGCGCCGCAAACAGATGCGCTCCAAACGGTTTTTTGCATTGGCTTTTGCCCCGGATTATGTTTTCATTCGCGCTCATGAAAAATTTGCGAGCGATCATGTTGACGGCCCTTCTCCTGTCGGCCATGGCGTTGTCCGCCGCCGCCCAGACCAAGGTGGCCACCGTGGACATGAAGAAGATTTTCAACGGCTATTGGAAAACCAAACAGGCGACCGTTTCCCTGGAAAACCGCAAATTGGAGTTGCGCAAGGAAATGAAGGACATGGCCGACGGCTTGGAGAAGGCGCAAACCGATTACAAGCAACTGCTCGACCAAGCCAATGACCAGGCCCTCTCCAACGACGAGCGCGACAAACGCAAACAGGCCGCCGGCGACAAACTGAAGGAGATCAACACCACCAAAACGACGCTGGAGCAGTTCCAGCGCCAGGCGGAGGCCCAGTTGGCCGACGAAAGCCAGCGCATGAGCGGCAACCTCGTCGTCGAGATTCAGAAAGCCGTCGCCGACAAGGCCAAGGCCAGCGGCTACACGATCGTCTTGAATGCCGCCAATAACGAAGCATTCATTTATGTCAGCGCGGATACCGACATCACCCAGCCGGTGTTGAGCCAGTTAAACGCGGGCGCCCCGATCGATCTCACGCGGCCGATGACCGGCACACCGCTAAACCTCAACACCAACCTGAAGTAGCCCGGGGGCAGCCGCTGGCCGAAATTTCGCGCTTGCCACAACGGAATGAAAAATATACACTCCGCGCTCTTTTGCTATTGTATTGAATTAAATTTATGCGACGTCCAAAAGGCATCAAAACCAAGAAAGCCGTGACCAAGCGGTTTAAAATCACCGCCACTGGCAAAGTCATGCGTTCCCACGCCGGCCGCCGCCACCTGGCCCAGACCAAAAACGCGAAGCGCCTCCGCCGCCTCGGCAAAGCGGCGCAGGTGGACCCCACCGATGCTTATCGCATCACCCAAAACCTGCCGTTCGGCCGCTGAATTTACGCCGGCCGGACCCCTCTGGCACAAACCTTAACGATTTTTGACAAACCATGCGTGTTACCAACTCCCCCGCCTCCCGCAAACGCCGCGGAAGAATGCTCACTGCCGCCAAGGGCTACCGCCTGAAGCGCTCCAAACTATACCGCTACGCCTCCGACGCCGTTGACCACGGCCGCGTGTATGCCTACCGCGACCGCCGCCGTAAAAAGCGCGAGTTCCGCTATCTCTGGCAGATCCGCATCAATGCCGCCGTCCGCGAAGCCGGCCTCACGTACAGCCGCTTCATAGAAGGCCTCAAGACCGCCAAAGTCGCGCTGGACCGCAAGGTGCTGGCCGATATCGCCGCCACGGATGCCGCCGCCTTCGGCGAAATCATCAACGCGGCGAAAAATGCCCTGAAAGGCAAGCCAGCCGCCACGTTGGCCAAGGCCTGATTTCAATTCCCGGCTTCAATACACGGGCGGACCGAACCGGTCCGCCCGTTTTGTTTTTGTTTGGTTTGCCTCCGCGTTCAGCTATCTTCCGCTTCCAAACTATGGCTGGATTCCTGGATCAAATTGAACCGCTCAAACAAACCGCCCTTTCGGAATTGCGGGCTGCTGCCGACCTGGCGTCCCTGGAACAAACCAAGGGCGCCTGGACCGGGCCCCACGGCAAGTTCACCGCCTTGATGAAACAGCTCGGCACGCTCTCCAAGGAGGAAAAACCCGCCGCCGGCAAACTCATCAATGCCGCCAAAGTGGACCTCGAAGCCGCCTTGGTTTCACGCCGGGAGGACCTTGAGCTCAAGGCCGCCCTGCCCAAGGAACCGACTGATTTCACGCTGCCCGGCCGCCGCCGCGCCCTCGGCAAATTGCATCCCCTGACGCAGGTGACCGACGACATCGTGCGCGCCTTCCGCAAGATCGGTTTCGCCGTGGCTGACGGCCCGGAAATCGAGGATGAGTACCATTGCTTCGATGCGCTCAACACGCCCGCCGACCACCCCGCGCGCGACAGCCAGGACACCTTCTATCTGGCGGACCTCCCCTCCTTTTCCCCGGCGCTCGATGTTGAGGGGCTCGGGAGGAAACAGTTTCTCCTCCGCACCCACACCTCTTCCGTGCAAATCCGGGTCATGGAAAAACAGCCGCCGCCCGTGCGCATCATCGTGCCGGGCCGGGTTTATCGCCGCGACAACGCCGACGCCACGCACAATCCCGCCTTCCAGCAAATCGAGGGGCTTTACGTGGACAAAATCGTCACCGTCGGCGACTTGAAAGGCACCGTGGAATTCGTGTTCCGCGAACTGATGGGCAGCGATGTGAAAATCCGTTTCCGTCCGCACTATTTCAGCTATACCGAGCCGAGTTATGAAATTGATTTCAGCAGCGCGCTCGTCAAGAAGATGGGCAAGGACTGGCTGGAGATCGCCGGCTGCGGCATGGTCCACCCGCAGGTCTTCGAAACGGTTGGGTACGACTCCGCCGTCTGGGCCGGCTGGGCGTTCGGTTTTGGCATCGAACGCATCGCGATGCTGCGCTACGGCATCAACGACATCCGCCTTTTTTACGAGAACGATGTGCGGTTCTTGAGGCAGTTTTGACGATGCAGAACGAACTCGACATCGTGCGTGATATTTCGCAGCGGCTTGACGGTGCGGACATCAGCTACATGCTCACCGGGTCCATGGCGATGAACTATTACGCCCAACCCCGCATGACCCGCGACATCGACATCGTGGTGGCCTTGCGGTCCACGGATACAGAACGCGTCGCACTTGTCCGGAACAAGTTGATGGCCCGCTCCGCCGAAGAACGGTTCTTGATGGGCGTGCACATGTTTGACGCAGCGCGGGCCATGGTCCTGGCATCACTGCCAGCCGGGCTTTCGCGGGATGAAATAAGACGGCAGCTTTTCCAGCGCCTCTATGGTCAAGCGCTGCCATCATCAGGCGGCGGCTGACGATTTGCCGATGCGGCCCCTGAAAACAGCCCCGCTTGCTTTCGCAATGCTCCTGGCCATTGGCTCGGGATCAGCCCGGGCGGAATTCACCATCGCTGCTTCCGGCCAGGCGCGCTGTGTCATCCTTCAAAATGCCAGCGCGGCCGCGCCCGAGCAGACAGCGGCCAGGGAACTCGCCGAATATCTGCACGAAATCACCGGCGCCCAATTCCCCATTCAGGAAACGAATGGCGCCTCCAAAAATGCCATCATCGTCGGGCCCGGGCCGCTGGCGCAGGCGGTCTTTCCGGAGCTGGCGCTGGACCAACTGGGACCGGAAGAATTCGTGATGCGCACCAGGGGGCATCAATTGCTACTGGCGGGCGGACGGCCGCGCGGCACGCTCTACGCCGTGGACCATTTTCTACAGGAGCAATGTGGCGTGCGCTGGTGGACGCCGTGGGCCACGAATGTTCCCCGCCACGCAACGTTGCGCGTCCCCAATTTGGACCGGCAGGAGAAACCCGCCTTTGAATATCGCGAGCCATTCTGGTTTTCGGCCTTCGATCCGCTGTGGAAAGTACGCAATGGCGCCAATGGCGAGCATCAGCGCATCCCGCCCGAACTGGGTGGCAGCTTGATTTACAAGGGGTTCGTTCACACCTCCTATCCGCTGGTTCCGCCGGAAGAATATTTTGCATCCCATCCCGAATGGTACAGCCTGATTGACGGGAAACGCACCCCCGACAACGCTCAACTTTGCCTGTCCAACCCGCAACTGCGCGATTTCGTAGTGGAACGCGTGAAGGCATGGCTGCGCGAGTCGCCCGAGGCCACCATCATTTCGGTCTCGCAAAACGACTGCTTTGGCGCCTGCCAATGTACGAACTGCCGGGCCATTGACGACGCGGAAGGCGGACCGTCCGGGAGCATGATCGCCTTTGTCAATTATGTTGCGGATAGAATCGCGCCGGAATTTCCCAACGTGGCCGTGGACACCCTCGCTTACCAATACACGCGCCAGCCGCCGAAAACGCTCCGGCCGCGGCCCAATGTCATCGTCCGCCTTTGCTCCATCGAATGCAATTTTCGCGCCCCGCTCGATGATGCTTCCAACGCAAAATTCCTGGCCGACCTCCACGACTGGTCGAAAATCTGCCGCCGGCTCTATCTGTGGGATTATGTGACTGATTTTTCGGATTACCTGCTCCCCCACCCCAATTGGTATGCGCTGGGGCCAAACCTGCGCCTGTTCAAAAAATGCGCTGGCCAGGGTGTGTTCGAAGAAGGCGCCTACCAGAGCAACGGCGCGGAGATGGCCGAACTGCGCGCCTGGGTCCTGGCCCAGTTGCTCTGGAACCCACAAAAGGACGACCATGCGCTGATTCAGCAATTTCTCGATGGTTATTACGGCCGCGCGGCCGCGCGGCCGATTCGCCGCTACCTCGACCTCATGCTGGATGCGTCGCAGGGCTGCGACCTCGCCTGCTATACGCATCCGCACGAGCCGTTCCTGACCTTCAAGGTGCTGACCGGCGCCGAACGCTGCTGGCAGGACGCAGAAAAGGCGGCCGCAAATGATCCCGAAAAACTCCTCCACGTGCAGACTGGACATCTGCCGGTGCGCTTCGCCTTCCTGCGCGACTGGGATGAACTTCGGAAACAATGTGCGGAAAAGAAAGCCACCTGGCCGCTGCCCGAGTCGCTCCACGCGGCGGCCGCACAATTCGCCGCTGTCTGCAAAAAGATTCCCGGAAATAACGGCATCCCGGGATTGGTTTTGAACGAAGGGGGACTGACGGCCAACAAGTTCCTCGAGCAGTTCGGGCAACCGTGACTGGCGGGTTCACGGCCGCAAGGTGCGTCAAAATGCCTATCTCGCAATTATCCCAACAAGCCGAGGAGTGACTAAATCACAGTCCTGGCTGCCGGTCGCGGGCGCTTGACGGCTGGCGTAGATTGATCCCACAAGTAGGGAGACGACAGCGATGGCAATGTCATTTGAATTTCACCCGGCGATCCAGCGGTGGTTCGAGCAAACGTTCGGATCGGCCACGGAGCCGCAGGCGCGCGGCTGGCCCGAAATTCAGGCCGGCCGGCACGTGCTCATTTCCGCGCCCACGGGCTCCGGCAAGACGCTCGCGGCCTTTCTGGCTTCACTGGACCGGCTTTTCCGCGAAGGCCTCGCCGCGGCTTTGCCCAATGAAACGCAAATCGTCTATGTGTCGCCGCTCAAGGCGTTGAGCAACGACATCCGGAAGAATTTGCAGGAGCCGCTCGCCGGCATCCGCGCCGCGCTCCGCGAATCCGGGGGGCGCGACATCGACGTGCGCGCCGAGGTCCGCACGGGCGACACTTCCCCCGCCCAGCGCCTCGCCCTCAGCAAGCGGCCGCCGCATATTCTCGTCACCACGCCCGAGTCGCTTTATCTCCTGCTCACCTCTGAATCCGGCCGCCGGATGTTGCGCGCCGCGCAGACGGTCATTCTCGACGAAATTCACGCCGTGGTGGACGACCGCCGGGGAGCCCACCTTGCCCTGAGTCTGGAGCGGCTGGCGGCGTTGACCGGCCGCCCGTTGCAACGCATCGGCCTGTCCGCCACCCAGAAACCGGTGGAAGAGGTGGCGCGCTTCCTCGTGGGCGCCGGCGAGGTCGATCAACATGGCCATCCCAATTGCGCCATCATTGATGTCGGCCACGTCCGCCAGCTCGACGTCGCCATTGAAATTCCCAAATCGCCGCTCGAAGCTGTGATGTCCAACGAAATTTGGACGGAAGTTTATCATCGACTGACCGAACTGATCCGGGAGCACCGCACGACGCTGGTCTTTGTCAATACGCGGCGCCTCGCCGAACGCGTGACGCTTCATTTGAGCGAATTGTTGGGCGCCGACGTGGTGGCGTCGCATCACGGCAGTCTGTCACCCAGGACCTGTCTGGAAGCGGAAGGGCGGCTCAAGCGCGGCGAATTGAAAGCGCTCGTCGCCACCGCCTCCCTGGAGCTGGGCATCGATATCGGTTCAGTGGATTTGGTGTGCCAACTGGCCGCCACGCGCTCCATGGCCACGTTTCTGCAACGCGTGGGACGCGCCGAACACCGCCGCGGCGGCCTGCCCAAGGGCCGCATCTTCCCGCTGAGCCGCGATGAACTGGTGGAATGCGCGGCCCTGCTCCGGGCGATTGGCCGCGGCGAACTGGACCGGCTCATCATCCCCGAAAAGCCGCTGGATGTCCTGGCGCAACAGATGGTCGCTGCCGCGTCCGCCGAAGACTGGGACGAAGAAAAGCTATTCGCCCTGGTGCGCAACGCATGGCCTTATCGCGGCCTGTCGCAAACGGAGTTCTCCAATGTCATCAACATGCTCGCGGAGGGATTCAGCACCAAACGCGGACGGCGTGGCGCATTGATTCATCACGATGCCGTCAATCACCGCCTCCGCGGACGGCGCGGCGCGCGCCTGACGGCGCTGGTGAACGGCGGCGCCATTCCCGACAACTCCGATTATCGGGTGGTCCTGGAGCCTTCGGAAACGTTCATCGGCACGGTGAACGAGGATTTCGCCGTCGAAAGCATGGCTGGCGAAATCTTCCAACTCGGCAACGCTTCGTGGAGGATTCTGCGCATCGAAAGCGGCCGTGTCCGCGTGGAGGATGCGCAGGGTCAACCGCCCGGCATTCCGTTCTGGATTGGCGAGGCCCCGGCGCGCACCAATGAGCTGTCCCGGGCCGTTTCCCGCCTGCGCACTGACATTGAGCACCTGCTGGAAGCCAACCGCGACGTGCGCGCCTGGCTGATTGAGGAATTGAAGCTTCCGCCGCCTGCGGCGGCGCAAGTGGCGGACTACTATTTGGACGCCTATCGTGCGCTGGGCGCCCTGCCCTCCCAGAAGACCCTGGTCATGGAGCGGTTCTTTGATGAGTCGGGCGGCATGCAACTGGTCATCCACTCGCCCTATGGCAACCGCATCAACCGCGCCTGGGGACTGGCGTTGCGAAAACGGTTTTGCCGCTCATTCAATTTCGAACTACAGGCGGCTGCCACGGACGACGCCATCATCATATCGCTGGGCACCCAGCATTCGTTCCCGCTGGACGACGTTTTTCGTTTCCTGCATCCGGATACCGTCCGCCGCGTGCTGGTGCAGGCGCTGCTGGATGCCCCGATGTTCGCCATTCGCTGGCGCTGGAACGCCAGCCGGGCGCTGGCCGTTCCGCGCCAACGCGGCGGCCGCCGCGTTCCCGCGCCCTGGCAGCGCATGGAATCGGAAAATCTCCTCGCCGCCGTCTTTCCCGACCAGCTCGCCTGCCTCGAGAACATCATCGGCGACCGCGAAGTGCCGGATCATCCGCTGGTCAACCAGACCATCGCGGACTGCCTCACCGAGGCCATGGACATAGACGGCTTGGAGGAGATTTTGCGAAAGATCGGGAAGGGCGAAATCCGCTGCCTTGCCCGGGACCTGCCTGAACCGTCGCCGATGGCGTCCGAGATCCTCCACGCGCGGCCCTACGCCTTCCTTGACAATGCGCCGCTGGAAGAACGCCGCACGCAGGCCGTCCTGACCCGGCGTTCTTCAGATCGTTCCGATGCCGATGGCCTGGGCCTCCTGGATGCCGCGGCGATCGAGCGCGTTCAGGCCGAAGCGTGGCCCGCCGCCGGCAATGCCGATGAATTGCATGACGCTTTCCTGGTGGCTGGCCTGATGAGCGAGGCGGAAGCACAACGGACAACCGGCACCGCCAAAGACCCGGGCCAGGGGAACGCAGTCGATTGTCTTCGGGAACTGGCCGGCGCCAGCCGCGTGACCAGCCTGCAACTGGCGGCCACCCGGTTCTGGCTCGCTGCTGAAAGGCGGCCATTGCTCCAGGCAATTTATCCCCCGGCTTCTTTTGGCACGCCAGCGCCCGCCGCGTCAGTTCCGCGGAAAGCGTGGGAGCGGCCCGACGCCATCCGTGAGCTGTTGCGCGGGCGTCTGGAAATCTCCGGACCGGTCACGGCGACACAGTTGGCGGGGCTCCTCGAATTGCCGGCGGCGGAAATCGACGCCGCACTGCTCGCACTGGAGGCGGAAGGCTTTGTCCTGCGCGGCCGATTCCATCCCGGGGCCGCGGAGCAGGAGTGGTGTGACCGCCGGCTGTTGGCGCGCATCCATCGGCTCACGGTCAACCGGCTGCGCGCGGAGATCCAGCCCGTTTCCCTCCAGGATTTCCAACGGTTTCTTTTGGCCTGGCAACGGCTCTCCGCTGGGCGCCGGGCGGAGGGACCGGAAGGACTGGAAGCGGTGCTGCAAATGCTCGACGGCCGCGAATTGCCGCTCGCCGCCTGGGAGACCACGGTGCTCAGTGCGCGCGTGGCCGATTACGATCCGCACTGGCTGGACCGCCTTTGTTTCTCCGGGCGCATCGGCTGGGGCCGCTTGACCGCCCCGCAAAATCCCGGGGCGCGGGCGTTTGCGCCGCTGCGGTCGAGTCCGATTTCCTTGTACTTGCGCGAAAATCTCGAAGCCTGGCTGGAACTGGCCGGCCGGCCAGCCGCCACGGATCTCCCGCCCGACACCCGGACCGTGCTGGAAACGCTGCAACGCTGCGGCGCGTTGTTTTTCGTGGAATTGATCCGGCGCACTGGCTTGTTGCCGGTCCGCATCGAACAGGCCTTGTCCGAGCTGGCGGCCTTGGGGTTTGTCACCTGCGACGGCTTTGATGGCTTGCGCGCCTTGCTGGTTCCCACGGACCAGCGTCCAACGCTCGGACGCAACGAAGGCCTGCGCCGTCGCAAAACGAACCTGGCCAGCGTGGAGTTTGCCGGACGCTGGTCGCCGCTCCAGCCCGCTGGCGCCGATGGAGCGGCCGCTCAAACTGCGGACGTTCAAGAGACGAGGCGCAATGCCGCGCTCGAAAAATTTGCCAGCGTACTGCTCCACCGTTACGGCATCGTTTTCCGGCGGTTGCTCGAACGCGAATCGCTGCCGGCCACGTGGTATGAATTGGGCAAAATCTATCGGCGCCGGGAAGCCCGCGGCGAAATTCGCGGCGGTTATTTTGTCGGCGGCGTCAGCGGCGAACAATTTGCGCTGCCCGAGGCCATCGGCCTGCTGCGCTCGACGCGCAAACGAGAGCCCGCAAACGAACTGATCGTGCTGAGCGGCGCCGATCCCTTGAACCTGCTGGGCGTCGTCACACCCGGACCGCGGATCACCGCCCTGGCTTCCAACCGGATTTTGTTCCAGGATGGGACGCCCATCGCGGCGCTGGAAGGGGGAGAAATCGAACGGCTGGCGGAGAATTCCGTCCCCGATTCGGCAGTCGAAACTTCACTGCGCACTGGCAAATTGCCCCCCTCCCTGCGGCCCTATTACAAATAACTCCCCGCATCAGTGCAAATTCCGGTCTTTTGCTTTGTTCCGATGAGGAGGAACAAGAATCCTGGTTGCACCTGATGATTTGATTTGGCAGCGCAGTTCATGGTAAAGTTTGCGCCGCGAAATGAAAGTCACCCTTAACTGGCTCAAACAATACGTTGATTTCAACTGGTCGCCCGAGGAACTGACGGAACGGCTCACGATGCTCGGCCTCGAAGTCGAGGGCGTGCAGAAAATCGCCGCGGCGTTTGACGGCATCGTCGTGGCAGAGGTTATCACCCGCGACAAGCACCCCAACGCCGACAAGCTCTCGCTTTGCCGGGTGAATGACGGGAAAGGCGAGCGCCAGATCGTCTGCGGCGCGCAAAATTTCAAGGCGGGCGACAAGGTGCCGCTCATCCTGCCCGGCGCCAGTCTGCCTTTGAAATCCGGCGACCAGGAGCCGTTCACCATGAAGGTGGGCAAAATCCGCGGCGTCGAATCCCACGGCATGATGTGCTCGCCCCAGGAACTGGGCCTGCCCGATCAGATCGACGGTCTGCTCATCCTGCGCGAGGATGCCAAAGTCGGCCAACCGTTCGCGGAGTATCTCGGCCGCACCGGGAGCGACGTCGTCTACGACCTCGAAATCACGCCCAACCGTCCGGACTTGAACAGCGTCATCGGCATCGCCCGCGAAATCGCGGCGCTTACCGGGAATGAACTGCGGCGGCCGGAAATCCCCAATCCGGAATCCCAGATTCGCGCCGACGGTCCGGTTTCCGTGCGCATCGAGGACGCCGAACTTTGCCCGCGCTACACGGCGCGGGTCATCCAGGGCGTGAAGATTGGCCCCAGCCCGGAATGGCTCCGGTCCGCGCTGGAGAAGGTGGGCATCCGCAGCATCAGCAACGTGGTGGACGTGACCAATTACGTGATGCTCGAAATTGGGCAGCCGCTCCACGCGTTCGATTATCATTTGATCGCCCAAGGCAAGGCGCCCGAGGGTGCGGCGCAGCCGCCCACCATCATTGTCCGCCGCGCGGCCCCCGGCGAGAAATTCAAGACTCTCGACCACCAGGAGCGCACGCTCACCGGCCAGATGCTGTTGATTGCGGATGAGCAAAAGGGGATCGCCCTGGCGGGCGTCATGGGCGGCGCGAACACCGAAATCAACAACCAGACCGTGGACGTGCTCCTCGAGAGCGCCTGTTTCGCCCCGACGAACATCCGCCGCACCAGCAAAACGCTGGGCCTGCGCAGCGAATCGAGCTACCGCTTCGAGCGCGGCGCCGACGTGGGTATTTGCGACTGGGCCAGCCGCCGGGCCGCGCAGCTGATCATGGCCACGGCCGGCGGTCAACTCGCCGGGAGCGCGGTGGACGCGTATCCCCGCCCGGCGCAGCCCAAGCAACTGGCCCTGCGCTTTTCGAAATCCAAGGACCTGCTGGGCATTGGCATTTCTCACGCTGAACAGATTTCGTACCTGGTCAGGCTCGGGCTGGCCGTGACCGCGCAGGAGCCCGGCGAGTGCACCTTTGCCATCCCCTCCTGGCGGGTCGATCTAAAACGCGAAGTGGACCTGGTCGAAGAAGTCGGCCGGCTATTCGGCGTCGAAAAAATTCCCGCCACGCCACCCCGCGGCGCGCTTGGAAGCAATGCCTTCGACGCAGTTTACGATCAAATTGCCGACGCCCGCCGGATCTTGACCGGCCTGGGCTTGAATGAAGCACAGGGGCAGACCTTGATTCCCAGCGCGGAATTCCGTAGCCAGGGCGCCGAGCCGGTCATGCTCGCCAATCCGTTGAGCGGCGACATGGACATGCTGCGCCCCAGCCTTCTGCCCGGGCTCATCCACTCGTTGCGGCATAACGTCAGCCGCAGGAATTACGACGTGGCGCTGTTTGAAATCGGCCGGGTCTTTGCGCTGGCGAACGGTCGAACGAAGGAAGAACGCCGGGTGGCGATTGCCCTCACCGGCCAGCGCGCCCTGCCCTTCTGGAGCGGCGACGCGCGCGACGCGAAGTACGACACCTATGACCTGAAAGGCCTGGTGGAGGAATTCCTCGAACACTTCGGCCTGCGCGGCGTGGCCTTTGGCCTACGCGCGGAAAGCACCGCCCTTTTCCTTGCATCCGCAACCGTCACTTTGGGCGGCAAATTGCCTCTGGGCGAACTCGGCCAGTTGCTGCCGGCACTGGCCAAAAAGTACGACCTGCGCGACGCCGTCTTGCTGGCTGAATTCAACCTGGATTTGCTCCTCAGCAAGCGCAATCCGGCCAAGTCCTTCAAGCCGCTGCCGCAATTCCCCTCCAGCCGCCGCGACGTGGCCATGCTGGTGCCGGAATCCGTCACGCACGAAGCCGTGCTGCAAGCCGTCAAACACGCCAAAGCGGGAAATCTCGAATCCGTGGAACTCTTCGACGTGTTCCGCGGCCAGGGTATTCCCGAAGGCCAAAAGAGCCTCGCGTATGCATTCACCTACCGCGCCGCGGACAAAACCCTCACCGATGCCGACGTAAATTCGGCGCACGAAAAGGTCTTGAACGGACTGAAGACGCAGTTGCAGGCGGAATTGCGGGCCTGACGCAAATGCCTTTCGGGAATTCCCGTCCCGAACCCCAACGCTTGACCTTTCGCGTCAATTCTCCAATATACGCAGCCCGACAAGTCTCGTCGCTTTCCCATTAGCGTAATCGCTCCGGGTTTGCTATGCTGGCGGGATATGACTGAGTCGATTATTGAGATTGAGAACATGCAGGACACTGTGCAGGACAAAACACAGGAAATGCAGGACACTATGCAGGACAATATGCAGCACATAAGAAACATCGCCATTATCGCGCACGTGGACCACGGCAAGACAACGCTTGTGGACTGCCTGCTCAAACAATCGGGCACCTTCCGCGCCAACCAAGCGGAGACGCAAGGCGAGCGCCTCATGGATTCAATGGACTTGGAGCGCGAAAAGGGCATTACCATCCGCGCCAAAAACGCCGCTTTCAAATACCACGAATACCACATCAACATCGTGGATACCCCCGGCCACGCCGACTTCGGCGGCGAAGTCGAGCGGATCATGAACATGATCGATGGGGTGCTGCTGGTGGTGGACAGCGCCGAGGGCCCGCAGGCGCAGACCCGCTTTGTCCTGCGCAAAGCCCTCGAAGCCGGCGCCAAGCCCATCGTGGTGATCAACAAGATCGACCGCGACAACGCCAATCCCAAGAAGGTCCTGGACCAGGTCTTTGAGCTGTTCATGTCGCTCAACGCCACGGATGAGCAGCTTGATTTTCCGTTTATTTATTGCTCCGCGAAGCTGGGCTATGCCAAAACCGATCTGGCCCATACCAGCGGCACGATGGAACCGCTCTTCAAGGCGATCATCAAGCACATTCCCCCGCCCCGCGCCAAGGCCGGCGACGGCTTCCAGTTGCTCGTGGCCAACCTCGATTACAGCGATTACCTCGGCCGTATCGCCTTCGGCAAAATCTACGAGGGCAAGGTCAAGGTCGGCGACCCCGCCATCTGCCGGCATGGCGACGGCCGAATCGGCAAGGGCAAAATCACCATGATTTACCACTTCGAGGGCATGAAACGCATCGAGGTCGATCAGGCGCACGCCGGCGACATCGTGGGCCTCACTGGCTTCGAAGAAGTTTTCATCGGCGAAACGATCTGCGACAGCGAAGCCCGCTCCGCCCTGCCCTATATTCCCATTGATCCGCCCACGATCCAGATGGAGTTCGCCGTGAACGACAGCCCGCTCGCCGGCAAGGACGGCAAACTGGTGACCGCGCGCCATATTTGGGAACGCCTCGTGAAGGAAATCCGCACCAACGTCGCCTTGCGCATCGAGCAGACGAGCGATCCGAAGATTTTCGCCGTGAGCGGCCGGGGAGAAATGCAGATTGCCATTCTCGTCGAGCAAATGCGCCGCGAAGGCCACGAAGTCCTGGTGTCGCGGCCGGAGGTTCTCTGGAAGAAAGACGCCGCCGGCAATCCGCTCGAACCGATTGAACGGTTGTTTGTGGAAATCCCCCAGGACAGCATGGGTACGATCATGGAAAATCTTTCCGCCCGCAAAGCCGAAATCACAAACATGAGCCATCACGGCGACCAGGTCACCATCGAGGCGCTCGTTCCGATGCGCGGCCTCATCGGCTTCGAGACCGACCTCGTCAACACGACCAAGGGCATGGGCGTCATGAGCCATCTCTTCCACGAATACGGACCCGACCGCGGCGAAATCGCGGCGCGCAAGAACGGCTCGCTCGTGAGCATGGAAGCCGGCACCGCCACCTCCTACGCACTCAACACCGTCCAGGAGCGCGGCCGTTTGATGGTGGAGCCGGGCGATGAAATTTACGTCGGCATGATTGTCGGCGAAAACGCGCGCGAAAACGACATCCCCGTCAATCCCGTAAAAGAAAAGCGCCTGACCAACATGCGTTCACAAGGCGATGGCAAGGGCATCTCGCTTTCGTCGCCTTTGAAACTCTCCCTGGAACGCGCGCTCGAATACATTGACGTGGATGAGTATGTGGAAGCCACCCCCAAAAACCTGCGCCTCCGCAAAAAAATTCTCAACGCCACGCTGCGCAAACGCTCCGAGCAGTCGCGCGTCCTGAAATTCATCCAGCCATAAACGCCGCGCTCCGGTTCAGGGGTTTAAGGCGCGAATCGTCCGGCAAAATCCCACGCGGTGAAGAGCGGCGCTGCGTGGCGCCGATATACCTGTCGGCGGGTTCCGGGGAATTTCCAGTTCCCGGCCAAGAACGGTGTCAACCGGGTCCCGACTTCGGGGCGCAAATCGACACTGCCACCCCAAATGAAAAGCCGCGGGTCACGGTAACGGAGCGCGGGTCAGCGACCTGGTCCGCGACCCGCAGCAACACCGCCAGCCAGAGAGTTTGCGATTTGCGTGAGCGGTCTTGAATTTTGGACGCCGCTGCGGCTCATGGAGCGCGCGTCGGTGACTCGCAAAAACTTCGCCCTTCAGAAGGTTTGCGAATGGCCCGCGGTCTTGAATTTCCACGCTGCTGCGGTTCACAGAGTCGCGCTCCCGGCGGCAGTGCGAAGCTGCGCCCCGACCTCGCAAACAATTAAAATCGGCTTGCGCCGGTGCCCTGTTCCTGCGAAAGCTATTGATTTGATTAATATCCATCGCGGCCAACAGTACCGGCCCGAAGGGACCAGAGAACATCAAATGATGATCACGAGACCGTTCCCGTACAATTTAAATCAGAGTTTTTGCTGTAAGCGACCGGATGCAATCCGGTGGAAAAACCACCCGCATGAAAAACATCTGGCGTAGCGGCATTATTTTTACGGCAGCCAACTTTTTGACGCTGCTCATCGGCTTCGGCTTCCAAGTCGCCATCCGCCGCCAATTGCAGGGCCAGACCGGCGAGTTTGGCTTCGTCCAGGCCGCCATCGCCTTCATTGGCTTCCTGGGCCTGCCGCTGGCCGTGGCCACCCAGGCCGTCACCCATTACATCGCCCGCTTCCATTTCGGCAATGAAAACAGCCGTCTCCACGGCCTGCTGGAGGGCTGTCGAAAATTTCTTCTGCACATCACCATCGTGGGTTCGGTCGCCGCCATCGTGCTCGTCGGACCGCTGGGAGCTTTTTTCCATATCCCGCGCGCCAGCCTCACCTTCATCGCCCTGATCTGCGTGCTGGCCGGTTTCTGGAGTTCCTTCATCACGGCACTGTGCCAGGGACTGGGCTGGTTCAAACGGCTCGCTCTCATCGGCTTGCTGGCGGCAGTCCTCCGTTTTGCCTTCGGCGTCTCCGCCACCCGGCTTTCGCCCACCGCCGAATGGGCGGTGCTCGCCTCCGCCGTCATGCTGCTCTCCAATTTGATTTTGCTGTTTTGGAAAAAGGAATTTCCCCGCAAAACCGAAGTGGCCGTTTCTCCGTGGTCCGCGGAAATGGTCCAGTTTCTCCTGGTCAGCGCCGCCTGTGCCATCGGCTCAAGCTGTTTTGGCCAGTATGACGTGCTCGTGGCTCAACGCTATTTCCCCGGGGCGACGCTGGACGATTACGCCGCCGCCGGCCTGCTCGCACGCCAGATTCCCACGCTCGTCGGGCCGCTGTTAACCGTCCTGTTCACCCACCGTTCCAGCCGCGATCAGCACCGGCACAATGAGCTCCGGGAACAAATGAAACTACTCGGCCTCTACACGCTCGGCCTGATCGTCAACGCCACCGGACTTTTTCTGCTGAAGTCTGTGGGGCTGCGGTTGTTGGGCCAGAACACGCCAGCCGCCGCCAGCATGATCGCGCCCCTGGCCATGACCATGGTCTTTATCGGGCTGCTCCAGGCAATCGGTACCTGGGCGCTGGCCAGCCGCTGGATCAAAATCTCCCTGCTCTACGGAGCCCTGGGCCTCGCGTACTGGCTGACACTCTTGCTGGTCGGCAAGACCTCCACCGTTCTTTTGCACGTGATGCCGTTGGCCGCCGGCGCCGCATTGGCCGTCCTGTTTACCGTTTGGTTTGCCGCCATGCGGCTCCACAAAATCAGCGTCCCGGCACCGGATTGATTTTGTGAATTGACCTTTGCGTCGCCGCAAAAATCAATGCACATTGAAGTTGTTATGCTTGGCAAAATTGGTTTCGTCGGAGTCGGCCGCATGGGCGCCAACATGGCGCGCCGCCTCCGGGAGTGCGGTTTGCCGGTGGCGGCCGTATTTGATGCCAATGCCACCGCCGCCAAGTCGCTCGCGCGCGAGCTGGGCTCCGTGGCGGCGGACAAACTGGCGGCGGTCACCGCCCTTTCAGACGTGATCATCACCGTGGTCAGCGACGACCGCGCCATGAAAAAAATTTACACCGGCGGCTTGCTCTCGCAGGCGCAAGGGAAGCTCTTCATCAATTGCGCCACCGTGACGCCCGCGATTCACATCTGGGTGGAGCAAAAATGCGCCGCCGCGGGCGCCGAATCGCTTGAAGCCTGCATGGCCTCCAGCATCACACAGGCGCGCCAGGGCACGCTGTACCTCATGTGTGGCGGCAAGCCCGCCGCCTTTGAGCGCGCCAAGCCCATCCTCGAACGGCTGGGTGAATCCCCGCGTTACATCGGCCCGGCCAGCCAGGCGGCGCAGGTCAAGGCGCTCGTCAACATGGTGATGAACGCCAACACCGCCGCTCTCGCCGAGGGCCTGGGCTTGGGCGATGCCCTGGGACTCGACCTCGCCATGTTGCGCGAGGTCTTTTCCCAAACCGGCGCGCGCTCCGGCGTGCTCCAGACCGACGGCGAAGACATGCAGAACCGCGACCACTCCTGTTTCTTCTCCGCCGCCCATGCGGCCAAGGATTCCGGCATCGCCCTCAGACTGGCCAGGGCCCAGCACCTCCATCTTCCATTGGCCGCCGCCACCAAGAAGCAGTACGACCGGATGGTCAAGGGCGGCCTGGGCGAACTCGACAAGTCCGGCATCGCCGAACTGACCTTCAAAGGCCGCCAAGGCAAACGCCAACCGTGATTCCATTGTCCCATTCGCCATTCGCTTTAGGCTCTTAGCCTTCCTCCAATGCCCGGCCGTCGATTTTTTTCGCGACACGATTCCTCCCCGGCCGGGTCCAACTGATAAAGACCAGTCAAACAACTAAAATCAGAGATTGTGAGGCTGCCATGTCAAATTACTTTTACGAAGCGGTGGATGCCGGCGGGGCGATGAGCAAGGGTTCGCTGGATGTGATCAGCCAAAGCGAAGCCCTGCGGCGCATCAAGGAGATGGGACTGTTCCCCACTGCGGTCCGGCCGGCGGGGTCGCCCCGGCAACGATCGGTGCCGGTTCGCAGGACGTGCCCGTGGTCTGTGCCGTTGACCGCCGGCCGCGTCAAGCCGGCGGCCTTGACGGTCTTTACCCGCCAACTTGCCACGCTGGTGAACGTGGGCATGCCGCTGTTGCGGGGATTGCGCCTTTTGCAGGAGCAGGAGGGCAGCCGGGCGCTGAAGAACGTCATCGCGCAAATCTCCCGGTCGGTGGAAGGCGGCGGCACCATGTCCGAGGCGCTCGCGGCGCAACCCAAGGTGTTCAGCCCGCTCTACGTAAATATGATCCGCGCCGGCGAACTCGGCGGCGTCCTGGAAGTGGTATTGCGCCGGCAGGCCGATTTCATGGAAAAGGGAATCAGAATCAAGGCCAAGATCAAGGCCGCCCTGTTCTATCCGGCCGCCGTCATGCTGGTGGCCGTTGCCATCATCGCGCTGTTGCTCTTGTTCATCATTCCCCGGTTCCAATCCGTGTTTGAGGGGTTGCTCCCCGGAAAATCCATGCCGATCTTCACCCTGGCCGTGTTGCGCATCAGCGAACTGTGCAAGGATCACATTTTGGGTGTGGGCGCGGTGCTGGTGTCGCTGTTCGTTGCTTTCCAGTTTTTGATCCACACCCGCAACGGCCGCTGGTGGTTCGACCACCTCAAACTGTCGGTGCCCGTTTTCGGTCAGGTCTGTCGCAAAATATCCCTGGCGCGGTTGACGCGCACCCTGGGTACGCTATTGACCAGCGGGGTGCCGATTTTGCAGGCGCTCGCGATCGTCAAGGAAACAACGGGTAATGTCGCGGTGGGCGACCTGATTCAAAAGATTCACGAAAACGTGAAGGAGGGCGGCACCTTGACCGAGCCATTCAAGACTTCGAAGATTTTTCCGGCCATGGTCGGCGGCATGGTGGATGTCGGCGAACAGACCGGCGCCCTGCCGGACATGCTGATGCGCATCGCCGACACCAGCGATGAGGAAGTGGACAACGCCGTCACGGCCATGACCTCGCTCCTGGAGCCGGTCATGATCATCTTCCTGGCTGTCGTGGTCGGCAGTATAGTGATCGCCATGTTTTGGCCCATGATCATGCTGATCCAAGTTGCCACGAACGACAGCCCCAATGGGCGGGAGCAGTAACGAGAATTTGCAGCAAGCCAACAGTCGAGTGCTGCATCACAAATCAGGAGAGAAAAACTACCAAAGCGCTAACCGAAGCGTCGAAGAACTCCGGGAGCTCCCGAAATACTCAGGCACCCCGGCATTGCGCGGCGTGACAGCCCCGGGCCAGGCGTTATGCCTGCACGGCGCCGCCTCAAATCACACCAATTGCGGCTGCACTTTTTCAGGATCCACGCCAAAATCCTTGATCGCCTGCGCCACGACCTTGCGCTCAATAAGATTCTTCTCCCCCAGAGCGTAGAGCGTGCCAATGACGGTTGACTCGGCATCCACGCCGAAAAACCGCCGCAATCGCGCCCGCGTGTCGCTGCGGCCAAAGCCGTCCGTCCCCAGCGTGAACAATCCGCCCGGTACCCACGGTGCAATCTGGTCCGGCACCGTGCGAATATTGTCGGACACCGCCACAAACGACCCCGGCTCTTTCGCCAGCACGGCTTCGACGTATGACTTCTTCGGCGGCTCGGCAGGATGCAGCATGTTCCAGCGCTGGCAGCGAATCGCATCCGTTCGCAACAGCTTGTAGCTCGTCGCACTCCAGATATCCGCGCTCACGCCGTATTTTTCGGCCAAAATCACCTGCGCCTTCAATGCGGATTGCATGATGGAGCCGCTGCCAAAGATGTGCGCCTTGAGGCCGGCCTCCGGGCCCGCCTGGAATTTGTACAGCCCCTTGATAATGCCGTCCTCCACGCCCTTCGGCATGGCCAGCATCGGGTAAGTCTCGTTGTAGAGCGCAAGGTAATAAAAAATATCCTCCTGCTCCACGAACATCCGACGCAGGCCGTCGGCGATGATCACCGCCAATTCGAAGGCGAACGCCGGATCATAAGGCAGGCAGGTCGGGATGGTGCTGGCATGCAGCAGGCTGTGCCCGTCCTGGTGCTGCAAGCCCTCGCCGTTGAGCGAGGTGCGCCCGGACGTGGCGCCCAGCAAAAAGCCCCGGGCGCGAATGTCGCCAGCCAGCCAGAACAAATCACCCACGCGCTGGGGACCAAACATCGAGTAATACGCGTAAAATGGTATCGTCGGCAGCCCATGCGAGGCATAGCTGGTGCCGGCAGCGAGAAACGACGACATCGCTCCCGCCTCGCTGATGCCTTCCTCGAGGATTTGTCCATCCTTGGTTTCGCGATAGTACATCAGCGATTTGTTGTCCACCGGCTCGTAGAGCTGGCCCTTGGGTGAATAAATGCCGTAGTCCCGGAACAACGCGTCCACGCCGAAGGTGCGCGCCTCGTCGGGAATGATCGGCACCACGTGCCGGCCAATGGCCTTGTTTTTAAGCAACTGCCGCAGGATGCTCACAAATGCCGTGGTGGTGGATACTTCCGTCTTGCTGGCCACGAAAAACTCGCTGAACGCCTCCAGCTTGGGCACCTCGAGCGCCACCGGCCGCACCACCCGCGCGGGCACAAAACCGCCCAATTCCTTGCGCCGCGCCAGCAAATATTGCATCTCCGCGCTCTCCGGCGCGGGACGGAAAAACGGCGTCTCGGCGATCACGTCATCCTCGACGGGGATGTCGAAACGCCCGCGAAACTCGCGCAGCTCCTTCTCGTTCATCTTCTTCTGCTGGTGCGAGATGTTTTTGCCCTCGCCCGCCTCGCCCAAGCCATAGCCCTTCACGGTCTTCGCCAGCACCACCGTCGGCTGGCCCTTATGGTCCGTGGCCGCCTTGTAGGCCGCGTACATCTTGCGCACATCGTGGCCGCCGCGCAGCAACTTGCTGATCTGTTGGTCCGTAAGATGATTCACCAGTTCGAGCAATTCGGGATGCTGGCCAAAAAAATGTTTGCGTGTGTAGCTGCCCGGTTCCACTACATATTTTTGGAAGTCGCCGTCCACGCATTCCTCCATGCGCTGCAGCAGCAGGCCGGACTTGTCCCGGCGGAATAGGTCGTCCCAATCGCTGCCCCAAATCACCTTGATCACGTTCCAGCCGGCCCCGCGGAATACACCTTCCAGCTCCTGGATGATTTTCCCATTGCCGCGCACCGGACCATCGAGCCGCTGCAAATTGCAGTTCACCACCCAGATGATGTTGTCCAGGTTCTCGCGCGCCGCCAGCGTGATGGCGCCGAGCGATTCCGGTTCGTCCGATTCGCCGTCGCCCAGAAACGCCCAGATTTTTGGCTCCTCTTTCCAATTCGTCAACCCTCGCGCCTGCAAATAACGGTTGAACCGCGCCTGATACAGGGACATGATGGGTCCCAGCCCCATCGACACCGTCGGGAACTGCCAGAATTCCGGCATCAGGTACGGATGGGGATACGACGATAGCCCGCCGCCCTCCGCCAGTTCCTGCCGGAAATTTTGCAGATGCGATTCGTCCAAGCGGCCTTCCATGAACGCCCGCGCGTACATGCCCGGCGCGGCATGGCCCTGGAAATAAACCTGGTCGCCCGGAAAATCCTCGGTTCGCCCGCGAAAAAAATGGTTCTGCGCCACCTCGTAAAGCGTGGCCGAAGACGCAAACGATGCAATATGCCCGCCCACGTTCGTCGTGGAATTGGCCTTCACCACCATGGCCATGGCGTTCCAGCGCATGATGCTCTTGATGCGCCGCTCCACCGCGCGGTCGCCGGGATATTCCGGCTGCCGGTCGGCCGGAATGGTGTTCAGGTACGCCGTGGTTGGGCCGCCGGCCGGCCGCGGCGCGGACCGCAATTCATGCGCGAGCTTTTCCAGCAGTTGCGCCGTGCGTTCGGACCCCTGGCTTTCGAGCGCCAGTTCAAAAACCGACCGGAACGAATCAGACAATTTATCGCCGTTGCCTTTGGTCGAAGCCGTGGCGCGCGAACCGTGGTTTTGCATGTTGGATGAATTCACTCTTTTGCTCTTTCAAAATACACAGACAAACAATTCTCGCACATTAAACTGAATTTGTCTCCCCAGCGCCAGCCAAAAGACCACGGCGCTTTGGGGGGAAAGGCGAGGGCGGAAGATTGAGGATGGCGGCCACGGAAACGGAGCGCCGGGCAGCGCTCAGCCTGAACTTACGCCTTGTAGAGCCCTTCCTACGATTGTCGGCGACGACGTCGGTCGCTCCCCCGTCCTTTCCCGCGGTTGAAGGCGACGACGCGTGTCGTCCTCGCCTTCCTGCGCCTCACTTTCCCGCGGTTACCGGCCGCGTTTTAACGTCCCGCGTCATGAACAGCACGCGATTCAAAGGGACCTGGTCACCCGGCGCGGCAACGATTGCCCGGAAACGATCCGGGGTCATCGCCTCCTGACCTCTCCCCGACGGAACCAAAGCGAATACAGTCAGTGCCGTTAAGAAAAACAAAATTGAGTTTTTCATAATTGGAGTTTCCGCCCGATTGGCAAAAAGTGCTCCCACTCCAGCCGACGGTCAAGGCATTTGACAGTGGACGGTAAGGCGCGATGTTCCCCATCGTGTGAATGGTTATTTCCCCGCTGGCGGTCGGGTGCCCGCACGGCAGACTTGGCGATGTCTGGCCGCATTGATGGCACTGTCCTGGGCAACCTCGAGAACCGTCCTCGCAGCCGGAACCGGCTATCTGATCACGCGCCTGGCCGTCACAAACGCGGCGCATCCGTCCATCAACAACACGGGCGAAGTGGTCTGGGCCGTGCAAAACGGGACCGGCATTTATTCGAGCGTGCGCGGGCAATTGTCACCCACCGGCGTCTCGCCCCACATTGCCAACAACGGCGAAGTGGTTTACGCGGATACGTTTCAAGGACCAAATCTGGATTTGGTAAGCACGACTCGCGGCCGTTTGACGTTCGGCGGATTCATTGAACTTGGCTTCTCGGATTTCGATGTCAATGCGAGCGGCGAGGTGGTCTATGTGGAGGCGGACACCAATGGCAACATGCAGGTCGTCTCGACGGTGCGGGGGCAGATCACCTTCGATCCGGTGGATCATTACAATCCCTGCGTCAATGACCTGGGCGAAATCCTGTGGAACCGCTACGGGGCCGGCCCCGGCCTGGTTTCTTCCACGCGCGGACCATTGCCCGGCGATTACCCGTTGATTTATGCCGTGAACAATTTCGATGAGTTCTGCTACGAGGCCAACTTGGAAAGCAGCAGCCTTTCCACGTCACCGCATATTGCTTCGAATCTGCACGGCGTCGCCATCAACGACCTGTACCAGTTCCAATGGGGTGGCGGCATCAACGACCCCGGCACTTTGGTGTGGTCGGCGCCGGCAAACCCGTCCAGTCCCGCGTGGTCGATTTTCGAGGCCACCTGGGTAGGCCTGCCAGCTCTCACCCTGGTTTCGGGCCCAACCGGTTTGGCGCTCGAATGGCCGACCAACACCCCTGCCTTCCACGTCCAATACGCCACCAATCTGGCGGCCCCCGTCCAATGGCAGCCGTTGCCGGGCATTTTGACGACCAATGCGGAGAACATCCAAGCGATCCTCCCACCAGCTCTCGGCAGTTCGGCCTTTTTCCGATTGTCAACCGGCGCGCCGTGACCGGCCGGGATTCCGACTGGAGCGATCTGCCCTTGCCCGGCGATCCTGGCTATGCTGCAATGAACAATCATGCAGCGCCTTGACCTGACACTCCCGAAGCCCGCCGAACTCCTGGCGGCAGATGAGGCGTGGCTGGATTGGTGCGAGGCCGGCCAGGGCGGCGAAGCGCTGTTGTTCTGGGAGCCCCGGCAGGTCTTTGTGGTGGTGGGTTACGCCAACAAGGTGGGAACCGAAGTCAACCTCGCGGCCTGTGCCGAAAGGGACGTGCCGGTCTTCCGCCGCTGCACCGGCGGCGGCGCGGTGGTGCAAATGCCCGGCGGCCTGAATTACAGCCTGGTCTTGCGCATCGGCGAACACGGCCCCACGCGCAACATTTCGACCGCCAACGAGTTTATCATGGCCAAGAACTGCGCCGCCGTGCAGGCCGCGATTGGCGTCGGGAATCCGCGCGTGGCCGTTCGCGGTCACACGGACCTGGCCATCGCGGCACCGCACCCTGCGCCCGCGGCGTTCCTGAAAGTGGCCGGCAATTCGCAGCGCCGCCGCCGGCATTTCCTGCTCTTTCACGGAACGTTTCTGCTGAACTGCGACCTGGCGCTGATCAGCCACCTGCTCCGCATGCCATCGCTCGAACCGGACTACCGCTCCGGCCGGCCGCACCGCGAGTTTGTGACGAACCTCAATTTCCCGGCCGCGGGCCTAAAGACGGCGTTGTGCCGCGCGTGGGACGCCAATGCCGGGACGGCCGCCCTGCCGCTCAAAGAAATTGAAACTTTGGCGCGGGAGAAATACGCTACCCGCGCTTGGAATTATAAATTCTGAATGATCAAATTCGGTTTCAAGATTTTAAAGTGGCCCGCGCTCATCGCAATCTTGCTGGGCGCGCTGGCGTGGTTTTATCCGGAAAAGTTCTTGACCGTGGACAGCGGCCCGGTGACCGCCGACGTGCTCATCGTGGTCGGCGGCGGCCAGCACGAGCGGGCGCTGCGCGCGGCCCAGTTGTATCAGCTCCACACCGCGCCGCGCATCATCGTCACCGGCGCCGGCGACGACCAGATGAACCGGCGGCTGCTGCTGGCGAACGGCGTGCCGCCGCAGGCCATTGAGGTGGAAGGCAAATCCACCACCACTTGTGAAAACGCCAAATTCACCGGCAAGCTGCTGCGGGCGGAGCAGGTTCGCAGCGCCATCCTCGTCACCTCCTGGTACCACGCGCGAAGGGCGGAAAAGACCTTTGCCCATTTTGTTCCCGAAGTGCGGTTTTACTCGCGCCCGACGTATTATGGATTCGACCGGGCGGACTGGCAAAAGTACGGGACCAACAGGCGCATGCGGCTGGAGTTTTTGAAACTGCCCGGCTATTGGATCCGCTACGGAGTAAATCCATTTTAAAAAAGCTTGCCCGGCGGGCCAGAACGTGAGATTGTATGGCCCTTCAACCGCGGGGTGGAGCAGCCCGGTAGCTCGTCAGGCTCATAACCTGAAGGTCCCAGGTTCAAATCCTGGCCCCGCAACCAATTTTCGGGCCTGAAACGCACGTTTCAGGCCCGTTTTTGTCGATGATGTGCCCAACGCTGAGTGTGCATTTCCCTCGAAGGGCAATCCGCGTTAATGTCGTCGAGGAATTTAAAGCTGAACAGGCAGAACCAAACCAGAACGGGGAAAATCCATACCTGAACTCAAAAGTTTCTTGGCGATTAGAAATTCTTGCCGTTGCGGATCTCGTCCTGGACCCTCTCGAGCCATGACAGCTTCACGGCAGGGACAGTTTGACTGCCTCTTCCGGCGGAGCAATGGCTTGAAAATGTTTAAGATTGAGAGTGTAAATAGCAGTCACACCAGCCTTGGTTGCGCTCTTAAGCAGAAGGGCATCGTAAACCGTGCCTCCTTGAATTCTGGTTCCGGCCGCCTCTCGCAGAAGTTCGGCATATTCGCTTCCGACCAGGCTGACAGTTTTGAAATGCTTCAAAACGTTTTCCTCAATGCTTAACAGCGCCTGTTCGGGGGTGTGGCGGTATGGTGGCGGGAGTTTTGTCAGGACCGCATACATTTCCGCCAGGCTGTGAGCAGATATAATCCCATCATCCTGTTTGTCATGGATGCGTTCCAGAACGGCGAACGACCGCTCGTGACTCACGTGTTGTTTTACGACCGCAGAGATCAGCACGCTGGTATCTAGAAAAACCTTCATTTGTGTGCTGGTGACGCAAGCCCCTTGGCCATGCCGCCCAAGAGACCCCCGCGCTCGGCGGCTCGAATGGTATCAACCATCTCGTTATCCAGTAGGTCAACCCCTTCGCAGGAAAAGACCAAGGCGCGGCCTCGCTTGATGAATCCGGACTCGTCATTGGTTGGACGAAGGGTGACCGCATTGCCGTGAATTGAAATTTTTAACCGGTCGCCAGGCTTGATGGCCAACTCCTCCCGAACGTGTTTGGGGAGAACGACCCGTCCAGCCTTGTCAATGGGTACCATCACATCGCGCATACCATTTAGACATACCATTGCCATTACGCAATGGCAACACAAAAGATAATTCCCGAATCCGCCCAATATTCCGCGCGTTTGCACCCAATATCGGTGGCATTGCAAACTTGAACGAAGCACCACGATATCTGTTTATCGTCGGTCCTGCGAACTGGTTCAGATTTGAATTCACACTGGCTAAGTTTTGAGACTCAGTTTTCCACGGTTTTATGCATTTGCGGGTGCAGGTTTGAATTTCGTGACTACAGATATAGCGCCCTTCCATTCGCGGGGGCCGGCGAGCGGCGGGGCCGGGCTTTCGAGCCCGAGCTCGCGGCCCCGCCGGTCGCTACGCGTGACGGACTCGCCAGGCCCCCACGGATAGCCGGAGCGATTTGAACATACCATCAAGAAGCTCGCGGCGCTGGCGCTGAGCCGCCGGTGATGTCCGAGCCGTGAAACCTGGCGTTAAAAGCCCCGGTCTTGAATGACGGGGCTCGGCTTGGATTTTTGCAAGGCATAGTCGCGCGGAGAAGTGTGGAAGCGCTGCCGGAAGCAGGCGGCGAAATATTGGCTCGAATTGAAGCCGAAGGCAAACGCGACTTCCGTGATTGATGGGGCCGGTTTTTCCAACAGCTTTTGGGTGGCCCGATCCAGCCGGCAGCCGTTCAAGAACTCCATGGGACCGGCGTTCATAATCTCGCGGCAGTATTTGGAAAAGGTGGTGTCGCCCATGCCGCAATGTTGGGCCATGCGACCCAACGTCCAAGGCTCGGCGAGGTCAACGCGCCCTTGCTCAAGGTCGTGCAAAAAAGTTTCCGCAGTGCGGCGATGGGAGACCAATTGCGCGTCCTCCCGCATTGTTTGTTCCGACAAAGTGACCAGAATTCCGATCAGCAACTGGTTTAAATTGACCACGAGGTGTGATTCCCGTGCGGCTCTTGCCAGTTTTTTACGGTACGCCCCAGATCGCGGAATGATCGAACAACTTCCGGCGTGGCGGAGCGATGCCCGTCGCCGTCTTCTCTGCAAGCCACTTCATAGCATGGGAATCGAGATCATCGCCATGGAAGGTTTCATTTATTGCGCCCGCAGAAAATCCATCTTCTTGAATGGCCTTGGCGTCATTTCCGCCGTGTTGCGGGTTCAGAAAGTAAGCCAGAATCGTCGTCTCGGCGGCACAATCCATCAGTCTGGCCTGGTTATTGGTGTCACAGCAATTCGGGGCGAAACCGGGCGGCACACTGTAAGTGGGATAGGGCACTCCGTTGGTGTCGAGATAGTTTGGCAATCCCATGCCCGCGGTGACGACCAGGGTCAAATTGCTGAATGCATTGCCGAACACATCAATCGCATCCTCCCACTCCTGAATGAACACCTTGTCCGAGTTGCTGAGGGAGGGCGCGTTCGTGAATTCCAAGGCGATAATGGGGTTCCACTTCAGATACATGTCCGCGTATAAAGAAAACGACATGACATTCGCCAAAGGTTTTTCCCCACTGGTCAAAATGACTTCTTAAAATTGGGTTTTCCAAAGGAAGGTTGCCAGCGATTTCGTAAGTTTTTGAAGGGATTCTGCTCACGGCCAATGTTTCCGGGCCTGTGAGCATTTTCGCATTTTCCCAGCAGATTCTTTTTGGTTGACGCAACTGGCTTTTTTGCTATCCTCGCCCTATACATGGCAAGGATATACGCAAACCAACGCAAGTCCTCCCTGGCTTTGCGCCACCACAAAGACTTTCTGCTGACCCACCTCAAGATCGCTCCTGATAGCCTGCGCGCCTCGGTCGTCGAGCGGTTCGCCCCTTGCGGCAAGGCTGGCTGTCACTGTCATCAGGGCGGTCCCAAGCACGGCCCTTATTACTTTTTGACGCAGTGTTTGGCCGTGGGCAAAATCAACAAGTTCCAACTCAAAACCCTCGCCCAGCAACAAGCGGCCAAGGTCGGGGTAAACCACTATCGCCAGCTGTTGGAACAGTTGGAAGAACTCTCCCAGATTAACGCCGAACTGTTGCGCCGAGGCGAAGCCCTCGCCGATGAATAGCGTGGATTTCACGCAACTGGGCCAGTTTCAGGCTTATGCCCAGAAGCGCTTTAATCTCTCCTGGTTGGCGGGCTGCTTCTCCGATAGTCGCCCCCAGCCGGACATTCCCAGCCGGGCCGTCGGGTTGAGTTTGGTCTTGGGAGAAGTGGTGCACATCCCCAGCTTCCTGCAATTACAGGCCGAAACCAAAGTCCCCCAGTGGCAGGCGTGGGTGGGCTACCAGCATCCCATCAGCCATGACACTTTTGGCTATGCGAGCGAACGTCTGGGCCCGGAACAGTTGCGCCGGGCGGGGTGCTGGATCAACCGCAAACTCAAACGGGGCAAGGCCTTTGAAAATAGTAAACTCAACGGCCTGCTGGTCGTCAGCCTGGACGCCAACGAACAGTTTTGCAGCGACTGCCGCTGTTGCGCTGACTGCCTGAGCCGCGAAGTGACCTGCAAGGACGCCGCCGGCCAGGAGTGCAAAAAGACGCAGTATTATCACAAGCAGGTCTATGCGCAATTGAGCGGACCGGAACTGAGCGTCATTTTGGACTTCGAGCCGATGCGCCCCGGGGAGGAAGAATGTGCGGCGGCCTTGCGCCTGTTGCGCCGTCTGCGACAAAAATATGGCCCCCGCTTCTTCGACGTGGCGGTGGTGGACTCTGGGTATGCCAACGGGCCTTTTCTCAAAACGGTGGCGGAGGAACTAGGCTGGCCCATTAGCGCGGTGCTCAAACAGGAACGCTATGAAGCCTACCAGGAGACTCTGGCCCTGACGCAGGGCCAAGCGCCCACGCAGGTCGTGGAACGAGGCGGGCGCGAAGTTCAGATTTGGGACGTGCGCTCCGTGCGCTTCACCGACGCCTATCCCGGTCCGGTGCGGATCGTGCGCGTGCGGGAACAATGGACCGAACGCCGGCGGGTGGGCGGCGCTTGGCAAACCGAAGCGAAAGAACAAAACTGGATCTGGGTGGTGGCCGGCGATTTGGACGGCTATGACGGCGCCGTCATCCGGGATCGGGGACACTTGCGCTGGAAGATAGAAAATAACGCCTTCGGCGAATTGACCCAACATTGGCAGCTGACCCACTGCGCCCATCATCACCCGGTGGCGGTGGTGGCGCTGCTCTGGATCAAAATCATCGCCTTCACGCTCTTTCACGCCTTTGCCATTTTGCACGGCAAACTCTTTCGGCAGGGCCAGACGACGTGGCAAGAGATCCGCAAACAAATCTATCGCTCCTGGCTGTGTGGTCGGCCCCGGCCCTTTTTCAGCGGATAGCCCCGCCGACTCAGCCCCGCAATTTAAATCAAAACGCCTGCCACCCAGGCCGCCAGCCAACTCGCCCATCGCCAGCCGGCAGGCCGTGCTTTCCCGCAGTGCCAAGGAATCGGAACATCAGACGCAGGACTGCCGCCCGATCAAAAAAATCAAACCCCTGCACCAACCCCCATTCCAGACCACCTTGCGAAATCGATGTTGGACGAAGGCACGGCTTGACTTGGCCATAAACGGCCGTAGAATTGGGCATAATATGCCAATAACCAAACGCGCACAGGAGCTGAACGGAAAACCGGGATGGGTTCGCGCCTGATCCCAACGGAGTGGAAGAAATATCGCGTGACCGCACGCATTTATCTATTTCGGGAATGGCATAAATGCCCAAGGGCTGTCGCGGTGCGGCAATTTGTGGCGCGACCGAGCAAAGTGCGCCAAGCACGGTTGAAAGTAATACCACCGCCAAGAATGTATTTTTTAGGCACCGCCAATGATTTAACGCTGCGTAGTTCATAAAGGATTTTTCGCCTCGCCTCCAAGTCGTGCTCAATATGCATCACTCGCGCGAACACGGCGAGGTTTCTCAAGGTTTTCCCCCGGTCATCTGCGCAAGCGGTCGTGCAAAACGCGAGGTTTCATGCCGTCAAGTGTCGCACAAACCGGAATTCATGCGGGAACCCCTTCCGATGTGCCGGGTCATAGTTGGATTTCATGGTGAAGTCGTGATGCGATAAAATTTCACTGTGCCGTCGGCGGCATTGGTCGTTGACGCCGTGCTGCTGGTGGCGACGATGACCGCGCCGAGGTTCGTCCAAACGCCTTTTGTCAAATTTCTGCTGAATTGGACTTGATACGTTTGGTTGCTCACGCTGTTCCAAATCAATTCTGTCGTCCCGTTCTTGGCCCGGATGCCTCGGAAGGTCAATGGCGGGGCGAGCACGTTGACTTGCACCGGCCAGGATTGCCCGGCGCTGTTGTTGGTATCGCCGGAATAAACCGCCGTCAGCCAGTGTGGGCCCGCGTTCGTCACGGCGACGAAGGTTTGCACTTGGCCATAGCCGTTCGAACCTCCGGAGAGCGCAACGGTGTTCAGATAATTTGTGTCGCTGTAAAGTTGAACAGTTCCCGTGGGGGTGTTGGAATAAAGATTGTCCACCGACGCGCCCACGCCGATGACGCCGCCTTGAAAGGTTGTTGCCGCGGGCGCGACGTGAACCCGCGCGCTGAACGGATGAAATTGCGCGTAGTTCAAGAAGTGCGGAACAGTAGCGTTGAGGTAACTACTGTTCACCAAATTGCTGAACTCGGTCAATCCGTTGGTCGCGCCGGCAATGGTCAGGCTCCAGTCATCGTTGCCGCTCGCGTCAAAATACATAAAGCCCAGCAACTGCGAAAAATTGGTCTGCAACGAACCCGCCGCCGCGTCGAAAAAGCTGACTTGA
Source organism: Verrucomicrobiota bacterium (assembly GCA_049509875.1). Lineage (GTDB taxonomy): Bacteria > Verrucomicrobiota > Verrucomicrobiia > Limisphaerales > UBA11358 > UBA11358. The sequence goes on along the minus strand of JBEKZM010000014.1, from coordinate 2,019 downwards.
TGAGCATTGTTGGTGAAATAGACGCCGGTCTCGCCAATGAGCAGCGGCTTCGCGTGCGCCGCCATGTTGGTATAGCCATAACTGGGTTCAACGATGTAAGTGTCGGCAAAGGTGTCGTCCTGCCGGTTGTAGGCGTCGATACCGATCCAATCCACATAGGCGTCGCCAGGATAAAATCCGTCCGTATAGCCGCCGGCGGATCGGCCGGGTGCGGAATCGTTACCCGCGCCGGGATTCCACAGCCAGATCACGTTGGCCGCTCCGTTCGCGTCGAAAATTTTCCGGATTCGCTGCCAAGCCGTTACAAAGTTGGTTTGCGCCTCAGCCACTTGGGCGGACGAGGGATTGCTGCCATTCGTCGGGTAGCCGAGATAGATCCACGCCTTCCCATTTGTTCCTGCCAGGTTCATCTCCCACGCCCAGCGCAGCAAAATCGGACCCTGAAAAGCGGCCAGCGCGAGGGCTGCGTTGGTGATAGCGGAATTATTGGTTTCGGAAATGATATCGGTGAGATTCGTCGCGTTCCAGGAAACAACCGGAATGCGGTTGCTGGCCGCGTCGTCAATTATGGGTTGCGTTTGCTTAAATGCCTGGGAATTGGAAAATGCACTGTCTGCCCAGTCGTAATAGTGCATGCTCAATGCGAACGTGCGGCCACAAGCAATTTCCAAGGCGTCGATGTTGGCCGGCCCAGCGGAGGGCTTGACTCGCGCGCCCGTAAGAATCGAGCCTTGCGGCGGCATCATCGTCGTCTCCACGCCAATGTTCCCGAACGCGGGCACGCTGCCGCTGCTCGTGGCGGCCAGGCTGTAAAGCCCGGCCGCATTCAACGTGCTTGAGGAAAGATTGAAAATGGTAACGCCGTTGGTGGCAAAGTTGGTTTGCGTCAACCAAAAATTTCCCGGCCCGGTGACGCTCAAAATGATTGGTCCGGATGAATTGGCCGCCAGGCTGCCGTTTGTGTCCAGCACGAGGATTTTGATCGTGCCGATGCCCCCCCCGAGCAGTTGGGCGGAAGGAGCAGGACTGGCAAACGCAAGTTGCTGCGCGTGGCTTGCCGCCATCGCTTGGAAAAGAAAGAGCGACGTCAACTTGTGCAGCCACTTGGAGGACATCAGATGTTGATGGGTCGTCGTTGAATTGGCACACCGTCAGGGCGGCGCGAGGCGGAAAAATGACGCCGCGGCTGCCGGATTGATGGAAACTTGGTAGTAATCGCCGGTGATAGTTGGCCTCTGTGAGGCCGGTTTCCACCCGTTGGCATCTGAGAGCTTGTGATTCTCCTTTAGCTGATACGCGGCAGGCGTCGTGGCCAGCCAGGTTATTTGCACGGTCTGCCCCACCATCTGAACGATGAGTTCGAGGTCAAATTCGGCGATCTCGGAAAACTGGAAGCTGGCGTTGGCGAACAGCATTTGCGCCGTCGTGCTGTTGGTGTTTCCGAAGCCATCCACCCCGGCGACCGCGTTGGTATTATCGTTGGCGTAGGTGACATCTTCGTTGTAAATTTGCAGGTAGTTAAGCGGCAGGTTGCTGCTGACGACAAAGGGAGGGATGCCGTAATTGCTTCCAACCGGCGTGCCGTCGAAATAGGCGGCTAAGACATTGTAAATCGCCTGCTCCGGCGAGATATTCGTGCAGCCCCCACCAAGCAGGTTGCATCCTGTGGTGTCGGGATTTTGCGTGATGATGGCCGCACCCCCGTGCCCACCCATCTGCAACCCGCCCAGCGCCCGGGATACAATATTGGTTGAACCCGGCAATGGCGCGTTGCCCGTCGCCGTGTTCTCTGCGAGCCACTTCATAGCATGGGAATCGAGATCATCGCCATGGAAGGTTTCATTTATTGCGCCCGCAGAAAATCCATCTTCTTGAATGGCCTTGGCGTTATTTCCGCCGTGTCGCGGGTTCAGAAAGTAAGCCAGAATCGTCGTCTCGGCCGCACAATCCATCAGTCTGGCCTGGTTATTGGTGTCACAGCAATTCGGGGCGAAACCGGGCGGCACACTATAAGTGGGA
>JBEKZM010000139.1:0-14309 GCA_049509875.1 Verrucomicrobiota bacterium | reverse complement strand
GAAAACTTCAGTGTCTTCAAGCCAGCTCCCCATCACGAGAAGTCGGTCAATGGAATGTTGGACCAGGTCATCGCCTGGGGCGGTGCATTAAGGACCTTGCGCGAGAAACGAGCATGAGGCATTATAGGGACAACCAAGGAGTTCAAGGCTCATGTTATCCGACAATGAAAACTGGATCGTCGTGATCAGCGCAATAGGGCGGCCGAGAGGCGCTGGCGATGGAGGACGATTTGGACCGGGCACAGTTCCCGCAGTTGGTTGGATTATTGCCATGCTCTGGTTGGGAGCCGCCCAGGCCCGGTCGCAGACGTCACCGACAAATAATTCAACCGCATCCGATGCGGTCCTGACTTGGAAATCTTCAAATACGAACATCTGGCAAAACGGCATCGGTGAGGGATTTGAGCAGGGGACCCGGTCCGCCAGTTTCGAAGCTGGGGCCGGGTATGGGCTTAAAATTTTCGGCAGCAAAGAGCATCATGATCTGGCTTTGACCAGTCTTTCTTACGATTACATGCTGGGATCGGTGGAAGGAGAAGGCCATTGGTATCGGGGCAACTGGGAGTTGCGCGGTGAATTGTTCAGCGGGGCTCAATTTTCACCGACCACCGAATGGCTGGTGGGACTTGCGCCACACTTGCGATATGATTTCGCGACTGGCAATCGCTGGATACCTTTTGTGGACTTGGGAGCGGGAGTATCCGCAACGAGCATCGGCCCGCCGGACCTGTCCCACTATTTTGAGTTTAATCTGCAGGGAGCCACTGGTGTTCGCTGGTTTATTAAGGACAACATCGCGCTAAGTATTGAGGCCCGTTACCTCCACATGTCCTGCGCCGGCATGAATACGCCGAACCGGGGATTAAACAATGTAAATGGAATGATTGGTATCGGTTGGTTCTTTTGAACCAGAGTGGGAGAAAAATATTATTTCAAAGCTCAATAAGTCAAAAACAGTATAAGTCTCGTCTGTGAAAGCTTTGGTTATTTACGACGATTTATCTTTCTTTGCGAAGGCGAACACTGCCTGAGTTCTTGATTTCGCCGCAAATTTTGGATACAAAAACAGGAGATGAGGAGTATCGAGACCAGGGTATCAACGACTGATACGCATCATCGTTACGTTCTTGTACTTTTGAACCAAAGCGAGGAAAAATTATGAATGCAACTAAGACCAGCGCGCCTGCGACGGCGACGAGCATCTCCGATAAATTAGCCATGCTGCTGAACCAATATGGTTATGGCGCCATCCATTTTGCGGGGTCGGATAACGCCTCCTACGAACGGCACCTAATTTTCGACAATGTAATCAACCCTGCCGCGGCCTACGACCGCGAACGTTTTGAAGCCGTAGCCAATTCCGTGCGGGACATTCTCGCCCAGCGCTGGGTGCGCACCGAGGAGACTTACGCCCGCGAAAATCCCAAGCGCGTTTATTATCTTTCGATGGAATTTCTCATCGGCCGGTCGCTGGCCAACAACGTTACCAATTTGCTGCTCGATCCATTTGTCCAGTCGGCAGTCAAGCAGAAGGATCTGGACTGGCTGAAGGTGCTCGAACAGGAACCAGACGCGGGCCTGGGCAACGGCGGTCTGGGACGTCTGGCAGCATGTTTTCTTGATTCAATGGCCACAATGGAGCTCCCAGCAATGGGTTGTGGCCTGCGCTATGAATATGGAATATTCAGACAGACGATCAAGGACGGCTGGCAGCAGGAGCAGCCGGACAACTGGCTGCGCCGAACCGACCCGTGGGAGGTGGCACGCCCGGAAGAACAGGTGGAAGTATATATCAACTGCGCATTCAGGATGGATGCGGGAAATCTCCACGCCGTTCTCGGACAAACTTGCAATTTAATTGGCATTCCCTATGACCGCCCGATTGTCGGTTTTGGCGGCAAAACCATCAACACGCTCCGTCTCTGGGCGGCCAGCACTTCGGATTATTTCGACTTTCAAAAATTCAGCAGCGGCGATTTCGTGGGTGCGCTGGCGGAGATGCTGGCGGCCGAATCGCTCACCCGCGTGCTTTATCCCGACGATTCAACCGCCCGCGGTAAAGCTTTGCGTTTCGTGCAGGAATATTTTCTGGTCACGTGTTCGCTGGGTGATCTCGTGCGCCGCTTTCGCAAAACAAATTCCGACTGGAGCAAACTGCCCGACCGTGTTGCCATCCAGCTCAACGATACGCATCCGTCAATGGCCGTGCCGGAGTTGATGCGCATCCTGCTGGATGAAGCCAAACTCGGCTGGGATGAAGCGTGGAACATTGCCAAGCAGACTCTGGCTTACACGAATCATACATTACTGCCCGAAGCGTTGGAGAAATGGCCCGTCCTTTGGTTTGAAATGCTGCTGCCACGCCACTTGGAATTAATTTACGAGATCAACCGCCGGTTGCTTGACGACGTGCGATCAAAGTTCCCCGGGGATGAAGGCCGGGTTGAGCGAATTAGCCTGGTCGAGGAAACGGACGGGCGGAAAATTCGCATGGCCAATCTTGCCATTGCCGGCTCGCATAGCACAAACGGCGTGGCGGCAATTCACTCAGGTTTGCTGCGCACCAGGACAGTCAAGGATTTGGCCGACATGTTTCCTGAACGTTTCAGCAACAAGACAAACGGCGTCACCCCACGCCGCTGGCTGTTGCTGTCCAATCCGCAGCTCGCCAGGGTGATCACGGAAGCCATCGGCGAGGGCTGGATCACCGACCTCGATCAACTGCGCAAACTCAAACCGCTGGCGGGCGACAAAGGGTTTCGCGATCCTTTTCTCAGGGCCAAGCGCGAAGCAAAAGCGCAGTTTGCCGCCTGGCTCAAGACGACCACAGGACAAGTGGTTGATCCTGACACCATTTTTGATTGCCAGATCAAACGCATCCACGAATATAAGCGGCAATTGCTCAATGCATTGCGGGTCGTGGTGCTGTACAACCGGCTGCGCGCCAAGCCAGACACTAAAATGACGCCGCGGACATTCTTCTTTGCCGGCAAGGCGGCACCCGCGTATCACCTGGCAAAGGTTATCATCAAGTTCCTCAATAATCTGGGCGGCACGATTGACGGTGATCCGGCAGCGCGCGAAAAAATCAAAGTCGTTTTCCTGCCCGAATATGACGTCACACTGGCCGAGCGGTTGATTCCGGCGAGCGATGTTTCCAACCAAATTTCGACGGCGGGTTATGAGGCCAGCGGCACCAGCAACATGAAATTCATGATGAACGGTGCGCTCACCCTGGGCACACGCGACGGCGCCACCATTGAGATGGCGGAGGAAGCGGGAGATGAAAACCTTTTTTTGTTCGGCCTGACCGCACAGCAGGTGGCCGACAGCGGCGGCTGGTACAATCCCCATTGGCATTATGAAAACGAACCTGAAACGCGCGCGGCCTTGGATTTGATTTTCTCCGATTATTTCAGCCGCAATGAGCCGGGAGTTTTCAATGATCTGCGCGACGCGCTCCTGACGTATGGCGATCATTATATGCACCTGGCGGACTTGAAATCCTATCTTGAAGCAGACCGTAAGCTGGTTGAACTGTACGCCGATCAAGGCGCCTGGGCGCACAAGGCGATCCTTAACGTGGCCTCGTCCGGGAAATTTTCCAGCGACCGGACCATCGCCGAATATGCAAAGAAAATTTGGGACGCCAAACCGTGTCCTGTGACCAAATGAACACCATGGCAATTTCAATACTTGCGGGCAAACCCGCTCCCAAAGAAATGCTGGTGGATTTGGCGCGGCTGGAGCGTGAATACTTTGAGCGGCAGCCGGATCTCGCCGATCCGAATCAACTGGTCAGCTTCGGGACGAGTGGACATCGCGGTTCGTCGTTGCTGGGCACATTCAATGAGACGCACATTCTAGCCATCACACAGGCGATTTGTGATTATCGCCGGAGCCAGAATATCACCGGCCCACTCTACATGGGCAAGGACACGCACGCACTGTCTTCGCCTGCACAGCGCACTGCGCTCGAGGTTCTCGCGGGCAATAATGTCGGGACAGTCATTCAACGAGACGACGTCGTGACGCCTACGCCGGTGATTTCCCGCGCCATCATTGTTCACAATCGCAGCCTCAAGTCGGGGCTGGCGGATGGCATCGTCATCACGCCGTCGCACAATCCACCGGAGGACGGCGGGTTCAAATATAATCAAACCAACGGTGGACCCGCCGACACGGAAGTGACGCGCTGGGTGCAGAACCGCGCCAACGAACTTTTGCGCGAAAATAATTCGGTGGTGAAGCGGCTGCCATTTGCCACCGCGTTAAAGGCGGCGAGCACGCGGCAGGAGGATTTTGTTTTGCCTTACGTCCGGGATTTGAAAAATGTCGTGGACATGGAGGCCATCCGCGCCGCCGGTTTAAAGCTTGGCGTGGATCCCCTCGGTGGCGCGGCATTGCCATACTGGGAGCCGATTAATTCCATTTACCGACTGGACATCACGGTTGTGAATCCGAAACTCGACCCGCAGTTCGCGTTCATGACGGTGGATCACGACGGAAAAATTCGCATGGACTGTTCCAGTCCGTATGCGATGGCCAGTCTTGTCAGCCTTAAAAATAAATTCCGCCTTGCATTCGCCAACGATCCTGATTCCGACCGCCACGGTATTGTCATGCCGTCCACTGGGTTGATGAATCCCAATCATTATCTCGCCGTGGCCATTGGTTATCTGCTCCGGCATCGTCCCCAATGGTCGGCAAACTCGGCGATTGGCAAGACGCTCGTCAGCAGCGGCATGATTGACCGGGTGGTGAACAAGCTCGGCCGCCATTTGAGCGAAACCCCGGTCGGTTTCAAGTGGTTTGCCCCTGGTTTATTTGACGGCTCGTTTGTTTTCGGAGGCGAAGAAAGCGCCGGCGCGAGTTTCCTGCGGCGCGACGGCACAGTGTGGACGACGGACAAGGACGGCCCGATCATGGACTTGCTTGCGGCGGAAATCACCGCCGTCACGGGCAAAGACCCCGGCGAACATTTCCGAGCATTAACGGCGGAATTCGGCACTCCGTACTATACGCGCATTGACGCGGCGGCGACGCCGGAACAAAAGGCAAACCTTGCCAAACTTTCACCCGAAGCAGTGAAGGAATCAAATTTGGCCGGCGAGGCCATCACCGCCAAGCTCACGCGCGCGCCAGGCAACAACGCTGCGATTGGAGGCTTGAAGGTGGTGACAGCGAACGGATGGTTCGCCGCGCGTCCTTCCGGCACGGAAAACATCTACAAAATTTACGCGGAAAGTTTCCGGGACGAACAGCATTTGAATTCCATTGTGAAAGAGGCGCAGGAAATCGTGAACAACGCCCTGGGATCATAGTCCAGCGGTGCAGTTGAGGCAAAACGAGAACACGCCGCAGCCAACAACTTTGGAAAAACATTAGTCATGAGAACATTTGAATTCAATACTATGCAGGTCCCACAGCATCTGCATAAACTCGGCCAGAGTCTCTGGCTTGACAATATCACCCGCGACCTGCTTAACCAAGGTACGCTTCAGAAATAGCATGAAGGCCACTTTGCGCCGCTGGTTGGTCCAAAATCCGCGTAGTGGAGTATGCATTGATATCACACAAACCAGCGGCTTCGATGCAAATGTCTACGACCACACGACCGGCTATGCGTTCAACGCCTTCACGATTTTCAAAACGGCGCTGGATTATATTTGCGTCACCGGCGACACGCCTTTTCTCAATGAAAAATTGGAGGATGGCAAAACCGTGTGCGAGCACATGGACGAAATGGCCACGGACTGGAAAACGCTCGTCCACCCGGACAGCCCTTTGGCGAACTACGGAGAAAACCAGAATCTGCTTGAATGTGCGCCGGCCTATATCGGTCGCGTTGCTTCTTGCAACGCGCAAAATGTCTGGATGATGCGCCAGGACGCCTCCCTTCAAGAGCTGGAAGGCAATGCTGCCCGCGCCCGGGAACTGCACGACGACGCGGAAAGATTTTCGCCCGCCGTGCTGTCGCTTTACAAGCCCGGCGATGGCGTTTGGTATGGTGTGCACAACGACGGCAAGCGTGTCGAACTGCAGCATTGCGTTGATTACATCTATGTCGGCAATGCGCTCGCCAACGACCTTGCGCCTGCCACGCGCCAGGAAATGACGGATTTTGTCGAACGCGAGCTTCTGATGCGCGACTGGATGCGCGCGATGAGCTTGAAGGATGCCGCTGCCGCCATTTCCGACCGGCCCGACCACGGACCGATGGGTGCTTACGATGGCTGGCCGGCGCTCACCGTGGGCACAATGTGGCGGCTCGGTTTTCCCAAGGACGCATTTGATTTCTACTGCCGCACGGCTGAGGTGACCAAAGAGGGGCCGTTCGCGCAGGCGCGGGAATTCTTCGGACCACATCGCAAACAATTTGACGCGCCGGTGCGCATTGCCGAGCGCGAGGGCTGCATGAAGGAGTGCATTAGCGGCGCAGCGTTCGCGGATGTTGTCGTCAACACGTTTTTTGGTTTCACGCCATCGCTGGATGGAAAAACGCTTCTGGCCGACCCGCAGACTCCCCGCCCGTTTACTGGCAAGTTACTAACCGTGTCCACACGCGGCAAACACTTCACCATCAGTGCTGGAAGCTCAGGCGTTGATTGTGTCAAAGAACAATGAGAAGACCAAACTATGACGAATTCCCTTTTGTTTCCGTCCCGAATTCCGCTGCCGCCTGCGTCGCAGTGAACCCCCTACATGGTGGTGATGGATCAACGCACTCGGAGGACCATCGGTCTTGGGGTGCAAGCGGTGGCCGTCGACGGCGTTGCCCCCTGCCATATGTTTAACCAGGCGATCGCAGGCCAAAGTCTGCAGGTGCGGCTGAGTCTGGACCATGGTCCGCTGTTTGGCTTCCAACACCAAGAACCGGTTTAATTTCGCTTTTCTCACGCGCGTTGCGCGCGGTCGGGCAACAGGGTTTGACTAACCTGCCGCGCCCGCTATCATCCGGCCGTGAAATCAGTCATCACCACCGGCTTGATCTTCGCTGCCTTCCCGGCGATTATCTTCGCCGCCGACGCTTCCAAAAGCGTGTCGCTCATCAATGGCCACGACCTCACCGGCTGGAAAATCGTTGGCAAGCAAACAAACTCATGGACCTACGGCATCGCCGCCGTGAACCCGGACAACCCGGCGAAACTAATCGTGACCGGCCCCGGCGAAGAACTTATCTCCACCAACCACACCGTCAATCTCTCGTCCGACGCAGTCTTTGGCGATTGCACGGTGGAAGTCGAGTTCCTCGTCGGCAAACACACTCCCGGTAACGACATTGATTCCAATTCCGGCGTCAAGATGATGAACATCTACGAGATCCAGATTTTCGACAGCTATGGCGTGGCCATACCCGACAAAACAGATTGCGGTGCGATTTACAGCGAAACGCCACCCGCGACCAATGCTTGCAAACCTCCCGGCGACTGGCAGAAACTGGTGATTGAATTTTGCGCGCCGCGCTTTGATTCGACGGGGAAGAAAATCGCCAACGCCAAATTTGTAAAGGTCATTCTCAATGGCCAGGTCGTTCAAAACAATGTGGAAATCGCCCACGGCACCAACGTCAGCCGCAAGGCACCCGAACACCCCACCGGCCCCATCTATCTGCAAGGCGACCACGGGGCCGTGGCCTTCCGCAACCTGAAAGTCACGTCCTTGGGAAATGAAAAATGACGATGTTGGCGGAGTCATTAGTCGCTGCACAATGACGCGAACCTGATTTCTTATGCGCCCGGCTCACCTTCCAACGCCATTCTTCCATGCCCAGCGAAACGTTTTTTGCCGAATTGCCCGCGTTGACGGAGTTTGAAGCCGTTCTCGACAGCCGAAATTATCATTCCTTGCCGGATGATTGGATGATTTTTGTCGCCGATGTCTGCAATTCCTCCGAGGCATTGCGACGCGGACTCTATCGTGCGGTCAACATGGTTGGCGCAGCATGCATCGTTGCCGTCTTGAATTGTTGTCGTGGCACGGCGCTGCCGTTTGTGTTCGGCGGCGATGGCGCGACCCTTGCCGCGCCCACCGCACTTGCGTCCGCCATCGAGCGCGCGCTGCAAGGCGTGGCAATGATGGCGGAGAAACAATTCAAGCTCGAATTGCGCATCGGCCGGGTGTCGGTCCGTGAACTGTGTGCTGCCGGTTTCCATGTGGAGGCGGCAAAATACCGTGCCGCCGGTTCGGTGGAACTCGCCATGCTCGGCGGAACGGGTTTGCTCGAAGCCGAGCGACGCATCAAATCACCCGGAAGCACCTGGCTGATTCCGCTCGATGAACAGACGCCAGACGCCGATGTCAGCGGGCTTTCCTGCCGCTGGGAACCGCTGCAATCCGAGCAAGGCGAAATTTTGACGCTGCTGATCCAGTCACGTCTCGCTGGCGAGGAAGCCGACCGTTATTACCAGCAATATTATGCGCGCCTGCTCACGTTGACCGGCCTGTCCGGCGAACATTTGAATCCTGTGAAAGTGCGTGCCATGCACACGCGCTGGCCGCCGAAAACGTTGGACCTCGAATCTCGCACGCACGCAGGCCAAGGTGGACGGCTTGCACGCTTTTGGGCTGCGGCACGTACCCTGGCGCACTCCCTCGGTGGGGCACTGGTATTCAACACCGGCCTGTCTACGCCGTGGTTCAATCCGCGCCGCTACCAAAATGCCTCCTTGCCACGCTCGGATTTCCGGAAATTTGACGGCCTGCTGCGCATGGTGCAGGACATCCCCGCCGCCAAAATCCCGGTAATCCTGGAATTCCTCGAATCCGAACATCACCGCGGCGCCATCTTCTATGGCATCCACCGGTCGGGCAGCGCGTTGATGACGTGTGTGGTGTTCTCGTTGCGGCAAGAAAGCCACGTCCATTTTATTGATGGCAATGACGGCGGCTATGCGCTCGCCGCGGTGCAGTACAAGCAGCAGCTCAAAGCCGCAGGACTCTGAAGTAAAGATCAAAACTCAAATGAGTCTGGCGATACGATTTCGCGCTAACGAACCCAGTCGATAGCGACTTTGGCTCCGGTCTTTCGGCACAAAAACATTCGCTTCTCGAAGCTTAGGCCAAGGCCGGTCCGAAGCGGCTAATGAAAGTTTGCCCATCCAGTGGACGGATGCCGTCAGATTCATCCTCACGACCGACGCGCCAGACAAGAAACTGGTTTTAATCACGGCATATTTGACTTTGCGATTGAAAGATCGGGCCGGCCAGTTTCAGGCCGTGACTGAGGGCCATTCCGAGATGCCGAAATTCTTTAATGGTTGCCTTTCAGGATTAAATTCGTTTTCCTTCGCGCATAGCCAAATGAACAAAAACCGTCGTCATGGGCGCAACCAGGAATCAGCGCGGCAATTTGAAGCCAGAACTGAGGACAGAATATTGGAGTTGGAAAGGATGAACGCGTTCCTCGAAGCCGAGGTTTGATCTTGACCAACCTTCAGCCGGCTGATGCCGGCCAATACCGCCTCGCCGCCAGCAATGCCTTCGGTTCAAATAATGTTTCCTTGGAATTCGTGGTGGGTGTCACCAACGCCGCCGGCGGCGTGACCAGCGCCCCGGTGGATTTGATTGACCCGGTACCTTCAATCCAGGGGGATACAACATGTTTTTCCGACTGAAGCAACAGCCTTGAATTAGCGGAGGATCAAATCTTTCTTTACAAGGACTTAGAGAACGCGCAGCAGATGCCGAAGGCCACCGCGGTCCGCGTACGCAAAAAAGAGGAGAGGCGCCCGGCTTGTTTGCGCGAAAACGCGAATAGAATTCGGCTGAAAAGAGGACTACAAAACTATACAATTGGCAACGGCAATAGCTGGTTTGGTCGTCGCAGGCATGATGTTTTGCAGCCCTGCTCAGGTCATCAACTTTGATGCGCGGTTCCTTCCGAGCAAAGAACGGCGCTTACATGCGGCCGGGTTCGACGAGATAGCTGCTGCCGGCGGTTGTTGAAAACACAACGCACTCACCGTTGCTTCGGTCGAGCGGGCAGGGCACGGGTTCCGTTTTCCCTTTTTCGCGAACGACCACTGGTTTGCCTGGCCACGGATTCATCAGTTGGCAGGGCAGGCTGCGGCGCGCCTTGATTTCGACATAATACACCTCGTTGGTGTTCCTGCAGGCGGAAACCAGAAACCCGCCGCGCGCTTAAAATTGCGAAAGGCCACTTCTAATGAAGGCGGAACCGCCGGAAATAAATGAATGCGCCCGCTACGGCTGTTGAGCAGCGTTTCGGTATCGCCCCCATTTCCTCCGCCTCCGCCAAAGCCTCCACCGCCGCGCCAATGATCCGTTGGTCCGGCGGCCACGCCCAACAGGGTCAGCGCTTCGCCGGTGCTGGAGGCTCGCGGCGTGCGCCGTACCGTACGCAGCATCATTTCCTTCAGCTCCTCGTGCGAATCGAGATTAATCTCGTCCGCCAGCGTGGTCGGGTAGGAGTTGACTTCATTTTGATGATCACCCGGGTCCCGACGCGGTTCAAAGCCGGGCAGCTCGGCGAAGATCAGCCCATTCGTGGCGTTCCAGGTAGGATTGGGCAGGATTTGCGCGGCGATTTCGCGCCATTGTTGGCGCAAATCCGCATCCTCACCGAGCAATTCCGCCGCCTCCGCCGCCCGGGTCAATCCCCAACGGAACAGGCACAAGGAACTTATCACATCCTTGTTGCGGGAAAATTTCGGGTAGATTCCCCAGCGTTCCTCCTCAATGCAAGGAATAACGTGATAATATCCATCGCTGCCCTTTTTGGCATAGGCGGTGTAGAACAGCGCCATCTGTTTCATCATGGGATAACATTCCCGACGCAAAAAATTCGTGTCCCCGCCGTAGTCCCATTCATCCCAGGCGGGACGGAGCAACTCGGCCATCGTGCCCAAACACAGCTCAAGCGTCATGGTGGTATGGACATATTTGTCCGGCTTGACCGGTGGCAGGTAGCCGTGGGTGATCAACATGCCGGGCAGGTTGAACGTGTCCCGCGCGTTTTCCTGTCCCGGCAACCAATGTTCCACGATTTGTTTCCACATGTCCTGGTTGTCCGCGCGGTTGCGGACAAATAGCGACGTGGCGAAAATCTCATTGTAGCACGGCGCGCTGTCGAACTCCTGGATATCGCGTTCGGGCAACGCATACGACGCGCTGCATTCCAACTGGCGCATGTCTGTCTTGGTTCCGCCACCGTGGCTATCGGTCCAACTGTTGTAAATTGCGCGGAGGTCGTCGCTCGCCGCGCGACCGGTATTACCGCGAAACAAGCGGCCGTTTTCACGTTGGTCGTAAAAGGCGTTCCACCATTGCTTGTTTTTCCGAACGGCGCCGTCGAAGCCGTCCGCTTCCGCAGCCGCCAGCCGTTGTTTGGCCACGGCCACCAAATCAGATCCATCCATGGTCGTGACGACGGTGACAAACGCCTCCAATTTTCCATTGGCTCCCGGCGTGAACGTGGCCGTGGCGGCGGCTCCCGGAACGTCCGCGATGGATGGCCGCGGCACGCCAAACCAATCCCACGGCATGGGCGGATTGGGCGGCGGCGTGCCGAGTCCGGTTTGGCCTTCGGCGGAATTCAATTTGATTTTACCCGGCACGGCGACGACACCCATGAGCACGTATTCAAAGCCCTGTGGAAAGGTTTTTTAGGCCGGCATTTTTTGGCGAATCCAGAAATAGCGCCCGTCCGTGCCGCTCGTCGGCGGCGCCATCGGGCCGTTGAAAGCGCGGTCCTTTTCCGCCGCCGGATCGGTGTAATGCTGGCCGTCGGCCGCCATGTAGGTTAGGTGCGACGTGTCGCGATGCCGATACAAGCGAAGCCAGACCGGGGTTTTGATTCCGGCAAAATGTCCGCGAATGGCATAGACATCATTCGTCATTTCGAGAACATATTCGAGGCTGGCGCTGGCGGTGCCGTTGGTGATTTGCAAACTCGTGACGCCGTTGGCGCAGCGTTGCGTCACCTGCGGCGCGGCGGCTCCGGCCAGCGGATCGATTCCCAAAATGATCTGGCCGACGGGTTTCAAACACGGAAACGCATAGCGCACCGGATAGCGATAAGGATCGTAGGAACCGCCTTCCTTGCGCAGCCAGCCGAGGTCGAGCTCCCGCAGGGAATTGCCGGGCTTGCGCGAAATTTCCTTTGGGTATGCATCCTCGATCAAAAGCCGGTTCAGCCGAATCAACTCGCGCCCTTGCGGCCTGCTTTTGACGAGCGCGCCGGTTTCCGGGCGCAGACGCAAGGCTTGAAACGGTTTTTCGTCGTAGAGCGATTGGCCGGCGGCGATGGCATTGAAGTTGGTCGAAAGAACCACGAGCAACGCGCGCTGGTTCGCCCGCGAATGGACGGATTGATACGCCGCCAAGGTTGCCATGGCCGGTTCATCCAAACGCGACGCGAGATAAACGGAGACGGCGTCGGATTTTTCCGCCAGCTTGCGCGCCAGCGAATCCAAATCGGAAAAATCCACCGGCACGAAGATCGAGGAATCTTTCTCCTTCACACCCACGTAATCCTGGTTCGCCGGCGAGAACGCGCCCTCGGTCATTTCCGCCAGCCTCGGCGCTTGGAATTCATGGAGGCGGCGATCCCATACGTTGTTTTTCGTCAGGCTGATGGTAATCCGGTCCGGAGGTCCCCAAAGCACCGTGTGCATTTTCAAATTGTTGAGGCTGATGTTGGAGCGGCTGTTCGGATCAGCCGGGTTCAACTGGTTCTCGAGCGCGGCCGATTGCGCCGCTTCTTTCAATGGCATTTCGCGCTCCCACGGAAGCGTTTGAGCTTTGGCCGTCGAAAATGTTAACTCAACGCCCGCCGCCCAAACAGCCAGGATTGCGGATTTGACTGGAACCATAATTCCGGTTGAGTTGCGGTTAATTGCCCGGGGGTTTTCTTCCGGACGATTGCGCGGTATCCGCCGCCCAAACGGCGCGAATCGCTGCTTCATCGCCGAGACCATTGGTCACGGTCGCGCCCGGGTTGTTTGCAAAATACCAGCGCGTATCCGGCGATCGGGCAGTGCGGCTGCCGGGCATTTCGAGCCAGCCGTTGGTGTCGGTGTGGCGCACCCAATTCCAGGCATATTGCAGCCAGTTTGACCGGTATTGCTGGTTCTGATGCGCGAACCAGGTGATTTCGTCGTAGCCCCAGACCCAGTTGAAGTCGCCTTTTGTATTCGCCTGTCCCGGATGGCGGCTGACGCCGTAATTGTCAAATTCCACAAAGTAAGGCAAATGGTCACAAGTCCAGCCGCTAAACGTCTTGCCGCCTTTGCTCCTGTTGTAAAGGCCGTCCGAAAATCCGAGTTTCAAAATCGCTTCCTGCGGTTGGTCCGGCGTTTCCATGATGCGCAACGGAAACGCGTTGAAATCCAACAGCGGATTTCCGTCGTGCATGAGGCCGCCGGTGGGAACGTGACCGTCGCAGATGACCATGTGCCGGCGCGCATGCCTGGCCGCGTAAGCCCGCACCAGGCCGAGCAGTTTCGCCCACTGCGTGTTATTGGGATCGTTTTTATTCATGATTTCGACCTGCCCGAAGTGAATTCCTTCACAACCGAGGTCGAGGTAGGACACTGCCTGGTAATAAAACCACATTTGAGTTTCCCTTCGGCTTTCGTCCGGCACTTGGGCATTGGGTCCCATCGGGCGGCGCTGGCCTTCGGGATAAATGATGTCGTCAAAACGGAAATTCCTTTGTTCCGCCGGCAGACTGAAGGCGGCAAACACCCAGTCAGGTATGGCAATTTGATTGATCTTCGGACTGACAGTTTCAAACACGCACGCTTCCAAGACCATTTCCGGATCGGCCGCCAGCATCCTGGGCGCGCCGGCGCGGGCGATCGAAAGATTGTTTGAAAAATTATTTTCCGCGCTCCACAGGCACAGCGCGCGGCCGATATATTTCGCGCCGATGGATTTCAGCATGCGGATGTTGTCGTCCAAGTCACCGCGGCCATTGAGCAATCCTTCCATCGTGATCGAGCGCGACAGGTAATTTTCCAACACCGGCCGGGAAATGGTCCGGTCAAATTGAAATTCGCCTGGACGCGAAACGGAATCGGTTTCGGCCGCGGAAGCAAATTGGCTGATGATGAAACATCCGGCCAACGCCAGCGCGAAGAATTTTTTCGGCAAAAGTTGTTTCATGGATTTGCGATGGTGAAATTCCCCCAAAATGTCACTTCCTCCCAGGCGGCGGATGAACTCAATGCAGGAACGTGCCGGCTTGCACAGCAGGAATTATGGCAGCGATAGATTTTCAATTTCACAGCGGAATAATTATTATAGCCGAGATGCAAAATATTCAGACATCCCCGAAAGCGGGT
>JBEKZM010000138.1:0-14343 GCA_049509875.1 Verrucomicrobiota bacterium | reverse complement strand
AAATCCAGTCCGCAGCGAGCGCCCAGTCTTCGCCATAACCCGAGCGATTGTATATGGCAAACGACGGATCTCGGAACGGTGCATTGGTAAGCGTTCCCCTGGCGGCTTGGGAAAGGGCATACACCAGCAGATTGCGCACAGCTCCCGCATACTTGCTGCGGTTGACCGGCTTGGGATCTATAAGAGAGGCGAAGGCCAGGATAACCGAGTCGTACTCAGTGAGCAGACCAGTATAACCCTGTGAATCGCCGTAATCGGGGTAATTGGGATTGGCCACGCCGCCGGGGAAACATTGATTCGTATAATCGCTTACGCCTTGCTGGATCGCGATCTGCAAGGCCTGATAAATGGGGTTGGTCGATACGGCCCAAGACTGGTATTTGGCCAGATCATTCGTGGTGAGCCAGAGGCGCGGATGACTTGTAACGGGTGGCGGCAGCTTGGAAGGCAGCGGTCCCGAGAATTGATAACTCGCGGTGACCGTGACATCGTTGCCGGGCATGACCAGCGAAGTGGAGGTTGCGGCAGCATTGGCCACGGCGTACCCAGTCCACCCCGCAAAGGTCTGGTGGGTGCCTGGATCATTGGCGGCAATGAAAACCGTGCTTCCCAAAACATAGGAGCCGCTGCCGCTGCCATTGATTACATCCAGATTGAACAGGCTGGTGGCCGGAGCATTGGAATAAGTGGCGGTCACGGTGACACTATCTGCTGGCATGGTCAGCGTCGTGGCGTTGGCGCTCGCGTTGGCCACGGAATAACCTGTCCAGTCGGCGAATACCTCTCCCGAAGGTGGCTGGCTGGCCGCAATGTTCACCACCGTTCCGGGCAAGTAGGAGCCGCCGCCTGTGCCGCTGACCACGGTGAGGCCGTAGTACGGCACATTGGAGTAGGTGGCGGTGACGGCAAGGTTGCTTGCGGGCATGGTGAACGTGGTTCCCGCCAATGATGGATTGGCCATGGAATAACCCGTCCAGTTTGCAAATGTCTGGCCGGCGGGCGGGTTGCTGGCAGCGATTTGCACGGTGGCGTTGGAGAGGTAATTGCCTGCGCCGAATCCGTTGCTGACGGTCAGGCTGTAGAGCGGCCCGGTATGGTTGGTGGATACGCCTTCAAAAGCGCCGACATCCATCCGTAATCCGTTCACTATGCGAAGTTGCCCGTTGGTTGGAAAGACGAATTGGTCAACCACATTGTATGGCGACGCGAGCACCGCCGGCGCCTGAGGTCCGGCGGCGTCAATCGCAGGCGAGGAGGAAAGCAATTGAAAATTGGTGGCCGCCACGTTGGCGAAGCCCGGCTGGTTCAGGCCAGTTTTGTCGCCGACGAGCAGTTGATTGGTGCCAATGATGACGCCAAAGAAGGTGTTGGACTCATACGGCAGTTGATAATATTGAAAGCCTGGGCTAATCCAGTTGGTTCCCAGGTTGATCGTTCCGCTGTCGGAGTTCAACAGAATCATCCCGCCTGTCCCGCTGCCGCCATTGGGCGCAACGTTGGCGAAGATGTTGTTCCGGCAGTCCACGGTGTCATGGAGATTCCAAGATTGTGACGTCTGATCGTCGGGCAGGGAAAAGAGGCTGGTGTTATAGCGTTCTGCGGAGCTGGCCTGATTGACCACGGTGTTGTTGTAGAAGAACAGCGTGCCGTCGCGGGGCGAGTTTTGGAAGCATATCGCGTCGTACAAGAACAGTTCCTCGGTGGTGCTGTTCGTTGGATTATAGAATACGTTGCCGTAAACGAAATTAGTATGGTAGGCGGGATCGGCGTCGATCACACCCACGCCGTTTTCAGTATTTGCAAACCAAAACGCGCAGCCGTCCACGATAAATTCATTGTACGCCAGCACCGTGCCCGAGGAACGGTCCGTGATCAGATCGCCGCTGGCTCCGGGACGAAGCGCCCCGATCAGGCAATGCTGTACGCGGATGCCTTTGCATTCCGTGGTCAGGTCGTTGCCGTTGAAATTGCCGGGGAAGCCGTTGTCGTGAATCCAGCAATTCTGCACGAGCACATCGGCGGACAATTCATTGACGTCGTTGTTTAGCGAGCCGCAGAACAGGCCATTGGCTGAATTGTCAAGCACGCAGCCCTGCACAATAAAATGTTGGGTGAACTCCGCGTAAATCGCCCCGGCCGTGATATCAAATGGGGCGGCAACGCCATCGGACTGGGTTACAATGTTGGATGGGTCGGCGTTTTGCACTTCCAGATTCTGGATGACAATCCACGAGGGAATATAGCCGTACGGCTGGTTCGACGAAGGCGCCACCACAATCACGCCCTGCGCGTTCAGCGAGGGGTCGCTCCACGGCACATTGGTGGCCGTCACGGCATTATCGCCGGCAATCACGGGCAAGGCGCCGGTGGCTGGGTCCGGAAGGCCGTTGAGGGTGATTGGCGAACTGGCAGCACCGCTATTGCAAAGGAGGATCACCTCATGGTATCCGCCCGGCTGAAAGTGGATGTTCACCGTGTCGCCGGGCTGCAACTCCGTCCAAGGCACTGTCCCAAGATTTGTATAGGTCTGTTCGGGTCCGACAGCATACGTAGCCGCCGCAAGATGCGGCCCAAGCTCTATTGACGCTGGAAACCAGACGGCCAAAAGCCACACGACAATTCTTCTCATGTCTTTGCTCACCGCATTGCAGCATCTCTCACGCCATCTGCGGCTGAACCGTTGCGCGGATTCTTTTCCGGCCCGCATTCCATTTTCCGATGCCGTCGTTCGAAATCAACGCCGCCGGCATTTTCACCGGCGTGGCCTCAACCTCCGAATTTCAGGTCGCGCTGAGGTACTGGATCGTCCGCTGCTGCGCGACAGGAAGATCACACCTGCCGGAAAATTCTCTGACTCCAGGCATTGAGCCTTTGGTTCAAGGCGTTATTCGGATCGTTCCGATCCCCAGGCGGGGCAAGGCCAGCTTGAAAACGGCGACGCCGTCAGCGTCTTTGTCTGAAACAATCTCCCGGATGGATTGTCCGTTGAGTTGCACCAGCTCAATCTTGGAAGCCGGGCCGTTATATCGCAGCGTCTTTGGGTCCTCGTCCAAGGACGCGTTAAAAAAACGGATCAGGACACTGTTCCCGTTGGCGCGCATGGACGTAATCTCCCAGTCACCCCCCGCGATCGCTACCAGCGAACGTGGCTTGGCATATATCCCGGTTTCACAACTCGAGAGGGCCGCCAAAAGCGGCTCGTTCCAACCACCGGCGGCCATCCAAAGATTTGCCGATTTCCAATCCCCCGCGTGCGGCAGCAGCGCATAGCTCAAATCGGTGGGCCCACGAATGGAGAAATCCCGTCCCCATAATCCCGCGCCCCGGTACTGTACGGTGAGCCCCAAAGGCTGCTCCGCCCCCAGGCTGTAGGCGGTTGTGTGGTCGCTTAGCAACATGGCACCGATTTCATGGGCCGGATCGTAAAGATCAATCCAATTCAGCAGCACATTATTCTTAATCTGCGACCAAGAGTCGAAAAAAGTGTCCGCCAACTGGCTCCGGATTACGTCGAAGGGCGCATTCTTATAAACCTCCGGCTGATCCAACCTCAGGGGAAAAGAAACCAACAGCTTTGAGCGACCCTCGTAAAAGGCCTTGTGATCATGCTCATTATGGAACCCGCCGGCCTGCTCAAACCCGGAACCGATGCCGGGGTTGCCCACCCAATCAATCTTTAAACGGAAATCGATTCGCGGCTCGCCCTCCGCCACCGTTATCCATTGTGTGACGGCGTTGGAGGCAATCTGGTTGTGGATTCGGACCTGAACCCGGACCGGGCCATTTTCCAGGATTTCAACCGTGGCGGGGCTCTCGGTGCTTGATCGGAATCTGGATTGCTCGAAGAAAAAGCCATTAAGTTCATTAAAGCGGCGCCCATTGTTCAAATCCAGCAGCTCGCGATCTCCCAGCTTTTTCGCAACCAGGCTCTGCACGGTCCCCCCCCTGTCCGGGGCCAACTCCAATCGGTAGAAGTCGGTCTCGATCCGGACCACCCCGTTCGTCTGCTGCACCACCCCGGCACCGCTGAAGCGCGATCTCGGTGCTGGCTCGAGCCGGTAAGTGCTGTATCCCATGGGCGGGCACGAAGCACGAAATAAAATCCCATCTGGCGCCTGGCCGGCCAACTGGGAAGGGACCTCGTCCCCAGCCGCACTGCAAACTCTCACTGGTTTGCCGCGCCAGCGTTCGGGCAAGGCCACGTTCACTACGCCCGTTCGTTCCACGGAGACGCTGTTAAAAATTCGGACCGCCATGGGTCCGTCCCCATTCGCGGAACCGCCCAAAGTTTCAAGCGAGCCTTGGGTTATCTGATTGGCCAGGTCGCAGGTGGTTCCGGTCCAGTTGGAAACCTTCTCGGCCCAACTGTTGCCGTTTCTGACATTGTAGGGCACAATCCAGCAGTCGTGATGCTGGGAGAGCAGGAGTGCTTCCCAAGCCTGGTCGAGAGCGGATTTCGGCCAGGACCGCTGACGCCAAACATGCGCCATCGTGGCGAGTTTTTCCGCCGTCACGATTCGATTCTCCGCGGAGCGAACTTGCTGGGCTATGCGCTGCAGGATCTGGCCGCCCCAAACGAGATTGACCCGGATGTCCTCCTGGCTCAAATGCCAATCTCCGGTCGTTTGCTTCACGGCCACGTTCTCGAAGTAGTTCCGCCAGGTTGTGTATTCGGAGGGCTGGTAGCTATGGCCGCCATCACCCAGCCAGGGCCCCCCTTGCCAGCCTGCGTCCTGCAAGCACATGCCGATCGGGTGAGCAACGCCGGCCCCCTGGGCGGCGTGGATGTAATCAGGCGAGTTGGCGGCGGCAATGGTTTCCCAAGTGGACCCCGGTTTGAGTGACTCGATCGCGTATCGCGGCACTGCCGGAATCGAAGTGCCATCGGGACCAAGCCAGCTGACCAGTTCGCCACCATGGGCCGCGGCGTAGCCGCCCCAACAGGTGTCCGGGTTTTTCAAGACAGCGTACTTGAAGCCGAAGGATTTGAGGATCCCGGGCAAGGCGCTGGCAAAGCACGGTTCCTCAGAGCAGTAAGTGGTGAACTGCGCGTTGGGAAAATGCTCCCGGATTTTGCGCATTCCGTAATCGAATTGCTGAATGACGCTTTCGCCGGAAATATTCCAGAGATAACTTTGCCCGAAAGCCGGATTGACAAACTCGACCCGTCCAGTGGGTGACTGATCCGCCACCTGGTCCTGGAATGCCTGGTAAGCCTCCGGAGTATTGGTCCGGACAAAATCCCAGGTTGCTGGCTCAATCTCCAGGTTGAGCCTCCACTCCGGATGCGCTTTCAGTTGATCCAGCATGAATTGGGTGACCCACGGCGGGTAGTGTCCGTAGATGCCGCCGTGAAAGCCATCGGCAAACCAAGCCTTCTGGGCCGGAGCGGTGACGGCCGCACTGATTGCAATAATGCAAATGCAACGCCGCAAAATAAGGCGAAACGCGTTCATTGAATCAGTGGATTTTCCGGCCTGGGATCCTGGGCGGGATTCTCCTCGCGGCAAATCTTTTGAGTTTCGACTTCAAACATAGGGAGCGAGCTTCTTCGCATTCGCCGTGAAAAAGCGCAAGCAAAAACTGGTGTTTCCGCGGTTTTGGCGCGTGCGGCGGCGCTTGGAGTCCGGAGCTGGAGGGGCACCGGCCTTCACGCGATCAATGTGGTGGTCCAGCAGCGCGGGTCCGCGACCCGCAGCCAGTCCGTTCGTCAGTATGCCTGCGGATGGCGCGGGATGCCGCGGAGTTTGGATCTGCTGGTTGCGGCGCGCGGACTCAGCTAGCTTCAATGTTTTCAGGCCAAAGCCATCTCCGGCAAATGCTCCGCCAGGCGTTCCAAGGTCTGTTTTCCACCTTCGATGGCTCCGTATTCCTTGACCACCGTGTCACGGGCTGCCGCTGTGGGAAAGACCATGCGGATGGTCCTCCACATACTCTTTGAGCGATGAACCAATGAGTTGCGTCCAGCCTTGCATAAAATTCGTTTTGGCAAACGAAGGAGTTTTCGGAAAACTATCCAAACCCTCGTGCGTCAGTTTCAAGCGCGTCTTGTTTCCTTCCGCGAATAATTCAAACGTCACCTGCGAATCGCCTTCGTATCCTTCGTAGCGCCAGGTGTGGGCCAGTTTTCGACCGGGGATGACTTCCACAATTTTGCAGAAATGCGTGTAAGTGAACCCTTCATGTTCGACCGTGAAGTGAAATTCAAAACCCACCTCTGGCCTGAATTCTTCCAGCGGGAAAGACCAGTGCTTCATCGCCTCTTTGTTCGTGATGGCATCCCAAACCGTAGCCATGGGCGCGTTGAAAGTCCGCTCGATGATCAGCGGCCCGCTATTTGGCGTCAGCGCTTCAGCGAGGCGCTCCAGGCTTTGGGTCATGCCCGCTTCAAATCCGCCGATGTATTTATTGGCCCCGGCAGTCGTGTTGATGACGCGTGAGACGAGCGTGAGAATCGTTTTTCCGTTCTTTTCGGCCAAGGTGACAATGTGCAGGAATTCAAAAAGCATTTTTCCCTTTTCATCCAGCGCGCCGCTGGTGAACACCAATCGTTCGGGCGCCACGATTTCTCGGAACTCGCCGCCCATCGGATAATCTGCTCCATTGGGCGCGCGCATGACCACGTGTATGGTCTGCCCCGGCCGCGCCTTCCATTCGCATATCGGATTGGTGAATCCACGCGGGCCCCACCATTGCGCCAAGAGTTCGGGATCGGTCCACGCTCTGAAAACCAGGTTGCGCGGCGCGGAAAATTCGCGCGTGATGACAAATTCCTGCCCCAGGTAATCTCTCGTTGTTTCATCTTTTTTGAGCATGTTTATTCTCCTTGGATTGCAGTTCACTTAAATACTCATCTAAACGATCAAGGCGCTGTTCCCAGAATTGGCGGTACTCGTCCATCCATTGCGAGGCTTGCTTCATCGGCGCGGCCTCCAGTTTCAACCGATGCACCCGCCCGCAGCGGCGGCGGCGAACCAATCCCGCGTTTTCCAGCACGCGCAGATGTTTCGAAATCGCCGGCAACGACATGGCGTAAGGCCTGGCCAGATCGGTTACGCAACGGTCGCCCTGCGCCAGGCTCTCCAAAAGGCGCCGGCGCGTCGGGTCCGCCAGCGCCGCAAACGTGCGGTTCAACAAACGCGATGAACATTTAACCATGTGGTTAACTATTACCTCGCGTCGCGCAGCTTGTCAAATTGCCCCCGGAGCGCCGAGCATTGCTCGGCCCGCCTCCACCACCTCGGAGCGCCGGTCTCCGACCTGTTTCCCCTTTCCCCTTCCCCTTATCCGCACGACACCGCCCCAAAAGCAATGCGTTCATATCGCGCTCGGTTCCACGATCTGGCTCTATGTTAAAGGTGACTAAGGCTTGATGCGACGCGGGGGTTTTGCAAATATGACACGTGAGCCGACTTTCAGATCTGAAGGGAATTTTGATCGTTCTCGCGCTCGGTGTCTTGTTTTATACAGCACTGCCGTTGGGCACGGCTTCATTCTTCGGTGAAGACGAGGGATGCGAACTCATGAAGGCAGTAATGTAGGGCGCGATTTTCCAGACGGGGTGGCTATTGGGGCTGAGAGGTTTAACCCTTTTTGCGGGACATCCCGGTTCCATTTTTTTTAGACTCCGGGGATGGCATGTCACCGAAATCACCTATGCAGTCGGATTTTCGGACCTCAAGTACTTCCGCAACATTTTTCGAGAGTATTACGGAGTGCTGCCGGGAGAATACCCCAAGCGGTCCAAGGCTTCAGAACCCCATCGCGGAAAACATGGGCTTGGTTGATCCCTTTTGCCCGGACGCCGCAGATTTCTCAGAGATCCAGGGACGCTTTGAAATCGACCCACAGTGACGCCGCGCCGCAACCCGACCCGGCAGTTATTGCCCTGCAGCGGCTGGCACATGATCCAGTCGCAGATTCTCGATTTAAATGAATTGCTTCTGCTGGTGATTTCCATTGGCATTCCGCGTGCTCTGGTTGGCGCGTGGTTGGCGCGCAGAGTTCAAATATAAAAACGATGGTAATGACCGAAGCAATGTCTTCGCGGTTGGGAGAAAAAAAGGCGTCGAAACGCCCTTTGTGCCAGAAACAAACCGACGGTGGAATGGGAAAAACACTTGCAAATTCATGGAGCTGGACGAGAATAATGGAGATACCTCACGAAGGTCGTCAGAAGGAATCCAACTGGGAAATGTCAGTTTGAATCATTTGGCCCGATCCAATGTGAGAACATTCTTCGATTTGTCGAGAGGTGTGGCTTTTTTTAGCGGCCTGCTTCTTCTGTTTACAGCCTACGCTCGGTCGGCTGAGCCCCAAGTCCTGCGCGGGTGCATGCCAAAGGCCGTGCCGTTGCTCCAACCGACCGGCCGCCTTCCGGGCACAAACCGTTTGAACTTGGCGATTGGGCTGCCTTTGCGGAACCGCGAGGCGCTCACCAACCTGCTCCGGCAAATTTACGATCCAGCGTGTCCCAATTATCGTCACTATTTAACACCTGGGCAGTTCACAGAGCGTTTTGGTCCCACGGAGGAGGATTATCAGGCCGTCATCGCATTTGCGAAGGCGAACGGTTTGGCGGTGACCGCCAGGCATCCCAATCGAATGTTGGTCGATGTGAACGGAGCGGCAGCCGACATCGAGAAGGCCTTGCATGTGACGATGCGCACCTATCGGCACCCGAGGGAAAACCGCACGTTTTTTGCGCCGGATACCGAACCGTCGCTTGATTTGGAGGTTTCGGTATTGAACATTTGCGGGTTGGATGACTATTCGCTGCCGCACCCCCGCCTTCAGGCGACTCTGCTGGCCAATGCCGGCAGGGCCTTGCCGGACACCGGTTCCGGACCGAGTGGAACCTACTTGGGAAAAGATTTCCGCGCAGCCTATATTCCGAGTTGCTCTCTCGACGGTTCCGGGCAGACCGTCGGACTGTTGGAGTTTGACGGCTACACGGCCAGCGACATCACCTATTACGAAAGCCGGGCTGGCTTGCCGGGCATTACGTTGTCCAATGTTTTGGTTGATGGAGCCAGCGGTCTCCCCGGTGGCGGTGAGGTCGAGGTGTCTTTGGACATTGAGGTGGCCATTGCGATGGCGACGAATTTATCGCAGGTGGTGGTTTACATGGCCCCCAATCCCAGTCCGTGGGAAGACCTCCTCAATCGCATGGCTAATGACAACTTGGCCAAACAACTGAGTTGTTCGTGGTATCAGGCCGGCGCCGGTGCCGACCCGGCGGCCGACCAGATTTTCCAACAGATGGCCGCGCAGGGGCAGTCGTTCTTCAGCGCCTCGGGCGATAGCGACGCCGATGTGGGGCTGATTGATTTTCCGGGTGACACTCCCTATCTCACGCAAGTCGGCGGTACAACCTTGACCACGAGTGGCCCCGGAGGTTCGTGGGTTTCGGAAAAAGTTTGGAACTGGGGCAGTGGCGTCGGCAGCGGGGGGGGAATCAGCACCCAATATCCCATTCCGAGCTGGCAAATGGACATCAACATGGCGGACAACCAGGGTTCAACGACGATGCGCAACACGCCGGACGTGGCGCTGACCGCAGACAACGTATATGTGCGGGCCGATGGTCTGGATTATTCGGTCGGCGGAACCAGCTGTGCGGCGCCGCTGTGGGCTGGCTTTGCCGCACTGGCCAATCAGCAGGCGGCGGATAGCGGCCGGCCGGCCGTAGGCTTTATCAATCCGGCGGTGGATAGAATTGGCAATGGAGTGAACTACGCTTTCGCTTTCCATGACATCACCAACGGAAATAACACGAGCAGCAGCAGCCCGACCAGGTTCTATGCCGTTCCCGGCTATGACTTGTGCACTGGCTGGGGAACTCCGGCTGGGACCAACTTGATCAACGCCCTCGCCGAACCTGAAAATTTGGTGATCACTCCAAGTTCAGGGTTCACTGCGATCGGGCCGGCCAGCGGACCATTTACCAACACATCGCAGAGCTTCACTTTGACTTCCATGGCCACCAATTCACTGAATTGGACTCTGGTCAACACCTCTCGTTGGCTCACCGCCTCATCCAGTGGCGGCACGCTCGAACCCGGTGGCCCGGCGACCACGGTGACGGTGACCTTGAACGCGGCCGCCAGCAACCTGGTGGCGGGGACGTACAATGCCACGGTGTGGTTTACCAATTTGGACAGTGGTATCGGACAAGACCGCCAGTTTACTTTATTCATTGATGATCCGTTACAAATTACGCCGGCAACCGGCTTTGCCGCCGTCGGACCGCTGGGCGGACCGTTCAAGGTAACTTCGCAAAGCTTTTCGTTGATCAATCTGGGCACAGCTTCACTGAACTGGTCGCTCGTTAACACCTCGCGGTGGCTCAGTGCCTCTCCAAACGGCGGCACCTTGACCAGCGGCGGGCCCCCAGCCACTGTGACCGTTAGTTTGACTGCCGCAGCCGGCACAAATTCCTTCGGAATCTATGCTGCGGATATATGGTTTACCAATGAGGACAACTATATTGGGCAGATGCGCCAGTTCACTTTAAACATCGGACACCTGCCAGTTATCACGCTGGAACCGACCAACCAGACGGTGCCGTCAGGCGGCTCGGCGACGTTTGACGTGTTGGTTTCGGGCGCCGGTCCGTACACTTGCCAGTGGCAGTTGAACGGCACCAACCTGCCAGCCGATATCATTACCACGGTGGCAGGCGAGGGCAGTGCCGGTTATTTGGGCGATGGCGGCCAAGCAACCCATGCCAGCCTCTCTTACCCGGCCGGTGTGGCGGTGGGCGGTTCGGGGAATCTATTCATTGCGGACACGGGCAACAACTGCGTTCGCGAAGTGGGCACCAACGGCCTGATCACCACGGTGGTGGGTGATGGCAGGGTCGGTTATTTGGGCGATGGCGGTCCGGCTACAAATGCCAGCCTCGATGCCCCGTCCGGTGTGGCGGTGGACGG
The DNA here is from genome assembly GCA_049509875.1 of Verrucomicrobiota bacterium. GTDB lineage: Bacteria > Verrucomicrobiota > Verrucomicrobiia > Limisphaerales > UBA11358 > UBA11358. The sequence continues at coordinate 3,409 of JBEKZM010000138.1, read as the reverse complement.
TTCGGGCAACCTGTTCGTCGCGGACACCTACAACAACCGCATCCGGAAAGTGGACGTCCACGGGGTCATCACCACGGTGGCGGGCGATGGCAATACCGGTTACTCCGGCGACGGCGGCGCGGCCACCAATGCCAGCCTCTTTTACCCGACGGGTGTGGCAGTGGACAATTCGGGCAGACTATTTGTTGCGGACATATTCAACAACCGCATCCGGAGAGTGGGCGTCAACGGCCTGATTACCACCGTGGCGGGCAATGGCAGTGCTGGTTACTCCGGCGACGGCGGTTTGGCCACCAATGCCAGCTTGGATACCCCGTCTGGCGTGACGGTGGACAGTTCAGGCGACCTGTTCATCGCTGACACCTACAACGACTCCATCCGGGAAGTGGACACAAATGGGATCATCTCGACCGTGGACAGCGATGGCAGCCCCGGTTATTCGGGTGCGAGCGGTCTGGCCACCAGTGCCACCCTCTCATACCCAGCCAGTGTGGTGGTGGACGGTTCGGGCAATCTGTTCACCGCGGACACGGGCAACAACCGCATCCGGGAAATCAACCCGGGCGGGATCATCACGACCGTGGCCGGGGATGGCATTGCCGGCTATTCGGGCGACGGAGGTGTGGCCACCAATGCCAGCTTGGATGCCTCGGCCGGCGTGGCGGTGGACGGTTCGGGCAATCTGTTCATCGCGGACACGGACAACAACCGCATCCGCGAGGTAGTGGCCGGGTCTCCAACGATTACGCTGAAAGACGTCTCCGCTAACGACGTGGGCAATTACGCCCTAATCATCGCCAATGCCTGGGGCAGTGTGACCAGCAGTGTGGCCACCCTCACGGTATTGTTGCCGCCGGCGATCACTGGCCAACCAGGAGGGCTGACAGTTACCAACGGCGGTCCAGCCAGCTTTGGCGTCACGGTTTCGGGCACGGCACCCCTGGTTTGCCAGTGGCAAAAAAACGGGGTGAATCTGGCCGACGGCGGCAGCCTTTCCGGTTCGGCCACGACCAACCTATTCTTGAGCTCCGCCACGACCAACGACGCGGGCAACTACAAACTCATCATCACCAATGCTTGGGGCAGTGTGACCAGCGGTGTGGCCACCCTCACGGTGGTGCTGCCGCCGGTGATCAATCGCCAGCCCGAAAGCTTGACAGTGACCAACGGCAGTCCGGCCGGCTTTGCCGTCCAGGCTTCGGGCACGGCGCCCCTGGTCTTCCGGTGGCAGAAGAACGGGATGGATCTGACCGACGGCGGCAGCCTTTCCGGTTCGGCCACGACCAACCTGTTCTTGAGCTTCACCACGACCAACGACGCGGGCCATTACTCCGTCATTATCGCCAATCCGTGGGGCGGTGCGACCAGCAGTGTGGCCAGCTTGACCATCGTGGTACCGCCGCCGATGATCACGCGGCAACCGACCAGCCAAATGGTGCTGGTGGCCGGCAAGGCAACCTTGGGCGTGTCGGTCTCGGGTGCCGGACCGTACACTTACCAGTGGCAATTGAACGGCACCAACCTGCCAGATGATATTATTACCACGGTGGCGGGGAATGGCGGCACCAGTAACTTTGGCGACGGCGGCGTGGCCACCAATGCCAGCCTGCATGCCCCAGCCTCTGTGGCGGTGGACGGTTCGGGCAATCTGTTCATCGCGGACACGGACAACAATGCCATCCGGGAAGTCGGCACCAACGGCCTGATCACCACGGTGGCTGGCAATGGCAGGGCCGGCTATTCAGGCGACGGCGGCGTGGCCACCCACGCCAGCCTTTCTTTTCCGACCGGTGTGGCGGTGGACGGTTCGGGCAATCTTTTCATCGCGGACACGGGCAACAACTCCATCCGCGAAGTGGGCACCAACGGCCTGATTACCACGGTGGCCGGGAACGGTACTGCTGGCTATTCAGGTGATGGCAACATGGCCACCAATGCCAGCCTGGATGTCCCCTCCGCCGTGACCGTGGACGGTTCGGGCAATCTGTTCATCGCGGACACGGACAACCACTGCATTCGTGAAGTGGGCACCAACGGCCTGATCACCACGGTGGCCGGCGATGGCAGTGCCGGCTATGCGGGTGACGGCGGCTTGGCCACCAATGCCACGCTGGATGTTCCGACCGGCGTGACGCTGGATCGTTCGGGCAATCTGTTCATTGCGGACACAGGCAACAACTCCATCCGGGAAGTGGGCACCAACGGCGTCATCACCACGGTGGCGGGCGATGGCAGCGCCGGCTATTCGGGTGACGGCGGCTTGGCCACCAATGCCACCCTGGATGCCTCGTCCGGGGTCGCGGTGGACGGTTCGGGTAATCTTTTTATCGCGGACATAGGCAACAATTCCATCCGCGAAGTAGGCACCAACGGCGTCATCGCCACCGTGGCCGGCGATGGCATTGCCGGCTATTCGGGTGACGGCGGCCTGGCCACCAATGCCACCCTGGATGCCCCGGCCAACGTGGTGCTGGACGGTTCGGGCAATCTGTTCATTGCGGACACGGGAAACAACCGCATCCGCGAGGTGGTCGCCGGGGCTCCCACATTTACACTGAACGACGTCACTGCTAACGACGCGGGCTATTACACCGTCGTCATCGCCAATCCCTGGGGCAGTGTGACAAGCATTGTGGCCACCATCACGGTGGTGCTGCCGCCGGCAATCACGGGCCAACCCGCAGGGTTGACAGTGACCAACGGGAGTCCGGCCAGCTTTGGCGTCACGATTTCGGGCACGGCGCCCCTGGTTTGCCGTTGGCAGAAGAACGGGACGAATCTGACCGACGGGGGCAGCCTTTTCGGTTCGGCCACGACCAACCTGTTCTTGAGCTCCGCCACGACCACCGACGCGGGCAACTACACTGTCATCATCACCAATGCGTGGGGTAGCGTGACCAGTAGCGTGGCCACCCTCACGGTGGTCCTGCCGCCGGTGATCACTCGCCAGCCCGAAAGCTTGACAGTGACCAACGGCAGTCCGGCCAGCTTTGGCGTCACGGTTTCGGGCACGGCGCCCTTGGTTTACCAGTGGCAGAAGAACGGGACGAATCTGACCGACGGGGGCAGCCTTTCCGGTTCGACGACAACCAACTTGTTCTTGAGCTCCACCAAGACCAACGACGCGGGCAATTACTCCGTGGTCATCGCCAACGCCTGGGGCAGTGTAACCAGCAGTGTGGCCGGTTTGATCATCGTGATTCCGCCGCCGATGATCACGCGGCAACCGACCAGCCAAATGGTGGTGGCGGCCGGCAGGGCGACCTTGAGCGTGTCGGTCGCGGGCGCCGGACCGTACACTTACCAATGGCAGTTGAACGGCACCAATCTGCCAGATGATATTATTACCACGGTGGCCGGGAATGGCGGCACCAACGACTTCGGCGATGGCGGCGCGGCCACCAATGCC
>JBEKZM010000137.1:0-15188 GCA_049509875.1 Verrucomicrobiota bacterium | reverse complement strand
GTTCCGCGCGCACGCCCAGCTTGGAATCCAGCACCTTGGTGCCCGGCGTGATTGGCTCCGTGATGGGGCTCAACATCTCCTTGGCCCAGTCACCGAAAAAATGCGTGAGAAAAACGTTGGTGGTGAGCAGCAGCGATGTGGAAGCCATGCGCTGCAGAGTTATTTCCCCGGGCTCGGAGTGCCGGATCTCGACCCATTGCTCCAGCACGTCCGTATCGCGATGGGCGCGGAAGAACAGCCCCACCTCGAAGGGATACGCCGGATCGTGCAGGTGGATGCGCGTGTCCTCCAGGCCGGGCGCTTCGTTCGTACGTGCCACGTCGTCGCAGACCAGGGCGGTGGAGGTGTTGCCGTCGGCATGGGTCACCTGCAAGGCCGGTTCCCACACGTAACCATCGCCGGCCTGGGGATAACATTCGGCGTCACGCGGAACCTTGGACACAGGTTCCGCGCCGACAGGCAGTTGATAAAGGCGCCCGTCGTCACCCACCTGAAACTGCAAGGTGAAGTCCTTCGTGTGGACGGAGAACGTCCTCGGGACCTCGGCCCGGAGGTGGCTCGTGGAGGCGGCGAAAGCCGCGCAGGCGAGGGCCAGTTGCGCGGTTCTTCGGATTCGATTCAGTATCATATTTAAAAAGCCGGCCCGGAAATCATGGTCCCACGCGAAGGGACCATTGCCAGGAGACGGTGCTCCGTCCGGCGACCGCCCCACAATGATTTCGTCCGGCCGCAACCGCAAGCGAATCATCATTGGCATTCGTCGGTTCGATGGCGAAATGGTGGTGGCCGTGCCAGCCGCCGCGGGTCAGCCAGAGACCCAGGGATCGATTCTGGCCGGCGTTCCACTTAAATTCCAAGCGGTCGGGCTGCCGTTGGTTGCTGATGGCAGCCCAGCCTTCGCGGACGGGATGCGCGTACACCTTCGCACAATTCTGGTTGGGAATCGCCGAGGCCACCGAGTCGATCCAGCCGGCGCCGTTCAGCAATTCGCGGGTCGAGCGGGGCAGATCAAGCTCGTCGCCGGCACGCAGCCGCAGCAGCGGATGAACCGCCCACACAAATTGTTCCCCGGTGGCGGCGAGATTCGTCAACTGATAATCAAAGCGGACTTCGTTGCCGGCCAGCTCAACCGTCCGTTTGAAAACGAACGGTGAAGTTTTTAACCGGATGCTCGTGGTCAACGCCTCTGCGGAACGGCCATCCTCCGCCGTCTGCCAGGGCTGGTTCCATACTTCCCCGTGATCGGCCAGCAGCCGCCCGTGCCAGGAGCAGGGCAGGATGGTCGGCAGGCATTCATCCATCCCCACCAGCGGGCTGGCGGCGAAATCGTCGAAGGGACGGTTCTTGAACAAGCGCAGAACCTCCGTGGGATGCCACAGCCATTCGCGGCCCGTGCGCACATTCTTCAGCGAAATCATTTTGGCGCCCAGCTCCGGCACGATCGCCAGTTCCACGGCCTCGTTGCGGAGCATGTGAACGGTGAAGCCCTGAAGCTGCCGAAGCTCAAAAATGCTGGTGCGGGCGTTCATGACCATGAGCGTGTCAGCTTGGGCTGGCCAAGTCTTCCAAGATTCTTCGGCGAAGAACTTTGAACATGCAATGGCTGTGTGCACATGGTGTTCAGCGCGGTTCCTTTAAAAAATCCGCCGCCAGCGGATGATTCGGGTCGCGCTTGAGAACGATTCGCAGCAGCGACTTTGCATGGGCCCGTTTGCCCAAGCCGGCCAGAGCCTGCGCCTGTAAAAACAAGGCCGTGGTTTCCTGGCGGAATTGCCAATCGTCGTCGAACAAAAGCATCGCTGGCAACGAAGTGGCAAAATAATCAATTTTCGCGGGGCTCCTCTGGAGCCGCCGTCCAAAAGCCAGCAGGTCGCGCAACATTTTCCTCGCCCGGGCGGTCTGGCCCAGCTTTCCCATCGATCGGGCGGAGAAGCAGGTCATTTCGGAAAAATTCCGCACGCTCATTTCCTGGAAATCGCCTTTGAAATTGGCCGCAGCCAGCCAGTGCTCCCGCGCCGGCGCGGAAGCTCCCAGGCCAGTCAGAGCACAGGCCAGCCAGTAATGAATGTCGCTTTGGTTGGCGAGCAGGTGTGTCGCTTCACCAAGATTGCGCGGGGAGGTCAGCGCCAGTTCAAAATGTTTTCGGGCCGTGGCAAAATCGCCGGTCGCCAGCGCGGTGCGCCCCAGAGCCAGATGCGCGCGCACATGTTGCCCCAGCGGTCCCCCCTCGCCGCCTTCCCAGGGCTGGAACTGCCGTGCGGAGAGGAGGCGGACGGCCTCCTGATGGCGGCCGGTCTGGTTGTACAGCGCGCACAACTCCACGCTCAAATCGTCGCGCTGCCGGATCAGGGCGGGATGCCGCTCCAATTCGCGCAGCCGTTGCTCCGGCTTGACGTGAAGCCGCTTCCAAAGCTGGTCGCGCTCGTACAGCAAACGGGCATCTTCAGGATTGGCCCGCAGAGCCCGGTCATAAGCGGCCCGGGCGCGTTTGGGCTGCTTTAAAATATTGAAATAGCCGATGCCCAGATTGCGCCAGACCACCGGGAACTTCGGATCGAGTTGGGCGGAGGTTTCCCAAAACCGAATTGCTTCGGCGTGGCGGCGGCGGTCATACAAAAGGTTTCCCAGATAATACGGTGCACGCGCGTCCCGCGGATTCGCCCGGATCGCCGATTCGAGCACCAGAATCTCTTCCAGGCGCGCGGGAAAGCAATAACCCGGGGGCAGGGCGGCGGCCCGCCGGCGGCATTTGGCGGCGGGGGCGACCCTCCTGAGTTTCTCGAAGAGCCAGGCGCGGGTATAGGCAATCATTGGCAGTGCGCCCAGGCTCTGATCCGGCAAGTCGCCGGCCGGGGACGCGGCCGGCTCCAAAATCGTGATGGCCTCGGAGTAAAAACCCGCCCGCGCATGATCGTGGGCCAGGTCCAGCCGCGTCTGCAGATCGCCCAAATCCGACTCCCCGGCCAGATGGCGCGCCCATTGGTCCAGCGGATCGAGCTTTAAGGTCGCGCGCAACAACTCCTCCGCCTCAACGCCGCGAGCGAGCCGGCGCAACACGATGACTCTGAGGTTTCGCGCCCGCAGATTGTCCGTGTCGAATCGCATTGAACGATCGAGGTGCTCCAGAGCGGCGGCCCATCGACTCCGGGCGCAGTCAATTTCCGCCAGCGCGTGGTAGCTTGCGGCGCCCCACGCCTGGTTCCAGGTGGCCTTGTAAAACGAGTCGTAGGCGTCGTCATCCCGATTTTGGAAACGCAGGCATAAGCCCAGGCTATAATAGGGCTCGCCGTCGTACGGATTGGCATTGCGTGCGGTGAGGCGCGCGAGGGCCCGGCGGAACAACGCTTCCGCCTTGGCAAATTCGCCGCGCTGGAGATGCCACCGGCCCAGGGCATGATTGCACCGTGAATCGAGCGGGTCGCGCCGCAGGGCCTCGCGCCAATAGATCGTGGGGCATCGGGTGGCGTGCCGGTATTGCTCGAGATGCAAACCAGTGACGAACAGTTCGTCGGTGCCGGCAATGTCCGCCGGGGCCGGCGGTTCGGTGGCCGGCGGCGGGACTATAACCTTCACGCGCGCTGCCGTCTGGAACGAGATCAACTCCCGGCCGCCGGCGTCCGTGATGCGCAGGCGCAAATCCGTCGGCGCGACATTTCGGGGCAAGGGCACTTTTACGACGAAAGGCAGTGCCGGCGAAAGGTCCCGTATGAACTGCGCCTGGCGCCTGCCGCGGAGCCATAGTTCGACCCGCGCCCGCGGCTGGTTTTCCGTGACGGCCACGCCGGCCTGCAGTTCGTTTTTCGAGATTTGCAGGTGGACGGCCGCCGCCAGATTGGCGTGTTGCGCCGGGCCGATTTTTTGGATGGGATACCAATACTGGCTCCAGCTCTTGGTTTCGCCCGGCTGGAGAAAGCTGAAGTCCGGCTGGTTGTCGGTATAAACGCCGGCCATGATTTCGATGTACGGGGCGAATTCACCGCGGGCATCGGCAACCGTCAGATTCCGGTCCCAGGCGTAGCCAAATTCATGGTTTCCCCAGGTCCATTGTTTCTTCCCCGGCGAAATGTGGTGGTTTGCGTAATGCACGATGCCAGCCTGCGCCAGATGGTCGTAGCCCCCGAAGAAGTCCTCCCGGCTGCCCATGCACATATACGAGGTGGGCACGGGTATGTTGGCGTAAAACGAAAGGTCATTCGGCGCATACGCGGGGACTTTGCCCTTGGGGAGTTGGCGATTGGAATTTGCCGCGCAATGCGGCGGAATGAATTGAGCCGGGCGTTCGAGGGGCGGAATGCCCGTTCGCCCGCGCCGGGCATAATTCACGCCGTAATAATGGCCCTGCGCGAGCGGATATTCACTCATCGAGCGGCGCGCATGGTCGGCCACGTAATAGACGTCCGGCGGGAAAAAACTCTGATAGGCCTCGTGGACCCGGGTCGCCACGTTCGCCCACCACAGAAAGGTCTGGACGAACGGTGTGCGATTGTAGGCGCGGACCTTGAGTTCCAGCAGGCTCCGGCCCGGATGCAGGCAAACGCCATGCATCCCTTTCATGCGGCACATGGGGTCGTGATCGCCGCACCAGATGGTCTTGGATCCGTCCGGGGCTTGCTCGATTTGGAAATCGACCGGCAGAAAAGTCGCGGGTCGATGGTGCTGCGGCCAGTTGAATTCGATACCGCCGGAGATCCACGGTCCGGCCAGGCCAACCAGGGCCGGCTTGATGGCCGGCTGGTAGTAAATCAGGTCGTAGCCGTTAGTTTTGTCCTGCAACCGATGGATGCGCCCGCCGATTTCGGGCAGCACCAGCGCGCGGAGAAATTCATTTTCAATCCAAACGGCCTTCCACGGGCGATTCACGGGCTTTTCCGCGATGCGGTCGGTGAAGGGCAGGGGATAGACTTTTCCGCTGCTGCCCTGGTACACGCGTTTTTCCAGAAACATGGGATTCTTGTCCGGAAAGGCCGGCAGGTAGGTGGGGAGGATCAGCTCTCCCACCCGCACCTGCACGCCGCCGGCGGTGGGCTGGCGCCTGGCCGGATGCGCAGGCTGGGCGGTGGGCGGCGGCTTTCCATTTGGCTCTGGAACAAGGATTCGATTCATGCGCAAAATAATTCAGTCCACCAGTTCGCGCTCGATTTGTTCCAGGGATTTGCCCTTGGTTTCAGGGAGCTTGAACTTAAGGAAGAGAAAACCGGCCGCGCAAATGGCCGCGTAAAGCCAAAATGTGCCCGCGGCGCCGAGCCAGTCGTTTAGGAGGGGAAACGTGTACGTGAGGAGAAAACAGGCAATCCACAAGGCGGACACTGCCACGGCCATCGCCGCGCCCCGGATGCGATTGGGAAAGATTTCCGAAATGACCACCCACACGACGGGCGCCAAGGACATCGCATAGCACGCGATGGCCGACAACACCAGCAGCAGCATGGGCAGTCCCTTGACGCCGCTGTGGTAGCAAATTCCGAGGGCGACGTAGATGACGGCCAGGGCAGCGGAACCAAAGAGCATCAGCGGCCGGCGGCCGCCGCGGTCCACGACGCCCAAGGCCACAAAGGTAAACGCCAGATTCACCGAACCCGTCCAGGCAATGTTCTTGAGCACGCTCGAAATGTCGTAGCCGGCGGCCCGGAATATTTCCTCGGCATAATTGAAGATGACGTTGATGCCGCACCATTGCTGAAACACGGCCAGAATGACGCCGAGCACGATGACCTTCCGCATTTTCGGTTCCAGCAGGTCCGCAAACCGGACGCGCTGGAATTCGCCGCCCGCCAGGGTGGATTCGATTTCGGCGATGGCCGCGTTTGAATAATCCGCGCCGCCGACCCGGACGAGAATGTCCCGGGCCTGCTTTTGTTTGCCGTTCTTTGCCAGCCAGCGGGGGCTTTCGGGCACGAGGAACATGCCCAGGAAGAAAAGCAGCGCGGGTGCCGCCGTCAGCCCAAACATCCAGCGCCAGCCCTGCTGGCCGAACCAGGAATTGCGGATGAAGTCGTCGGTGGCGCCGGCGGGCAGGTCGCGGACGAGGTACCAGTTGACCAACTGGGCGGCGAGCACGCCAATGACCACCGTGAGCTGGTTTAGGCCCACCAGCTTCCCGCGCATTCGGGCGGGCGCGACTTCCGCGATGTACATGGGCGAAAGGTTTGATGCCAACCCAATGGCCACGCCGCCCATTATCCTCCACGAAATAAAGATCGTAAAGCCGGTGGCGAGCGCGTTGCCCAGCGACGTGACAGCGAACAGGAGCGCGGCCATCACCAGCAGGCGCTTGCGTCCGAACTTGTCACTCAACGCTCCGGCGACCAGGGCGCCGACGAGGCAGCCCACGAGCGCGCAACTATTGGCCCAACCGATTTGGGCTTCGCTCGTGAGCTGGAAGTATCTTTGAAAAAATGGCTTGGCTCCGCCGATGACCACCCAGTCCCAGCCGAACAGCAGGCCGCCCATGGCGGCGACGATGGAAACGAGCCAGACGTAGGCGGAGCTGCCGCCGGTCATGACGGAAGCCGCTTCGGTTTTGGTGGTGGCGATCACAAGTGAAAAGTCCGGAGGTTCTTGCCAATTGGCGTTTTTGTCATGTGTGGATTGGCGGAACGCTGGAACTTTCCCACACTTGGGCGCGGGACGGAATGGACATAAGAATGGAATGTATGGACAATTGACCGGCCTCCGCCGAAGGTGCTGGGTTGAGGCCGCGTGTTCATTGGCATAAACTTAGACGCCGTAGCGTCGGCGGTGATCGGAAGGGGAGTGGTTGTGCATTTTGGCAAAGGCACGGGAGAAATAGAACTGGTCGGCAAATCCTAGCTGCTCGCTGATCTGCTTGATCGGCCAGTCGGTGGAACCCAACAATTGCACGGCACGCTGCATTCGCAGATGATTCAAGTAGTTCAACGGGGCGCAGCCAGTCACCCGCCGGAAGAGAGTGGTGAAATGCGAACGCGACAGGTTGGCAATGGCCGCCAGGGCCGCCACGGTCAGCCGTTCGCGCAAGTGGCTGTTCATGAACTCGATGCTTTTCTCGATGCGGTCCCGGCCGCTCGTTTCACCGGGCCAGTATTCCTCCTTGTGGCGCAAAATCAGCCCCATTAAATGGGCGAGCGAATGCGCCGCATAGATCAGATGCGTCAGCGTAAAGCCGTGTTGCAACCCTTCCAGCAAATCTTCAAACAATGAAAACAACTGCGGATCGCCACCCAAGGAGACCACCGGCCGCTCGCGCGTGACCCCCAGCCGTTCCAGATAATGAGGCAAGTTCGCGCCGGCCGCATGAAACCAGTGAATGGTCCAGGGCCTGTTCCCCCCGGCACCATAGACGTGGGGCGTGCCGGTGGGAATCACCAGCAACTGATTCCGGGTAATTTCGTGCCGGCGGCCGGCGATTTCGCACCAGCCATGGCCCTCAGCGCAATAGATGAAAATGGCCTCCGGACAGCCGTTTTTCCGCACGCAGGTGTGTCCCTCGGCCCGCGGGTAGTATCCGGCATCCGTGGGCACCAAGTTTTGGAGCAATGGATATTGCAGGGCGGTGGCCAGGATGGGCCGCGGCACTACGACCAGTCGCTGGCCGCTAAAGCCTTCAAGTTTTTCAGGATTGATCAATCGACTTGGTCTGGTTAACAAGTAACGAGATGACCGCCGGCCGGGCGTTGCCACCAGCCGCCGGCGCGAGCGGGACTTGTGGCGCGCGCCGGCGGAAACAGCACGGTGTGGCGGTTGTTGGCTTGCAATGTTTTCAAGTTGTGGAATTTTGAGTGCCAGGAACATGAAGAAATTTGTCAAATCTGTCAAGCGCCGGCGGGTGGCCCTGTTGGTGGAATCTTCACGCGCCTACGGCCGGGGAATTCTTTCCGGGGTGGCGAAATTCGTCCGCGAGCATGACGCCTGGTCCATCTTTTTCCAGGATCTCAACCTTTGTGACGACACGCCCGCTTGGCTGAAGGGGTGGCGGGGCGACGGCATCATTTCGCGGCTGGAAAACCGCGATATTGTCCAAGTCATCGGGCGCTTGCGCGTGCCGGCGGTTTATTTGCGCCGGGTTCAGGCGCGCCGCAACACGCCCAGCATTCTGACCGACAACGTGGCGGTTTCGCGACTGTGCTTTGAGCACTTGAAAGAACGCGGTTTTCGCCATTTTGCCTTCTGCGGTTTTAATGGCGCGGACTATTCGGACGAACGACGGGACGGTTTTATGGCGCTGATCGCCGGGGCGGGTTATCATTGCCACGTTTATTCGGACGGCCCGCCTGCGGGCGGGACGGATACCGCCCAATACGAGGGGCTGGGCCTAAAGGACGGCGGCGCGGTCGCAAATTGGATCCGGCAACTGCCCACGCCCATTGGGATCATGGCCTGCAACGACATGCGCGGCCAGCAGGTGCTGGATGCCTGCCGGGCAACCGGGCGCGCCTCGCCGGAAGAAATCGCCGTGATCGGAGTGGATAACGACGACGTGCTCTGCAGTTTGTCGGATCCGCCTCTTTCCAGCGTGGTCCCGGATACCGAGCGCATTGGTTATCAGGCAGCCGTGCTGCTCTCGGAAATGATGGCGGGAGGCAAGCGGCCCGCCGGCGAAATTCTGGTGGAACCCAGCGGCATCGTGACGCGGCATTCCACCGAAGTGCTGGCCATGGAAGACCATCAAATTGCGGCGGCGGCCTGCTTCATTCGCGAGCACGCCTGCGAGGACATTGACGTGAGCGACGTCTTGCGGGCGGTGCCCATGTCGCGCAGCACGATGGACCGACGCTTTGGCAGAATTCTTGGCCGTTCGCCCAAGGATGAAATCCTGCGGATCCGCCTCAACCGCGTGAAGCAATTGCTCGCCGAGACGGATTTTCCGCTGTCTGAGATTGCGGATAAAGTCGGCTTGGACCATGTGGAACACCTCAGCCGGATTTTCAAAATCCGCACCGGCGTAACCCCGTCCGCCTTTCGTTCCCAATCGCTGATCCGCCCGCCGGCCAACCGGTTGCCAGGCGGAATTCCGTTGCGAAACCACCACCAGTAGCCGGCGGCGCCGCGGCTGGAGAGCGGCGCCGACCGCCGGAAGGGCCGCAAATTGAGCTGACCAAAAACGTTAATTACTTTCCCGAAAAGGTCATTGCGGCGGCCGGTATTGAATGGTATTGATTTAAGATCATCAATCGTCGCCAGCAAACTTTTGCCGACTGGGCGGAGCCACCGCGCACGGTTGTTCGATCATGTTCACCGAATGAAAATGCAAGACGCCCGGCGGCCGTCGGCTAGAGTGGGCCGATACCAGGCGAAAAAAAACGTGTTATGACCAACCAGTGGCTCCTGCCGATTTGTTTTCACGCGGCGCCGGCCCGGGGAAGCGGGCCGACCGGCCAAATGTCCATGTGCTCCGGTGGATTGTCTATTCCGGGAAACCGAGTTTTGTGAGAGGTTCATAATATGACCACCAATTTATCATTGCCGGCCGCACATGGTGTTCGAATTGATGATTTGCCTTTTCAGCCCCCAACCATGAATCCCAATAGAAATAATATGACCATAAAAAAATCAACGCATCACCTCGGCTGCAAGCTGCTCACGGCCGCGGGCCTGGCGCTACTGATGGCAGCGCCCGCCCGGGCAGATTATCAAAGTACCGTGTTGGCGGATAACCCGCTGGCTTTTTATGCCCTGAATCCGGCTGTGGACGGCACGAGCACAGCGCCGGACCTTACCGGCAACGGCAACGACGGATCAGCCATCGATATTGCCGCCGCCACGGGACCTTCGGCCTACATCACGAATGCCGCGAGTTTTGATGGCACGGCCGCGATAGACTTAAGCCAGGGCAGCAACCCGGGCCTGTTGAATTTCATCGGCCCCATCACTCTGGAGGCGTGGGCGCAACCCAATAGTTCATCCTTGTTCGCGGATATCGTCGCGAAAGGCTACGACGCGTCCACCTATCAGGAAATTGTGATCCGCGTCAACGGCCCCTATGGAGCAAACTACTATGGCAGTTCCGGCAGCGTGGGCGTCACCGGCGGCGACCAAACTACCAATTGGACCTATATCGTCTTGTCCAGCGACGGAACCAACAGTACGCTTTACGAAAATGGCCTGAAGGTGGCCCAAAGTTCGGACACGAGCGGTTCAGTCGAATTTTCGGACGACTGGATGATCGGCAACGGCAGCAGCGCCGGCAACGGTCGGTTGTTCAATGGCAACATCAGCGAGGTGGCGATTTACAATCACGGTCTCACGGCCGCCCAGGTGTTGAACCATTATTGCGAAGGACTTTTGAATACTCCGGCCGCCTTGTCCGTGCCCATCATCTCCAGCCAGCCTCAGTCAGAGCCCAGCTACATCGGCGGCACCGTGGCCTTCAACGTCATCGCTACCAGCGCCTTGCCGGTTACCAACCAATGGTACGAGGGCGGCGCGCCCTTGAAAGGGCAGACAAATTCCAGCCTCACACTGACTGATCTGCAATTGACCAACGCGGGGAACTACAGTGTTGTCGTCGGCAATGCCAACGGCACTACCAACAGCGCCATTGCTGTCCTGACGGTGAATACACCGCGGGATCTTCAGTGGAGTCCCAATTCGAATACCGGCGTCTGGGATCAAGGTCTTTCCGCGAACTGGATCAACCTGTCCAACAACACTCAAAGCGTATTTGATGCCGGGGACCAAACTTTATTTGACGATACCCCTGGAGTCCCGCTTTCGGTAACCGTCAGCAACACGGTTTATCCCAGCTTGGTCACCGTGAACTCAAGCGCCAATGTTTATACTTTTTCCGGTCCCGGCACTATTGGAGGAATGGGCGCATTCGTCAAAGAAGGCACCAGCCTTCTGACCATCGACACTCCCTCCGGCTTCGCGGGCATGGTCACCGTTGGCGGTGGCACGATTTACGCCGGCAACAATTGTTTTAGCAGTGTCGGTTCCATTGTGGTGTCCAATAAATCCACTCTGGATTTCGGCGGTGGCCAGTTTAACAACGTCACGCCGGTCACCGTTTCGGGCACGGGTTACAACGGCCAGGGGGCGCTTTTCAACAGTTATGCCGATTACCCCGGCGAGAAGTTGAACGTCACGCTAGCGGGCGACACGCTCTTTAGCGGCACCGCCCGTTGGGACCTAGCCACTGGCTCCCAGATTAGCGGTGCGCACAACCTGTTCGTGGACTGGTCGGCCGCGGGCAACTACGGCCAATGGAATGGCGTGACCATCGGTGCCAGTATTTTGGGGGTGACGGTGACCAACGGGAGTGATCTCGGCATGACCGCCATGGACACCAGTTGCCAAAATCCCGGCACGCTCTTTACCATTGGCGCCAATGGCCAACTGGTCCTTTATTCCGGTGGCTTTAACGGCAGCGTCCATCTTGCCAGCGGGGCGACCATGTACGTCTATTCACCGAACGTCACACTCGGTGGCAGCAACCTGATTCTGGACGGCGGCAGCTCGTTGCAAACCTATTACGACTCAGGTGTCAACCCGGTTGACAGTGCGGTCACCTTGAATGGCATTGTGCACCTTGTCCTTGGTGACCACACCGAGAATTTCACCAACGTGATCAGCGGAGCCGGCGGCTTTGTGCTGGATTACTACAATCACTCCGTGGTGCTCTCCGCTTCCAATACATACAGCGGTCCGACCTCCATCGGCAGCGACGGCAACTCCGTCGAAGTGTCCCTGACGGGCAACGGTTCCATTTCACACAGTTCGGTGATCTTCTTCCAGGGCAGCAGTCCCGCGGTGACGCACCTGGATGCGACCGGCCGGTCCGACCAGACTTTGACTCTGGCCAGCGGCCAAACGCTGGCGGGCGTCGGGGCCATCAACGGCAGCCTCGTTGTTTCGCCGGGTGCGACCGTGTCGCCGTCCGGCACCAACAGCGTCAACGACAACACCTCGACCAATGACGTCGGCGCCATCGAGGCCTCCGACAATATCACGTTGAATGGCACCACGGTGATCAAGCTTGACGGCTCCGGCACCAACGATGCTGTCCAAGCCGGGGGCGACCTGGTGTATGGCGGCACGTTGAACCTGGTAAACATCAGCGGCGCGCCGCTGGCGGCAGGCAACAGCTTCCAAGTGTTCAGCGCCGCGAACTACACTGGCGCCTTTTCAAGCATCACACCTTCGAAGCCGGGAGCCGGGCTGGCCTGGGACACTACGCAACTCAACACGGGTGTCATCAGCGTTGTCGCCAGTGTGGGGGTTCCGGTGATTGGCAGCACGAAAGTGTCTGGCGGAAAGCTGGTCTTCAGCGGCACCGGCGGCACGGTGTCCGGCACTTACTATGTGTTGACCACCACAAATCTGACCAAACCCTGGATCATCATTGCCACGAACTCCTATGACGCCAGCGGCGACTTCAATGTGACCAATCCAATTCCGGCTGGAGTTCCGCAGCAATTCTATCGTCTTGAACAGTAACCAAGAGATCCTGCCGCCCAACCGGGTCTTGGCATGATTGACAATTGAGGATCGAGCCAAGCATGAACGGCCGCCGCTCTCAAATCGGGCGGCGGCCGGCGAACCGTTGGAATATGAGCAAAAGTAAAAGAGTGAGTGTGCGGTCCCAGGCGCGTGGCGCGTTTACGTTGATCGAGTTGTTGGTGGTCATCGCCATTATCGCCATCCTGGCTGCGATGCTGTTGCCCGCCTTGGCCGCCGCCAAATTGCGCGCCCTCCAGGCGAATTGCGTCAGCAATCTGAAAGAACTGACCCTGGCCGCCCAGCTGTATTACGATGACAACAAGACGTTCATTGGTCCGATTAATTCCAACCCGGATCTGAGCCTGGGTGATTGGATGGGTACCATGCTCGGCTATTACGGCAAGGCGACCAACATGATTGTTTGTCCTGCGGCTCCCGATAAGGGAGTCAATCCGCCCGGCGCAAACAATCCGCCCGGCACCGCCAGCAGCGCCTGGCACTGGACCTTGTCCACGCCGGTCTATGCCTCCAGTTATGGTTATAACAAATGGCTGGAGAGCAGCGCGATTTACGGAACTGATCCCCGCAATTTCAACCAGGAGACGGGCATACTGCATCCGTCGCAAACTCCAGTGTTTACGGACTGCGCCTGGATCAATTTCTATCCTGATGTCAGTGACACTCCCCCCACAAGCTTGTACGATCCAATAGATAATCCAGGAACCGGCGCTTCCGGTATGACGCGCATTTTCCTGGCCCGTCATGGCAACCGGCCTTCCATCTCGGCTCCAAAAT
Organism: Verrucomicrobiota bacterium; assembly: GCA_049509875.1. Taxonomy (GTDB): domain Bacteria; phylum Verrucomicrobiota; class Verrucomicrobiia; order Limisphaerales; family UBA11358; genus UBA11358. Next base: position 1,976 of record JBEKZM010000137.1, on the reverse strand, counting down.
CGATCCCCTTTGGCACCAAGACCTTCCCCGGGAGCATTGTCATGGGATTAAACGACGGCCATGTCGAGGCCGCTAAATTGCAGACCCTGTGGACCTATTATTGGAACTTCACCTGGGTTCCGGGACCCGACCCCGCCGCGTTGTGATAAACGGCGTCCTCGGCCGACGCCTTGACGCGCTCTTAATGGCGCTGGTCCTGTCGGGCACCGCAGTCGCCGCGCCCTCGTTCCAACAATTAGGAAACACGCTGGTGATGTCCAATGGCAACGTTCGCTTGGAATATAATCTGAGCGCCGGCACCACGGATTTTTATTGGCAAAATGGGAAGAAATTGTCGACCTTTTACAGCGGCATCGGCTTTGCCAACGGTTACGTCAAGGGGATTTCGTATTCGCGAGGGAGTTATGCCTTGACCGGCAGCAACCAGGTGGCCATGACTGCCTCCGGGGCGGGACTCCCGGTCATGAAACAGTATTTCACGCTGGATCAGCCCGACAGCATTCTCGTGCGCGTGGAGGCCTCGGGCACGAACCTGAGCGCCAATTGGATGGGGCCGGTGGTGGTGGATGCCACCGGCGGAGTTGACCTGGGTGTGACCAACGACAATCGGGCGCTATTCGTACCCTTCGACAACGATGGATTCTGCCGCTATAACGCGATGCCCATCAACAGTTCAGCCACCAGCCACGAAGTGGCCGCGTTTTACGATAACGTCTCGCGCAATGGGCTGGTGGTCGGCTCGGTCGCGCACGACACCTGGAAGAGCGGCGTTTATTTTAACGGCGCAAATAACAAGCTGAATCAAATGAACGTCTTTGGGGGCGCCACCTCGCCTTGGGACGTGGAGCCGCACGGTTATATTTCCGGCGATGTTATTTCTTCCCCTACAATGTTCGTCGGATTCGGCGCCGATTGGCGGCAGACGATGGTGAATTATACGGCCGAAAATCTCGGATTCGCTCCCCGTTTGCCGTGGACGAATGGCGTTCCATTTGGATGGAATAGCTGGGGTGTCATCCAGCAAAACATCAATTACACGGATGTGGTGCAGGTGGCGGATTTCTTCCGGACCAATCTCGAAACGGGCGGGTTCACCAATAATAATACGGTTTACATCAACCTGGACTCCTATTGGAACAACCTGGGTGATTTTCAACTGCAAGGCGTCGTCAACCTTTGTCATGCCGACGGGCAGAGGGCTGGCATCTATTTTGGGGTCAGTGGCATGATTTGTGGGTAAAAGAGGTGTGCCAGTGAGGCGCGTCGAGACGTTCGACCGCAACCGGGCGCGAGCTGGAGGCTCGAAAGCTCGCCCGGTTGCTCGTTTTAGCTCGAATCGGCGGGCCGGGGAGTGCCGGTTAAAAAGGCATCGCTGATCTTTCTGGTTTGGGTTAGTTTGGGAGTTGATTGAAAACACAAACCAGCCAGCCAGCGACCAGCGATGCAATTGCAAGTTAAGACCCTTTTGAACGCCGTTCAACATTTTCCGGGATTTGTCTTCCAAGACATCCGCATGCAGCGTTATCGGGACGGCCAACCCCGCCACATTGAGATCGCCATTCTCCCCCATGGTGGCATCCCCGCCAAGTGCTCGCGGTGTCTCCAGCCGGCACCCGGCTATGACCAATTGCCGCCACGCACCTGGCTGTTCGTGCCGTTGTGGGGGCTCGTGACGTGGTTTATTTATGCCGTGCGGCGGGTTCAGTGTCCGGAACACGGCGTGGTGGTCGAACACGTTCCTTGGAGTGATGGCAAGCGGCCGGTGACCATCGCGATGATGTGCTTCCTTTCCCGGTGGGCGTGGCTCGTCTTGCGCGTGCGCCAGCCAAGAGCGTGCAACCATTTCGCCATGTCCCGGTAGATGTCAGTCTTGCGGTAGGTTTTGAAACCGCCGATCACAAAGGCTTCCGGCTCGCCCCGCCAGCCGTTTAGGGTGATTTGTGTCTGCATCTGGCTGTAGTACGGGTCAAGGGCGC
>JBEKZM010000136.1:0-15393 GCA_049509875.1 Verrucomicrobiota bacterium | reverse complement strand
TCAATTGCCCGAGCTTGACCGCCGTTTATTTCAGGGGCAATGCCCCCATCCTTGACACCTCGGTGTTCCTCCCTGGTGACAATCATGCGACCGCTTATTATCTGCCGGGAGCCGCCGGCTGGAGCTCGACGCTGGTAGGTCTGCCTGCTGTATTGTGGAATCCCCCAGTGCCGTTCAATTACACAACCAATGGCGAAATGATTACCATAGTGGGATACACCGGTAATGGAGGCGTCGTAACCATTCCTGACATGATCAATTTTCTGCCGGTCACGCGCATTGGAGACTGGGCGTTCAATAGTTGTGCGAGTTTGTCCAGCATTTCTTTCCCGAACACTCTCACCACCATCGGAAGTTATGCGTTCGGCGCTTGTTCCAGCCTGACAAACGCACCACTCCCCAATAGTATTACCACCATTGGCCCGGCTGCTTTCGCAGGCACAAGCCTTTCCAGCGTGATAATTCCCTATGGAGTCACCCGTGTTGAGGATGACACATTTGATTTTTGTGGCACTCTGGCCAGGGTAACGATACCCGACAGTGTTACTTATATTGGCAATGGTGCGTTTGCGTACTGCGCCTGCCTGACGTCCGTTGTTGTCGGCAATGGCGTTGTGAATATTGGAAATTACTCATTTTATAGCTGTTTCAGCTTGACGGCGATCTTTTTCCGGGGCAACGCTCCCAGCTATGGTCCAAACGACTTCTCTGGCGATGGAAACGCGATTGCCTATTACCTCCCAGGAACTACCGGCTGGGGGACCACATTCGGAGGCACGCTGTTTGGAGGAATAATTTGGGGTGCCATTCCCGCAGCGCTTTGGAACCCGCAAATGCAAATTAGCAATGATTACGGAGGTTCTCATGGCTTGGGATTTGGCTTCAATATCAACGGAGGCAGCGGCTTGATTGTCGTGGTGGAAGCTTGCACGAATATCGCCAATCCAATGTGGCAGCCCATTCAAACCAACACGCTCACAGGCGGCGCGTTTTATTTCAACGACCCACAGTGGGCAAATCATCCGAGTCGTTTCTACCGCCTTTGCTCCCCGTGAAGGCGGGCATAGGCGAGAATTCTGAAACGCTTGAAAAGGTTCAATCGGCGGCAGAACAAGGGCGCTGAAGACCTTCAGTAAAAGTTTCAGTAGAACCTTCAGTAAGGGGGTAGTAAACGAGTTGGTGCAGGTAGTTGAAGAAAAGTGAATGAATAGCTTGATTTTATTGGCGAAATCACCTATCATTTCCTTGTAAATAACGGACATGACCTGTCCGATTCCGACCCGCGCCTCCAATTCCAACTGCGTGTGCAGTAGCGGTTTAGGAGGTTCGGGAGTCCAACAGGACACCAAAACGGACACCACATTTCCAATCCGTAGGAAACCAGCCTAGTGCGGCCTTATCCGCCGCCTATCGGCTACCTCACTGGATTCGGCCTCGTTTATTCTCGCGGTTGCGTGAAAACTATGAAAGCACCTTACCGTCTCATCTGCCGTGGAATTCGTGGCGGGGCTTACTATGCCGTGGACACGACGACCGGCAAACGCACCAGCCTGGGCACCGCCAGCCACCGGTGCCGTTCCTTTCTTTAGACCGGCCAGAGATTGCGCAGCGCCTCGCCGCAAAAGAATGTTTGCGCCGCGCATTTGCCGACGCTGGTGTCACAACATGGGATTCTCCGGTGCCCCCCGATTCACACGGGGAATTCGGTACTGTTCAAAAGTGGGTCAGCGAACCTCAATTGGCGGCTGCCGTCCAAACCTGGCTCGCACAGAGCACCGATGTCGAAGACAGTCACCGGCGGCGCTGTGAGACATCCTGCCCGGATTGTTTGCGCCATTTTCGAAACATGACCTACCACGGGTTGCTTGACTGGCGGCTTGGCTTCGGCAAGACGCCGAATCCAACAGGCGGGAATCCCACCTCCCATTCCGCACTTCGCACTTCGAATTCCTGGATCAGATCCAATGGGTTGCTTTTTGCCCTTCCCACCCATAACTATTCGTCATGCTTTCCAGGGTTTGCTCAGCGGTCGTTAATGGCATTGACGGGTATCTTGTGGAAGTGGAAGTTAAGGAGGGATACGGAGACACGTTCATCGTAATGATTGCAACGAATCACCCACAAAAGCTCATGGGTAATCGTTCCAATGACATCAGAAAATGGCGCGGCCTGAATGCGCAGTTTGCCCAATAACCACGGTGGTTTTCTCAATCTTCGCTAGTTGTGCCAGGTTCACATCGGATTCAGGGAGGCCAATCGTGAAAAACTCCTTTCATTCACGACTTTCTGGCAGCACGAGGCAATCCTCCTGGACTGGCCAGCGGTCACCACCGGAGCTTAAAGAGTCCCGGCCAGCCGCCCCTCAAATGGACCCCGTCGCGCAAAATGCGCAAGCTACGTCTGGACTATAGTGCGAAACGAATACGACCTTGGCGGGACAGCGGCGGAAAAGTGCTTGAAAACGACAAAAGTTTTGGGGCCTCACTTTGACCCACTCGGCGAACAAGTCTTGATATATAATATACGTTTGGGCCTGTGTCGAAAATGGCCCTTTGGCGACCGGCAAGCCTCAAAACCCTGGGGGAAGTCTTGCCGGGCTTCGGCGTAGCTTTTTCAAGGGGAAGCGAAATCGGCAAGTCTTGGCGACGAGGCAACGCTGATGTGAACAATGTCGATTGTCGGACCGCCCCTTTCACGACCCTTTCATGGCAAAGCGTTCTGTCCAACGCTCGGTTAAACTGCTGGTCATTGAACGAGCAATAAATCGTCCTGGCCAAGAATGTGTGGATGCGGTTTACGACGCCAGTGATCAACTCCTTCATTTCGTCCTGGTCAATGCGCGAGACCTGGTTCCATGGAATTTCTCGGCCCGCAGCGTCAATTACCCGGACATCAGAATAATCCACGGTCTTCAATGGGTGTCTTGCCTGCATAGAGCCTTTCCAAGTATCCCCGACGTACACAAGCGGCGGTGATGATCTTGGCATATTCGCTCGTTGATTTTTCTTCAGTCATAACGGTTTTGAAGGTTTTAAAATTTTTCCTCGAAGCTGCTGTCTGTCTCTCCTGTGCATTTTAGTCCGCCACATTTACGGTGTCTTGATTCCCTCCAGCCATTTTATTTGTTCTGGTCGTTGCCGTTGCTGGAGATTTGTTCTTTCGCATACTTGACCATTTTGGGAAATGAATCCTTGTCGCCGAAAAAAGCGTAGTCATCCGGCCTCACTTGGTCCGAAATGCGCAGGAATTCACTCCACTGTTCGGCGTGGTATGCATACCAGGCATAGTTTTTGTAGATGCCAACTTCATCCGGGTTCAATTGAAAGAATCGCTCGTAGGCGGCCTTGATATCAGGCCAGACATCAGGCTTTTTCCAGTAGTCTTGCTTTTGCTCGTCGGTGGTTTGAGAGAAATTATTATAGTCAGTACGGTTGCCCCGGAACATTCGGGACGAATTGAACCAGCGCCTGGAAAATGGCCAACCCGCGGGAGCCATTCTCCCGTCGTTGAACGCCCTGCCGGAGGTGCAGGCCATGCTGGCCGATCGGTTCGCGGCCAGCCCGGTCAACCAGCAGAGATCCAGCAAAACAAGCTTAAACAAGGTCTTTCAAGCCAAATCAAGGTTGAAAAGACCCGCCAAACCCAAATTCAACAACGGCCCTGGCCGCCCCCAATGTTCAACCACGTCTTGAGACATGTTTAAATGTGTTATCCGTCGGAAGACTCGGGGTGTGCTGCGCAAAATGGCCCCATTGCGCCTGCGCCGGTTGGCGCTAAATTGATTTCATGCACGCAGAGCGACGATTGATCGCGCATCGAGGCGCGGTGGAAAATCCGCCGAACCGGTTTGAGAAAATCCAGCTCGAACGCGATGCGGACTGGAATCCAGAAGACGATATTCTGGCGCGCACCCAGTTTTACAAGGATTGCTCCCAGACCCTCATCACCTACAACGACAGCCCGGACATCCCCTTCAACGCCGGCATCAATGTTTATCGAGGTTGTGAACACGGATGCAGCTATTGCTATGCGAGAATTTCGCATGAGTTTCTTGGGTTTTCGGCTGGCCTTGATTTTGAATCAAAGATCATGGTCAAGGAGGATGCCCCAGCCCTGCTGCGCAAGGAACTGGAGGCGAAGAAGTGGAAGCCGCAACTGCTGGCGATGAGCGGCGTCACGGACTGCTATCAGCCCGTCGAGCGCCGGCTTCAGCTCACCCGCAAGTGCCTGGCCGTGCTGGCTGAATTCCGGAATCCGGTCTGCATCATCACCAAAAACCACCTGGTCACCCGCGACCTCGACCTGCTCCAGGAGCTGGCCCGGCATAATGCCGTGGAGGTCAATTTGTCCATCAATTCGCTGGATGCCGGTTTAGCCCGGCGGCTGGAGCCGCGGGCCTCATCGCCCCGGCATCGGCTGGCGGCGGTGGAGGCGCTGGCCAAAGCAGGAATCCCGGTTGGCGTATTGGTGGCGCCGATCATCCCGGGTTTGAACGACCACGAGGTGGCCGCCGTATTGGAAGCCGCGGGCCAGGCTGGCGCGAAATGGGCCGGCATGGAGATTCTTCGGCTGCCGCTGGGCGTGGCCACTGTGTTCGAGGACTGGCTGGAGCGCAACGAGCCGGGCCAAAAAGAGAAGGTATTGAACCGCATCCGGGCGATGCGCGGTGGCAAGTTGAACGACCCCCGCTTTGGCGAGCGCATGCGCGGACAGGGCGTCTTCGCGGAGCAAATCCGACGCCTGTTCGAGGTGGCCCGGCGCAAGGCGGGCTTGAGTGACGAGTCTCCCGCCCTCTCGACCGCCGCGTTTCGCCGCGCCAGCGGCACACAGATGCCTCTGCCAATCTGAAGTGCGGATCGACATCAACAAAAGGTGGAGACCACCTGCGCTTCCATGCTTGATCCGCAGCCCTCAAATCAGCCGCCTGCGCAACAGGTCCAAGGCCTGCGTGGCGGTGACGTCCTTGAAGGTCAGGCGGTCCCACGGGTTCAGCCGCTGCTCAACGGCTACGCCGTCCGCCGCCGCCAGTGCGATAAAGACCGTGCCGGCCGGTTTTTCGGGCGTGCCGCCGGCCGGTCCGGCAATGCCGGTGACCGCCAGCGCGAAGTCGGAACGGAATTTTTCACGGGCGCCGGCGGCCATTTCGCGCGCCACCGCCTCGCTTACCGCGCCGTGCTGCTCCAGCGTCTCCGGCCGCACCCCCAGCAGATTCTCCTTGGCGGAATTGGCGTAACTGGTCACCCCGCCAAAAAACACCGCGGACGCCCCCGGCACATTGGTGACACGATGCGCGAGGTTGCCGCCGGTGCAGGATTCTGCCAGCGCCAGCGATTTTCCTTGCGCCGTCAGCAGCCGCACGACGACGGCTTCAATTTCCTCGTCATCATAGCCATAAATGTTCGGGCCGAGCGCTCGTTGGACCGCAGTCGCGGCGGCCTGCACCAGCCCCTGCGCCTCCCCGCCTTCAGCCGCCAGCCGCACGTCCACCGCGCCGGGGCGCGCGCAATAGCCCACCTGCAAGCCCAGTTCCACGAACGGCCGGACCTCCGCTTCGATCATTTCCTGCACGCGCGATTCGCCGATGCCCGTGGAGCGCAGGGTGCGGCAGACGAAGATTTCGGCGGCGAATTCGCGCCGCAGGAGCGGCACGACCGCGTCATCGAACATCGGCCGGAGTTCCCGCGGCGGTCCCGGGAGCATCACGAGCCATGGTCTGACGGCGGAGGATCGAAAGCGGTCGCGGGAATCGGTCCGGGCGCCCTGCCGGCCACTCTCCGTTCTCAATCTTCCATTCTCTTCTGCTGCGGGTGCGACCTGCATCGCCAGGCCGGGCGCAGTGCCCATTTGATTAAGAAAAACCAGCGCCCCTTCGGGGACGAAGGTTTCCACGTCGGTCATCGCGGGACGCGGCCGGCCGCGTTTGGCAAAGAAATTTTCAATGTGCGCGAGCACTTCGGCATCGCGCACCAGTTTGCGGCCCAGCAGTTGGGCAATCAGCTCGCGAGTGATGTCGTCGGACGTGGGCCCGAGGCCGCCGGTGGCGATGACCAGGTCCGCGCGGCCGAGGGCCTCGCGAACGGCATTTTGAATGTCGTCGCCGCGGTCAGCCACGGCCACCTGGCGCGTGACGACGTGGCCGAGGTCGGCCAGCCGGCGACAGAGCCATTGCTGATGGGTGTTCAAAACCCGGCCCAGCATCAGTTCGCTGCCGGTGTTGACGAGTTCGACGTTCATCTGGCAGTCATTAGCGGAGCCTCAGACCTCATCAACCACGAATGAATTCAAATCGACACAAATCCCTGCCGATGCAGATGCTTGCCGGTCATGGGTGTTCATTCGTGGTTCAAAACTTGATTAGTCAAGGCCGGGGTTTGGGGCTGAGCACCTTGGCCTCGAAGGAACCAACCAAATAGCTTTTCTGCGGATCCGGCAGGCAAAGGTAGATTTTCCCGGGCAGGCGATTGTTGTCCAGGGTCCCAAATTGCAGCCGCAGGGCGTAACCCGAGTTGAAGGCTGGCATTTGCACGGTGCCCGCGTCGTCTTTCCAGTGGAGCGTCACCTTGGCGGCCCGTTCGGCGTTGGTCGTCACGTTGATGGTCTTGCCGGACAGTTCCTCGGGCGGCGCACCGCCGAACTCGATGACGGCGGCGAAATCGGATCCGTTCTTGCCGGCGCGCAGGACCAGGGAATGGTTCTGGAAAGAGGCCCGTTGCGCGATGAAATCCTGATCGTGAATTCGGCCGACCACCGGGGACTCCGGTATGGCGCGCCCGCTCAGGGCCAGCACCCAGTTGGTGTCGCTGGCCGGGGGCGCCAGCGGTTCCTTCGCGTCTTCGGATGGCCTCCCGGCGGTCGAATCAGCGCCCGATTTGGGGTGCCCGGTTCGCTCGCCGCCTTTGACTGCCACGTGATCGAAACTGGCCTGGCACAAGGCGGCGTAATTGTGCGCCGTGACGGCCACGCCGCCCCAGGCCTCCGGCTGCATGGGGACGGTGGTTGATCCCATGGGCGTCCAGGAGTTGCCATCCGCCGAGTAATCCGCGGTGAACAGGTTTTCCCGGCGGGCCAGCCGCAACCAGCATGGCGTATGCACCGCGGGGACGATGAGGACCGAAGTGGCCTGGCTGCCGGTTTGGGAACGCAGTTGGAACGCCACGCCCGAGCTGGGGGTAACCAGAATCGCCGCAAAAATCGAATCCGGCGCCGGCGATTCACGCATCATCAAGCCCGCCTTGGCCCACGGATCGGTGTTCTGCAGTCCCAACACGCGCGTGGCCAGGCTGACATCGCCGCTGGCCGGCCGGAAAACGAAATGGAATCCGTCGCTCTGGCCCCAGATGTCGGCGCCCGACCCGGCGACTTCCCAAGTGTTGCCCTGGCGGTGGAACGAGCCTGGCACGCCCACGGACCCGATGTCCATGGCCTGCCAGTGGCTGGCCCATTGGGATATTTCGTCGCCAAAAAAGTGGAAACCCACCCCAATGGCCAGCGCCAGGGCCAGGAGGAAGCCTGCGGCCGCCACTGGAAATGACTTGGCGGATCTGCGCGGAGCCCGGCCGGCGGCTTCGGCCCGCGTGGTCGGTCTTTTGTCATCGACCTGGGTGCCGGTGAGGATGAACTTCTGATCTTCGCCCGTGGGTGCCTGGGGCACAACAATCTTTTGAAAGCAGGTGGGGCATTCCATGACCGTGCCGGCCTGGGACGAGTCGCATTTGATGTGCTGGCCGCACACCGGACACGCATATTTAAACTCGCTCATGACCCCGAAACATTTCACATCCCCGCCCCGGCGGCAATGTCGTTTTTTAGAGTTCAGGCAATCTGTGGATGGCGCGGGGCGCCGTGGAGTTCCGAGGCGGCTGTGGCCGGAGCGCGGACTCTGTGAGCCGCAGCAGCGTCGCCCCTCAGAAAGTCTTCGGATTATGCGAGATGCCGTGGAGTTCGGAGCTGCTGCGACCGGAGCGCGACCCATCGGACCCTATAGCAGCCCTGGTGGCAGAAAGCCAAGTGCATAATTGGGTTTGACGGGGATCGACAAACGTGAGCTTATAGGGCGATTCGGATTATGCAAACCAAAGGGAAATTCCTGGGTATGGGTCTGCGAAGTGTGGTGCTGCTGGCATTGCCCGCAGTGGCACATGCGCAGTTCCTCTACCTGATCATCAACGGTGCCATGACAATCACAGGTTATACCGGAACGAATAGCAACGTCATCATCCCTGCCACGATAGCGGGCCTTCCGGTCACAAGCATTGGCAGTTTTTTTAGTTTCTCCACGACCAGCCCGACCAATATCACGATTCCGGCCAGTGTGACCAACATCGCCAGCGAAGCGTTTGCTTATGAGGCGAGCCTGACCGCCATCATGGTGGATCCACAAAACTCGCTTTACAGCAGTTCCAACGGGATTCTTTTTGACAAGCCACAAATTGTCCTCATCCAAGCTCCTGGCAGAATGGCCGGCGGTTATGCGATTCCCGACAGTGTGACCACCATTGGCGACGGTGCGTTTATGTTCTGCACCGGTTTGTCCGGCATCACGATTCCCGACAGTGTGACCAATATCGGCAGCCAGGCGTTTTACGACTGCGCGAGCCTGACCAATGTGGCGATTGGCCCCAACGTCCTGAATCTCGGCAGCGGAGCCTTTGCCGAATGTCAAAATCTGACGGCGATTACCGTCGATGAAAAGAATTTGTTTTACCGCAGTACCTGTGGCGTATTGTTCGACAAACCGCAATGGACGCTCATCCAAGCGCCGGGCGGGATGGCCGGCAGCTATGCGATTCCGGCCGGGGTTACCAACATCGGAGCCGAAGCGTTTGCAAACTGCGCCAACTTGACGGTCATCACCATGCCTCCCAGCGTGACCGACATTGGCGGCCAGGCGTTCTACGGCTGCGCCGGCTTGACTAACCTTACGCTGGGCGCCGACGTCTTGAGCCTCGGAGATTACGCATTCAGTGACTGCTGGGGGCTGACCAACTTTACGATTCCGAACCAGGTGACCAGCATCGGTGACGGGGCATTTGAATACTGCGGCAGCCTGGCCAACATCACCGTGGGTACCAATGTCGCCAGCATCGGTGACGATGCTTTCGAATCCTGCTCGAGTTTGGCGGCCTTATCCATCCCAAACAGCGTGACCAACATCGGCAGCAGTGCCCTCGCGAACTGTGGCAGCCTGACCAATATTGCGTTGGGAACCAATGTGGCCAGCATCGGTGACGATGCGTTCCAGAACTGTGCCCGGCTAACGGACGTACTCATTCCAGCCAGTGTGACGAATCTCGGCAATACCGTATTTGCCGGATGCGAGAACCTGGCCGCCATTGGGGTGGATGAACAAAATCTCTATTACAGCAGTTCCGGCGGGGTTCTGTTCAACCAGCCTCAAACAACGCTCATCCAGGTCCCGGGCGAATTCGTCGGAAGCTTTGCCGTCCCCGACAGTGTCACTAACATTAGCGCCGGCGCCTTGGCTGACTGTGGGCGTCTGACCGCCATTACCGTCGGCGGAAAGAACAATTATTTCACCGCCACGAATGGGGTTTTGTTCGACAAACAGCAAACCACGCTCATCCAGTTTCCGGGCGGCCTGGGCGGAGGCTACACGGTTGCCGACGGGATCACCCGCCTGGGTGGCACCGCATTTTCCGGATGCTCCCATCTCACGAGCATTACGATCCCGACGAGCGTCACCAATGTTGGAAACGCCACTTTTGACGGCTGCTCGTATGCGGCGATCTATTTTGAAGGGAATGCCCCCGGCATCACCTCGCCTGGTTTGATCACTTTTGGCCAGATCCTGCCAATTTTCGGCAACGACTTCTATAACCCCAACGCTGAAGCGGTCTATTATTTGCCGGGAACCCTGGGATGGAGCGCAAACTTTGAGGGGCTCCCGGCGTATCTTTGGGTTCCCCCTTATGTTTGCACGCCCGCGAGCAATTCAATCATGATCAATGGATTCAATGGTTCGGGAGGCGCGATCATTCTTCCCGATACGATCGAAGGCCAGCCCGTCACCGCCATCGCCAGCGGGTTGTTCGATAATGCGGCTGGCTTCGGCCTGACTAATATCGTCCTCGGCGCCAACGTCACGACGATCGGAAATTATGCGTTCGCCGCCTGCGCCAATTTAACGAGCATAACCATTCCCCAAGGCGTTACGAACCTCGGCAGCGGCGCATTTGCCTTCTGTGACAGCCTGAAAAGCGTGTATTTCCAGGGGAATGCCCCCAGTGCCAATTCCGGTGTGTTTTTCCAATGGTCCGGATATCCGTTTTTCCCCCCCGTCTATGAGCCGCCAACGCCGACGACGGTTTACTACCTGCCGGGCTCCACTGGCTGGGGCACGACTTTTGACGGGCAGCCGACCGTGCTGTGGAATCCGCAGGCCCAGACCAGCGACGCAAGCTTCGGCGTGCGCAACAACCGGTTCGGGTTCAATATCATCGGCGCCAGCAATCTGATCGTCGTGGTGGAAGCTAGCACCAATCTCTTTGGTCCCGACTGGCAGCCGGCGCAAACCGTCACACTCACGACCGGCACAGCCTATTTTAGCGATCCGCAATGGACGAATTATCCCGGCCGTTACTACCGGCTCCGTTCGCCGTGAAAAGGAGCGCGGCGTCTACGTCGCTTCATTGTGCAAAAGTCTCGCGGCATGGGAAGTTGAAGTGGCGTGAACGCCGGGCTCCAGTCGCCGGCATCGCCGGAGGCCAGGCTCCGTTCGGGGAAAAAAATCCCCGTTTTTGTCATGAGCGCTGTTGACACTGGGCGTCGATTCCAAACATCCTACGTCCAATCTACGACCAATCATGATTGCTCCCATTCCCGCTTCCGGCCCGGGCTCACGCAGCCGGGGACTTTTTCGCACGGCTGACGGCAAGAGTCTCTTCATCACCTTTGCGCTGGTGACCTCGCTTTTCTTGCTGTGGGGATTTTGCAATGGGATGATTGACATCCTTAACAAGCATTTTCAGGACTCGCTCCACATCAACAAGGAACAGTCGGGATTGGTGCAGTTTGCCAATTACCTCGCTTATTTCCTGATGGCCATTCCCGCCGGCCTGATCGCGCGACAGTTCGGCTACAAGGGCGGCATCCTCGTCGGCTTGGTGCTGATTGCCGGCGGCGCGTTTTGGTTAATTCACGCGGTGAGCATCGGAACTTATTCGGCGTTTCTGCTGGGCCTGTTTGTCATCGCCGCGGGCATGACCTGCCTGGAAACCATTGCCAACCCTTACACCACGGTGCTGGGCGCGCCGGAACATGGGGCGACCCGCATCAACATCGCCCAGACGTTCAACGGCGTCGGCTGGATCCTCGGGCCAATTGTTGGCGGTCACTTCGTTTTCTCGGGCCAAGCCGTGGCGAATGCCAATGCCGGCTTGTCCGCGCCCTACTTGGGCATCGGAATTTTCGCGGCAGTATGGGTGCTCGTGTTCGTATTTGCACCCGTGCCGGATTTGCACGCCGAGGATGAAAGCAAAAAATCCCCCGGTCAAAAAAACCTCCTCAAACCCTCCGGCGGACCGTTGGTGGGCATCGGCATCGCGCTGGCGATTGTCTGGGGTCTCCTGTATTTTTTTATCGCGCCGATCTTGGGGTTGGTCTGGGCGCTGCTCAACTTGCCCGCGAATTTGCTCGATCCGACCAAGTACGCATTGATTGTCGTCGCTTACCTCGGCTCCTTCATTGTGGTGACCAAGAACTGGGACATGTTCCGGCGCAGACATTTCACGCTGGGCGTCGTGGCCCAATTTCTTTACGTCGCGGCCCAGACGGGTATTTTCAGTTTCTGTGTGAACTATATCATTGAGAACGACCCTCAGGTGACGCCGGCGAAAGCGGCCACCATGCTGGGCGCAATCGGCTTTGTTCTCTTCACCGCCGGCCGCTTTTGCGGCAGCGCCGTCATCAGCCAGTTCAAGCCCAACCTCGTGCTCGCCGCTTACGCGGCGATCAATGTGGTGCTGGCGGCGGTGTGCATGGGCGGCGGCACGCTGGGCCTGTACGCGATGTTCGGCACGTTCTTCTTCATGTCCGTCATGTTCCCGACCATATTTGCGCTGGGCATCCACGGGTTGGGCGATCACACCAAGCTCGGCGCGTCGCTGATCGTCATGTCCATTGTTGGCGGCGCAATCGCCCCGCCGCGCATGGGCCATATTGCCGATGTCTATTCCACGCGCATGGGCTTTGTCGTGCCGTTGGTCTGCTTTGTTCTGATCGCTCTTTACGGTGCGGTCTGGGAAAAGCTCGAAGCAAAGGACGGCGCAGGAGGACCCGCGGCGTGATGCCTTGCATCGTTGCGGCTTAATACCCCAGGAATTTGCGCCACATCTCCGGCCCGTTTTGCCAGAAGATGATGGCCACGCCCATGAGCGCACCGCCGGCCAGGACGCCGGAGGCCACCGGATAGGTGAACTCCTCCGCCTGGGCGGGGGATTTCTTCCGGAACCCCCAGGCGATGACTGCCCCCAGGAAAAACAGCACGCCGTAGTACCATTGGAAGATCCACGCCAGCCCGAAACCGGACGCCGAAGGCAGGTATTTCTCCTGCTTGGGAAACAGCACCGGCAAAACGGTGAAGATCACGCCCGCCACGCCACCCGTGACGATGCTCCACAGCTTGACCGGTCCGAGCGCTTCGAAGCCCTTGCCCAGCGCCAGCGCCACCGCCGCCCAAGTCTGCGCCGCCGGCGCGGGAAACTGATCCGAGCCGATGGTCTTCGGATTGCCGCCCACGATGAGCGTGAAGGCGAGGACGCTGACAATGGTGCCGATGAAAATGCCGGAGAACTGGGCGATGAATTGTTTGCGCGGATGCGCTCCCAGCAAATAGCCGCTTTTCAAATCGGTGAGCAGGTCGGCGGATGACCCGGCGGAGCCGGCGGTGATGTTGGCGCTCATCAGGTTCACGTTCATGTTGCCGGGGTCCAGGACCCCAAACGTCAGCTGGGTGACCTTGCCCATGGGACCAATGGGCGTGGTGTCGGTCTCGCCGGTCACCCGGCAGGCCACCAAGGCCAGCGCAAAGGAAAGCACCACGGCCACCACACTCTGCCAATAGGGCATCCCAAAGGTCGCGTGCGCCAGGAGCGCGAGCGCCACCAGGGAAATCAACTGCCCCGCCGCGAACCACGTCATCGGCGTTTCAATGGCTTCCATTTCCGTGGGTGATTTTGACCGGGGCGAAAACATTTTTCCCAAATCAACAAACGCGCGGAGCGAAATGCGCCATTGCAGGATCAGATTCAGCAGGCTGGCAAACACCATGCAGGAAACGCCCGGCCACAGCGCCCACTGGACGCATTCCTTGAATCCGCCGTGAACAATGAGCCCGGCCTGCTGCAACGCCGGGACATAGCCCATCCAGCAGACGATGCTGCCGAGGAGAATGCTGATGCACACGCGCATGCCCATGATCGCCCCGGACGCGATGAAGATGGGCTCCCAACTGAACATCACCGTGCGGCTCATCCAGACGGGGCCGAAAACGAATTCGTTCAGCTTGGTGCACAGCGTATCGCTGGAAAACGCCGCCAGCTTCGGTATGGCCGCGAAGCCGTCGTGGATGAAATTATCAACGGCGGCAATCACTCCCGCGATGCCCAGCGCCTTGGCGGCGCGCATGCCTTTGCCGCCGTGGGAATGGAGGGCGCGCAGGGTTTCCGCCGCCGCCACGCCGCTGGGAAAGCGCAGTTGCTCAATGTTGATCATCTGCTTTTTCATGGGCACCGCCATGGTGACGCCGAGGATGGCCAGAAAAAAAACCCAGGCCAGCGTCAGCGGCACGGAGAGCGGGTGGCCGTTCAGCATGATGAACGCGGCGAAGGCCGAGATGAGCGTGCCGCCGGTCGAATAGCCGGCCGCACTGGCGCAGGACTGCATGCAGTTGTTTTCCAGAATCGTCATCGGCGTCCGCGCGAGGCGGATTTTTACAAAGCTGGTCCAGATCGCGTAGGACAAAATGCACGCCGTGATCGCCACGCCCATGCCCCACCCGGATTTCAAGCCGATGTAAAGATTCGTCAGCGACAAAACGGCCCCCAGCACCGAGCCCATGAGCACGGCGCGCCAGGTCAGTTGGGGCATGGTGTCGCCGCGTCCGCGGTAGATTTTCTCGAACCACTGCCGTTCGATTTCCTCCGGTGTGCCCCTAAACCCTTCGACGGGCAATTCAAACTCCTTCAGTGACTCTTTCGAAGCTGGCGTATCCACGGTCGGCCCAGTCGGGTTTGTATCCAAACTCATGAGCGCGAATCGTCGGAAATCGCCGCCACCCGGGCGAGCTTTTTTTGCCAAATTCATCGAGCACCCAGATTCAACCAGTCTTATCTGCCAACCCTGTGGAGCGGGCCGGGGTGAGGGCGGTCTTCCCCTTCGCTCATATCCAACTTCCGGTTCATGGGCAGGGCCGGGGTGTCTCGAGCGCGGGAAAAGGACTTGCAAGCTTGCCGCGAGGCAGGAAAATCATAAAAAACGCCCACGCCGGTCGTGGGCAATAAACGAAATGGGAAATCCCCTGTGAGTAGGATTGAACTGACCATCAACCGTTGGCGGCAGACCACTGGAACGATTCACGCCGCGATTCGTAGATGGTTCCTTTCGCGTTCGGCGCTCCATTTCAGCGTGGCAACCTAATTCCGTTATGGACCATTGTGCCAATTCAGCAAGCCTGTTTCACCGGCACGCGGACAGGTACCGGGACAAATACATGGACTTGATCCTGTACGATGATTACTACCGGGCGTTCTGCGATTTGCTCAAGCCGGGCTGCGCTCGCGTACTGGATGCGGCATGCGGTCCAGGCAATGTGTCGCGCTACCTGATGACGCAAAGGCCCGAGCTGGATTTGCTCGGCATTGACCTTGCGCCGCGCATGGTCGAACTCGCCCGTGCGGCTGTTCCTGCGGCCCGTTTTGCCGTGCACGACTGCAGGCGCCTGGCTGACCTGCAACGGCGTTTTGACGGGATCATCTGTGCGTTTGGCCTGCCCTACCTTTCACCCGAGGAGGCAACGGTCTTGATCAGGGAAACCGGTCAGGTGCTTGTTCCCGGCGGTGTACTCTATCTGAGCACGATGCTGGGCAGGAGCGAGGACTCGGGTTTTGAGGTTTGCAGCACCGGAGAACAGATCTACATCAATTATCACAGCGAGGATCAGGTTTTGCATTCACTGGAGGAGTGTGGTTATACGATTCTTAAAAAAAATCGACTTCCGAGCCCGAACGCCGCAGTCAAGAAGACCACCGACCTGATTGTCATTGCGGTGAAGTAAATCGAACCGACTGCGTGTTGGGCCATCATCTTGAGCGGCTCCAGCCAGTCACTTCATTTATTAAGCGGCCCCACAAGAACTGACTCTCTTTGTTTTGTTAG
>JBEKZM010000135.1:0-15504 GCA_049509875.1 Verrucomicrobiota bacterium | reverse complement strand
GGAGGTGTCGTCTGTTGTCGAGGCCAACCGCCGCTCAAAAATCAGCCGGTGCAAAATCGCCGTCTGTTTTTTCAAAGCGCCTCCCGAGAAGACCCGATTCCGTCTAGCTTCCGAAATCGCCGCCGAACCGCAGCGCCTTTTTGACAATCCGGCCACTTCGATTAGCATGGGGGCGGCTTTCTTTACATTCCATGATGCTGACCGAACAGATGACGCAACTGGCCAAACAAGCCAAGGCGGCCTCACGCGCCCTCGCCAAGCTGACCACGGCGGAAAAAAACGCCTGTTTGTTCGCCATGGCCACGGCCCTGGAAAAAAACGCGGACGATCTCAAGCAGGCGAATGCGCTCGACCTGGAATTCGGCGTCAAACACGGCCTCTCGGGCGCCATGCTGGACCGGCTCAAGCTGGATGACAAGCGCATCGCGGGCATGGCCCGGGGGCTGCGCGAAGTGGCCGTGCTGCCCGATCCCGTCGGTCGCATCCTCGACGAGCGCACGCGCCCAAACGGCCTCAAGCTCCGGAAAATCTCCACCCCCATCGGCGTGGTGGTCATCATTTACGAGTCGCGCCCCAACGTCACGGCGGACGCGGCAAGCCTCTGTTTCAAATCGGGCAATGCCACGATCCTGCGCGGCGGCAAAGAGGCGTTGAATTCGAACCAGATCATTGCCAAGACCATGATCGACGCGGGGAAAACCGCGCTCGATGCTTTTCCCGGGCGGGCCATCCAGGTGGTGCCCACGCCGGACCGCGAGGCGATTCCGGTTTTGCTGTCGCTGACCCAGTACATCGATGTCTGCATGCCGCGCGGCGGCGAGGGTCTCATCCGGGCGGTGACCGAGTGCAGCAAGGTGCCGGTGATCAAGCATTACAAGGGCGTCTGCCACGTGTTCGTGGATGCGGACGCCGATTTGAAAATGGCCGGCGACATCGTGATGAACGCCAAGGTGCAGCGCCCCGGTGTGTGCAACGCCATGGAGACGCTGCTGGTGGACCAATCGGTGAAGGACCTGTTTCTGCCGGTCATCGGCGCGCGCCTGTTTGAAAAACATGTGGAAATTCGCGGCGACGAGGCGGCGCTGGCCTGCCTGAAAGCGCAGGCTTCAAATTTCAAGTCGGCGAAGCTCAAGGCGGTGGCCGAGCAGGATTATTTCACCGAGTACAACGATTATATTCTGAACGTGCGCGTGGTGGACGGCGTGCAGGCGGCGGTGGATCACATCAACTACTACGGTTCGGCGCACTCGGACAGCATCGTCACCGCCAGCGAGGCGCACGCGAAACAATTCCTGGCGGAGGTGGACTCGGCGGCGGTGTATTGGAACGCCAGCACGCGCTTCACCGACGGCGGCGAATTCGGGATGGGCGCGGAGATCGGCATCAGCACCGACAAAATCGGCGCGCGCGGCCCGATGGGCCTGGACGAGCTGACCAGCTACAAATGGCTGGGCCTCGGCACCGGGCAAATCCGCAATTGATCAAAATAATTTCACCCATGAATATAAACCGCTGGCCGGCTCTACTGGCGTTGTGCGCTGCTTCCGTGGTGTCGGTCCACGCTGCCGAATTGAAGGTCGGCGACGCGGTTCCGACGTTTTCGGCCAAGGATCAGTTTGGAAAGGACTTCAAGTTCGAGGCCGGCTTGCATTTCCTGCTTTTGGGTTTTGACATGGGCGCGAGCAAGCCGGCCAATCTCAAGCTGGCCGGTCTGGGCGCCGGCTGGCTCGAAAAACAGAAAGCCGCGTATGTGCTGGACATCCACACCATGCCCGGCGTGGCGCGCCTGTTTGCCCTCCCGAAAATGCGGAAATATCCGCACCGGATCATCCTGGGTGACGATGAAAAGCTGCTGGCTCCTTTCCCACGCCAAGCCGGCCGGATCACCGTGCTGGTGCTGACAAGCGAGGGCAAAATTCAGGAGGTCCGCTATTGGAATCCTTCAGCGGAAGAACCCAGTGCCGTCTTGAAATAGTCCCGTCACTTCAGGTTCTTCAAGATTTTCTCCAGCCCGCCTTCGACCGCCTCGATCTCCAAGCGCCCGCCGGGGGGCTCGGCGGGCGCCGATTTGGGAAGGATGGGAGCATGGTGCGACTTGGCTGCGGGGGACATGGGCGGCGGCGCGATATAGGCCGGCGGCTCCCCGGCTTCGCTGTCGGGCGGTTCTGGATTCTGGTCGGGGATAAACCATTGGGTGCGGCTGTCCAGCCATTTGGCGTAGCGCTGAAAGGTCCACATGTCGTGGTCGGCCCCGGTTTCCAATGCCGTGGCGATTTTGAAGAAATCCCGGGTGCGGATGAAGTTCTTCACGGCATGCGTGGCCAGGAGAATCTCGCATTCCGGCACGCGGATGTTCAGTTCGGGCCGGAAACGAAGCCGCTGGGAAATGACCCCCACCAGGCAATCCGCCAGTTGGGCGCTGATGCCGCCCTGGATTTCGGCGGGGAACGAGGACACAACGCGCTGCAAGGCCTCGGCGCAGGTGGCCGAATGCACGGTGGCCAGGACGAGGTGGCCGGTTTCCGCGGCGCCCAGCGTCAGCCGCATCGTTTCCGGCTCGCGCATTTCGCCGACCATGAGGACATCCGGATCCTCGCGCAAGGCATCCACCAAAGCCTGTTCAAAGCCGGGAGTATCGCGGCCCACCTCGCGCTGGCGGATATAGGAGCGCCGCGGGCGGAACGAGTATTCGATCGGGCTTTCGACCGTGATGATGTGACGCGCCTCGGCCAGATTGATTTCCTGGATCAGGGCGGCCAGGGTGGAGGACTTGCCGCAACCGGTCGGGCCGCTGACCAGCACCAGGCCGTTGTTCGGCTTGGTGAATTTTTTAATGTCCGGGTGCAAATTCAGCTTCTCCACGGTGGCCTGAAACGACGCGAGCAGCCGGATCGCCATGCCAATCCCGCGCGCTGTATGCAGGATGTTGACGCGACAACGGACGCCCTGGATGGTCCGGGAAAGGTCAAAGGAGCGGCGCTCCAGAAAGTAGGGCCACTGTTCCTCGCCGATCAGCGAGCGCGCCATCTCGGTCAACACCGGCGGGGGGATGGGTTCGCCGGCCACGCGCAAGGCGCCGCGCACGCGGGTGGCGGGGGCCAGACGCGATTCGAGGTGCAAGTCGCTGGCGCCGCTGGCCGCCGCCGCACTGATCATCGATTCCAATTCCATGGCTAATGAACACTTGCCACATCGGGAAGTTGCCGTCCAGCGCAAATTCCTGTGATTTGACAAACTGATCAAGGCAGTTGACAGCATCTCTTAATCCTGTTTAACTCTGCTTATGCAAATCGAAAGTTTAAAAGTTTTCTGTGACCTCGTCGAAACTGAAAGCTTCACGAAGGCCGCCCAAATCAACACCGTCACCCAGTCGGCCGTCAGCCAGCAGATCAGCGCGCTCGAGCGCACGTTCAAATCGCTGCTGATTGAACGGAGCAAAAAGCACTTCCGCCTGACCCGCGAGGGCCAGGTGCTGTATGATTACAGCAAGCAGATCCTCCAATCCTACGCCTCGCTCGACAGCCGGCTGCAGGAACTCAAGGACATCATCTCGGGCACCATCCGGGTGGCCACGATTTACTCGATCGGCCTGCATGACCTGCCGCCCTACATCAAGAAATTCATGCAGAGCTATCCCACGGTCAACGTCCACGTGGAATACCGCCAGGCCAACCAGGTTTATGAGGATGTGGTCAGCAATGTCGTTGATCTGGGCCTCATCGCCTATCCCATCAAGGACTCCAAGCTGGAGATTGTGCCGCTGCGCAAGGAGCCGCTGGTGCTGGTCTGCCACCCGCAGCATCCCTTCACCAAACAAAAATCCATCAAGCTCAAGGCCCTCGCGGGACAGAAGATCATCAGCTTCGAGCCCGACACGCCGACGCGCAAGGCACTGGACAAGATCCTCAAGTCGCACAACGTCGAAGTGCGGCACGTGATGGAATTCGACAACGTGGAAACCGTGAAGCGCGCCGTGGAGATCGACGCGGGCATTTCCATTGTGCCGCAGGGTTCCATCGCCCAGGAGCTCCAGAAGCAGACGCTGGCGGCCATCGCCATCGAAGACGGCCAGTTCTTCCGCCCCACCGCGGCGATCTATAAGCGGAGCCGGGTGCTTTCGCCGGCGATGAAGCAATTCCTGACCATCCTGAAAAATCCGGCCTGAGCCGATGGCCGGGGCCCGCGCCGGATGCGCTAAAGCAGCATATCCGGACCCAATAAGTTCATTTCGAAATACCCGGCCAAATCCATCAGTGTCCGGTGGCCCGGCGGGAACTGGGAACCGCCGAAGGTTTCCAAGTCATCCGGTTCGCCCAACGCGTGCCAGCAGCCCAGGCGGATGTCGTTGAGGATTTGCAGAAGGATCTCCCGCGACTCGGAGGTCAGCGTGAGCAAGGGGCCTCCCGCGGAGGTTTTCCATTGGTCCCCGCCCAATAGCTGCCGCGCGAGCTTCCTCAGCTCCTGGCGATGCTCGGCCAGCGATTCCTGAAGCAATTTCTGCCGATCGGCGGCGCCGGAGTTGTCGTCCGACTTGGATGCCTGGGCTGGGGCGGCGGGGCCAAAGGGAAAATGCCTGAGCAAATCGCGCAGCAGGCCGGCCTCGTTCTCGTTCAATTGGAAGTGCCAGCGGTCGCGGGAATGCTTGATCAGTCTCATGCCCGGCCAGGGATTCAGGTTGCCTTCTCCATGGTGGCGTGGAGCTTGTATTTTTGCAGTTCGTGGACGTAGAACTCGGCCTTTTCCGCACCTTCCCGCACCAGCACGCTTTTGCCCTGCTGATGCACCTCCAGCATGTGCTTCTGGGCCTTTTTCTTCTCCCAGCCAAAGAGCTTCATGAAGACGTGCGTGACGTAGGCCATCAAATTGACGGGGTCGTTCCAGCAGATGACAAAGTAAGTAGGTTCCAGTGCACCGGCCGGTTTTTCTTCGCGCTCGATGACTGGCCGCGGGACCGTGGCTGGTTCCGAGACTGACGCCATTTTGTAGTCATTAATGTGGGTCCGCCCGGGGCATTTGGCCAGAAAATTCAAGGCTGTTCCCGGAATCCGGGGCGGAGGGCGGCCAGACGGCGGCCAGCGCAATTGGCAATGGTTGCAGCTCGTTCAACCAAAACCCATCGCTTGATTAAATCGAGTCCGACGCCGGCCGCAGCCACGATGTCCCGCATCTCGGGACTCACTGAATTTGTATGGCCGTCGATTGGCAATTTTGCCCCCGATCCCAATGACTACGAATATGATCGCATCTATGACGGCGAATACCTGCGGGTCTATCCCAATACGCTGGGTGTCGGGAACGAGATAAAAATCCCGTTCGCGACGACCCCGCTGGGGACCCAGTATGATTTTCTGGTAACGGTGACGTCCGGTCAGCAAGTCACCGCCCTGAACATTGTGGATCCCAGCCCGACCTCGGCGGCAACCGTGCATTGGGAGGTGACGTTCAGTGCGGGAATCAGCGGCGTGACGGCGGCCAATTTCGCTTTTAACAATCCCGACGGCATCACCGGGGCGTCGATTACGGGCGTCACGCCCGACGCGGCCGAACCCTCCACGAATTGGACCGTCACCGCGAACTCCGGAACCGGAACCGGGCTGCTCGGCCTGAATTGGGCGGGAAGTCAAACTGAAAGTCCCAGCGTGCCAAATTCTTTCGTCGGGGAATATTACGACTTTTCGCAATACCCGATCATCAACCAAAATCCCGCCAGCGTGGGCATCAACGTCAATTCCACCGCGACCATGAGCGTCGTCGTGGCCGCCTTGCGAAACGGCGGAACACCGACTTATCAATGGTATAGCGGCACCAGCGTGTCCCCCGCGTCAATGTCACTGTCGTCGTGAGCCTGACGCCGTCCGAGGCGGTCTATTATGGCGAAGTCAACTCCCCCACCGCGGTTCCCTTCGCCGTCACCGCGCGTGATTCCGCGAACAACCTCCTGGCCGGTCTCCTGATCACCTTCACCGCCCCGTCCGAGGCGGCCGCCAGCGGAACCTTCCCGGGAAATGCCACCTCGGCCGCCGTCGATACCTCCTCAAGCGGCGTGGCGACCGCGCCTGCCTTCAGCGGCAATTCAATCGTTGGCGCCTATAACGTCACGGCGAAGTATTCAACCCTTTCGGTGGATCTGGTGGCCAGCAACCTGCCCACCCTCAGCATCAGCAGCGCCGCCGGAACAACCTTCATCACGGAGATCACCAACCGCTTTAGCGCCAGGCAAACGGCCCTGCCGAATCCGGTCTTCTCGGAGACCGGCACCCTGCCGGCGGGAGTCACGTTTAGTGCCGCCGGAATTCTGGCCGGCCAGCCGGCGGCAAACTCCGTCGGAGTTTACCCTGTTACCATTAGCGTCACCAATGCCGACGCGACCCTGTTTCCTTTTACTGCCACCCAAAATTTCGTGTTGACGGTGGTTGCAGAAAGCACGGTGACCGCTCATCCGCGCTTCAACACCAACGGCCTCGGCTGGACGCTCAACGGAGACACCGTCAACGGCGGCCCAAGTATCAGCAACAATGTCTTCACGCCCACCGATGGCACGGCCGGCGAGGACCGCAGCGCGCGGTTCGACTTCCCGCTGTATGTGGGCGGCTTCCAGGCTTCCTTCACCTACCAGGATGTCAGCGGCGGCGGCGCCGATGGCACGGCATTCGTGATCCAAAACAGTACCAGCGGCGCGGCGGCCACCGGCGGCGCCGGTGGCGACCTGGGTTACGTTGGCATCGCGCCCAGCGTGGCGGTCCTTTTGGACATCTACGGCGGAGCGCCGGGCGGGCCGAGCGGCCTGCTGGTGGCCACCAATGGCCTCGGCAACGGGGCCGGCTATTCCTCGAGTTACCGTGTCCGGTTTCGTCCTGCAATCAAGCCCCGACCCGGCCGGGACCGACTGGTTGACGGTGTCTGTCCCCCGTCAGTCTAACCAACGGCCTGAACCAGGCGATCATCAACTCAACGTCGGGTGCAAGTTTCTACCGCCTGGTGCTGCCCCCGTAATCCACCGTCAGGCATTGCCTTGATTTGCGCTTGGAGTGCGGCATAAACCCCGCGCTCCGCGAAGTCCAAAGAAAAAGTTCTTGGGTTCCGGCCCATTCTGCCGATTCAAGGGAGGTACTGTGTTCAACCGATATGAGTGAGAAAATACTGTTTGTAGATGACGATACGAACCTGCTGTCCGGCATGGAGAGAATTCTGCGGCTCAAGTTCAATCTGGTTACGGCCTCCAGCGGCGAAGCGGCGCTGGCCAAAATGGCCACCGATGGCCCGTTCGCGGTCATCGTCGCGGACATGCAGATGCCCGGCATGAACGGCGTGCAATTGCTCACCGAGACGCAGCAGCGATACCCGGAAACCGTCCGCCTTATGCTCACGGGCAATGCCGATCAGCGCACCGCCGCCGAGGCCGTCAACACCTCCCATATTTTCAAGTTCCTGACCAAGCCGTGCCCCCTGGAAATGCTCACGTTGACGCTCCACGCCGGCCTCAGACAATACCGGCTTATCACCGCCGAGCGCGAGTTGCTGGAAAAAACCCTCAAGGGCAGCGTCAAGGTCCTGGCCGATGTCCTGTCCGTGGTCGATCCCCTTTCCTTCGGGCGCGGCGAAGTGTTGTGCGGTTACATGCGCTCCTTCGTCAATGCCCTCGGCATGGAAAATCCCTGGGAATTCGAGATGGCCGCGATGCTGTCCCAGATCGGCATGGTCACCATCCCCCCGGCCATCATTGAAAAATCCCGCGCCGGACAGAAGCTGACGCCGACGGAACGGGAAGTTCTCGAGCGCGTGCCCAAGACCGGCGCCGACCTGCTGGCCAACATACCCCGCTTGGAATCCGTCGCGCGGACCGTCCTTTACCAGCAGAAGCATTACGACGGCTCGGGTTTTCCTCGCGATGTGGTTCACGGAGAGGATATCCCGATCGGGGCCCGGATCCTCAAGGTCCTGATTGACTTGCTGGAATTGGAAGCGCAGAAGCTGCCCAAGGACACCGCTTTGCGGCTCCTGCAACAGCGGATGGGATGGTATGATCCGCGGGTGCTGGACGCCACCTTTGCCTGTTTCGACATTTACCTGCCGGACGTCTCGGCCAAGAGCCAGGGTCAAGCCGTGGCCGCCAAGGATCTTCAGGCCGGCCAAATAGTTCTGACTGACATCCGGACCGAAAGTGGGAAAACCCTGGTGATGGCCCGCAGTCGAATCACCCCGGTTCTGCTTGCGCGGCTGGCCAACTTCGCCAAGTTCAGCCCGATTCAGGAACCGGTTTATATTGAACCCCAGGCTCCGACCGGCGCCGCGTCGGACCCGGTTCTCTCGCCGGTTTCCGGAAATTAAGTGGATTTTGTTTTCATCGTGGAGCCCGTTGGCCCTGTCGCCGAAGTGAGGCTGCCCAAAGGCGTGAGCGTTGTGACCCTCCGCATCGTCACCGAAGGCAATATGAATCTGGCCTGGCTCGATTTTAAACCGAAGGAGACGGGCCGATGAACCATTGACCTTTGTTCCTGCAGAAATCAGAGGGTTGCCAAATTGCCCGGGGCACCGTTAGCTTGAGTGCGTTGAAGTCAAAACCGAAATCGCCACGCGGCGCTGTTCTGCCCGCCCGGCCAGGTCCGCGCCTCTGGTTCTTCCGGCTCACCGCCTTGTTGTTGCCGCTCCTCCTGCTGGCCGCCTTGGAAGTCGGTTTGCGCCTCGGCGGCTATGGCTTCGATCCCCACTTTTTCAAGCCGCTGAAGATCGGCACCGAGAACTTCCTGGTCGAAAACGATGATTTTAGCTTCAGCTTTTTCCCTCGCGAGACCGCGCGCAACCCGGGTGAACTGCGGATGAAGGCGGTGAAGCCGCCGGGCACGGTTCGGATTTTCATCTTCGGCGAATCGGCGGCGATGGGTGATCCGGAACCGGCTTACGGTCCGGCGCGGTACCTGGAGGCGGAGCTGCGCGGGAAATATCCGGACACGACGTTTGAAATCGTCAATGTCGCGTTCACCGCCATCAATTCACACGTCATCGTGCCCATTGCCCGCGAATGCGCGCGGCAGTCGGGCGACCTCTGGATTATTTACATGGGCAACAATGAAATGGTCGGCCCGTTCGGCGCGGCCACGGTTTTTGGCCGCCAGGCGCCGCCGCTGCCTTACGTCCGGCTGGCGACCGCCATCCAGCGCACGCGCAGCGGCCAGTTGTTCACCGCCTGGGCGCGCAAATTCAATGGGCATGAGGCCAGATCTACCTCCTGGGGCGGAATGCAGATGTTCCTCAACAACCAAATTGCCCCGGACAATCCCCTCAAGGAAAACGTCTATCGGAATTTCCAAAAAAACCTGGACGACATCCTGCGGGCGGGGCTGGGCTCCGGCGCCAAAGTTCTGCTGAACACGGTGGCGGTGAATCTCCAGGACTGTCCGCCCTTTGCTTCGTGCACCAACGGCAGCCTGGCGCCGGCGGACCGCGCGCAGTTCCAACAGTGGTATTCGGACGCGCAACAGGCCGAAGCCGGCAGTAATTTCGTCATGGCTGCGCGGCTCTGCGAATCGGCGGCCAAATTTGACCCCGGGTGCGCCGGCTTGCAATACCTGTGGGGCCGGTGTCTCCTGGCCCAGAATAATGTGCCCGCCGCCCGCGAACACCTGCGGCTCGCCTGCGACGACGACGCCCTGCCGTTTCGCGCTGATTCGCGGCTCAACGGCGCCCTGCGCTCCGCCGGCAATCATTTTGCCGGCGCCAACCTGGTTTTATTCGACGCCGCCGAAGCGCTCGCGGCGGACAATGCCACCGGCGTCTGCGGCCAGGAGACCTTTTACGAGCATGTGCATTTCGATTTCGGCGGCGCTTATCGCCTCGGCCTCGCGTGGGCGCAACAGGTGGAAAAAATGCTGCCCGGCATCCGGCCGCCGGCCGGCCGGCAATGGGCCTCGCCGGACGAATGCGCGCGGCTCCTGGGTTTGACGGATTGGAATCGCGAGCTGATTTTCACGCACATGCTCGGCCGGATGCGGGTGCCGCCGCTCAGCAGCCAGCCCAACAATGCCGGGCGGATGGAAGATTTGCAGTCCCGGATCCGCCTGTTGCAGGCGCGCCTGACTCCGGAGGCGGCGGCCACGGCCAGGGAGAATTTTCAGGGGCTGATCCAAACATGGCCGGATGATTTCCTATTGGGCGAAAACTTCGCCCTGTTTCTGCAGGCATCTGGCAACGTGTCGCAGTCGATCTCCGAGTGGCGGCGTATCCATGGCCTGATGCCGGATGATTACCTGCCATATTTTCAAATGGGCCGGCTGCTGGGCGGACAGCAGCAATGGACCGAGGCGGAGAGCGACCTGCGCCTGGCCGTTCGGCTCCGCCCCAGCCTCACGGAAGCCTGGTTCGAATTGGGCAACGTGCTGGCGTCCCAGGGCAAATTTGACGAAGCGCTGGCCAGTTATGCCGTGGCGCGCCGGCAGCGGCCGCAGGACCCGCAGACGTTCTTTCGCGTCGGCAAAGTCTATGCCCTGCTGAACCGCCATCCGGACGCCATGGCGAGTTACCGCGAAGCGAGCCGGTTGGATCCGGGAAACTGGGAACCGCATTTTGAGCTCGGCGGCGAACTGGACGCCGCCGGACAGCTCGACGCCGCGCGCGATGAATTTGCCGCCGCCGCCAGCTTGAATCCCGCCAATTCGCGGGCGCATTTCAATTTTGGCGTGCTGCTGGCCAAACAGGGCCGGTACGCCGAGGCGGAACGCGAATTCAACGAAGCGCTCCGGCTGGAGCCCGGCTACAAAAATGCCCGCGATTCGCTGGCGAAAGTCCGGACGCTCCTCCAATCTTCGCCAAAAAAATGATTTGCAATCCGCGGCGCAAACCGAATCCTCTAGCCAAACACAACCCATGTGGTCCCTGCTCAAAGAATTTCTGCGGTTCGCGCGCCAGGAAAAGAAATGGTGGCTCATTCCGCTTGTCGTCCTGCTGCTGTTGCTGGGCGTGGTGCTGATTTTCACGGCCAGCTCCGGCATCGCCTGGGCGCTCTATCCGTTCCTCTGACCATGCCCGCCCCGCGTTTTAATCCCGCGCTCCGCTTTCCGCACTCCGTATTGATGTAGGCCATGCCCCCGCCGCGCCACATCCTTGGCCTGTCGGCGTATTATCACGATTCCGCCGCCGCCCTGCTGGCGGACGGCCGGATTGTCGCCGCCGCGCAGGAAGAGCGTTTCACCCGCCGGAAAAATGATGCCGATTTTCCCGCCAATGCCGCGGCGTTTTGCCTGCGCCACGCCGGCCTGGACGCGGCGCTGCTGGACGCGGTGGTCTTCTACGACAAGCCGGTTTTGAAGTTCACCCGGCTGCTGGAGACATATCTTGCCGTGGCCCCGGGCGGCTGGCGCACCTTTCCCACCGTGCTCGCCAACTGGCTCGGCGAGAAGCTCGATTTGCGCAAGGCCATCCGCGGCCACCTGCCGGGACTGCGCAGGGAATGCGAAATCCTCTTCACCCAACATCACCAATCGCACGCCGCCAGCGCCTTTTATCCTTCGCCGTTCGCCGCGGCCGCCATTCTCACGATTGACGGTGTCGGCGAATGGGCCACCACCACGATCGGACGCGGCCAGGGCAACCAGATCAAGCTGCTCCAGGAAATCCGGTTTCCCCATTCGCTGGGGCTGCTGTATTCCGCCTTCACCGACTACTGCGGCTTCCGCATCAATTCCGGGGAATACAAGCTCATGGGCCTGGCGCCCTATGGCGAACCGCGATTTGCCGAAGTGATCCGCCGGAACCTGGTTGAGGTCAATGCCGACGGCTCGTTCCGGCTGAATCTCGATTACTTTAATTTCTTGAGCGGCACCACGATGACGAACGAACGCTTTCACGCGCTCCTGGGCGGGCCGCCGCGCGGCCCGGAGGAAAAAATCGAGCGCCGGCACATGGATGTGGCGCGGTCCATCCAGTCGGTCACGGAGGAAATCATGCTGCGGCTGGCGCGGCATGCGCGCGAAGTCACGGGCGAAAAAAACCTGTGCCTGGCCGGCGGCGTGGCGCTCAATTGCGTGGCGAACGGGCTGATTCTGCGCGAGAAAATTTTCGAGCACATGTGGATCCAGCCGGCCGCCGGCGACGCCGGCGGCGCCCTGGGCGCCGCCCTGGCCGCCTGGCATCTGCATCCGGATGCGCCGCCGCGAACCGTCTCACCCGCCGACGCCATGCAGTCCTCCCTGTTGGGGCCCGGCTATTCGGACGAGGAAATCGAGGCGACCTTGCGTGCCCACGGCGCGGTTTTTCAAAAGCTGGAAAGATCCGCGCTGCTCGATTTCACGGCGGAGCTGCTGAAGGCCGGGAAGGTGGTCG
Organism: Verrucomicrobiota bacterium; assembly: GCA_049509875.1. Classification (GTDB taxonomy): domain Bacteria; phylum Verrucomicrobiota; class Verrucomicrobiia; order Limisphaerales; family UBA11358; genus UBA11358. Next base: position 3,189 of record JBEKZM010000135.1, on the reverse strand, counting down.
GCTGGTTTCAGGGCCGCATGGAGTTTGGTCCCCGCGCGCTCGGCAGCCGGTCCATTCTCGGCGACGCCCGCTCGCCCGCGATGCAGTCGGTGATGAATCTCAAGGTGAAGTTCCGCGAGTCGTTCCGCCCGTTCGCCCCGATTGTTCGCCGCGAGCGCCTCGCGGATTATTTTGAGCTGGACACCGATTCACCCTATATGTTGCTGGTGGCACCGGTGAAGGCGGAATTGCGCAAGCCCCTGCCCGGCGGCGTGGCCGGCCTGGACCTCCTCAAGGCCGAACGTTCAACGCTGCCTGCCGTGACCCACGTGGACTATTCGGCCCGCATCCAGACGGTCTCGCAGCCGGGTAATCCGCTGCTCTATGATCTGCTGCTCCGCTTCGAGCAGGCCACCGGCTGCGGCGTGCTGGTGAACACCTCGTTCAATGTCCGCGGCGAGCCCATTGTCTGCACCCCGGACGACGCCTATCGCTGTTTCCTGAACACCGAAATGGACTATTTGATACTCGGCAGCTTCGTCGTTGAGCGCACGGCGCAGCCGCGGACCCAGCTCGCCCGCCGGGTGGCGCCCCAGGCCGACTGAAATGAAACTGAACCTCAAAGACGAACCAAAAGAGTGGCGCAAATCCGCCCTGCTGGCCGCCTTGGGGCTCGCGCTGATCAGCTCGCTGTTGCGCTGGCGCCAGGTCCTGGGGAACCGGAACTGGCTCGCGGTCCTGGCGGTGCTCGCGGCCGTGGCCGTGGCCGCCTGCGTGCAGCCGCGCTGGTTTCGCGGCTACCATCGGTTCTCCCAGCGGCTGGGGTTTGCCCTCAGCCAGTTTCTGGGACGGATCACGCTGTTCGCGTTTTTTCTTTTCATTCTGACTCCTTTGGGTTTCGTGTTGCGGCTGGCGGGCAAGGACCCGCTCCAGCTCAAACGTCCGGCGCAAGCCGCCACGTATTGGCAGACGGCCAAAGACACCAGCCCGCTCGACCGCCTGTTTTAGGTTCTTCCAAGTTACCGCACAAACATGCGGTTGAAGCCTGCCCCAAACAGCGTATCGTGGATCAGTCCCCTCGCAACCTAGCGACACCAACAAATCATTATGAAAAGATTGCAACCAACTCGATTCCTCAAATTGGCATCCTGCCTGGGCGCGCTCATGTGCGTCGCCGGCATCCTGACCGTTCGGGCGAATACCATCGTCACGTTCAGCGTGGATATGGGCACCAACATCCTCAATAACACCTTTGTCCCGGGGACGGATACCATTTCCGTGCATGGCTCGTTCAATTCATGGGGCGCCGGGGTGAATCTGGTGCAACAAGGAAGCGGCACGGTTTATACGAATACGGTTGACGATACTGGCGATGCCAATGGCGGCAGTTTGTCTTATAAGTTTGTGGACAGCGATGCCCTTATTGGCAGCGGCGGCTATGAAAGTCTGTGCGACGGGGGCGGCAACCGGGCGGTGACCCTGCCCGCGGCCAGCGGCAGCTCCCTGGCCCTGCCCACGCCCTTCTTTGCCGACGATGGCGCCCCCGTGACCTACACCAGCACCATCACATTCCAGGTGGACATGGCGCAACAGGTCAACTTGGGAACCTTTAACCCCAATACCGATACGATCCAGGTCTCCGGGAATTTCAATGGCTGGACGCCAGGTTCGGGCACCCTGACGGCCGATCCGGCCATCTTGAGGACCAATCAATATGGCTTGGTTACGTCCAATGTATTTGCCGGAACGTTTACCAGCGTGGCCGTTTCCACCAATGCCCACATGGCCTACAAATATGTGCTTAACGGAACCTATGGCGACAACCCCTCCGGGGCCAATAACGACGGCGGTGGCAACCGGTTTTACACCATGCTCCCCGTTGACCAGACCAATCCCATTGTTTTTTATGACGATGCGCCTTATGCGCCGCTGGTGACCAACATCGAGTTCAGCGTGGACATGTCCGTGGTGGCCATCACCGACACCAACTTCAACCCCGCCTCGGTGACGGTGAACGGCGATTTGATGGGCTGGGGCGGCGTGGCCATGACGAATAATCCCACCGCGGCGAATACTAATATCTACACCTGTATTCAGAGCTTTACCGATGGAGTGGGAGCCACCGTCAACTACCAATACCGCTACACTCTGTTAAACAGTCCAAGTTCCACTGTTTACGATCATGCCAACGGGGTCAATGGCGGCCAGGGCAACCGGGTCATCACGATTCCCAATGTCAACAATACCAACTTTTTGTCGGTGTTTAATGATGCCTCCTTGGGCGACTATCTGCTGAAGCCGACGGCGGTGCTCTTCAGCGTGGACATGGCGGGTGCGATGGGCACCGATAGCCATAGTTTTTCCAGTACCTTGGACGCGGTTTACATCAATGGGACCTTTGCCAATTGGTACACCTGGGCGGGCGGCGCCAATCCTACACCGGCGCCTGGCTCCAGCCCCGGCGCAGGCAATGCGGGTGGACCTTTCCTGATGGTCGAGCAGGGAACAAACATGGTCTATACCAATACCCTCGTGATCCCGCCCGGACCAGTCGTGCTCAGTTACAAATATGGTTTGGATCCAAACGAGGAAAATGGCGGTCCCCTCGATGACGAGGCGATCAGCGGGCAGAATCATGGCCGCGTGGTTCGTTCCTTGGCGTTCAACCCTTATGTGATGGCCCAAGATAAATTTGGCGACCAGTATGTCGAGCCCTATTTCAGCAGCTCCGACCCGGCGGGCGGCGATCTGACGATTGGCCAGCCAATCGCGGGCAAAGTGCCAGTGGAATGGCTGGGGCGGCCGGGCGCGCACCTGCAGGCCAATGGCACCCTTACCGGCGGCGCCTGGCAGGATCTTTGGGTCACCGACGGAACCAACTGGACCTCCGGATTCACGTCCACCAACGGCTTTGTCAGTCAGACCAACTGGCCGGCCGCAGGCATCCAGTTCTTCCGGCTGGTGAATCCCTGAGGTGCGGTGACTGGTTTTGTGATCTACCCGGCCGGCACAACCGTTGGCGCCGGTCGGGCGGATCAAACGCAAGCAGGTCGTGAAAATTATGAAAATACGTCGTGCCGGATTTACGCTGATTGAACTGCTGGTGGTCATCGCCATCATCGCCATCCTGGCCGCCATGCTGTTGCCGGCCCTGAGCATGGCCAAGCAGAAGGCCATGGCGGCCGCCTGCATGAGCGACAAAAAACAGAT
>JBEKZM010000134.1:0-15525 GCA_049509875.1 Verrucomicrobiota bacterium | reverse complement strand
TGGCTGAGCAGATGGGCGGCGCCCGACTTTTGTGGGCCAAGATTGCCCAAAGGCACGGTCTCGTAGAAGACGATCTCGGGCGAATTGCTTCGTTCTGGCATATCTACAACGACCCGGTGCTGGACGTCCTGGAGCATGAGGCTGCCGAGAACAACCAGGATTTGAGGGCAGCAGTTGCGAGGGTGACCCAGGCCAGGGCTCAGGCGCGCATTGCCAAGGCGGATTTCTTCCCAACGCTGACCTTGGACCCATCGCATTCGTGGTCAAGATTGTCTCCCAACATCCTCAATCCCCTGCCGCTTGCCCAAGGGAATGACATCAATGTTCCACTGGACCTCAGCTATGAATTGGATCTCTGGGGCCGGGTCCGGCGTTCCTTTGAAGCGTCCAATGCGGATGCGCAGGCGCGGCAGGCCGCATTCGAGAACACATTGCTCGTGCTTAAGGCGGACGTGGCTCAAAGCTATTCTGCCATCCGAACGCTGGACAGCGAACGATCAATTTTACGCAACACTATCGAACTCCGGCGTGAATCACTTAAATTGGTCAATTCCCTTTCTCGCGGTGGCGCGGCCAGTGACCTGGATGTTTCACAGGCGGAAACCGAATTGGACACAACGGCGGCGGCGCTGCTGGCGCTCGATCGCCACCGGGCAGATCTGGAACATGCGATGGCGGTGTTGGAGGGCAAGCCCGCCAGTGAGTTTACCGTGAAGGAACTGCCGCTGGCTGCTACAACCCCGTTGCCAGTAATTCCGGCGGGGTTGCCGGGTGATTTGCTGGAACGCCGCCCCGATATCGCCGAGGCCGAACGCGCCCTGGCCGCATCCAACGCGCGGATCGGTGTGGCCACGGGGGCATTTTTCCCCGTTGTCCGGCTTACGGGCGCGGCCGGCTTTGAAAGCATGGACGTGGAAACGCTTTTCAACTGGCAGAGCAAGGCGTGGAGCTTGGGGCCGAGCATCACCCTGCCGTTGTTTGAAGGCGGACGCATTCGCGCGAATCTCAAACGTTCGCGTGCCGCGTATGAAGAGAGTGTCGCAACGTATCGCCAGCAAGTTTTGGTGGCATTCAAGGAAGTGCAGGACGCCTTGACGGACGCGCGTTTGTTGAATCAGCAGGCTCAAGCGCAGGACCGCAGCACGGCGAGCGCCCATCGTACGGCGGATATTTCAAATTCGCGTTATCGCGCGGGATTGGTGAGTTACTTGGAAGTGGTGGAAAGCGAACGGACAGCTTTGGATGCGGAGCGTGAATCGGCACGCCTCACGGGCCAGCGACTGGTGACGAGCGTTCAGTTGATCAAGGCGTTGGGCGGCGGTTGGGCCGATTCAAGTTTGCCGAAATTGGCAATAAGTCGTTAACCGATTTAATTATGGACCAGGATGTTGAACCGACTGTCGAAAAGTCGCCCGCGCCGGTGTGGCCGATTGTATTGGCCATGCTCCTGGCGTATTTCGGTGCCGTGTACTTTGACTTGCATCGTGGCTGGTCTGATAAGCGGGTATATGCGCCTTATTCGTCGGCGGAAGACCTCGCCCGGTTTCAACCCCAATCCAGTGAAGCCGCCATTCTGGCCCATAGCCGGGCGGTTTATGAATCCGTTTGCGGTGTCTGCCACGGCAGCGACGGTCTCGGCAAACCCAACCAGTTTCCACCGTTAGCCGGTTCTGAATGGGTCTGCAAAGATGTCGAAAACCTGGTTCGCGTTCCGCAACTTGGGCTGGCCGGTTCCATTCAAGTTTCCGGTCAAACCTGGAAGCTTGCAATGCCTCCAATGGGTGCCAATTTGTCGGATGAGGATCTGGCGGGGGTCTTAAGTTATATCCGCCAGTCGTGGGGCAATCACGGCGCTACGGTCTCCGCCGATGACGTGAAAGCCTCGCGCGCGGCCATCATCAGCAATGAGGTTAGATGAGTCACACCTACGTATAATGGCGGCCACCGAGGCGCCCGTGTTAGCGTTTTCCCATGAATACAAAAGCAAACATCCTGGAAGTTCACGCGAGAACCGGGAATTCCGGTGGACTAAAAAACGGCAACCTCACGAAAATCACCGTCGAGTTTGGCGATGAAATGGTCCACGTGATTACGGTCGCCCGCGGCATTATCGGCGTTTCCGGTCCCGCCGCAAGGCGGCTTAATTTGCGGAAACGAACTCATCGGATCATGGGATTCGGAGTTTCTTCGAGGCCGTTGAGGGCGTGCTCAATCGCACGGCTGCCAGGTTCATATCGCACGGGAATCCGCCCGGCCGGACCAAGATTAAACCAGAAAACTCAAACACGTATTAAACAATATCATGAATAAAACATTATTATTAAAGCAAGCGTCGGCCCTGTCAGTCACCTTGTTGCTGGTAGCCGGCTGCGTGTCCCGCCAACAAGTGCAATCTCAAAACCCGCCGGCGGTAGCGGTGGCCACGGCACCTCCCCCGGGACTCGTCTATGTGACAAGCCGCCCGCCCGCCCCCATGGTTGAGGTGATATCAGTCTCGCCCGGTCCAGGGTATGCGTGGATTGGCGGCGCATATGTCTGGCAGGACCGATGGGTCTGGCGTCCGGGATATTGGGGGCGCCCTCCGCGAATTGGCGCCGTTTGGGTCGGGCCGCATTATGGGTTTCGACGCGGCCATTACGTATGGTACCGCGGATATTGGAGATAAGTTGCCATGAAACAAAAGAATGAAACAGGGATGAACGGATCGCTCCCTCATATGCCACGGGAGCCGGAAGGCACGCATCTCGATTTGCCCGAGCGTTCCGCCGCCGGCTCAATTGAGAAACCCAATTCCGGGCGCGCTCCAGCCGGCAGTCTATGGCGGGGGGTGACTTCGTTCATCTTCGATCGGCGACCGCCGGTCAGCCAGACAAATCAGCCACCCACAGTTCTAAGATGGTTCAAACGCACCATGATCATGATCGTGGGCGGGACCGTGTTCGCTATTGGCGTGGCAATGATTGTATTGCCGGGGCCCGCGTTTATTGTGATTCCAGCCGGTTTGGCTATTTTGGCGATTGAATTCGCGTGGGCCAGACGCTGGCTGCGTTCGATCCGCGCAGTTTTGCCGTTGCGTGGACACGACCACCCTGTTCGAGAAAAAATATCCCTTAAATCCATACGCCGGAGCCTGGAATTTCTTTTCCGGCAGGTTCGCCGGAGTGTGTTGCCAAAATGAAATTTCCTGGTTTGTCACGCCGTTCCACTCTTGGAAGTGGCCTCGACCAAGTAAAAAAGGCAATAAACAAATAACAAAGCAAATAGTTGGGAACAAAATGAATGCAAAGGTAAATGAAAATGCCGCCAGTTTGACACTGAAAGCACAAAATACAGTTCTTATCACAGGCTGCTCTTCGGGTTTCGGCAAAGCGACGGCCGCACACTTCCTTGTCCGCAGCTGGAACGTCATCGCCACGATGCGTTCGCCCAAGCCAGGGCTTTTCGAAGAGAGCGACGGGTTGCTGGTTACGTCCCTCGATGTCACCGATCCGAAAAGCATTTCCGACGCTATTTCGAAAGGCATGGCGCAATTCGGGAAAATCGACGCCGTTGTGAATAATGCCGGGATCGGCATGTTCGGAGCGCACGAGGCTATCTCCGATGAAGTCATCCGCTCGGTATTCGAGACAAACACATTCGGCGTAATGGCGATGAACCGCGCCATCGCACCTCACATGCGTGAACGCGGTTCGGGCACGATCATCAACGTGACTTCGAGCGTTGGCATCGCCCCGATGCCGCTGGTTGCCCCTTATGTAGCGAGCAAATATGCTATCGAGGGCTTTTCGGAATCGCTTGCTTATGAACTTGGTATGTTTGGCGTCCGGGTGAAGATCGTCCAGCCTGGGCTCTCGCCAACCACGAGCTTTGGTGCCAACGCCGGCCCACGCTGTGACAATACGATTCCCGCAGCCTACGCTGAGTATGCGGGGCGCTATCTCAAATCAATGCAGGAGTATCCCACTGCCTATACCAGCGCGGAGGACGTCGCGGAGGCGGTCTTTACGGCTGCGACCGATGGTCGCGAAAAGCTGCGCTACCCGGCAGGTGCAGACAGCGTAATGCTGACAGAACTCCGCCAAACACTTCCCGAGCAGGCCTTCATCGCTCGCATGCGTTCTATGTTTGGTGGGGGGCCCGCCTGGCTTAACCTTTAGCAAAAAAGGGGCAAAGCAAACCCAGAGCGGATCTGCATTGTTTCAGCTTCGGTGCCTCGACTGGTCGGAGAGCTCTAGTTTCTCTGAAGCCCGCACCAGTTCGGGAACCGATTCAACCTGCATTTTCTGCATGACCTGGCCGCGCTGGATTTTCACGGTGATCTCACTGGTGCCGAGCTCGGCGGCAATTTGCTTGTTCAGCAGGCCCCGAATCACCAGTCCCATCACTTCCCGTTCCCGTGCGGTGAGCGTTTCGTAGCGGCTGCGCAGGCCGGCCGCCTCGGATCGGCGCTCGAGCGATTCGCGGTCCCGTTCGATGGCGTGCTGGATGGCGTCGAGCAAATTCTGGTCGCGAAATGGCTTGGTGAGAAACTCAACCGCACCCGCCTTCATTGCGCCGACACTCATCGGAATATCGCCATGGCCCGTGATGAAAATGATGGGAATGGAATCACCCCCCGTCGCCAGTTCGCGCTGCAGCTCCAATCCGCTTGTCCCCGGCAAACGCACGTCCAACACGAGGCAGGCGGGTACTTCCGGCCTTTTGTGCCGCAGGAATTCCTTGGCTGAGGAAAATGTTTCAACCCGCAGATCCACGGAACGGATCAGGCTGCTCAGCGCGTCGCGTACAGAGCTGTCGTCATCAATCACGAAGACCACTGCGGTGCCCGGTTTATCACTTGATTTCGTTGGTGTTTTCATGCGGTTCCCCTGGTTTCGGTTGGCAAGGTGAATTGAAACGTCGCGCCGGGACCGTTATTCGATTCGGCCCACAAACGTCCGCCGTATTCTTCGACAATCGATCGGCAGATGGAAAGTCCCAAGCCCAGCCCATCGGGCTTGGTGGTATAAAAGGTTTCAAAAAGTTGCTCCTTCTGCTCGGAGTTCAGTCCGACTCCCGAATCTTGAATCGCAACCAGAACTACACGTCCTTCCTGACTTCTCGTCTGGATACGTATTATTCGCGGACGATCCGTCACCGGCTTCATCGCGTCAATTGCGTTGATTGTTAGATTTAGCAGGACTTGTTGCAACTGAACCCGGTCCGCCTTCACGTCTGGCAACCCGCTCGCCAGGTCCGTTTCCACCGTTGCCCCCTGCAGATCCATGCGGGCCAGGGCGATCGTTTCTCGAACGATACAATTCACGTCCAATCGCGCCTTGGAAGGCTGTTCCTTCTTCAACAGTCCCCGAATCCGGGCAATGACCTCGCTGCCTCGGTTGCCGTCACGAGTGATACGTCGAACCGCTTCCCGGGCTTCGTCAAGATTGGGCGGTTCGCGATCCAGCCAGCGCAGGCAAGCGTTGGCATTCGTCACGACCGCTGCCAGCGGTTGATTCACTTCATGCGCGATGGAAGCGGTCAATTCGCCCACCATGGTCAGCCGGGTCGCGTGAGCAAGATTCATTTGCATTTTGCGCAAGGCTTCCTCGGCCCGCTTGCGTTCGGTGATATCCATTACCGCTCCCACAAACTCTGTTTTACCCGATTTATGGGTTTCGGCATGCGCCACAACATGGACATATTTCATGGAGCCGCCAGGCATCAGCAAGCGATGTTCAACATCAAAATCCCTCCCATCCTGCGCTGCCCGTTCGATAGTTTGCTTCACCAAAACGAAGTCATCTGGATGCACCCGTTGAAGAACAAGCTCCACGCTCGGTTTGGCGGTTGGGCTGTGTTCGAAGATCCGGAAGGTTTCCGCCGACCAGATGATCTCGCCGGTCGAAACCTTCCAGCCGAAGCTGCCGGTGTGGCTTAGCTGCTGCGCTTCGGATAAATACGCTTCGCTTTGCTGCAACTGTTCCTGCATTAGCTTGCGCACCTTGGCTACCAGGTGGGTGATGACGCCCGCTGCGGTCAAAAATGTCACAACGGCCACGAGGTTGATGGGGTCGCTTACCCGGAACGAAAAAACTGGCGGGGCAAAAAAATAGGTCAAGCAACCAACCGCGATGAAGGAGACAACCGTAGCTGAAAGAAAACTGCTCCGCAGCGATAGCAGCACGATGATAATCAGATACAGCAACGCCGGCGTCGGGAGTGGGAGACCGAGTCGAAAGCAGACTAAAGTCGTCAAGGCGACGACCGTGATGCCGGCCAAACAGAGAGCCGCCTCACGCCAGAATCTATGTTTTGGTTCACGCGGCATGGGCCTCGCCTTGTCGATTCTGCCGGCGGCACCCGCCGGGCGTACGCTGAAGCTGGTCAAACTCAAGTCCGAGCAACTCAACCACTTTGGCGTAACCGCCCGCCGTTTCAAAGTTGGACTTCATGGCGCGCCTCCATTCAAGTTTAATACTACGTCAACTCATTTTATTTTCTGCATAATTTGTTATTGCACAAGAGGAATTCATCCATTTATGCCGCAATCATCCGCCGCGTAAGAGAGCGTTCCGGGTCGCGCAGCCATCGCCATTTGGATAGTTGAGCTTCGATACGGGAAAGGTTGGCAAACAGGAACGGATTCAGCATGATGGAAACGATGGCCGCCGACACGAGGAGGTGCCCGGAATCGTCGGGCACAAGTTTTAGGAGGTTGGCCTGGTGAATCAGAATGAAGGAAAATTCTCCAATTTGTGCCAAACCGATGGCCACAACCAGCGTCGTGTGGAGGGGTTGACGCAATACTTTCATCAGCACCAGCACGATGGCCGGTTTGACCAGGACGATGACCGCCACGGCAAACAGCAACCCCAGCGGGTGGGTGATGACATAATGCGGATTCAACAAGGTCCCGATGGATAGAAAAAATAGCGCGGCAAAGGGGTCGCGAAGCGGTCCGAGGGTGTTTTCAATCCGCTCAACCATCCCCGATTGACCTGCCACCACGCCCGCCAGGAAGGAACCCAAGGCGAGCGAAACGTGGAAGAACTCTGCGGAAATCCAGGCAATCCCCAAGGCAACGACGGGCACGGCCAGATTGAACATTTCACGCGAGCCAGCCAGCGCGCCAAAGAGCCGGGGCACGAATCGCATGCCCAACACGGCCACCAAAACGACCAGCAGCCCGACTTTGCCAAGAGCCAGCCCCAGTTCTTTTGCCAGCGCGGAACCACTCCCCTCGCCTTGCGGCACGGCCAGCATCGGTAGTACGACGAGCACGACGACTGTGAAAACATCCTCCACCACGGTCCAGCCCATGGCCAAATGGCCACCTGGTTTGGTTAATTGGTGATGATCAGTGAGCATTCGGGCTAGCACCGCCGTGCTGGCCACTGAGAACGCCAGTCCAACCAGGACTCCCTGCAACCACCCCAAGCCCATCAAGCGACTCGCTGCCGCGACCGCCACCGTCGTCGCCAGGCTTTGAACAATGGCGCCGGGAATCGCCACGCGGCGGACGGCAGATAGTTCCTGCAAATTAAAATTCAAGCCCACCCCAAACATGAGCAGGACCACTCCGATGTCGGCCATCTCTTCCGCCATCTTGGGATCGACGACAAAGCCCATGGTAAAGGGGCCGCAGAGAATGCCCGCCACCAGATAGCCGACAATGGGGGAAAACCGAAATCGTGCAGCCAGCCAGCCCGAGATTAACGCGGCGGCCAAACACACAGCCAGGTTGAACAGGAGACCATCGGAGTTTTGCATATCGTTGGTGCCAAAATTGTGCCGGAGGGTTAGCTGGTAAATTTGAAAACCGTCACCCGCGAATTGGCGTGAGGTATGAATATTCTCCCGGCCGCCAATCGGTAAGTTCACGCGCGCGCCCTGCGCCTTCGGTCAAATCCAGCGCGGTATGGTTCCAAGCCAGGGACTCGTATGAGGTGACAAACGCCGAGAGCGCTTGACGGTTCGCGAATCTGAAAATGATGCTGTATTCGCCAACGTCACCATTTGCCGGAGGACGCGCGACTTGAACCGCCAGTTGTTCGTGCAGCAATGCGAGTGAGCGTTGCACAAAGTCGTGCAACGTCCGCTCGAAGGCCGCCCAGCATTCACATCTTGCGGTGCGTGTGATGAATACGGTGACGGCTGTCATGTTCTCGGTAAATTTATTCGAGTTCATTGGTTGTGATTTATTGTTTTTGCTGTCGCTCAAAACGCCGCCGGCGCCATTTAATCCGTTTTATCATTTGCGTGGTTTGTCAACTGCAGTGCGGATTTAATGGAGACGAGCAGGGCTTCCTCGCTGAAAGGCTTGGTCAGGAAGTCAATGGCGCCGGCGCGCATTGCCTCATTCCGGGTTTTTTGATCTCCATGCGCCGTGATAAATATGATCGGGATCCGGCGATTCTCGGCACGCAGGCGACGCTGCAATTCCAGGCCGTTCATTTTTGGCATTTGTACATCGAGGATCAGACATCTGGTTTCCGGCAGGTGCGGTGATTCGAGGAATTCCTCCGCCGACGCGAAAACTTCCGTCCTAAATCCGTTGGACTTCAAAAGACTCGTCGTGGCCTCGCGGATCGACTGGTCGTCGTCCACAATCGAAATCAATGAAATCAAATAATTCGCTTTTTCATTCATGACGGGACGCTAACACTCCAATCACCATGACTGCCATCATACTTTGGTGTTATCCTCTTAAACAAATTCTTTTGCCGGCGCGCTTGGTGCCAGTGAGATCACCTTGAAAATTCAGCCCGGCCAGCGCCAATGTTTATTTGCGGCGGCTCCAGATTCATGCCATCGAAATGGATTGGCTGCACAAGCGCATGCTGGCCGAAAACTGTTTCCCGTGGTGTCCAAACATTTGAATTTGCATTGAAATTCCTGAGGATTGTGGCTGCGCCCGATGCACCGCCTTGGCGTACTGTCCAAACAATCAAACGACGGCAAAGATGCGGGCCTCATGTGCCTTTTGGAAATTCTTGTGCCTTGATGCTCGACGGATTTGCCATTGGTGTGGGAAACTGCATCTTTCTTGGAACAAAAGTTTGGTGTTTTTAGCTATTGTGGGTGATGGAATTCTCTTTTCAGAGCAGAAGAAAACAGGGGTGCCGGTGGTGGTGCATTTGGGCAATGAGGCCTTGAACGTGTTCAAAGACCTGCCCAGCGAAGGGGTGTTGTTTCCGTATCTGTCGAGTGTACGGGCGAATGACCGGGCCACGGAGTTCAGATCACGCTGCCGGCAGCTTGGCATTCAGGGCGTGACGTTGCACAGCTACGGTTACGCATGGGCGGAACGGGCAAAAATTGTGGGCTAGCCAGCCATCCTTGAATTTGGAGAACGTCAGTTCGGCGCAAAAGCAACCTTAGCCGTAAAAACCGATCCGTTAGGCATTGCAAACTGCAACCTCAACACATGCAGCAAGCAATCGTTCGACAGAAATGAAAGGCGAGACGGGCGGATTTCCATCATTTCGCTTGAAAATTGCAAATTCCCCGCCCGCGCGAAATGGCACAGTAATAGCGAAGGCAGGTTCGCCATAAACAAAATTACTAATATGAAAATAAGCCTCCCATTCATTCTGTCCGTGGCCGCGCTCCCCAGTTTGCATGCGGATACCCCGATCCAGCTTTCGCTGACTCCGGAAATTGCGCTGTACCCACCAACTACCACGGTACGGGGCCTCTCTTTGAACATCTGGGGCGAAAATCCCCAAACCAGCCTCAATATAGGCCTCGTCAACGGAAGCACCGGGGACAGTGGCGGCTTCAGCGTGGGGATCGTGAACTATGCCCAATCCTATGCGGGCGTCCAGTGGGGCGCCGTCAACGTCAGCATGGAGAACTTCATCGGCTGGCAACATGGCTGGGTCAATATCGCCCAAGGCAACTTCACCGGCTTTCAATGGGGAGTTGTCAATGTGGCTGAAAACACCACCGGCTTTCAATTGGGAGCCGTCAATTACGCTCAATCCCTGCATGGCTTGCAGATTGGATTCATCAACGTGGCCATGAACAATCCGATGTTCGACGAATTTCCCGACAAATTGGCGACGGGATTCCCCATCTTGAACTGGTCTTTCTAAGGATTGTCGCCCCTCCCGACGATGAACCGGAAGTTGGACATGAGCAAAGGGGAAGGCCGCCCTCATCCCGGGCCTCTCCGTGAACCGAGAGTTGAATATGAGCGATGGGGAAGCCCGCCCTCACCCCACCCCTCTCCCCCCGGGAGAGGGAGACGTCGTTCCCGCGTCATGGAGTCCGGTGCCACTGTATTCGCGCGGGTTCAAGGGTTCAGTGCGCGAATCGTCCGGGGATTTCTCTCCCCGCTTGTGTGCCTCGTGTACTTTCTGACGGGCTATCCCTGCGGCGCCCAAGTGGATCCGGAACATCGCGAGTTGCTGGAGGCAGGTTATGACCAGCCCTTGAAGGGACAAGGGCCGCTGAGCGGCTATGGTTTCTTCTATTACAACAACCCGGACCTTTTCCAGACCAACGCCGCGCTGCGCGCGGCCATCTCGGCCACCTATCTTGACAGCGAGCTTGGTTTCAAGCACGTGTTGTTTCCCCATACCGACGTGGGCCTTGGCCTGGCTGGTGGCGGTTACGCTGATGATTATTACGAAGTTCGGCAGGGAAACTATATCAAATCCGAGAGTTTCAACGGTTATGGCGGCGGCCCGTACTTTTCCATTTACCAATTGCTGAATCCCCGCATGCGAATCCCCCTCAATTTTGTCGCGCGCGGCGGTTACCGCTATTCGACCTACCACGATGCTGATCAAACTTCACGCGCCTTCGTCCTGCCCCCGGCCCAAAACGATCTGTTCACGCGGGTGGGACTGCGCCTGGCCGGCAAGGAACCAGGGTTGTATCCAAATCTGGATATGGAACTTTCGGTTTGGTACGAACGCCAGTGGCGCCTGGACGCCGACACTTACGGATTCGACAATGACCGGAATATCAATCCTGACGTGGATCTTTACTGGCTCCACGGCGAAATCGATTACACCCTCAAAAAAAGCGGGCAAAGACTTTCCCTGGCCGTCACTGCGGGAGGCTCCGCCAATGCCGACCGCTTGAGTGCCTGGCGGCTGGGCGGCGATCTGCCCCTGGTTTCTGAATACCCGCTGGTCTTGCCAGGTTACTATTATGAGGAGCTGACGGCGCAGCGGTTTGTGCATCTCTACGCCGCCTATGATTTCCCCTTGGTCCCCTCCCAAGTCTTGAAATTTCGTTTGGAAGGAGCCACGGCCAACGTGGATTACCTGCCCGGCCTTGAACAAAACGGCCCCTGGCAAAGCGGCGCGGGCTGTGCCCTGGCTTATGCGCCGAAGGATAAGCAGTATCAGGTTGTGCTGCGATACGGCTATGGCTTCAACGCGCTCCGGCATGGCGAGCCGGGGGCCCAAAGCATTGGCCTGCTCTTCCAGTACGATTTTGAAGCGCACAAAAAATCCCACGACGACAATCCTTAAGGCTACGGCATCCAAGACTCATGAAAAATTTTCACTGCTCCCACTGCGGAATGATGATCTTTTTTGAAAATGATCGCTGTCTGAAGTGCGATCATCCGCTCGGGTTCGTTCCCGAAACGCTCGAATTGATTGCGTTGGAACAGGCCAAGGACAATCAATGGCGCGCCTTGGGCTCGGCGGTTTCCGGTCAGACGTACCGGCGCTGCGCCAACCATCAACCGCACAACGTCTGTAACTGGCTGGTGCCGGCGGGCGACCCCGCCCCCTTCTGCCAGGCTTGCCGGCTCAATGAACTGGTGCCCAACTTGTCCGAACCCAAGAACGTGGCTCGCTGGTTCAAGCTGGAACTGGCCAAGCGCCGTTGCTTGTACACCTTCCTGAAATTGGGCCTGCCGCTTTCCGCCGGTCCGGCCCAAGGGCTGCCATCATTATGTTTCCGCTTTCTCCAAGAGATGGAAAATGCCCCGGTGAAAACCGGCCATCTCAATGGGGTCATCACCGTCAACATAGCCGAGGCTGATGACGATGAGCGCGAACGGCGCCGAATCAAGTTGCACGAGCCTTATCGCACGTTGGTGGGCCATTTGCGGCACGAATCCGGTCATTTCTACTGGACCTGGCTCATCGACAATTCTCCTAATTTACCCAGGTTTCGAGAGCTCTTTGGCAATGAGACGACCGATTACGATGCCGCCCTGCAGACTTACTACAAACAAGGCCCGCCGACTGACTGGGCCGCCAGGGCCGTGACCCCCTATGGCTGCTCGCATCCCTGGGAAGACTGGGCCGAGACTTGGGCGCATTATCTGCACATCGTGGACACCTTGGAGTCCGCCGCCGCCTTCGGTTTGGGGGTCCTCGACAATGCTTCCGAGCAGGCCCGCCAATTGAACATCAAGCACAGCAAATCCATGGATTTTCCTGCCATGCTGGCCCAATGGACGCCGTTAGTTTGCGCGCTCAATGCCATCAACCGCGGCATGGGCCTGGCGGACCTTTATCCTTTTGTCATTTCCACGCCAGTTGTGGAGAAGCTTCGCTTCATTCACCAAGTGGTGACCGATTTCAGACTTCCACCCAACCGGGCGCCCAAGGAACCGGCGTCGGCGAAAAATCAGCCGGACGCCCGGGCCGTGGGTTCCACCGCCGTCGGCTAAGTGGTCTGATTCTTAAGGACAGGCACGTCTTTAAGAATTAGACCACTAAGCTTCTTCCGGCGGAAGACGCTCATCCAGATTCCAAGCGGCGCTGACGAGGGCGAGGTGCGACAAAGCCTGCGGAAAATTGCCCAGATGCTCGCCACACGGGCCCAATTGTTCCGCATACAGGCCAAGATGATTGGCATAGCCGAGGGCTTTCTCAAAAATGAAGCGCGCCTGTTTCAAATCGCCCGCCCGCGCCAGGCATTCCACATACCAGAATGAGCACATGGAAAAAGTGCCCTCCTGGCCAGGCAATCCGTCGGGCGCCGCCTGGGAGGCCCGATAGCGGTAAACCAGCGAATCTTCCACCAGGCTGGTCTCGATGGCTTTCAGCGTGGATTGCCAGCGCGGGTCGGTCGGGCTGACGAATTTGACCATCGGCAACAGCAACGAGGCTGCGTCCACAGCCTCGGCACCGCGGTACTGGACGAACGACTTCAGCTTGGGATTCCAAAATGTCGCGTAAATGCTTTTGTAAATTTGGTCGCGAATTCGGTGCCAGCGAACCAGCGGAGCCGGGAATAATCGTCGGCGCGCTATGTCCATGGCGCGCTCGATTGCCAGCCAGCACATCGCCCGCGAATACAAAAACTGCCGCCGGCCGCCGCGCACTTCCCAGATGCCATCATCAGGCTTCATCCAGTGCTTGCAAACCCACTCAACCAGCGTGGTGATATTCGTCCAAAAATCGTAGGAAATCGGTTCGCCGTGCCGGTCATGGATCGCCACCGAGTCCAGCAATTCACCGTAGATATCCAGTTGCAACTGGCTGGAGGCGGCATTGCCGATTCTCACCGGCCCCGATTTCTGGTAGCCCTCCAGATGGGACAGCCGTTCTTCCGGCAGGCGCCGCCGGCCGTCTATGCCATACATCACCTGCAATGGCCGCCCCGGCGCCAGCTCGCCGCAGCGCTGTTCCATCCAGCGCATGAATGCCTGCGCCTCCTCCGTGTAACCCAATCGCATGAGTGCATAGAGCGTGAACGACGCGTCCCGCACCCACGTGTAGCGGTAGTCCCAATTCCGCTCTCCGCCGATTTTTTCCGGCAGGCCGAAGGTGGGCGCCGCCACCATCGAGCCGTAAGCCTGTGAAGTCAACAGCTTCAAGGTCAACGCCGAACGATTGACCATTTCGCGCCACCGTCCGCGATATTGGGACCGCCCCATCCAAACGAACCAGTAGTTCATCGTTTCCTTGAACGCATCCGAAACGTACGAAGGATTTTCCGATGGTGATTCCTCGCCCGCCCTCGCTTCTTCTAAAATGAACGAGGCCGCTTCATTGGACCGCAACTTGAATTCCGCCGTGGCATCGCCGTTCTTGATGGCCAGGGGAACACTGCTGCGAAACAGCAGGGCGGAGAGATTTTTCCCGTCCGGCACAAACCGGCAATGCTTCGATCCCCGGTCCACCGAATGGCTGCTCCGCCCATAATCAAATCTTGGCTGGAAGACCATCCGCAGCACGACCTCCCCACGCACGACCTTCACCCGGCGGACCAGGTTGTGCGGGTGGCCCAGATGTTCGACCGCCATGAAATCTGAGATTTCCACGATGCCTGGCTCACCCAAAAACCGCGTGAGCAAAATATTGGTGTCCGGCAGGTATCGCTGCCTTTGTTTGAACCCTCCACCAGCCGGCGCGATTTGAAAGTGACCGCCGCGCTCGCGATCCAGCAGCGCCGCAAAGATTGTGGGGGAGTCAAAACGTGGAAAGCACATGAAATCGATGGATCCGTCCATGCCCACCAAGGCGGCCGTAGCCAAATCACCAATGACGCCATAATTCTCGATCGGCTGATATGTCATCGCATCAAACTTCCCATCCATTGCCCAGCAAGTTTCCCGCCACCCTGTGGAGAGGGCTGGAGTGAGGGCGAACCGTCTCTTTGCTCGCCAAGGGCCGGACCGGGCCTGCCTCCGATTCGGCAAAAGCTCGAGTGGAGATCTTCCCACTCGCTAAAATGTCGAAGAACCGAATAAAGTTAAAGCGATTTGCAATAGGGCGAAGCCCGCCAGTGCATTTTGCATTGGCCAACTCCCGAGCCGGTTCCTTTTCTCAGGCCGAAAGCCATCCATTCCGCCATGGCACGCCTTCTGCGAGAGACTCAAGCACATGTTAACCATCCCTCGAGAGAAAGGAAAAATATATGTTAGGCTGGACAGTAACATTTCTCATTATAGCCCTCGTGGCCGGTCTGCTGGGTTTCACGGCCATCGCCGGGGCCGCGGCGGGAATCGCCCAAGTGCTCTTTTTCATCTTTCTGGTCTTGTTCCTGGCCTCCCTGGTCGGGCATCTGATTCGATCGCGTTGAGCATGACCCACCACGGCCCACCAGGGTGGAAGCCATTATTGCGATTTCAACGCCACCCTAACGGCGGCGGAGCATTCTGCAAAAGCGAACCTGTGACGACTTATGCAAGGACAGACCAAAAGCAATAACAGGCACATCGAACAAAACAAAAAGTTATGAATACATTACAAGCAAAAGGAAACTGGAACATCGCCAAAGGCAAGTTGAAGCAGAAATTCGCCCAATTGACGGACGATGATCTGCAGTATGTTGAAGGAAAAGAAGACGAACTGGTTGGGCGCATTCAAAAGCGCACCGGCCAGACCAAGGAGGCGATCGAAAAAGCGGTGAATGACAGTTTTGACCGCGGCAATCGGGTCGGTTGAGGCGACCGGATCGTGCGTTTTTGGGGACCTTCTCCCCAAAAACGCATTTTGCTCGTCTTTAACCGATTGCACAGACAACGAAGACGAAGATGAAACAATCGAACCGTGGTCGCGGGCAGCAGATATCTCTAAAACTGTAAATTGACAGGATTGCTAATATGAATAAAGGAAT
>JBEKZM010000133.1:0-15618 GCA_049509875.1 Verrucomicrobiota bacterium | reverse complement strand
ACCAACGACCCGACTCAAGTCGGCCAAATGACTGCCTTGCCGGCGGTCGTTTACGTCGGTCTTTGCACCACGGCTCATAATAACGATCCGTTGGGCACTCCCCCGGGTCAGTTGCTTTATGTGAACACCGTGGATTACGACAACTATAACTCGAGCTACGTTGCCGCGCCGCCCACACTAAAAGCGACTGTGGCTGGCAATCAAATCACCGTGACCTGGGCGCCAAGCGTGGGACGCCTGCTGGCCAGTCCCGCACTCACCGGTGCAAACGTGAACTGGCAGCAAGTCGGCACCGGCGGGTCCGTGACCCTTACCACCACGGGCAACGCCATGTTCTTCCGCGTTGTTAACCCATAGTCTAAGACCAGCCTGATTCAGAGAGAGCCGCGGCCATGTCCGCGGCTCTCTTTTTTGGTTCTTCAACCGGCGGATTGTCGAAATGTTGCCTCTACGGGTGCGGAAAATGCCGGAGATCGAACGGAAGGCCGAGTGAGGGTCAAAGGAATTGGCGGTGACATTTGAGGTTGCCCATCAGCGCTTGTCGTTGCTAATTTTGCGGCGAATGAAGGCCCGGCGAACTCCATCGCAGCCCGCCGCACACGCCCGGGCATTGCCTCCCAAGGATGGATCGCAGCCTGCCATCGAACACGGCTCCATACCTCAAAGCCGACGCTGGTGGTTTCGCATTCTGGCAGCGCTCTTGCCAATCCTTCTGCTCGGGCTGGCGGAGCTGGGCTTGCGCCTGGCTGATTACGGCTCGAATACTTCATTCTTTCTGGAGTGCGGGCAATCTGGGCGCACGCTGCTGGTGGAAAATCCAAAATTTGGCTGGCGCTTTTTTCCGCCAGCGATTGCCCGCACTCCCCAGCCCCTATCACTGGCTGCAGACAAGCCGGCGGGCACAATCCGCATCTTTGTTTTTGGAGAGTCGGCCGCGATGGGCGACCCAGATCCGTCCTTCGGTTTTCCACGCCAACTCGAACAAATGCTGGCCGCGTGCGAACCGAGCCATAAGTTCGAGGTGGTCAATACGGCGATGACGGCGATCAATTCCCACGTGATCCGGGAAATCGCCCGCGACTGCGCGCCGCGGCACGGTGATTTTTGGGTGGTTTATGCCGGCAACAACGAAGTCGTGGGGCCATTTGGAGCGGGAACGGTCTTTGGCCGGCAGGCGCCCCGTCTGGCAATCGTCCGCGCGAGCCTCTTGGTAAAGTCCACACGTCTGGGCCAGTGGCTCGATTCGTTTCGCGCGCGTTCCGCGGATCCTCTGGAGTGGCAGGGAATGGAAATGTTTTTACAGAATCAAGTTCGCCGCGACGATCCCGGCATGCAGATCGTGACGGAAAATTTCGCTCGCAATCTTGAGGCGATCGTTGAACTGGGCCAGCATTCTGGAGCAAGGGTTCTCCTGGCGACTGTGCCCGTGAATCTCAAGGACTCGCCACCGTTCGCGTCGCAACATCGACCAGACTTGAGTGCCGCTGAACTTGACGCCTGGGAGAAATATTTCGGGCGCGGACGCGCTGCCCAGGAAGCGGGCCGGTTTGCCGATGCCTTGGCGGCCTACAACGAGGCGGGACAAGTTGACGCGGAGTTTGCCGAACTACCTTTCCGGCAGGCCGTTTGCGAGTTGGCACTCAATCAAACCAATGCCGTCTCCAATTTCCTTCTCGCCCGCGACTTGGACACGCTCCGTTTTCGTGCCGATTCGCGGATCAATCAAACCATTCGCCGCATCGCCGTCGCCCGCGGCGCAACATTGATTGACGCCGAGCAGGATTGCGCCCGGCATTCTCCCGCTGGAATTACCGGCGAATCGCTCTTTTACGATCATGTGCATCTGAATTTCGCTGGAAATTTTCTAGTCGCCAAATTGTTTGCTGCGGAGATCGAGAAAAAGCTGACCGGCCCCACATTGTCCGCCAGCGCCCCGCTGCTGGCGGAAGACGAAGTTGCCCGCCGGCTTGCGCTAACTGATTTTGATCGGCGCCGCATTGGTCAAGAGATGCGCCTGCGCCTCCAACAGCCGCCATTTATTTCCCAACTAAACTCAAAGTCCCGCGACGAAGAGTGGCAGGAGACGCTCAACCGGCTGGAGGCCCCACCGGAGCGGTTTGTCGGGGAATATCAAGCCGCCTTGAAGTTGGTTCCAGACGATTGGGTGATCCACGCCGATTTTGGGCGCTTGCTGGAAGCGGCAGGCGACGAGCCGGCCGCCAACCTGCAATGGCATGAGGTTGCGCGGCTGATGCCCCACGAACCGGACGCCTGGTTCCAACTTGGGAATCTTGCTTACAACGCGCGTTCCTTTGCGGGAGCCCAGGCATTTTTTCAAGAGGCTCTCCAACGAAAACCCGATTTGCTTGAGGCGCTGAACGGGCTTGGCCTTTCACTGGCAGCCCAAGGTCAGGCAGAAAAAGCGATTTTGAAATTCCGGGCGGCGCTGCAATTAGTTCCGTCTTACAGCGCGGCTCGGGTGAATCTGGCGGTCGCACTGGCTGACCGTGGCGAGATTCCAGCCGCGATGGCCGAATATCGCGCCGTACTGCATTACGAAACCAACCACGTCGCAGCGCGCATCAACCTGGCGAAGCTGCTTGCCGGCCAGGGCGAAACCGACGAGGCCATCCTCCTGTTCAAGCAGGCTTTGGAATTGAATCCCGAAGAACCGGTGGCAAACTTCGACCTTGCCAATGCGCTGGTGGCGCAAGGCCGGCACGCCGAGGCCATTCCATATTACCGGGCCGCGACCCTGGCGGAGCCGGATTTCTCCGACGCGCGCTTCAATCTCGCGATGGAATCTGCACGGGTCGGAGATCTTGCCGAGGCTCTTCCGCAGTTTGCCGAAGTGGTGCGGCTGCAGCCCAACTTGGCTAATGCCCGATTCAACTATGGCATCGCCCTGGCCAAGCAGAAGCGTTACGCCGAAGCGGTGAAACAATTCCAAGAGACACTCAAACTGCAACCAGATAACGCCGCGGCGAAAGACGCACTGGAGCGCGCCCTCAAACTAGCGAAAAGTCCGTGAAGTCTGCCCGCAGAATGCTTCCGGGAACAACGCGATATGGCGCGGCAACTGCTACGGGATAGCCCACGATCCGAGTTCCCGCCGACTTTGGTCGCAATTCGCCGGAAACGACTGGACAAGGTGAAAACGATTGAATAAATTCAACCGTTCCAAGCACATCCATCATGGTCAGAAACATGATCCGAAAAATCAAATCATTTATGAAATTCCTCCCTGCGGGTGCTTTCCAGTTCTCCCGGTTGTCATCTCAATTTGCCATGATGGTTGGAATTTTCCTCTGCGGGAACTGCCCAGCTTGGGCCGGTTTGCCATCGGGCTGGACTGACACCGACGTCGGGTTACCGGGGTTGGCTGGCTCTGCCACCTACACAAATGGCACCTGGACGGTAACGGGCGGCGGCTCGGACATTTGGAATGCCGCCGATCAGTTCAACTTTGCCAGCACCAGCTATGCCAGCGATGGCAGCATCACCGCCCAAGTCACGAGCTTGCAAAACAGCGATCCTGATTCCGGGTGGTCAAAGGCCGGCATCATGTTTCGCAACGACACCAGCGCCGGGGCGATCAATGTCAGCTTGGTGATTTCGGCTGCACAGGGTGTCAGTTTCCAGTGGCGCAGCACTGCCGGCGGCCAATCCCTTAATAGTGCCATCGGCGGCATTTCGGCCCCAGTCTGGTTGCAACTCGTCCGCTCTGGCGACAGCTTCAGCGGTTATTACAGCTACGACAGCAGCAACTGGGTGCAGGTTGCCACGCAGCAAATCTATATGGACAGCCCGGCTTTGGCCGGCCTGGCGGTCACGGCCCATAACAATTCCGCGCTCAACACGGCCACGTTCACCAACGTTAATCTTACCTCGCAGGCCTTTGGGGTCTATCGCCAGCTCTGGATCAATCTCAACTCCGGTATTGGCGACACGCTGGCCGTGTTGACCAACACCGTTTACAATCCCAACTGGCCCAATGCTCCATCTGCGGGTTATACGCATATCTACACCAACTTTGAAACGGAGGTTAACAGCGGATGGGATAATTACGGCCAGCGGCTGCGGGCATTTGTGGTGCCGCCGATGACTGGCAATTACACCTTTTGGATTGCCAGCGATGACACGTCGCTCCTTCTCTTCAGCACCAATGAGAACCCCGCAAATGAAATTCCAATCTGTTCGGTCACTTCCTGGACTCCCTGGCGCATTTTCAGTGACGAGCCCAACCAGCAATCCGCGCCGATTTATTTGCAGGCTGGACAGCGCTACTACTTGGAAGCGCTCCATCAGCAGGGTGGCGGTGGTGACGATTTGACCGTGCAGTGGCAATTGCCCAATGGAGTCATTGAGTTACCGATGACGACACCCAGTGCGGCCGGTACCCTGTTGGTTCCCTTCACCGGCGTGACGAATACCCCGGGCATTTATTGGCAGCCGGCCAATACCACGGCAGTGGAGGATGGTGCCGCCACTTTTGCCTTGCTGGTGACCAATCAAGCGAATGTCAGCTACCAATGGCATTTGAACTCAACCAATTTGCCCGGAGCCAACTCGTCAGCGATCACCCTGGCCAATTTGAGTTTGAATTGGAGTGGCGGGATATTAAGTTGCATTGTTTCCAACGCGGCCGGTTCGGTTACCAGTGGGCCGGCAATCTTGACCTTGCTCCGGGATACCAATCCGCCGGTCGTGGTCCAAGCCGTCAATATTGGCACGACCAACGTGCAAATTGTCTATTCCAAGCCGGTGGCCGCGGCGAGCGCGACCAATGCTGCCGCCTACGTTTTTACCAGTGGCTTGCCGGTCACGACCGCCGTATTAAATCCGGACGGCATGACTGTGATATTGACCACCGCGTCGATGACTTACGGCAGCAATTATTGGGTCGTCATCAACGGCGTGCAGGATTTGGCCAGCATTCCCAACGCGATCGCCACGAACACGACCGTATCCTTCCAGGCCCTGCCGTTTGTGCCTGGTGATCTCGGCAATCCGGCGGTGAGTTCAACGGTGACGACCGCGGGCAACGGTATCAATGTGATTGCCATGGGCAGCGACTTAGGCGGCAGTTCGGATCAGGGCAGTTTTTCCTATCAACCGTGCACCGGCAATTTTGACGTGAGCATCCAGCTTGCCGGGTTGGGGTTGTCCGACATCTTTGCCAAAGCCGGCCTGATGGCCCGCGAAACTCTCGCGGCCAACAGCCGTTTTGCAGCGTCCCTCGCAACGCCGGCAATGAACGGCTGTTTCTTCGAGTGGCGCGATCCCACGGGCAGCACCAGCAGTTCGAGCGGCAGTTTCCCAGCGAATTATCCGAGTACCTGGCTGCGGCTCAATCGCGTCGGCGACACCTTCACCGGTTTTGCCAGTTATGACGGTCAGATTTGGACGCAGATTGGCCGCGACACGATCTCCATGCCCAGTCAGATTTTTCTGGGCTTTTCCGTGAGCAGCCACACCACCAATTCGGTCACCGCAGCAGAATTTCGCAATTTTTCCAGCGTGACCAATGGTGTGGTCGGTACGGAGGTCAATCCGCACGATGCCATGGGACCGGCCAGCCGGCGAACGCCGATTGTGTTTTCCGAAATCATGTGGAAACCCGCACCGCGGACGGACGGGAAGAATCTGGAGTTTCTCGAACTCTACAATTCCAACCCATGGTTTCAAGACATCAGCAGCTATCAAATCACCTGTGCCGATATGAATTACACGTTCCCGCCCAACACGACGATTCCTGGGGGCGGTTATCTCGTGGTCGCGGCGGCACCGGCGGACGTAACCAGCGTTTATGGCATCACCAACATCCTGGGACCGTACAACGGCAGCCTCAAACATGCAGAGACGCTTGAATTACTGGATGAACGGACCAATTTATTGCTGACGCTGCCCTATACGGATGTCTATCCGTGGCCGGTGGCGACGGCTGGCACCGGCCATTCTCTGGTGCTGGCCAATCCGACGTACGGCGAAGGTGATCCGCGCGCCTGGGACATTAGCGATGTTGTGGGCGGTTCACCCGGCCAAATGGATGGGTTCACCCCCAGCCCGCTGCGCAGCGTCGTGATCAATGAACTCCTGCCGCACTCGGAAAACCCCGCCGTGCCGCAGTTCATCGAACTCTACAACCACAGCACGAACCGCGTTGACGTTTCAGGCTGCATTTTGACCGACGATCCCACCACCAACGAATTCGTCATTCCGTCCGGCACGGTGATTGGCCCCGCGGGTTTTGTGGCGTTCACGCAGGCGCAATTCGGCTTCACGCTCAATGGCGCAGGTGAAACCCTGTACTTCATCAAGCCGGACCACAGTCGGATCCTCGACGCCGTGCAATTTGGGGCGCAGGCCGACGGGATATCGTATGGGCGCTGGCCGGATGGAGCGAATGACTTTTACGCCTTCACCACCAACACGCCTGGCACGAACAATAGCGCCATTGTCATCGGCGACGTGGTGATCAACGAACTGATGTATGACCCGTTCAGCGGCAGCGACGACGACCAATACATCGAGCTTTACAACAAAGGAACCAATACGCTCAACTTGGACAGATGGCAGTTGACTTCCGGGGTCACGTTTACATTTCCCAACGTCACCCTGGCGCCGAATGGGTATTTGGTTGTCGCCAAGAACATGACGAATCTGTTTGCCAAGTACAGCAATCTGAACACCGGGAACACGGTGGGCAATTACAGTGGAAAGCTGTCGCATAGCGGCGAGTTGGTGCTATTGGCCCAGCCGGAGACGCTGGCTGGGACGAACACGATTTTGGTGGAGGAGGACGAAGTGACCTATGGCACGGGGGGACGCTGGGGCGAATGGGCCGGCGGCGGCGGGAGCAGCCTGGAGCTGATTGATCCGCATTCCAATCATCGCCTGGCGGCGAATTGGGCGGACAGCATAGAGACCGCAAAGACCGCCTGGACGAACGTCACCTGCACGGGGGTGCTCGACAATGGCGCCAATTATGACCCGTCCATCGACTATGCCCAGATTGGGATTTTGGACGCGGGCGAATGCCTGGTGGACAATATCCAAGTCCTTTACAATGGCAGTAATTATGTTTCCAACGGGACGTTTGACGGCAGCTTGGGGCTGACCGACTGGTCCCTTCAGGGCTGCATGGTCCGTTCCAGCCTGGAAAGTCCCGGGTATCAGAGCAGCGATTGCCTGCACATCCGGTCGAGTGACAAGTTTTGGACCGGGGATAATTCCTGCGAGGTGGCATTGCTCCCCAACACCCTGATGGCTGGCCAGACCGTTACCCTCAGCTATGAAGCGCGCTGGGTGCATGGTTTGGCGGAACCGGATTTGCGTTTGAACGGCAACTGGCTGGAGGCCACAACCGTCCTGCCGGTGCCCAACAACCTGGGCAGTCCGGGCCTGCCCAACAGCACTTATATCACGAATGCCGGTCCGGCGATCTATAACGTCACGCACAATCCGCCGCTGCCGGCTGCCGGTCAGCCAGTGGTGGTAAGCGCCAATGTGAGCGACCCGGACGGTGTGCAGAACCTGACCCTCTATTACCGGCTGGACCCGGCGACCAACTATACGGCTGTGGCAATGCTGGACAACGGCTCCGGCGGTGACGCGGTTCCCCGCGATGGGGTTTACAGCGCGACCATTCCAGAGCAGGCGGCCAACCAGGTGGTGGCGTTTTACCTCGCCGCCACGGACAGCCTTGGCGCGGCGACGCGCTTTCCAGCCATCCGTCCCAACGACAATGAACCGGTGCGCGAGTGCGTGGTGATGTTTGGCGACGGCAATCCCGGCGGGAGCTTCGGCGTATATCATTTGTGGCTTACACAGACGAACGTGGATCGCTGGGCCAATCTCGGGGACTTGAGCAATGAAGGCAATGACGGCACCTTCGTCAATGGAAATCGCGTCATTTATAATATGCAGGGTCACTTCTCCGGCAGTCCTTACCATCAGGATTTTGACACACCGGTCGGCAATTTGTGTCATTACGATTGGACTTTTAACGACGACGACATGCTGCTGGGCACGACGAGCTTTAACAAGCTTCATGTGCCGGGCAACGGTCCGGGGGACGACGCCAGCCTGCAACGCGAACAGTTGGCCAACACCTTTCTGCGCGCGCTGGGCGTGCCGTGGTTGAACCGCCGCTATGTGGCGGTGTATGTCAATGGCAACCGGCGTGGCACGTTGATGGAAGACGCCCAAGTGCCAGGCAGTGACATCGTGAAAGAACACTGGCCCAATGACGATGGCGGCTTTCTCTATAAAATGCAGCCGTGGTTTGAATTCGAGCCATTCCCAGACGGCGCCACCATGAATTTCAACAACAACTCCTGGTGCAATCTGATGCCCTACACAACCACCGGCGGCGCCAAGAAAGTGGCCCGCTACCGCTACAATTTCGAAATCCGCCGTTCGGCGGATTCGTTCAGTGATTTTACCAACATTTTTTCCCTGATCGACGCAGCTAACTCCTCCAGTACGCCAAACTATGTGGCGAACATGGAAAATCTGGCGAACATGGAAAACTGGATGCGGGTGTTTGCGGCCAATCACGCGGCGGGTAACTGGGACTCTTTCGGCGCCCAAAACGCGCAAAATCTTTACGGCTACATCGGCACGCTGGGCACAAAGTATTCGCTGTTAATGTGGGATTACAACATCGTCATCGGCAACAGCGGCTCGTGGGGGCCGGGCCAGGACCTGTTTACGATCAATGGCGAGGATTCGAATATGGCGGCCATCTACAATAACCCCACGTTTCTGCGCATGTATTGGCGCGCGCTGCAGGATCTGGTCAATGGGCCGCTGAATACAGCCAACAGTGGGCCCTTGATCACGGCCAAATACAATGCCTTCACGGACAATGGCCTGAGCGTGGAGAACCCGGCGGCGAATATCGAGCCGTGGCTTTCGCAGGCACAAAGCAGCATTGCCGCACAATTGGCCGTGGTTAACGCAACAGATTTTTCGGTGAGCCCCACGGTGGCGGTCAGCAACAACCTCGCCTATGTGACCGGCGTGGCGCCCGTGAGCGTCTCAACCGTCTGGGTCAATGGCGCGGCGTACCCCTTGACTTGGACTACGTTGACGAATTGGGTGGCGACGATTCCTCTGGTCAACGGCACCAATAATTTGAGTGTGGTCGGGGTGGATCAGAACGGCCAGACAATAACTGGAACCAGCAACCTCGTGAGTGTCGTCTATAACGGCGCCAATGCCTCGCCCGTTGGCCAAGTGGTCATCAACGAAATCATGTATGCCCCGCTGGTCAACAACGCCCAGTTTGTGGAACTGTATAACAACTCAACCAATATCGCGTTTGATCTGTCGGGCTGGCAAATGGCGGCGTTAGGCTACACCTTCCCCGCCGGTTCGATCCTCGGGCCGACGAATTACCTGGCGCTGGCGGCGAATGGCGCGGCGTTCGCCAGTGCTTACGGCGCCACCAATGCATCATTTGACACGTTCAGTGAAACTTTGCCAACTAGTGGACTTCTGGCCTTGAACACCTCCAGTAATTCGACGGTGGCCGAGGTGGCCTACGAAAGCGGGTTGCCTTGGCCGACCAACGCCAATGGATTTGGCGCATCCTTGCAACTGATTGACCCGCATCAGGACAACTGGCGCGTCGGCAATTGGGGGGCAATGTTGACTCAGAGCAATATTTTCGCCGCGCCGCAGTGGACACATGTCACGGCTACCGGTACGGCGTCCACTTCGGTTATCTATATCTATCTGCAATCTGCCGGAGACGTCTATGTGGACGACATTCAATTGGTCCCGGGCCCCGTGGCGGGAGTCGGGACGAACGCCGTGATGGACGGAGGTTTTGAATCCGGCTTTCCCGGTCCTTGGACGGTTTCCGCGAATCTGACCAATTCCGTTTTGAGCACGGCGATCAAACATTCCGGTAATGCCAGTCTGCATTTGATTTCGACCGCCGCCGGCAACACCCAAGCCAGCGCCATATGGCAGATCATGTCGCCGTCGTTGACCATCAACGCCACGTATACCTTAAGTTTTTGGTATTTGCAAAGCGCCAATGGCGGTCCGTTGACCATCCGTTTGTCCGGTTCGGGCACGGTGGCGACCGTGAATCCGGCGCCGCCGGCATCCCTTGCCGCCGCCACGCCGAGTGTGCTGAACAGCGTGGCCGCCGCGCTGACTCCCTTCCCGTCGCTGTGGATCAACGAAGTCCAGGCCGATAACCTCACCGGCATCACCAACCGCGCCGGCCAGCACGCGCCCTGGCTGGAACTCTATAATCCCAGCACCAACGTCATTTCCTTGAACGGACTTTATCTGGCGAATAACTACACCAACCTTTTGCAGTGGATGCTCCCCGCCAATGCCAATATTGACGCCGGCCAGTTCATGGTGATCTTTGCCGACGCCGAAACCAACCTTTCCACCACCAATGAACTGCACACCAGCTTTATCCTCCCCAGCGGCTCGGGATCGGTGGCTTTGACCCGACTGGCCAACAACAGTCAGCAACAGGTGCTCGACTATTTGGATTATCACAATATCGCCCTGAACGATTCCTATGGTTCGTTACCCGACGGACAAAGCTTCAACCGCCAGGAGTTTTTTCAGGCGACGCCCGGTGGCCCCAACAACGGCACCGCCACGCCGCCGCCTTCTTTCGTGGATTATACCACCCCGGATTCGGTCTATGCTCAAGACTTTGATTCCCTGCCCGACCCCGGCGCCGCTTCGGTGAACAGCGGCAATACGGTAACCATCGATGGCATCACCTATTCCCTGGCAAATCCGTATGACTTTGCCTACCCAGCCGTCGCCAGCGGGAGTAGCGGCGGACTGGGCCTCCCGACGCTGGCGGGCTGGTATGGCACGAGTGCCTTGGAAACCCGCTTTGGCGCGACCGATGGCGATCAAACCACCGGCGGGCAGATCAGCTTCGGACCGGCCAACAGTCCCAACCGCGCGCTGGGCTTGCTTGCCACCAGCACCACCGGCGGCACCGCCTTTGGCGTGCGCTTTCTCAATGGCACGGGCCTCACCTTGAACCGGATGAATCTTCAATTCACCGGCGAAATCTGGCGGCAATCCAACCTGCCCAAAACGCTGCAATTCTACTACTTCGTGGATCCAACCGGTAACGCCGCATTTCCTTCCAATTCAACAGCCTTTCTCCCCGCCTTGAATGTGACTTTCCCCACTGTCACGACGGACACGGGTGGCACGGCGGTGGACGGCACTTCGCCACTCAATCAGACCAACCTGAGCGTGCTGGATCAGGCCATTACTAATTGGCCGCCAGGCGCAGCGTTATGGCTGGTGTGGCAGATGACCGATTCCACGGGCAAAGCCCAGGGCTTGGCGATTGACAACCTGAGCTTCTCCGCCAGCGTGCCGTTACCCGTGTCCTTGACCGTGCAACCGATCGGCACCAATCTGCTTCTGAACTGGCCGGGCGCGGCTGGGCAAACGTACCAGCTGGAATACAAAAACAATCTAACCGACCCGGCGTGGACGCCCGTGGGCAATCCGGTGAGAGGGACGGGAGGCGTGCTGACCCTCACCAACAGCTTCGGCGCTGCATCCCAGCGCTATTTCCGACTGCTGTTGGTCGATTAAATTTTCGTAAGCTCCAGTCCATCCGGGTCTTTCGCATTCCATTCCGCCCTCTGCGAATGGTCGGAACTGTGCGTTTCCTTTTACACGTAACGGGAATCAATTGGTCTGTTCTCATTTTTACGGCCTTTGGGACCAAAGCACGTTACAAGCAACCGGAATTCCCTTTTCCGGGGTGCCAATGTCGGCCGTGTTCCGCTGGGAGCGGACTGGCTTTTGCCTTTGGCTTGCGGTGAGAGTGGAGGAACCGGGCTTCCGTGAATTGTCTGACATCACTGGTAAAGTTGTCCAAAGAATGCCGCTCCGCATTGTCGTGGCAAATGTTTGATCACACGCAACTTATAGCGCCGCGAGCAGCCTCTCATCATTGCCACACCAAGGAACGTGTTTCGTCTATGAATTCGATTCGAGGCTAACGGCCTGCAGGATTACCATTCATTCGCATCTCCAAGACAATCTGGACTTTACGACTTTTGTCCCCTGGTTGTTGTTTCCAATACGGTTCAGCAGATTCGATCTTGCACGAAAGCTTCGACTGGATTTTCAACGCGAATCGATAATTTCGTAACCTGCCCGAAATGAGTTCGTCTAGAGCAGCAGCGAGGAGGCAGAACAGCAAAAAGCTTATGACAACCGAATTCATCAATGGAGTTTTTTTGATGATTACGGCCCCAGTTTGCATTAACGCAGCAATTCTTTCCCGCTGGTCGCCTCTCAATACACCGCCCAAGTTGAATACTCCATCAACTGGAGTCAAATGGGCCTGGGCGATGACGACTACAAACCTCAAAAGGCAGAATTCAATACTCTGGGCACCTGATTCATTTCCATGAAAAACATGTCCGCTTGTCTCCGGTTCGTTGCACTGGCCGTGTGCTTCGTCCTCAACCATCCACTCCCGACTTGCTTCGCCCAGGGCACGGTCTTCACCTACCAGGGCTACCTCAACGATGGCGGCGGTCCGGCCGACGGCACGAATTATGGCTTCGTGTTCTCCCTGTATGATGCGCCTACCAACGGCAACCTGCTGGGCAGCGTGGATGCCACCGGCGTCACGATAACCAATGGCTTGTTCACCGTGCCGCTGGATTTTGGTAGCGTCTTTGACGGAACGCCGCGCTGGCTCCAAATCAGCGTGCAGACGAATGGCGGCAGCCTGACCACGCTGGCTCCTTGCCAGCCAATCCTGCCGGCGCCCTACGCCATGATGGCCAACAGCGCGGGCAATTTGCTGGGAACATTGCCCGCGTCACAATTGTGCGGCGTCATATCTGCGTCCCAGTTGCCGGCGGCGCTGCTGACGAACAATGCCGCCGACCTGAATTTGAGCGGTGCGTTCGCCGGCAGCTTTTCCGGCGATGGCTCCGGTTTGACCAACCTTGTGGCCACCAGCATTGTCTATGGCACCAATGTTGCAATTCTAAACGGCGTTCTTATTGACGCCGCCGGCCTTTACCAGACGTTCACCACCAATGCTTCCTATATGATGTGTGGATTCACAAATTTGAACACGCCACAGTCAATTTTTTCGCAAACGATTTCCAATGCTTCCGGTTCAACGATTACCGTTTCCGGGCCGCCGGGGGCGTTTTACTTTGGACCTGCCTCCACCAATGTCCTGTCCATCCCGGCCGGAAAGGAGGCCATTTGGTCGTTCTGGATACTGAACAATACCAGGACGAACGTGTGTAATCTTGTCCAGCAATGAAGGAGCTTGGCTACATCATTTGCTTGAGCGCAGGTTTGCTGGCTGGCTTGGCTTTCAGCCAGCCATTCACATTTAACGATCGGGCATTTGTTGGCCAATCCTTTGTGCCGGAACAATATTCGGCGACGATGAATTATCTGGCACTCACCAATACGACGCCGGGCACGCTGCTGACGGTGCCGGTCCTGATCAATGGCACGGTCCCAACCAACACGCTTTACGGTCTGACGTTTTCGGCCAACGCGATAAATCAGTTCACCGTTTCCACCATCGGCCCGGCGTTCCCAACGCCGATTCAAATTGGCAATTCTGTTTACCTGGGAACGGAGGCGCAGAGCATTGAGATGACCAACGACCAACCCTACAGCACGATTGAGTTTTCGATGCCCGCGGAGAACCTGCCATATTTGAGCGTGGCGGGCTTTGTCAAGATCCCGGCGCTGGCGAATACGCCGGCGACTTATGATCTGATTGTGATCGGGACGGTACAAACCAATTTGCCTTATGATGCGGAGGATTGGACGCTCCAGTTGAGTTGCGGCCAGACCAACTACTTGGATTTGGAAGATGCGAACGGCATAAGTGGCACCGAAAAATTGAACTGGGTGCGTTTTCCGGCCGATCAGTGGCTCTATTTTGCGATGTCCGTCAACACGACCAACTTTACGGAGACTGCGCTGGTATGCAACGCGTCCAATTGGGCGGTGGTCACAGCGGTCACGAACACGATGAGCGTGACCAACGCTTTCCAGAACTATTGGCTGTTCGGAAACAACGAGGCCGGCAGTCAGGCGGGCCTCAACTTTAGCTTTTCCGGTCTGATCTGGACGAACACGCCGCCGGCGCCGCCAGCACCGCCTTATACATCGTCCACGAATCAGTTGATCGCCCAATACAAGTTCAACGGTGACTTTACCGACGCCAGCGCCAACGGGTTTGATGGAGCCGAATGGGGCGTGAGTTGTTCATGGGTCAGTGGCCAGGACGGCATGACCAATCAGGCCGTGAGCCTGAATTCAGTAACCGTCAGTTCGGTGGCCACAAATCCTGTTTATGCCATGACGACAAGCTATTGGGTCAACACGGCCACCGCCGGCGGGATGCCGGTGGCCCATTCGGAGTTCACATCCTGGTACAACTTCATTACCAGCGGTGGTCAGGTCCAATTGTCCCTGTACACCACTGGTGGAAATATCGTGATGCAAACCACTGGGGTGGTCACGGATGGCAACTGGCATCTGGTGGTCTGCACATGGGATGGTGTCTATGGAGACCATGCCGCCCGTATTTACCTTGACGGGGTTCTCGACACCACGAGTTCGGTGCTGACGGGCACGATCACTCCATCCACGAGCGAGCTGACGGTGGGCAGCGGCATTTCCGGCTATTACTTCACCGGCACACTGGAGGACGTGCGCCTTTACGGGCGCGCGTTGAGTGCGGCGGAAGTCTCCGCGAGTTACGCGGCCGGGGCAGACGGGGACATCAATTTGTGAGCATCAAGCCACGGGTTCCAAGATTTCCATTGCAGAATCGAACAGACCGGATTTCATTGTCCCCCGGCGAAGCAGATCACAGCCATTTTTGCAGCCCCCGTATCTCGGCCTTAACGCAGACCTACGCCTTCGCCTGCCCTCGCCCTCGCACCAAAGTCCCGGCTGCAACATTGGGTCGCGACAGATCCGTTACGGGTATTCTGGCAAAGCCGTCCATTTCAGGTCAGTCGGCGGCATCAAACTCTCAATTCGGAAGCGAGGCTTGGCAACACGGAAGACTTCATGACCGGAGAGCAACCAGCGAAAACTGGCGCTTTCGTTCATCCTGGCTTGCGGCACGACGAGGAGGACTTTAAGCGGATGAGGACGCATATAGATCGCGAGCCTTGGAAATCCGGCTGGGAAAGACTGATCGCCAACAGGCACTCTTCCCTCAAGAAGGGCTGCGAGTATGTGGCGAAGTATAACCTGGGTAAAGACGTGCCCTTCAAAGAATACGCCAGCTCTCTTGCGTTCCAAACAACAGTGAGCGCCACGGGCAGAGGAGGTTTGCGGCCCATCTGGGATCTGGTTTATGACCACTACGTCAAACTGAAAGGGCTTCCCGAGCCTTACATAACAAAGATGTCTGAAAAAGTCCGCCCCGAGGGTGGCGGCGGCGATTATGGCCTGAACAGCGGCGGCTATGACCAGCTTGGTTAAGGAACACTTACGGCGACGCTCGGCCCGTAGGAAATAAAAGAACGCCAAGCTCATCAGGCTACTGCTGATTGGGCGAACACTGCTGTGTTTCAAGCGAAGGCTCAT
>JBEKZM010000132.1:0-16340 GCA_049509875.1 Verrucomicrobiota bacterium | reverse complement strand
TGAAGAGCACCTGGTTCACATTCGTCTAATGTGAGTTGGATGGGCTTACCGAGATCGTGGTCAGGCTTTTGCAGTCAACCATCGGCCCCGAGCCGATGTTGGTGACGGTGGCGGGAATGGTCACGCTGGCCAGGCTGGGGCACTGAAAGATCGCATTATTCGCGATGGTGGTTACGTTGGTGCCGAAGGTCACGCTGTTCAAACTGGAGACTTGATAGAATGAGGTCTGCCCAACGGTTGTGACTGGCAAGCCATTGATCGTGTCCGGGATGGTCACGTCCCCGCCGGATCCGGTGTATTGGGTGATGGTGATGGTGCCGTTGTTGGTCGTGAAAATGAATTGGGCTTGCACCGCCGCCGGCAACGCCAGCAGGGCCGCTCCCAAAAGAAAGATGTGAAGGGCTTTGAATGTGGTTTTCATGTTGGAGAATTGTTTCGTGTCGCATTGCAGGCCTTACGGCAGTTTGAAGAAGAAGAACTGCCGAGGTTTGGGCCGTCTGGCGTGTTTGGTGCAGCGGAACTGGCCGCTGACCGGGCTGAAATTCGTAAACCGTTCCTCAATGTGCGGGTTCGTAAATGATTCAGGATTCGATTTGCCATGCTTGGCCAGTTTGTTTCGCGCCCATTTTCAGGCCGGGGTCACTTGGAATGCAGGTCAATCGATACTTCCAATTTTGGTTTCCTGCCCATGACCGGCTCGGATCCTTTTTGTGATTTTCATCATTCTCCACAGTTTTGCAAGATCTTTGCAGTATATGCTCGGTTTTCTCTGGCACTGGGGTGCTTTGTTGGCAGCAGCACATTGTCATTGATCAGTCACTTTGTCTATGGTTTATAGATCAAGCTGA
This sequence comes from Verrucomicrobiota bacterium, assembly GCA_049509875.1. GTDB lineage: Bacteria > Verrucomicrobiota > Verrucomicrobiia > Limisphaerales > UBA11358 > UBA11358. The sequence continues at coordinate 15,492 of JBEKZM010000132.1, read as the reverse complement.
CAATGGAATGCCCGGGCATTGTGTGCATTGCCTTCCAACCGGCTAACACTAGGTTCATGTAAGGATTGTAAGTCAATTCGCCGGTTCCAGTACTTAATATAATTAAGAAGAGACTGCCCGAAGCCCCGCCGGGGGGCACCGCGGCTTGATCAAGGGGATTTGTTGCTCCCGCATATCTAGCCCGTGAACTGCGCCAAACAACTTCGCACTTGCCGCACGATTTGGACCCGTTCACTTCTTCAATGCGCGCTCTCCATTCATTGGTTCCTTAAAATCCAAAGATGGAGCGAGTCGTTTGCACCAATTCCTGACGATCCTGCGCTCCATTTCAGACCCGCCAGCCAGATAATGCTTGCCGTCCCTGTTTTGCAAAAGCTTGACGTTGCCAAACTGCCCAATTGTCAAATCTGGAGGCGTCGGTAATTTAATTGTTTTTGAATTTTTCATGCCCCAATTCTGGCAGGTGAGGTTGGACAATAACTGTCTAACCCTGCGAATGAAGTTGTTCGAATCAATTGAGCGAGATGAAGGGGCACTTCTTCTCGATAGCCACGCCGCCGAGGTGTCCAATCCCACAGCCACCTCCATGGGCATTTCCCAGGCGTTTGTAGAAGTCCTCGATTCGCGAAAGTCGGGCTAAAATTCTCCAAGGCATTGCCAAAAGCCATTTTGCCGTCATCGGCTGCTCGCTCGTGTTGACCCTATTGACGTTCTGAGTTTTCCAAATCTGAAAGCCGAAGATTTGCGACCGAGAGCCACGAATTTTTTGAGACCGCCGAATGAGCTTGCCCCGAACGCGAATTTGTGCGAAATAATTGCCCGATGGATTGTACCGCTGCAAATTCGCATACGGTGTCTTTTGCCAACCTGAGTCTGGATCAGTCTGTTGTTTTGCGTTCACACAAACGCTCTCAGATTGCAGTATCAGAAAGTCCAACCGCAAAAGTCAAATCCGCTGTAAATGCCTGATATTGAACGGTCGGAAGGGTGGCTGAGTGGTTAAAGGCACCTGACTCGAAATCAGGAGATGGGGCAACCCATCCGTGGGTTCGAATCCCACCCCTTCCGCCAGTTTTGTTGGTATTTTTGAATGGAGTCAGCGGTTCTAACGCCAAGCAGTGTATCCCCCATGGAGCGGCATGCAAGCGTCTAAAATGAGCGAGGCGTCGGGCCGCTCCATGGGGGATACACTGCCGTTGAACTGAACCGCTGACTCCGCGGTCTCCTTATATGACAAAGTAAGGCGGGGACAGCCCTTGCCGGTGACGAATCGTCGGATTGCGCCCCCTGTTTCCGGTTGGTCGGAGGTCTGGACACGGTGGCCGGTCGGTTCCGATGGCCCGGCGGTGATGGCTGACTTTCACCTTTTGGCCAGTTCCCTGGCCTGAGACGTAAGACGGTAGGCGGGACAGCCAATCTGTCCTTTTGCGTCGCCCCGCTAACTGGTTGGTGGCCAAGGTCTTCATGAGCTGTCTAAAATCGGCGCCCACCAGCGGGTGGTTTGCGGCGGCACCGCGGCAATCCAAATCAAGGCGAGCGCCCCGCAATGAGGACAACGTTGCCGGGCCTCCTTCCCGGTGACCGGTTCTGCCCCTGCGGCGGCCTTCCCCGCCGGCGTCGGCGCTCCACCCAAGGCTTCTCGGACCAGGGCGATCCGGGCTTGCCGGTCCCGGTTGCCCAGCAGTCCATAGTGCCGGATTTTCACGAACCGTTTGGGCAGGAGGTGTAAACAGAACCGCCGCACAAATTCCTCCAACGCCAGCGTCATGGATTTGCGCCGGTGGCCATCGCGGTAATCCTTGTACCCGAAAGTAACCGTCGTTTCGTCCAGCGCCTGCAACCGACGATTGCTGATGGCCACCCGGTGCGTGTAGCCGCTCAGATAAGCCAGGACCTGTTCGGGACCGGCAAAGGGGCGCTTGGCATACACGTTCCACTTCGACTGTCGCAAATCGAAGTCCAACGCCGCCCAGTTTCCGGGCCTCGCCAGCGCCTCGAGCGGGCCGTGATACTCCAATTTCCCCTGGCCGCGCAGGGCTTCCAGGCCCGCCCGGAACTTACCCGCAAACATCACGCTCAACGCCCGCACCGCAAACAGATAATGCGGCGAGGAACTCACCCAGCCCGTTCCGTCGGACGCCCACCCCCCGCCCGTCACGATGCAATGCAGATGATAATGTTCTCCCAGCGCCTGGCCCCAGGTGTGCAACACCGCCGTCACTCCAACCTGGGCCTGGAAGGTTTGCCGGCCAAACTGCAGCAATGTCTGACTCGCCGCGGCAAAGAGCAGGTTGTAGAGCTCCCGCTGGTTCTGCCGGATCAGCGGGTTCAGCACGTGGGGCAGCGTGAAGACCAGGTGAAAATACGGAATCGGCAGCAGCACCGCTTCCTGCCGCTCCAGCCAGTCCCGGGCCTGCGCTCCCTGGCACAGTGGACAATGCCGGTTGCGGCAGGCATGCGGCACAAAATGTTCCCGGCCGCAGGCTTCGCAGCGATAGCGGTGGCCGCCCAGTGCCAGCGTCCGGCAGTGCTGGATGGCCCGCAATATTTTCCACTGGTATCGGGTCAGTCGATGGGTGCGGCAAAAGAACGGCAGACCGGCTCGCAACACCGCCGCCAACGTCACGCCGCCCCGCGGGGGATCCGACCCGGCCACGGGTCGGTCCATGACCTACTTCGTGGCCGGCTTCAATAAACTCAGATCCAATAGTTGGAGCGGGCTCTTGACTTGCCCCAACCGCTCCTGGCGCACGTGCAGATAACCCGCCGTCGTGCTCAGGCTCGAATGACCCAACAGCCGTTGCACCACCGTGATCTCCATCCCGCTCTCCAGCAAGTGCGTCGCAAAGGAATGCCGCAGCGTCTCCCCACACTACTCATCAGCCCTCACGATCAAAGATTCATTATCGGTATCACCCGTTTTACGGATCTGAGATTGAAGTGGTACGCGCCCTCCGCAGAGGTGGCGAGGAGGTGTTCGTCGTCAAGTTACCCCAGGGTTTGCAGATTGCGGTTCCGGGTTGGATGCTTGATGAGATTCACTGTGGCCGGTTGCCGCAAGAAGTGCGGCCACGTGTGGCACTCGCGGCCCTGCTGGAGTTGGCGGCTCTGCTGAATATTCAGCGCTTGCATTTTTCGGCGAGCCCGCCAAATTCCGAGTCGGCACCAAATATTGGAACCGCCGATGCGCCCGCGACAAGGAACAGATTGTCAGCAAGCAAACCTGGTCTTTCCCAAGAAGGACCTCTGGGAGAAGTTTCCCCAAGCCAATCGAACCCAGTGTTGCGAACTGCTGACACAGTTGTTGCGCTCGGTCGTGTTAATCCCAGTTCAACGCGGGAGGAGTCATGAGCGAAAAGATCCGGCCTGAGCACCTGCAACGTGCGGCCTATGTTTATATTCGTCAATCGACTGTTCACCAAGTGCGTTTTCATCTCGAAGGCCAAAAGCGGCAGTATGGATTAAGCGACCGCGCTCGCGCGTTAGGGTTTGTCCAAGTGGTGGTGATTGATGAGGATCTGGGCCGTTCGGGCAGTGGCTTGCAGGACCGTCCAGGTTTTGGCCGTTTATTAGCGGCCGTGTGCCAGGGAGTTGCTGGGGCAGTGGTGGCGCTGGAAGCTTCGCGGCTGGCGCGCAACAATCGCGACTGGCATCACTTGGTGGACCTGTGCGCCTTGACCGACACGCTGCTGATTGATGATGATGGCATCTACGATCCCAAGCTGCTCAACGATCGGTTGCTCTTGGGACTGAAAGGGACGATGAGCGAATTTGAGTTGGGTTTGTTACGCCAACGAGCGCGTCAGGCTTATCTTCAAAAAGCCAGGCGTGGCTGTGCGATGTGGGAAGTGCCGGTGGGTTTTCAGCGCACCGAAGAGGGACGAATTGAGAAGAGTCCCGATCGGCAGGTGCAGCAGGCCATCGAGGCGGTCTTCAGCAAATTCAACGAGCTGGGTAGCGCCCGACAAACGGTGATCTGGTTTTGCGAGGAACAAATTCGCTTGCCCCAAGCCAAGCCCGGAAGCGAAGGCCGGCAGATTGACTGGTTGCCGGCGACGCTCAGTCGGGTCCACCAAGTGTTGAGGAATCCTTGTTACGCGGGGGCCTTTGCCTTCGGGCGCACTGGAACCAAAACCAGTATCGTTGACGGCCGCGCGCAGCGGAGTTCCAGCCGACTTTACAAAGCCATGGAGCAGTGGGAGGTGTTGATCCGAGAGCACCACGCTGGCTATATTAGTTGGGAACAATATCTGAAAAACCGGCAAGTTATGGTAAAGAATTTGGCGCAGCGCACCGGCGAGGCTGGAGGAGCCGCCAAGAGAGGCGCCGCGTTATTATCAGGACTGCTGCGATGCGGATACTGTGGCCGGAGATTGCAAGTCGTTTACAGCGGCAGCCAAGGACAGGTGGGACGCTACGTCTGCAACAGTGACCGGATGCAGCGGGGCTCCAGTGCGTGTTTGTCGGTGGGGAGCCTGCGCACCGATGGTGCCGTGGTGGCCGAGTTGCTCGCGGCGATTGAACCGGCTGGCATTGCCGCGGCGCTCAAAGCGAGTGAACAAGGCCGCGCGGAAGATCACGAGAAACAGCAGGCGTTGGAACTGGCGTTGGAAAAGGCGCGTTATGAGGCGCAGCGAGCCCAGCGACAGTTTGATGCGGTGGAACCGGAAAACCGATTGGTGGCCGCCGAACTGGAGCGCCGATGGAACCAAGCTCTGGGCCAAGTGTCCGAACTGGAGGGTCGGGTGGAAGCGCTGCGCGTACCGGCGGCGCAGACGATCAGTGCCGAGCAAAAGCAATGCTTGTTGGAACTGGGAAAATATTTGACACGACTCTGGGAAAATCCCCAAGCCCCCGTCGAACTTAAGAAACGCATTTTGCGCACGGTGATTGAAGAGATCGTGGTCACCAATCAAGAGCAGCCCGCTGAACACCAATTGCAGATTCACTGGGCTGGCGGAGTGCACACCGAGTTGCGCGTGCCACGCAATCGCCCGGGGATGCATGGACGGATGGCGGATCAATCGCTGATTGAGTTGGTGGGTGAGTTGGCCAAGGTGTGCGACGATACCACGATCGCTTCGGTCTTAAACCGATTGGGGTACACGACCGGCCAAGGTAATAGCTGGCGGCTGGCGCGCGTCATCAGCTTTCGGCACACGCACGGTATCGAGCTGGGCAACGGCCAGCTTGGTACATTGACGCTGCAAGGAGCCGCCCAAAAACTCCAGGTCAGCGACACAGTCGTGGAGAGGCTGATTCGTTCTGGCATTCTGCCGGCCCGACAGGTCGTCAAGTATGCTCCTTGGGTAATTGAAGAACGGCACTTGGAATTGCCGGCTGTCCAGGCGGCCATACAAGGAGTGCAGCAACGAAAACACGTTCCGTCGGCTCCAATTGGGCATCCTGAGTTATCGATACAATAAAGCAAATTGAACACATGGTTATTATGATGACACATTGCGCAAACTGTGAATCCCACCCCGGCGCGGCAGACCAGCCCGCTGCACCGCCCGATTAAAGATCCGCTGGGCCGTCGCATCGATCATCGGCTGCTGCGGATCCACCGACGCGGGAAACAGCCAGTCCGTCACGCGAAATAACTGCCAATACTGCCGCAACTCCTGGAGCAGTTGCGGGGATAAGATCGTGTAGCGATCCTTCTTGCCTTTGCCCTGCACCACCCGGATCTGATGCCGAGTGCCCAGCAGGTCCGCCACCTTCAGATGACACGCTTCGTTGACGCGCAAGCCGCCTCCATACACCGTCATGAGCAAGGCGCGGTCCCGCGGGTGCACGCAGCCCACCGTAAAGAGCTTTTCCAGCTCCTCGATGCTGAAGACCTGGGGCCGCACGATCGCCCGGCGGCCGTAGGGCATTGCCGCCTGCACCAACTCCAACTTCCGCTGGCACACATGCTGGTAAAAGAAGCGAAAGGCGTTGACCGCTTGATTGATCGAACTGGCGGACAAATGCCGCTCCTGGGCCAGGTAAACCAGATAGGCGTGAACTTCCTGCTCGCTGAGCCCATCCGGTGACCGGTGATAATACTTGGCCAGGTGGTAAACCTGGTGAACGTACGCTTCCTGGGTTCGCTCGGACAGGCCGCGCAGAACCATTTCTTCGATGTACTTTTGACGTAGAGTTGTCATAAGACCACAACCCTCGTCCTTTCAGGAAAAACTGGAAACTCTCCGAAGCCATCGAACTCGTACTCTCCGCGAAGCGGTTTAGTTCAACGCGGTTCTAACAGATTCGACTGTGGACCGTAGGCAGAACCATGAAACAGCAATCGTTTCCGCTGACAGTCACAGAAAAGGGCGTTTCGGCAGTCATCCGACAATCTGAGAAAATCAAGGGCGGCAAAACTCACCATTATTTCATTGTCGAATATTTCATGCTTGGCAAGCGCAAGCAGGTTTGGCGCTCCGGCCTTGACGATGCGAAAGCCGTTGCGTCTGATGGCTGCCATTTTGAGGAAAAGATGGACGGTGAATTTTCAATGCGTGACATCGGCCCGGCTTCAATTGTCGGGGAAGCAATGCCCGGGGGGCAATTCATCGCCTTTGACGTTGCCCGGGCGTATGGCGAGGATTTACGCGGCAGGCAGTCAAGAAAGCCAAATACCCGTTGGCGATGAATCCAATAGTATTGAAGGCCGCTGAATTGGCAGAATCAGAGCAACCGACCGAAGCGAATCTGTTCAGTTCTTTGGAGGCTAAGAAGTTAGTGTCTATCTGCTTCCATCTTCACCGGCTGTCGGCAGGTAAGGAATGGTGGCTCTCCACAAGGGATGCCGGACAGCTAATCGGGACATCGTATGTCACAGCGGCGGCATATTTTCGAGCAATGATCTCTCTCACTGTCCTTAAGGCAACCTATGTGGACGCCAAAAGGCAGAAGGCCACCAGATACGAGTTTATCTCTCAATATTCAAAGATTTGTGAAGTTCCATTGCGGCCTGGAACGACAAGACCACATCCATTTCCATTTCCCGGACCACGCCTTCTTTTGTGTCGCGTTTGGTCATGTCTTCGCCAAGGATGTTGCCCTTGCTGTTTACGTTCAGGACAAGCTTTCTGGGAATCGGATTTCGTTCGTTGAAGAACGTCAAATGGAGGTTTTGTTGCATGTCTCCACCAAACCACACCCCGTTTGCATGGATCACCCGAAATTGAGTGCTTTTTATGAAGTGAATCGGCAACTGGATCTGGACCTCTGGCACGCTTTGCCCGGCTTGTGCACTTTTTTGGGTCGTGTCGCTCATAGTTTTCTTGTCTTCAATCGGCCCTTTTCGTGGTTAATTAAGCCACTTCACGCTGCATGTAAAGCGATTCGGGTCAAGTTCGCCCTTTTAGGGTCCCGGAACCAGCTTTTGTTTAATGGCCTCGAAGTTTTCTTCCTTGGGTCATGAATATCGAAATTGCGGTGTTAAGTGATTCAGCCGACAAGTCGCCAACGGAGCAGTTCTGACCTGCCCCACCGGGTTTGAACTCGGCCAGGGCGATCGTGGTTCTCGTCCACCGGTTGCCTTTGCTTCCGGTTGAAAACGGATTGTGGACGTGCATGGGTGGGTTTTGATTGGGCTTTCCCACACGTTTGTGTTAGTGTCGGTGACTCCGAATGGCTCATCCATCGCCGCCAGTTGCATTTGCGGGCCGCCGAATGTCCAAAACTCGCGGTTTGATGGAAGTAATAGTAAATTCAATCACATGTCGCCCGATTCCACGCCTCATTCTGGCGCTTCCAGTGCGTCGCAGCAGCAATTTCTCTCGTTGTTCCTGCGAAGCGAACGGGAAATTTTCCGGTACGTGGCCGCGCTGGTCCCGAATCTGGCGGATGCGGAAGACATTGTGCAGCAGACGGCCTTGGCGCTCTGGGAGAAGTTCGATGCCTATGATCCAGCGCGACCATTCACCCCATGGGCCTGCCGATTCGCCTTGAACAAGACCCGTCAATGGCTCGAACGCCGGCAACGCTGGCACGCCCTGTTGGAGTATGGCTTGGCCGAGGAACTGGCGCAACGGCGGGAAGAACTCCAGCCTCAATTCGAGGCCAGGTTGAAACACCTCGAGTGCTGCCTGCGAGAATTGCCGGTGGCCCAGCGTTCGCTGGTCCAAGGATACTATTATGAGCGTGCCAGCATCGAAACTCTCGCCGGGCGCTTTAGTCGGACGGAGGCGGCGACCTACAAGGTGTTGCAACGTATTCGGCATGACCTCCGACTTTGCCTTGAGGGGCATCGCCAAGCGGAGGTCGTGTGAAGCTCGAGTACCCCTCGCCAGAATTTGACGAAACCGTCGCGGCGGTATGCCACGGCGAGGCACATGAAACCCGAATGCGCGCCTTAAACCACCTGCTGCGCACCGACGCCGACGCCCGGGATGAGTATTTGATCCGCATCGAATTGCACAATCGCCTGGCCTCTGAGGCGGACTTGTTCTCCGAGGACGCGGACTTTTCGCTCAAACCGCCTGCGGAGCTGGGCCGAGCGGTGCCCCCGATGTCCGGGAGAATTTCCGAAATGGGCCGTCGGCACGCCAGCCCTAACCACGGAAGTTTCGTGTCGAGGGTTTGGGCGATGGATCGAACGTGGATTCTCGCACTGGCAGCGTGTTTCATACTCCTAGCTGGGATTTTTTCGTTGCTTTGGCTGAAACGCTCCGACCTCCGGAGCGGAACCACCAGCAAGACCGTAGCCATGCTGGCTCGCACGGTGGATGCACGATGGGTTAAGCAGCCAAGTCTGCCGCGGGCGGGCGTTGCCTTGGAACCGGGCTGGCTCCATCTGGAGGCCGGTCTCGCCCAAATCGTCTTCTACAGTGGCGCTCGGGTGGTCATCGAAGGCCCGACTGACCTACAACTCATTTCTTCCAGTGAGGCAGTCTGTCCGTCCGGCCGGTTGTTGGCGGAGGTACCCGAACCAGCGCGTGGTTTCCGTATTAGGACCGGTCAACTCAATGTCGTGGACCTCGGGACCGCCTTTGGCTTGGACACCGACCGTGGGCAAACGGAAGTGGATGTGTTCAAAGGAGAAGTCGAGTTGTCCGCCAAGGCTGTCGCGGTTCAAGCGCTGCGTGAGGGTACCGCCGTATTGGTCGTTGGGGCTGGTGCCGCGCAATTCATGGCGGCCAGGCAGGAAGCTTTTACCAATATGCTTGAGTTTCAACAGCGCTCGCTCGCGGCCGAGGCCCTGCGGTACGATCAATGGCGGCTCAAGAGCACGCAGTTGAATCAGGATCCTTCCTTGGTTGTGCATTTTGATTTTGAAGGGCTGAGCCTTACTGACTCCTCGCTGAAAAATGCCGCCGACAAATCCGCCTTGGTGCAAGAGGCCACCATGGTGGGCTGCGAGCCGGCCCAAGGCCGGTGGCGGGAAAAACCGGCGCTGGAGTTTCAGAGTGTCAATGATCGGATCCGGCTGGCGGTTCCCGGCGAATTCCAATCCTTAACTTTATCCGCTTGGGTGTGCTTGAAGGGATTGGATCGGCAATTCAACTCGCTGGTCATGTCGGACGGGTTTGATCCCGGGACAATCCACTGGCTCATCCGCAACGACGGAGTACTGGGGCTTACCGTGTTCGGGGCTGGCAGCACCGAATATCAAATTCTGGCCAGCCCTCCGGTCATTGGTGTGGATGATCTGGGAACGTGGCTGCATTTAGCGGTGGTTTTGGATGGCAAGGCGAACGAAGCCGTCCAATATCTCAATGGGGTTCCGGTTTCCCGCCGAACCCTGAAAATCAGGCCGCCGTTCCGGTTCAACTCAACTGAATTGGGCAATTGGAATCCCCGGCGAGACCCTGGCTCGGAGCCGTCTCTGATCCGTAATCTGAGTGGGTCGATGGATGATTTTGAGTTGTTTAGCCGAGCTTTGAGCCAGGCGGAGATTTGGGAGCTCTACACGAGCGGCAAGCCGGAACTGTAAGACTCCAGAGACATTGAGAATGAAAACAGTGATGCACAACTTTACGACAAATCATCGGTCGCTAAGCCCGGGGACGCACCAAGACAGCCTTCGCCCTTGCGGCGAAAGGGGCTGCGGCATTTGGCGGAGTACATTTTTCCGCTATCTCGACACTGTGCAACCTCACCACCTTCATCATTGGATCACCCGGGGCCTGCTTGCGGGGCTGTTATTCATTAATGGCGGATTGCGGGCGGCCGACCTCCCGTCACTCAAAGAAGTTTACCGGGACCATTTTTATGTCGGCGCGGCCATCAACCGAACGACGGCGTTGGGAACGGGAGGCCGCGTGGAAAACGTAAACCGCAACTTGGAACAGGTTGGTCTGGACATTGCCCTGCTGAAGGCACAATTCAACCAAATCTCGCCGGAGAACGACCTGAAATGGGCGATTATTCACCCTCGCGAGGGTGCCGACGGCTACAATTTCGGGCCCTCAGATGCGTATGTGGACTTTGGTTTAAGCAATGGCATGTATCTGGTTGGGCACACGCTGGTCTGGCACGGCCAAACACCCATGTGGGTATTTCAGGGAACGAATCGGCCTCCGGCTGAAACCGCTTCTTCCTTGCCGGTACCGGGCGCCACCAACGCGCTTGGCGCGATTGGGCTACCAAGGCCCGGCGGGGATTTTGGCTATAACGGACCTCGCGCTTCGCGGGAAGAGCTACTGCAAAGGATGCGCGATCATATTCACACCGTGGTGGGCCGCTACAAGGGCCGGATCAAAGTCTGGGATGTGGTCAATGAAGCCGTGGCCGACGGCGGCACGAATCTCCTGAGAAACTCCCTCTGGCTGCAGATCATCGGGCCGGATTTCATCGCCAAGGCCTTCGAATATGCGCACGAGGCGGATCCCGATGCCGTTCTCCGATACAATGACTATGGGCTGGAAGGGCAGGGCAAGCGCCGCAGATTCGTTGCCCTGATCAAATCGCTGCAGGAGCAGCATGTGCCGGTGATGGCCATTGGCTCGCAAACCCATGTAAACGTTTCGTCTGCCAGTTTTGAGGCTGAAGATGCGACGCTTACGGAGCTGGAGACGCTTGGGCTGCCCATCCACATTACGGAACTGGACGTCAACAGCTCCCAAGGCGGCCAGCGCGATAATGGGGCGGACGTTGCCAACAACGCGGCCACGACCCAGGGCGGGTTGGTGAACGATGCGGACCGCCGTCTGGCTGAAGCTTACACGGGGCTGTTTCGCGCATTTATCAAGCATGAGAAGTCCGTCAAAGTTGTCACCTTTTGGGGCGTGAACGATGCCCTTTCCTGGCGCTCGCGGGGACGCCCTCTCCTTTTCGATGGCAAAGATCAGCCCAAACCCGCATTCGACGCCGTCATTCACGTCGCCGCCGGCATGCCGGCGGGCCTGAAATGAAACCACCAACTCACGTCATGAAAACTGTCCTTGCGACGCTGTTGTTTTTCCTCCATCTCAGCGCGTTTACGCAGGACACCAATTTCTTTGTGTTCCTCTGCTTTGGGCAGTCCAACATGGAAGGATTTCCGGGGATCAAAGACGAGGACAAGGGACCGGTCGATGCTCGTTTTCAGGTCCTGGCGGCGGTGGATTTTCCCGGTCTGGGTCGAACCAAGGGGAACTGGTATCCGGCGGTCCCGCCTCTCTGCCGTCCCTCCTCTGGCCTCAGTCCAGCCGATTACTTTGGCCGAACGTTAGTGGCGCATCTCCCCCCGGCCGTCAAAGTGGGAATTGTCAGCGTGGCTGTCGCCGGCTGCAAGATCGAGTTGTTCGGAAAGGGCACGTTTCAGAGTTACGCGGCGACAGCTCCCGATTGGATGACCAACATCATTCATGCCTATAACGGGAATCCCTACCAACGCTTGGTGGAATCCGCGAGGCTCGCGCAAAAGGCGGGAGTCATCAAAGGAATCCTTTTGCACCAGGGCGAATCCAATACCGGGGACAAGGAATGGCCAGGCAAGGTGAAGGGCGTCTATGAAAACCTTCTTAAGGATCTTCATCTCAATGCACGCGAGGTGCCGCTGATTTGCGGCGAACTCGTGAGTGCTGATCAGCACGGAGCTTGTGCCAGCATGAATGCCATCATTGACCGATTGCAGGACACGATTCCCACCTCGCATGTTGTTTTTTCGAGCGGCTGCGAGGGCCGTCCCGACCACCTCCATTTTACACCTGCGGGCTATCGGGAATTGGGCAAGCGCTACGCGGAATGCTTGTTGCCCTTGCTCGGAGACAAATGGCCAGCTTCCCAATAGTTGACAAGGCCAACGACATCCCCGTGGATTATGAATATCCCATTGGCGAGGCATCGGATGACATTCGGCTGAAAGTGCCGAAGGCCATGGCCGACCAGTGAGATCAAACCAACGAAACCACAAGCAACAAATAGTCAAATTATGCGAATCTGTTTAACTCACTCTGTGTGGCTTTGCGCTGCCGCGAGCCTGGTAATGTTTGCCGCGGGTTGTCAGACCGGCAATCAAACGCCTGCGCCGGCCGCGGCGGCGGTGCCAACGCCCGCTCCCGCGCCTTCCACGCCGGCCGTCGCGCAAGTGCCCAAGACCATCCGGATCAAGACTGGCGTGACCGATGGATTCACGGACAAGAATGGCAACGCCTGGCTGCCGGATCAGGGTTTTGCGGACGGCGAGACCATCGATCGGCCCGACGTCAACATCGCCAACGCGAGCGATCCGAAGATTTACCAGGCGGAACGCTACAGCATGACCAAGTTCGCCCAAGCACTCCCCAATGGAAAGTACACCGTTAAGCTGCATTTCTGCGAAACTTTTAACGGCATCACAGGTCCAGGGCAGCGGGTTTTTTCGTTCGAAGTGCAGGGGCACGAATTCAAGGATTTTGATGTTTGGGTCAAAGCCGGCGGCCCGCTAAAAGCTTACGTTGAGACTGTGCCAATCGAGGTGACCGACCAGAATCTCGTCATCACGTTCACTCCCAATGTGCAGAATCCGCAAATCAACGGCATCGAAATCATTCCACAATGATGACTCGCTGGGGGCTGCCGGGGTGGGCGAAAAAAATGCGGATGGTGACCTGGGCCACCACGGTCCATCCAACTTTGCCTGTTTCTGCAGCCTCCTTCTTAACCAGAAAAAAGTTAAAATGAAAACCGCAAACATCCTTACCACGCTGCTCACCGGCTTTTCGGTATTGGCGCAGACCAACGAAGCCCCGCTGGAGGATTTTAAGCCCTCGACCTTGAATCAACCCGGACAAGGCTATCCGCAGGTAAATTCGCAAAGGTATGCGCGCTTCCGCATTGTCGCCCCCAATGCGCAAAACGTCACTGTGAGCTTGGGGTTGGGTGGGCGCGGCGGCACCAAACTCACCAAAGGTGACGACGGCGTGTGGGTGGGCACCACGGAAGGACCAATGGATGAAGGGTTCCACTATTACCATTTAAATGTGGATGGTGGGACCTTCAATGACCCCGGCACTCTCAACTTTTATGGTTCGACGCGCTGGGAAAGCGGCATTGAAATCCCGGCGAACGACGCGGATTTCTATGCTTTGAAAGAGGTTCCGCATGGGCGCGTGCAACAGGTATTGTTCCCCTCCAAACTCACCAACACCATCATTGCGCGCCCCGCTTATGTCTATACGCCTCCGGACTATGATCAGGACCCGGCCAGGCATTATCCCGTGCTCTACCTGCAGCATGGTTGGGGTGAAAATGAGTATGCCTGGTGGAATCAGGGCCGCGCCAATTTAATCATGGATAACCTCATCGCCGAAGGTAAATCAAAGCCGTTCCTCATTGTGATGACGTATGGTCTGACCAATGAGGGCGGCAGGCCCGGAGGCCGTCGTCCGGGCAGCCCGGCGGGGACCAATGCCGTTCCCGCCAGCGGGACCAACAATGTGGCCCGCGGCCCGGGTGGTGGGCGAGATTTCTTCGGCGGCGCGGCTGCTGAATTCGACAAAGCGCTTACCGGCGAACTGATTCCTTACATTGACGCCAACTTCCGCACGTTGGCGGACCAACCACATCGTGCGATGGCCGGGCTTTCCATGGGAGGGATGGAAACACATAGCATCGCCCTGAAACACCTGGATCTGTTTTCCCACATCGGGATCTTCAGCGGAGGCGTTATCAGCACGAACGACGTCAACACCACCGAAGGTTTTCGGGAAAAAGTCAAGGTCGTGTTCTGCAGTTGTGGTAGTCGGGAGAATCCCGGCAATCTCAATGCTAATCACGAAGCGCTCGAGGCGATTGGCATCAAGAATACCGTTTATGTCTCGCCCGGCACGGCCCACGAGTTTCTGACGTGGCGCCGGAGCTTGCGGGAATTCGCGCCGTTGCTGTTTCGGGATTGATCTAAAGTGCCAACCTCCCTTGCAAAAAGCTCGATCCGTATCATGAGACTTCTCACTGTCTGTTTGCGCGCGAGTGTGGTTGCTTTTTCAATTTGCGTGGGCGGCTGTCGCTCGGCGGAAACGGGTGGGGGTAGTCGCGCTGCCGTAACCGAAACCGCTAGCCGGACGATTGAAGATGGTGGAAGCGGACCATACCAAGCCCTGATGGCCCAAGACAATACATTGCCCACCCACACGATTTTCCGGCCGAAGGAGCTGGACGCGTTTGGGAGGAAGGCCAAGCTGCCAATCGTTGCCTGGGGCAATGGTGCCTGCGCAAATTCGCCGTGGGAACATGTGAACTTTTTGTCCGAGATCGCCTCGCACGGATTTCTCGTGGTGGCCATCGGCCCAATGCCTGCCGAAGGCCAGTGTGGCGGGCCCGGTGGACCGACAAAATCCGCTTTGATGACTGAGGCGATCAATTGGGCCATCGCGCAAAACAGCGCCCCGCTTAGCCAATATTACCATAAACTGGATGTGTCAAAGATCGCGGTTGCCGGCATGTCCTGCGGCGGATTGCAGACGCTTGAAACGGCTCCCGACGCGCGCATCACCACCGCGATGATCTGCAACAGCGGCATTTTAGGCGACCCGGGCAGCGGCATGGGTGGCATGCCGAAGCTGACCAAAGACTATTTGGACAAATTGCACACGCCGGTGATTTACATTTTGGGCGGCGAGCGGGACATCGCTTACAAAAATGGGATGGATGACTTCCGGCGGATCAACAGGTTGCCGGTGTTCGCCGCCAACCTCAATGTCGGCCACGGCGGCACCTACTCCAAACCGCATGGCGGCGACTTTGCGGTGGTGGCCACGGCCTGGCTTCAGTGGCAGTTGAAAGGTGATCAGCAAGCGGCCAAAATGTTCGAGGGCGATCCCTGCGGTGTCGCCCAATTGCCCGGTTGGAATATGGAAAAGAAGAATATCCCATGAACCGATTATATTCCGATCGCACATATCAATCAGCCCAGCCGAGCCATGAGCCGGCTCCGTCTTTAAATATCACAAGAAACTTGCAATCACGCCCATTATGGAAGCCAAACAATACTCGTATTCAAAATTCACCATCTTGAATTAGAAAAAAACAAAGAAAATTGCACTATTATGAAAAACTCCCTTCTCAGCCTCATCCTCGTTGCCTTGCCGTTGTCAA
>JBEKZM010000131.1:0-16543 GCA_049509875.1 Verrucomicrobiota bacterium | reverse complement strand
CGTGTTTGAACGGCGGGGTGAAATCATAGCCCTCACCCGCTATGCGCTCCTGGATGCACCCCTCTTTGAAAAGAAGATGTCGGCCGAATTATTGGGCGACCACCTGAAATCGGTGGCCGAGGCGCTGGGCAATCCAACGAAACACCTCATCGTGGCAGTAGGCCTGGAGGACGCCATGGTGCGGCAGATTGAATTGCCGCAAATTCCGCTGGATGAAATGCGGCAGATCCTCAAGGTCAACCACAAGAATTATCTGCAACAGGACTTGCCGAACCACGTTTTCGACTGTTACGTGATTCCACCGCGGGCGTCCGCGGGCGACAAGCCCGCCAGTGGCACGCCCAAACTGAGGGTGCTGGCGGCTGCCGCCCGCCAGCAATTGATCACCGATTTCACGCAGGCCGCACAACTAGCCGGATTGGTTCCGGAATGCATGGTGCCCGGGGTCATCGGGCCGATGAACACGTTTGAACAAGCCCTGCCGGAGGTTTACGCCAAGGACACCATCGCGCTGGTCGATATCGGATTCAAACACACCTCGGTTTGCATCATGGACCGGGGGGAACTGGCTTTGACGCGCGTGGTGAACATTGGGGGCGACAAGCTGACAACCGGACTTGCGGAGTCCATGAGCATCAGCTACGCCGAAGCCGAAGGCATCAAGGTTGGCATGGCGCCGGAAGTGGAAGGCCCCCTGCAGATCCAAGTCATTCCGCTCGGCCGCGAACTCCGGGCGTCGCTGGACTTTTTTGAACACCAACAGGACCGGCCGGTTTCCCAGGTTTACGTGAGCGGGGCTTCGGCCCGGTCGGAGATGATTCTCCAAATTCTTCATTCGGAACTGCTGCTGGAATGCAAGACCTGGAATCCGACGGGCTTCCTGCAACTGGCGCTGCCCGGGCAGCAGGCAGTGGAGATCGACCACATCGGCTCACAGCTGACCGTCGCGATCGGCGCCGCGCTCGCGGCTTTTTAAGATTATGCCCATACGCATCAATTTATTGTCCGAAGTGCTGGCCGAGGAAGATCTGCGCCGACGCGATCCAGTGAAGCGGGCGATTTACGCGGGCGCCTTTCTGGTGGCATTGTCCCTGGTTTATTGGAGTTCCATCTGGCTGGGATACGTCGTGGAAAATCAAAAGCTCAGCAGCGTGGAAGCGGGCATCCAGGCCTGCACCAACGATTTCGCGCTGGTGAAAGCAAACCTGAAGAAGATCGACGACATCCAGGCGCAGATGAAGGCGCTGGACCAATTGAGCGCCGCCCGATTTTTGCAGGGCAATTTGCTGAATGCCCTGCAGCAAACCTACGTGCCCAACGTCCAGTTGACACATTTGAAAGTGGACCAGACCTACGCCACCACGCCTGGCGTACCGGCCAAGCCGGGCGTATCGCCGGGCCGGCCCGCAAGCTCGACGGAGCATGTGACGTTCACGATGGACGCCAGGGATTTCAGCCCCAACCCCGGCGATCAGGTGCAACATTTCAAGGATGCCTTGCTCAAGCAGGATTACTTTGATGGCTATATGGGAACCAATGGCATTCGGCTGGCAGGGCTTTCGCCCCTGCAGTCGCCGCCGGAGGGCAAACCCTATGTCATGTTCAGCCTCGAATGCCGCTTCGCCGATAGGACGCCATGAAAAAACTCCCGCCCGCCAAACGAAACCAGTTGATCGGCGTGGTCGTCGCCACCGTCGGTTTGATCTGTGTGGTCTATTTTCTGCTGATCAGCCCGCAGAACAGCAAGAATCGCAAATTGGCTCAACTGATCAACCAGGAATCCGCCCGCTCGCAACAGTATAAAGACATTATCCGAAAGAAACAGGAGACCGGCGATGCCTTGGCGGCGTTGACCGAACAACTGCAGCAAGCGGAGCAGGATGTGGCCTACGGCGACCTGTATGCCTGGACGTATGACACGATGCGGCGTTTCAAGGCCGCTTATCCCAAACTGGACATTCCGACGCCGGGGCAGCCGACGGCGGGTGATTGTGACTTGATCGCTGGTTTTCCGTACAAACAAATCCGCTTCTCCTTGACGGGCACCAGCTTTTATCACGACTTGGGCAAATTTGTGGCGGACTTTGAAAACAAATTTCCGCATTGCCGGGTCTTGAATCTTACGGCGGACCCCATCGGCAGCGGGCCCGGCAACGGCGAGAAGCTGAACTTCCGCATGGAAATCGTGGCGCTGGTGAAATCCAACAGTTAATTGTGAACGCATTACTGAAAATCACGTTGTGGCTGGCCGCCACCGCCGCCGTGCCGGCAGTTCAAGCCGAAACTGCGAAAACCGCGCCGGCCAAGCCGGTCCCGGCCCGCTCGGTCTTCATCATGCCTTCGAGCCCGCGCGAGGGGCGCGATCCATTTTTCCCGGAATCCACACGCCCGTTTGAAGAGCTCCAGCAGCAAACCAACAGCCCCGTCAAGGCGCTCGCCGTCAAGGGGCTCTCCTGGGAACACGGGCGTGCCATGGTCATCATCAACAACCACACGTTTGCGATCGGAGACGAAGGCGACGTGCTGACGACCGGCGGACGCGTGCATTTGCGGCTCGCCGAAATCCACAAGGATGCCGTCGTCATCGAAGTCAACGGGTCACGGCGCGAACTAAAAATCACCACCAAATAAATTTCAATAGGAGCACACCACACCACCCGCCATGAAAAAAATTATTTACCACCTCCTCCTGCTCGCCGGCCTGGCCAGCGTCTGGATCGCCCGCGCGCAAACCAATGCCGTCCCCCCCGGCCAGCCGATTGACAACACGAATGCCACTGCGGCCGCTGCCCCCGTCACCAACACCGCCCCGGACGCCGGTGCTACGCCGGCGGCCAACGCCGCTCCGCCCGTAACCAACGCGGCCGCCGCGGCCGTTGACCCCAACAGCGGCGCGGGCGCCGCCACTGCCGATTTGGGGGCGGCCAGCGGCACCAATGCCCCGGCACCCGCCGTCGAAAGCATTCCGCTGATCCAGTTCTCCGACGTGCCGATCACGACCGCAATCGAACACCTGGCGCGGCAAGCAGGAATCAATTACATGCTGGATCCCAAGATCGGCTACGGCCAGCCCGATCAAAATGGCCAGGTTAAAGTTGAGCCACAACTGTCAATTCGCTGGGAAAACATTACCGCGCAAAGCGCGCTTGTGGCGTTGTTGGACAATTACGGCCTGCAACTGGTCATGGACAAGCGGACGGGCATCGACCGGGTCACCGCGAAAGACCCGCTGGCGCCGCCGCCGCTGATCACCCGGGTGCTTCAATTGCAGTATGCGAGCGTTTCAAACATGACCGAAGCGGTGCAATCGGTGTTGGCCGACAAGCGCAGCCGGGTGATGGCGGATGTGCGTACCAGCCAAATGCTGGTGGTGGCCACCGATCCGGAACAGCAGTCAGTTGATACGCTGGTGGCCGAATTGGACAAACCGACGAGGCAGGTATTGATCGAAACCAAACTGATTGAGATCTCGAGCCAGCCCAGCGCCAAACGCGGCGTCGATTGGACTTCGACCCTGAGCGCCCAAAACGTGACCTTCGGTAATGGCAACATATCGGGCAACAACACCATCACGACGCCCGGGCCCACAACCACCAAGACGGTCACCACGCCCGGCGGCGGCCATACCAGCACGACTTCCACCACCGCGCCGTCCAGCGCCAGCGGACTGTTGAGCCAGGTCATTGGCGGAGGCGGCTGGTCCGCCAGCACGATGGGCAGCCTGGTGCCATCGACAGCTTTCCTGAACGCCGACGGTCTGGAAGCCGTCATCTCGTTCCTCAACGCCTCCTATGACGCCCAGATCTATTCCACTCCGCGAGTCGTAACCTTGGACAACCAGACGGCTCATATCGAAGTGATTCGCACCTACCCGGTCATCAGCATCTCCGGCGGTTCCGCCAATTCCGCCGCGAGCGCGACGATCAACTACTCAAACGTCGGCACCGTTCTGGACGTGACGCCGCGAATCTCGGCCAATGACAAGATCTGGCTGAATGTCATACCGGAAGTTTCCGACCACTTTGCCGATGTACAGGTCACCGTGGGCAACGGACAATATGGATCAAGTTCAACGTATCCGGTGCCGATATTTGATCGCCGCCGGATTCAGTCCCAGGTGATGATCCCTAATGGGAATACACTCGTGATGGGCGGCTTGGTGCAGGACAGTCCCAATGCCACTTACTCCAAAGTGCCTTTCCTGGGGGACATTCCGGGCCTCGGCTGGGCGTTCCACAGCGAAAGTAAATCGATGTCCAAAGACAATCTGATCATTTTCCTGACGCCGACCATCGTCAAGGACTCGGATTTTCAACCCTCCGCCTCGGCCTCAACTTTCCTGCAATCCAAACCCCGAACCATGCGGTCACCGATGAATCCGAACAAGATTTGGGATGGTGCTGAGCCGGAAAAAAGCTGGGATAATCCCGCCCCGGTGCCCAATGAATTTGGCGATGTCCAGCCAGCCAAGTAGGCGTTCGGAGATACAAAAGAGTTAAAAAAAACTTTGTACCCTATGAAAAAAAAGACTCTCCGGCGTTTGATCTGGCCGCTCACGGCCATCCTGCCGGCGCATTGGCCCAGTTTGCTGATAACGGCCAGCCTGATTCTGGTCTCCCGGTGCGGCATGCAGGCCCAGGCGACCGTTACGACGATTGGCGGTGGCAGCGCTACCAAGCCCTATTCCGGGTTTATTAATGGCAACACCTTGACGCAGGCCAAATTTGCCCTGCCCGCCGGACTGGCCATGGATCCCTCGGGAACCGTCCTGTTCGTGGCGGATTACACCAACAACGCCATCCGCATGGTATCGCAGGCCGGCAATACTGCCGCCAGCGTCACCACCACGTTTGCCACTTCCGGTGTCTCCCATCCCCTGGCGGTGGTGGTGGATGGCAAGACCAATGTCTTCGTGCTCAACCACGGAACCGGCGCGAATGGTTCAGTGGTGCGGATTGTGGGAACAGGCGGCAGTGCCGGCACAGTCACCACACTGGCGAGCGGACTGGTCAGCGCCACGGCCCTGACGCTGGACAACCTCGATAATTGTTATGCCACAGTGAGCGGCAACAAGGTCATCCGCATCGCCACCAATGGAGTGGTGACGACCATTGGGACGGTTGCCACCGGCGGCACTTCTCTGCAGGGCATCGCCCTCGTCGCCAGCGACCTGATCGCGCTTTCCGACGCTGGCAACAACGGCATTTTGACCATGAATCTCACCAACGGCGCCACGGCCAACCTGACCGGCTTTCACGGTGCCGGCGATACCCTGGGTGCCAGTACGACGGCGGCCTTTCGGACGCCGGAGGCCATTGCCGCCGCCGGCGGCAACACGCTCGTCGTGGCTGACAATGGAAACGACAAAGTCAAACTCGTGGACGCTTCGGGAAACGTCACCCTCCTCTATGGCGTCAGCTCCAATCTCTGGATTACCGGCAGTGGGACCTTTCCCGGCTGGCTCGATGGCCGGGGCACGGCCACCAACGGCAGCGCCGAGGCCCGACAGCCTTACGGCGTGTTGGTGGCTTCTGACGGAAGCGTATTTGTGAGCGAAGACTACTTTGACGTCCTGCGCCACGTCACCGGCACCGGCCTCACGCCCCCTGCCCCGATTGGCTCCGGCTCCGGCGGCGGCGGCACCGTGCCTCCAACAACTTTTAACGGTCCGGGAGGGATTGCCTACGACAGCATCGGCAACTCCCTTTATGTGGCCAATCCCCCAAACGACACCGTCGAGCAGATTGACCTGAACCTGACGACCAACGCCACTTCCACCGTGCTTTTTTCGTCTGATGGCCTCATTGACCCCGTATCGGTCCTGGTGGATACCAACGAAAATCTTTATGTCTTGAACCGCGGGACGGGAAACAACGGTTTCGTCTTGGAATTTGACATGTTCGGCAATGCGTATGGTCCGATTGTCACCGGCCTGAACCAGCCCACGGCCTTCGCCATGGACGGCTCCGGAAATATTCTGGTGGCAGAGCAGGCCGGCAAGATCTGCGCATTTGGATCCAGCGTCTCCAACACCTTTGCCATCATCACCAATGCGAACGTGTCGCTGCAAGGCATTGCCATTTTTGATGATGGAACGGTTGCGGTCAGCGACGCCGGCAATGCCGTCATCTGGGCTCTGGACCCCATCACCCGGGTGATCAGCAAATTGACCGGGCAACTGGGCACGAGCGGAATTGCGGTGGGCAGCACTAATTTTGCGAAGTTGAACCAGCCGCATCAGCTTGCCCCTGCCGGCGGCAATCAAATCCTGGCGGCCGACTATGGAAACAACCGGGTCGTGCTCGTTCAGCGTACTGGCTATGTCATCACGAACACCATCACCTATCACCTCAATTCGCTGAGCGCCACTGTGTGGTTTGGCAACAGCAGTGATCCGGTGGCCACCAACAGCACGCGCTTCGTCCCGATGGCCGAGCCGGTCGGCGTGGCCGTGGGGAGCGATGGCGTCGTGTTCGCTTCGGAAGATTTCTATTCGGATGTTCGGGAAATGACGGGTACGGCGGTCCCCAGCCCCGGCGCGGTGCCAACGATCGACTTTCCGGCTTTCCTCAGCCTCGGCGGCGTGGCACTGAACAGTTCCAACACTGTTCTCTACATCACCGATCCCGTGAACAACACGGTCAGCGCGCTGAACTTGGCGAACAACCAGACAACCGTGGTGCTGGATTCCAGCAGCGGCATTTACCAACCGGTGGACGTGGCCCTGGATATCGACAACAACCTGTATGTTTTGAACCAAGGCACGGGGGGCGACGGCTCCATCATGTCGTTTGACCAATTTGGCTATTTGATCGCAACCAATGCTGCCTCGCTGGCGATGCCCACCGCCATGAAAATGGATCTCGTTGGAAATATCTACGTGTCCGAATTGGACGGCGCGGTTCAACAATTCTCGGGGAGCACGTCCAACACGCTGGCGGTCATCAACACCAACGCCGATGTTCAACTGGAAGGCGTGGCCGTTCTGGACAACGGCGATGTGGTCGTTAGTGACGCGGGCAATAGCGTAGTATGGGCCATTCCGCCGTACCAGACGACCGGCGAATTCGTGCTGTTCACGGGCGCCATTGGATCCAGCGGCACAAATTTTGGCGGAGTCGGGCACGCGAAATTGAACCAGCCCAGGGGGCTGGCCGAGGTGGCCGGCGGCCAATTGCTGATCGCCGATTCTGGCAATAACCGGATCGTCCTGTCGGATGACAGCGGGACTGTTTCCGCGGCGCTGACCTCTACTAATGCCGATTTGTGGTTTGGCGTGCCGACCGACCCGGTGACAGCCGGCAACGCCAACTTCGTTGCCATGGAATCGCCGATTGGCCTGGCCCTCGGCACCAGCGGAACGGTGTACGACTCGGAGGCGGTTTACCGGGACATCCGCGGCATCATGAATACGGGGCTTCAGCCTCCCAGCCGCCCGCCGCCGCCGCCCGCACCAGAAATTGGCTGGTTCGACTATGAAGAGGACGATCTCTATACCTTTGTCACCGTCCTCCACCCGATAACCATATCCGTCTTTCACAACGATCAATTGCTGGCGATCAATCCCATGACGAACGGAGTCTCGACCTATTACATCAAGGGATTGCCGCCCTTGGTCGGCAGCCCTTCGGCGACGAACGGCACTTCGCCGCCTTTTTATCAGGACGGCATAACCTATGCGGAGCCCCTGGAAGACTTCGGACTTTCCAATCTGGTGATCGAGGCTGTCAACATTGATGCCATCGGACAACAGAGCGCGGTAACCACTGCTGAATTCATATTTCAAGTGGCCAGCCCCAACATCGGCGGATTTAACGGGGCGCAATTCACCGTCAGCGATATCACCACGAACTCAGAGCTCTATTATACCATCGACGGCAGCGATCCCACCAACGGTCCCCCCAGCATTGGACCGATTTCCTTGACCGGCGCCAATGAGGCCACGCTTTCCATCATGGTCAACAGCAACGTCACCTTCAAGATCGCCGGTTATCGGGACGGCTACTTGCCCAGCGGCATCGCCGAACAATCGTTCTCGCCCTCCAACTTCGTCGCCAACACGATCAGCTTTGGCTTTGTGTCGGGCGAAGCGTCCAGCGATTTCGTGGCGGCGCCGGGCCAGACGTTCTATGCGCCGGTCACGTTGACCACTCTTTCCAAGGCGGTCATGTACAGCTTGCAGTTCAACGTCGTGGTGACCAATGCCGGATATTCCACCGTCACCAACATCCCATATGTCACGGTCATCACCAACGGTTCTTCAACCGTCACCAACACCGGATATGTCACGTTCACCAACGCACCCAA
Source organism: Verrucomicrobiota bacterium (assembly GCA_049509875.1). GTDB lineage: Bacteria > Verrucomicrobiota > Verrucomicrobiia > Limisphaerales > UBA11358 > UBA11358. The sequence continues at coordinate 8,236 of JBEKZM010000131.1, read as the reverse complement.
CCCCGGCCCGGCCATCTCCCCTGATGCTTTTGGCTTCCAGACCATGCTGATGCAACCAGACCCGGCAAACCCCACCCTCTTTCTCCCCATCTATCCCTTTGCTTACGTTGCGCCGGGGACCAACCAGCAGCCGGAACTGAACAGCATACTTTATAATGGAAACTGGTTCCAGAGTTTGGTAACCGCCAACAGCCAGGAGAATTTGCTCACCGTCGGCTGGCTGGAACGCTACGGACAAACCAACCTTTACAACACGATAAGCCAGAATCTGCTCACCTACTCAATGGCGCACGACGATCTGTTCCCCAATGACATCGAACCCAACGAGGTGATCGTGGGCGGTTATTCCTTCGTGGTCCCTGGCACTGCCACGAACGGACAAACGTATCAAATCCAAATCGGCCGGCCCTCGGCCACCTCCGACGGCATCGGAGCGCCGGGTTCGAGCATCTATATTGCGGCCCCCACCAACGGCGCCCTCGCCGGCGGCGCTCCGCTGAACGGCCTCAAATTTGTGACCGTGGGCCAGCTAAAATACCTTGTCGGCAGCGTGTACCCGTTCCGCTGGTTTAACGCGGGCGACTTCGGCAGCTCCAACATCGTCAATGCGGATGTGGAACAGGTGTTCCAGTCGGCCATTTACGGTTTGAACAGTCCGCCGCCCGGCAGCGACTTTTTTGATGCCATGGATTCCTGCGGCGCCACCTATGTGGATTCGGGAAACGGATATCTTACCCGCGGTCCACTTGTCAACAACACCGAGGCCCTCTTCAACGGCAATGACACCAGCATCAATCAGATCGCGTTCGGTGATGGCGTGTTGGACGTCTGCGACGTCTATGTCACGTTCCGCCGCTCCCTGGATCCGGGTCTCACTTGGTTCCAGCGCTATTGGAACAGCGGCCAGCGCGTGGCTCAAATAGTGCCCAACGTGTTCCCAAATGTCGTGGCGAAAACCGCTTCGGTCAGGCCCAAGACAGCCGCGCCCACTTCCTCTTCCTCCACCAATGCCCAGGTCAATTTTGTGGCGGTCGATACGCCGGCTTTCGCCGGTCAGACCGTCCAGGTGCCGATTACCGCCGACGTCTTCGGGAGTTATCCGTTGCGGGTGCTGATGCTCAATTTGACCGTCACACCTTTGGATGGGTCGCCGGACTTGACGACTCCAGTCCAATTCGTCCAAACCGCGAGCGTGCTGGGCATGCCCTTGACCACCACTTCTGACGGCAACGACAATTTCGCGGCCGTCTGGTTGAACAGCACCAACAGCGGCCTGACCGGCACCGAAACCATCGGTTATTTGACCATGACGATCCCGGCGACGGCCACTGCGATGTCCGCGTATGCCATCCATTTCGATCACGCCTCCGCCTCGCCGAACGGCTTGGCGTCTTTCCCCAAACAGACCCTGACCGGTTTGGTGACGCTCTCCAGCCGGACGAACTCCTATTACAACGACGGCATTCCTGATTCATGGCGCCTGCGTTGGTTCGGCACGATCTACAATATCCTCTCCATCTCCAACGCCTGCCCTTCCGGCGACGGCGTGGACAACTGGGAGAAATTTGTCGCCGGCGTGGATCCCAATGTCGCCAATGATTTTCCCAGCACCCAGCCAAGGACGCCGGTGCCGGCCGGCTATGCCACCGCCATTCACTGGCCCTCGGTCAGTGGCGTCCAATATGTGATCTTGCGCTCGCCCAGCCTGTTTAACGGCCCCTGGACCGCCATCACCACCAACACGGGCTCCGGCACCGACATGGAATTCGACGACACCGATGCGGACGCTGTGAAGTTCTATCGGGTCGAGATTCTGCCCTGAACCGATCGGCGATTTGAATCAACACGGCGCGTCCACCGGACGCGCCGCTTCATTTTGCGCTGGCGACGCGTCGCAGATAGTCGAACGAATAGATGCCCGCGCCATGACCATCGGCCCAGACGGGCTGGACGGCATAGCCGCCCACGCTGCCGATTTTCACCAGCTCGAAAGCCTTGGCGGTGAGCGGCTGCTCCGGATTCTTGTAAACATTGCCCAGGATGTCCGTCTCGCCGTGGCAACCGGCGCACGGACAAGCCCGCCGGAGACGTTCCAACGGGATGAAGCTTTCGCTTCCGTCCTCCCATTTGACGGCCAGCTCCCGGCCGATCGGTTGAAGGTCGAGCGGACGCATGCCGGTCAGAGCCTGGCGGCGAGTGCCGCCTTGCTCTTCGCAAAGATCTCCGAGTGCAGCGAATTGCCATGGGAATCGATCGTGACCACCGCCGGAAAATCCTTCACTTCGAATTCCCAGATGGCCTCCGGCGCGCCAAACTGCTCCATCATGAAGACGTTGCGCACTCGCGTGATGCATTCGGCCAGCACCTGGGCAGCGCCGCCGACGGCGTGCAAATACACGCAGCCGTACTCCTGGCACGCCTCCAAGGTCTTGTCCCCCATGCCCCCCTTGCCAAGGACGCCCCGCAGCCCAAAATCCCGGATGACCCGCCATTGATACGGCTCTTCGCGAATGGACGTCGTGGGGCCGGCGGCGGTGGCCTTCCACGTCCCGTCGTCCTGCTTCATCACCACAGGGCCGCAATGGTACAGGATGCCATCCCGCAGGCTCACGCCCGGCGGCAACTGGCCTCCCTCATGCAGATATTTGTGAACGGCGTCGCGCCCCGTGTGAATGACGCCGGAAATAAGCACCTCGTCGCCGACTTTGAGCGCCCGGATTTTTTCTTCGGTGAAGGGATAGGTCAGTTTTGTCATGGTAAAAATCGATCAATCATGTTCGCGGTTACTCTTTGGTGGCCGGTTCCGCCGCCACCATGTTCGTCTGCTGGCCGGGAAACTCAACCATTACCTTTACATTGAAGGCCCGAAACAAGTCGCGAAAGCGGGTTTCAATCATCTGCCTGGCGTCACCGATGGCCAGCGCGGATTCCGCGCTTTGGGCCGCCTGGTTCTTGAGCTGAAACAATATCTGGCGATGGTCCTCGGTCGTCAACCGGTTGATGATGCCCGAATCGTCCACATAATACGAGGGCGCCGCGCTGGCGGGCTCCAACGACAAAATTTTCGGGGTGGGCAGCGAAATGATCACCGTATTGTTCGAGGGGTTGTAAGACGCCGAAAACCGGGCCGCCAGGTCAAAGCCAATCTTGGCCACGAACGTTTGCTCGGCAATGATTCGCTTGGTGCTGTAATAGTCCGTGTTGGAGTAATCGACGATCTCCCGGATGTTTCGTTTCAGGACGGCCAGTTCGGCAATGGGCGTTGCATCGCAAACGGAGGCGGAACTGGAAATATTCACGCGCGCTTGAAAAACCGTGGCGATAATTTGCGGGATGCCCGTGATGACATCGGCGGTTTTGTCAATGCCGTGCGTGACAGCCTGTTCGCCGGCCTGGATAGCGGCCTCGCCCAATTCCTGGGCCGGCTTGGTGATGGTCAGATGCACCGCAAACGCCACCGCCAAAATCAGCAGGGAGACTCCAATTAGAATTTGGAGGCTGCTCTTCATCGCTCAATAAATCAATATAGCCATTCAGCAATCCGGTTTTCCCCGTCCAGCGTCACCCCCCGGCGCCGATAGGCCCAGCACATGTAGCTGACGCTCACAAAGTAGGAGGCGGGCACGCGATTGGCCGCGCAAATTTTCACGCCCAACAGCGTGGTCTTGCCGCCAAAGCCCATTGGACCGATGCCGAGTTCGTTGGCGGTTTTTAGAATATCCTGCTCCAGCGCGTCCAGCTTGGGTTCCGGGTTGCGGTCCTCGAGCCGGCGCAGAAACTGGGTCTTGCTCAGTTCGTACCCCGTGGCCCGGTCGCCGCCGATGCAGACGCCGAGAATGCCCGGACCGCAGCCCTTGCCCTGCGCCTGCAATACCGCGTCCAGAATCGCTTTGCGGCAGCCGTCGAGATCCCGATTGGCTTGCAGCGCGTCGTCCGGGAGCGAATATTGGGCGCCCACGTTTTCGCAACCGCCGCCCTTGAGCACCAGCCGCACCCTTACCTCGGGCGAACGATGCTGATGAAAATGAAAGGCCGGCGCACCGGGCCCCACGTTCGTGCCGTCGTTTTTGCCGGTGAGCGAGTCCACCGAGTTTTGGCGGAGGAATCCCTTCTTCGTGGCCAGCGTCACCGCGGTCCGCGCGGTTTCCGCAAACGTCACCTCGTCATGGCCCACCGGGCAGTCCACATAAAACAGAATGCTGCCGGTGTCCTGGCAGATGGGCTGGGATTTCTGTTTGGCCAGGGCGATGTTCTGGTCAATGATCTTCATGGCATTGGCCGCAATGGTGCCCTGCTTCTCGCTTTCCAGCGACGTCAGAATGGCTTGGTGGACGTCGTCCGGAATCTCAGCGGACGTGCGGCGGATGAGTTCGACCAGGGATTCTTGCAATTGGCTCATATCAACCTCAGCCTAAACTGTCGCGCTGCCGACGTCAATTTGACTCGCGGAGCGCGGCTCTGCGAGTCGCCGCAACTCGCATTGCAAAGCTAGCCGCTACGGGCCGCGGCCAGTCGATCCTTTTTCAAATTAGGACACTGCCCAACGCCGGCTGCAGCGTCGATTCGCGAAGCGCCGCATTCGTGCCGCTTCAGCGTGGCCATGCAATTAGGCGAAGCCGGCTCAAGTCCGCGCTCGATCGCAGTTTAACGCAGTGACCAGCGCCCGCCAGCCGGCCCCAACGCAAGCGGTCGCTAATAATTCGCAATCGACCGGCAGCAGCGAAATCCGTTATCTGGCAGGCTCTTGATCGCAATGAAAATGAAAATAGTCGAAACCAAACGAGGATTTACGTTGATCGAACTGCTGGTGGTCGTTGCCATCATCGCGATCTTGGCGGCAATGCTTTTGCCGGCGCTGGCCAAGGCCAAGGAACGGGCGAATCGCGCCGCCTGTCTCAGTAATCTCCGGCAGTGGGGCCTGGCCTTGGGCCTTTATCTGGACGACAACAGCCAGGTCTTCCCCGCCTTCGCCATCCCGAACAGCGCGGCGGGGGCTCCGAGCGGCTATAACCAGGACAACATCCAGTGGACGGATCTGGCCGCCCTTACCGCCGCCGGCTCCGGAAACAGCGCTTGGTTCAACGTACTGCCTCCTTACATCTCGCAAAAGCCGCTTTCGCAATATACGAGCGACCCCGCCGGTTTTGTAAGCAGCCGCAGCATTTTCAGCTGTCCTTCCGGGCAGTTCCTGGCCGGGGAAGTGGATCCGCTGGTGCGCATCGCCTTCAGTTACGGGATCAATTTCAGGGGTACCAACGGCGCGGTTGCGGCCAGCTCTCCCTTCAGGGCCACGGTGGTGCGAAATCCGTCCGCCTTCGTCTTCTTCTCGGATGTGCGCGCCAATTCCGGTGAAACACCCTTTTTCGGCTCCAATCCCCTGAATGACCTGGCCTGCCCGCGCGGTTCGCTCAATCACCTCTCAGCGCGTCATACGGCTGGCGCAAACCTCACCTTCCTTGATGGTCACTCCGCCCATTTCAAATACAATTACCTGGCCTATCAGGAAGGCACCAAGATCGGCGATCCGGGAGTTCCCGATATCAACTGGTCCTATGATGGGACCCCGTCGCAATAGCGCCGCCCGTTGCTGCGGATTCCGTGGCCCTTAAGTGGAGTCTGAGGCGGCAAGGCGAGTCGCTCCATGGGCGCGGGGCGACGCGCCGATGATCGCGCCCGACGCGCGGGCTTCGACCCGCCTCATGGTCTGTTTACAAGGTCTTCACCCTCTCCTTGGCCTGCGTGCTGGCCACAAGTTCGCCGAGCAGGTTGGCGTTTTGGGGAATCACGGTGATCGCCGCCTGCCCGTCGATGATGTTCTGCGTTTCAAGGACCTTGAACAGCGCGCGGGAGATCGCCTGGTCCTCGGAGATCTTTTGCAGGGCGGCGCCGACAATTTGCGGACGCATGGCGGCGGCCTTCGCAAATTCGATCGCCGCCTGGCGTTCGGCCGTGCTGGTGATGATGTTCACCTGGTTGGTGCCGTCCTGCTTGATGGCGGCGGTGACCTGCCGCAGCCGGTTCACCACCTTCTCCTCGATCTGCTTGATCATGCCGGTGTCGCGGAAATGCACCTTGCGGATATAGACCGAGCCGAGGCTGTAGCCCCACGCCTGTGATTGCGGCGAGACCTCGGAGCGCACCGACTGGCTCATGGGATGGCGGTTCTGGAGCATGTCGGCCAGCCTCAGGTTGCTCAGGCAACGGACCGCCGAGTTGCTCACGTTGGCAGCGAGTGAACCGCGCGGATCGGCGTTCTTGAAGAGATAAGCCACGGGATCGCTCACGATCATTTCGTACCAGATGCCAATGCCCATGGGCGCGCCTTCCTCGGAATTCACCGGCGTGCTGCGGAGATATTCCTGATCCAGGCGCAAATCGAGGGTATGGCATTTGCCGAGGAAATTCACCAGCGGCGCCTTGAAGCCCAGTTTGAAGAAGAGCACATGCAGGCCGGGTTGATCAATCACGGCCGCCACCTTGCCGAACAGCATATAGACCTTGCATTGCCGCTCCTCAACCACCGTGTACAGCCCGAACAGCCGCACGAATCCAAAGAATATCGGCACGAGGACGAACATGGCAAAGAAGGTCGCGATGGCGGCAATCAGGAAACGCGCCCCGGCTGAGCTGAAATCGATCTCCGCCAGGAAACCGTGCGCCATTGATGAAATGAGCGGAAGATTATTCATGGCCCGCCTCCATGATCACAACCTTCGCTTCGCTGTACAGTTTCAGCCGCACGTTGCGCACGTAGGCATCCAGCGCGCCGTCGCCCTTGGACTTCAAATCGGTCAACTGCTCCGCGAGGGCGACAATGGGCTGCACCTCGGCCTGTGCCTTCAGCGTCTCGATCTCCACCGCGCGCTTGGACTGGACAATCTTCTGATCGGCCGCCGCCTGCGCCAGGCTGATGTCCGACGATACCTGATTGTACGCCGTGTTGATCGCCGCCAGCGCCGATTCCACTTCGGGCGGCGGATCGATCCCCGTGATGAGCGACGCGTCCAGCGCAATGCCGTAGCGGGCGGCGGAGTCCGCGCATTCACGGTCCATGTGATCGTTGATGTCGCTAAGATTTTTCCGGAGGTCGTTGATGGAAATGCCCATGGCGGCGGTCGCGGCGAGGTTGTGAAGCGAGGACGGATCCCCGGTCCTGGCGGCGGCCGGGGGCGCTTCGAAAGTGGCAATGCGCTCGCGCAAAATGGAGACGAAATAACCCATGACGTGCGTGATGGGGTGCTTCACGCCGAACAGATACGCATAAAGGTTCTTCTCCGAAATGTGCCAGCGGATCTGGCCTTTCAGGCCGGTATTGAGCTGGTCCTTGGTCACAGCCTCGAGGGTCGTCCCCTGATCATTTGCCTGCGGGTTTTCAGGATCGTACGCCATGTTCATCGTCTGCGTGGCAATGGTGACTTTGTACACTTTCTCCCACGGCCATTTGAAATACGGCCCGCCCGGCGGGATCACGCGCACCTGCGGATAATTGTAGCGTTCCCGCTCCTCCGGGGTCATCTGGGCCGACATGGGGTCGTCGGCAGTCATGGCCTCCCCCACCCGCTCGGCGCGGCCAAACGCAGTTTTCACGGCGCGCTCATTTTGGTTCACGGTATAAATCCCGGCGACCAGGTAGCGCACGAGGAACCAGGCGACAAAACCGACGACACAGCCGATGAAGATGGAGCCCATAAGGTGATTTAGGTTTAGCTGCTAATACTACCGCCGGGATCGGCAAACAAGAAAAAACGGCGAACCTTTGGCCTGGGCGCGCGGGCTTCAGCCCGCTTCAATGTCTATTTGCAAAAAATTGACGCAGGGTTTTCAAGTCCGGCTCACCGCCAGCGTTTTTATCCAGAAGCTTGCGGAAGGCCTGCCTCTCGGGGTTGGGTTCATGGTCTTTTTCGTTTTTTGGTTTAAATTGGTTTAAATTGGTTAAAGTTTTTCGATTGCCGGTTCGGATTTTTTTTTTAACCACAGTTGAACAGATGAACGCGGATAAAATCCGAAGACCGAAATCCGACGAGTGGAACGAAGTCCGAAATCCGAGGGGAACGACTCCTCACGTCGTCGCCTACAGGGTCGGTGGGCGAAAGGTGGATTGGGTGGATTCATTTCAGGCCGAGGATTTCATCCGCCTTGTCCACGATGGCTTGGCGGTCGGCATCGCTCAGGGGAAGTTTGGGATCGCGCAGTTCTAGGTTCAAGGTTCAAGGGGGCCACGGACCACCGGACGACG
>JBEKZM010000130.1:0-17125 GCA_049509875.1 Verrucomicrobiota bacterium | reverse complement strand
AGCAGCTGCAAAAAACTCACCGGCAGCCAAAAAAGTCGTCTTTAACACGAATCTCATCGCGGTCAGAGCATCGTGGCAAGACTTTTTGATCGTTCGAGACTTTCGCTAAGGATTCGGGCGACACAAAATTTCCCCCGATTCCGGTTGCGAAAGCGCGGCGATGGAATACGTTTTGCGGTTCGGCCATGTATTACCCAGCGGTCAGCAAACAGGAGCGCAATCAGTCAGTCGGCGGTTTTACGCTGATTGAACTGCTGGTGGTCATCGCCATCATCGCCATTCTGGCGGCCATCCTGCTCCCGGCGCTGAGCAAGGCCAAAGCCCGTGCGCAAACCATTTTCTGCCTCAATAGCGTCAAACAGTTGGAACTGTGCTGCCACCTTTATTCCGGCGATTTCAGCGATTTTCTGCCGCAGAACCAGGTGGGAGGTTTCGTGGGCGCGCCTAGCGGCACCAACGGACCCACGGCGGTCGTCAACAGCCTTTCTTGGTGTTCTGGAATTGCACCGGAGGACGGCTCGGTCGAAAACACGGTCATGGCCGGAAACATCTACAATTACAATAGAAACCCGGCCATCTACCACTGTCCCGCAGACCTTTCCACCGTGGCAGGCGAGCCGGGCGTGTTGCGAACGCGCAGCTTTTGCATGGACATCAGCTTAAGTTGCGCTGACGCCAATGACACCTATTACAAATTCACCCAGATCATGCAGCCGCCGCCGGCGAATTTGTTTGTCTTAATCGACACACAGCAACTTGACATCTGGGACGCTACCTTTGGCATCTTTGCGGCCGACAGCCCTTGGGCGGATTACTGGCTGGATCTGCCGGCAGACCGCCACAGCCGCGGTGCAAACCTCTCTTTTGCCGACGGGCACGTGGAACACTGGCATTGGCGGGCGCCAAAAATATTTCAAGGCGACTGGTGGCCCGCCTATTCGGCAGACGACTTGGCGGATCTTCAGCGGCTGCAACAATGCGTGAAGCCCGATGTTGAATGAAAAATCCGCCCCTGTGCGCCATTGATTCCTTGGCTGGTCAAGGCGAGCTCACCCGATAGTACCGCGCCGGGTAGCCCGCAGCCGACGAATCCGTGAATTGGAATTGGCCCGGTGAAACCTCCGGGACTTCGCCCAGCCAGTTCCAATTGGTGAAGGGCTGATTCAAGTTGGTCGTGTAAAAAATATTAAACAGCGCGCCGGGCACATTGGTGAAAGCGAACTGCAGGGCCCCGCCCGGCAGCGCGCTCAAACTGGTCAGGGGGATCGAGGTCACCGTCTGGCCCGGCAGCTTGAACGCATAAACCTTGTTGTCGTTGGCCACGTAAATGCGACCGCGCGCCACGATGCCCGTGTTGAACCGGCGTGTCCCGGCCATCAACTCGTTTGTGCCGCCGCCGCTGTAAAGACTCGTGCCCGTATCCGCGTCAAAGGCGTGCAGCCGCTGGTCGCCTTCCGAACCGATGCCCCAAATGATGATATTGTTGGTGCCGTCCGTGGAAGTGACGAAGGGCGAGCCACGGCCGCCTTCCGACGCAGTCCAGACATTCGTAATCGACGGCGCGTTGGTGGACGGCGCGTTGGTGGCGTCGAGGCGCAGGGCATAGAGATTATTGGCGTTGGCAAAAACGACATAGGTGCCCAGCGCCGTCTGGTAGGTGGCCGCCGCCTGGATGATGGAACTACCGGCCACATGGGCCGTCGCCACTGGCCGGCTGACCCCGCCCAGATTGGTACGGTTGAGCAGATAGGCATTGCCATCCTTGCCCAACGCCGCCACCAATTTTGAAGGCGTGGCTCCGGGCACCTCCACGAGCAAGGGCGCGGTGCCGCCCAGGTCCAGGTCTTGGTTGTCTAGTGAAACCCAGTTCGTCGGACTCCAGTAGTTCGTTTCCCCGTTGGTCAACACCAGGCTTGGTTGCAGGTGGATGATGGCCTCGCCGCCGCTCCAGGTGCTGGCGCCGAAAGTATTGCCGGTGGCCACAAACGGGTCCACGCCATCGCTCGCCACGCCGCCCACCCCCCAGGACCCGCCCCCGTTGGCTGCCGTGGCCCAAGTCATGACGTTGGTGGGATTGCCCAACGGCACGCCCACCACCCAGCCGTGATACGTCCCGCAATCGCCGTAGAGCCCGCCGTAGGGCACATAGAGATTCGTGCCGATCACCGCCAGGGCGCCGCGCTGCCCTTGGGCCAGCGCGTTGAACACAGTCCGGCCGAAGGTGATGTTGGTGAAGACGGTCACCGGCCAGCCGGGATTCACCGTGCCGGTATCCACGTTCAGGGAGAAGATGAGGTGCCTCACCGTATTGGTTACCGGATCACGCGTGAAGGCATCGAAGAACAGCGACCGCGACGGCAAATCCACCACCGGCGTTCCGGTGATACCATAAGGCGACAGGTTGCCGCACGGCAGTGCGTTCGCCGGCACGGGCGGGGCCACATTGGTCTGCCAGACAATCTGGCCGCTGAAGGCATCCAGCGCGAACACAATGTTGGACTCCGTCACCGCGATGATCACCGCCCGGCCCCGCGGACCGCCCTCGATGTAAAGCGGCTGGGCATAGACGTTGCCGGTGATGCTGCCGCCAAATCCGGCATCGCGCACCAGATTTGTCACGTTGGCCGGCGTGAAGGCGGGATCAATGTAGAAGCCATCGCGCGAAAGATGATTGTGGTGCTGGGTGACGTTGACCTGCGCCTGGACCGAAAAAACCGCACTCGCCAGCGCCATCACGCACCCGGCAACCAGGATTGCGCCGCGAATGGTCCTGCTTTTTGGCCGCACGCATTCTGCCGCGTGGGCGCTGACCTGAAAGGCCGTTGCATCCGGCAACGCTGCACGTTTCAATGCTGGATTCATGGTCGATTAGTTTTCGCGCCCGCCTCCTCAACGTTGCGGGCGCCGACCACAGTCGCGCTTCTTGCATCCCGTGTCAAATGAACGCTTAACGACCCGCCGCCAGATCCTGCTCCACGAGCGAGGCGATATTCTCACCTTCAGCCACGGCGAAATTCGTGCCACGATCTTCCGGGAAAATTTGCGAAAAATTCGCCAGATACACGCCCGGCAGCGGTGTCTGATGCCCGGGAACTTTCTCGTCGTAACGGCGATCCACGATGTGTTGCGCGGCGCGAAAACGGAAAATATACTTTTCGCTTACCCGTGCCACGTCGAACTGCGGGAACATCTTAGGCAGGTAATCGAACCACAGCTTCGTCAATTCGTCGTCCGGCAGCGAATAGATCCTGCCGTCCACCGGCAGATAAGCGCCGATGTAATACACGTGCCTGCCTCCGTAAGAGTCAGGGTCCACCAAATTTGTCTGCTGGATGAACACAAGGAATGGCGCGCCCTGTTCGTTGACATTGACCCAGTAGAATTTGCCAAGGTCCTGATCACTCGTGAAAATAAGGCAGATGGCGCCCAAATAGCCGATGCTCCCGATTTTACGGGCATAAGCATCGCACGCGCCGTCCTTGGGTAGCAGCCCGGCCAGCGCCGCCGACGAGCCGGTGAACACGCAACTGTCGAAGGAAACGTCCCGGCCGTCGATAACGGCGGCCCGGCGATCCGGGTAAAATTCATCGACGGTGGCGCCGGTCTGAATAATCACACCCAGGCGCCGCAGTTCAGCTTCCAGCGCCGCCGTGATCACATTGAAGCCGCCGCGAAAATAGCCGAGCTTTTCGCCACCCGGGGACCGGGAGTTCGCGCGGGTATGAAGGCGCGCCCAAAGCCAGGCCATGGAAACCTCATCGTATTGTTCCCCGAACTTGCCTTTCAGCAGCGGCGTCCAAATGACGTCCATGGCGCCGGGACCGCAGGCCCTCGCCATCCAGTCGTGCGCGCCCTGCCGCAACAGACCGCGCCAGTCCTTGCGGTGCTTCAAATAAAACGCCGTAACGCCGGTGCGCAGCCGTCCCGAAAAACTGCACGGCTTGAAGCGCAGCAAATCCAACGGCGTGGTGAAGGCATGAATTATGCCGTCCCGAAAAATGGCGACCGAGCTGTCGCACCAGATGAGGTGTTTCTCCACGCCGAGTTCCGCTATGAGCTTCAAAATGGTGTCGTCGGTGAGGAAAATGTGGTGATAGGTCTTTTCCAGCCAGGTTCCACCCAGTTGGAATCCGGCCGCCAAGCCGCCAAGCTGGGACGAACTTTCCGTCAGCGTCACGGAATGCCTCCCGGCCTGCGCCAACCGCAACGCGGCCGTGAGTCCGGTGTATCCGCCCCCAACAATAAGAATTTTTTTCGGCATTAGCGGTTGATTTTTCGGAACGATAGCCAGCGATTCAGGTTGTATTGCACCAGCGTAACCACCATCAACGTGCCCAGCTTGGCAACATACCTATTAGCGCCCCAGTCTCCGATGAGCAGATACAGGAGCCACGCCGAAATGGCATAGCCAAGCACCGCCACGCAAAAAAAGCAGGCCAGCCGCTGTGCAATCCGGTCGGTCACACGAAAATTAAAGCGGGCATTGAGGATGAATGACAGCAGCGTGCCGCTGGCGTAACCGATGGCGTTGGCGCCCTGGTAATCGAGCAGCCTGGCCTGGAGCAGCGACGAGTAAACGGTGAAATCCAAGGTGGTCCCGCTCATGCCGATGATGCAATAAAGCAGGAATTGGCGGTTCTGGAGCAAGAGCTTCTTCACGCGCCAGCCGTCATTTCTGGTCCGCCCGCATAATTCCGGCGGTGTCGCGCAAAATCCAGAGCGGACGGCCCTTAACCTCCTCATAGATGCGCCCGATGTATTCGCCCAGAATTCCAAGGCAGATGAGTTGAATGCCACCCAAAAAAAGGACCGAGATCACGATGGTGGGAAAACCGGGGCTGGGAGCAAGGCCGACCTTGGTGAATTGCTCCGAGAATATCTTCTGCACGAGAGTGAACACCGCTCCGAGAAAAGCGAGTACCGATACCGACAGGCCCAAATACGTGGCCATCCGAAGCGGCACGGTGGAGAAGGAGAACAGGCCATCGGTAGCCAGTTTCACAAGCTTCTTGAAAGTATATTTTGGCGCGCCGGCAAAGCGCGCGGCGCGCTCGTAGGACACGCCGGTCTGGCGGAATCCCGACCAGGCCCGCAATCCGCGCACGAAGCGATTGCGTTCCGGCATGGAATTGATCGTGTCCACCACGCGGCGGCTGATGAGGCAAAAGTCACCCGAGTCGAGCGGAATTTCAAAGGCCACCAGTCGGGCCATGAGCCGGTAAAAGATCCAATAGCTGACACGCTTAAAAGGCCCTTCCTTCCGCTTCTGGCGAATGGCATAGACTACGTCGTAGCCGTCGCGCCATTTCTCCATCAGGCGGGAAATCAGTTCCGGCGGATCCTCCAAATCCGCATCGATCACCACGGCTGCATCGCCGCCCGCATAAAACAACCCGGCGCTGACGGCCGTCTGATGGCCGAAATTCCGGGCAAAGGCGATCGCGCGCCAGCGCGCGTCCTGCTTGTTTTGGTGCTTGAGCAACTCCCACGTACGATCCTGCGAGCCGTCGTCCACGCAGATGATTTCATGGTCCAGACCCCAGGTCACAGCGACGGACCCGAGGCGCGCAAAAAGCTCCGGCAACACGGCTTCCTCGTTGAAGCACGGGACAATGATGGATATTTTTTTCATGCCGGTTCCGTCTGGCACAGACATTAGATAACAAAAACGCGCCGGGTTTCACCATTCAAAACTTCTTCCAATTCAGGTCCACGACGACCGGCGCCCAGGAAACGTGCTGAAGGACACGCCGCAGCGACGGCATGGAATCCGGGGACCGCACCGTCGCCAGATTCCGCACGCGGACATCCACCAGTTCGGGATGCTGGCGAAGCTGATCAACCACGATCTCAAAATCGCGATAATAATCGAATTGCGTCAGCACCAACTTGGGCGGTTGCAGCCGGACAAGGGCCTTCATCTGGGCGTTATTGGTCCAGTTGGCGTGGTCAAAATACCAGTCGGAATGGACCGGATCCTTCAGGCCCAAAGCCACCGCCCGGTACAGAAAGGGCGATGATACCAACACCGGGACATCCGCCTTGACAAACGGCTCCAATTCCTCGCGCAAAACGACCTGCGTGCGGCCATAGCTGTCTTTCCAGGCACAGGCCACCCCCCAGGTGCTCATGCCGATGGCCCGCACCGAAACCAGCAGTAAGCACGCCCACAGGCCGGCGCGCAGCACCCGCTGTTTCGCGGGAAAATGCTGTTGTGCCAGCGCCATCAACCCCGCGGCCAGAATGATTTGCGTCAAGAACACGTAATTGCAGTAATTTGCCGGCAGCAGGGTCAGTGACAACGCAAGCAACACCCAGCCCATGATAAAAATAGAGGTGACCAGCGCGAACCACGGGGACTCGCGAGAGAGAATCTCCGTACTTCGCCCGCGGATCAACGGCAACGCCGCCAGTCCCAACAGAAAAATCGGCGCGGTACGGACCAATTTGAGAATGTCCGCCGCCTGCGGCGCATGAAAACCGGTGGTCATGACCGACTGTTGGCGGGCGCTTTCCAAGAAGCCCGCCCACCACAGCGGTTCCAGTCTGGCAATGGCAATTGTGGCGACCACGAACAACGCCGCGGCGCCGCCGAAGGGAAGCAACCAGTACAGGTTTCGCCGCCAAACCCAGGCCGCCGCGCAGGCCAGGAATCCGATGCCAAAGAAATACGCGCCCACGATAACCGAGGTGTAAAGGCAGAGGAAAAGGCTTACGGCCAGGCTGGCTGCGGTCCCAAACTTAAATTGCGGTTCCGATATTTGCCGCGCCGTCAGCCACACGGCCAGCAGCCCAAAAACATAGGCCAGGCCTTCCGGCCGGTCGTCAAACGTTATTCCGAAAAACAAGCCCGCCGCCAGCGCGTATCCGGGGGCAGCGGGGAAGAATATCCGGATGATGGTCAGGATCAGAAAACCGGAGACGGCGAACAGCGCGACATGCAATGCCATGGCGGAAAGAACGCCAGGGCCGAATAGTTTCATCCATACCAGCACCGCGCCCTGATACAGAGGTGGATAGGTTGCATAAATCTCCCGGCCTGAAATTGGAAATACCAGCGCGAGGCTGGGATTGCGATAGCCGCCGCCGTGCAGGAAGTTGACCACCCCGCCGTCGTAGCCAAAGGCGTCGCTGGCCGGGATGGGTTGAGCGGTGAAGAGGAGCAGCAGGACCCGCCAAACGAGCACGACGGCGAAGATAGTGAGCGGGCCGCGCTGAAAACATTTCACGGAAACACCCTAGTTGAAGTCTTGCCAGCAGCCAAGCTAATCCGCCAGCATAACGACCACATGGCAGACACCCCAAATGTCCCGCTCGTCGTTGATCTGGATGGCACGATCATCCGTACCGACTTGATGTGGGAATCGCTCGCCCTGCTGCTGCGGCGAAATCCATTGTGCATTTTTCAAATCCCGTTCTGGTGGAGCCGCGGGCGGGCCAGGCTCAAACAACAGCTAAGCGCCCGCGTGCGGGTGGATGCCGCCAGCCTGCCGTATCATGCGCGGTTCCTCGACTGGGTGCGCAAAGAAAAAACGTCCGGACGCAAAGTCATCATGGCCACCGCCTCCGACCGGCGGATGGTGCAGCCGGTGGTAGATTACCTGGGACTGTTTGACGAAGTCCTCGCCAGCGACGGCAAAACCAACTTGCGCCGGGAACACAAGCGCCAGACGCTGGTGCAGAAGTTCGGCGAGCGCGGCTTTGATTATGCCGGCAACTCGGAGGACGACCTCGCCGTGTGGCGTAGCGCGCGCACGGCCATTGTCGTCAACGCTTCTGCCGCGGTGTTGCGTCAGGCGGCCCAGTGTGCCGAGCCAGGCCCCGCTTTCTGCGAGGGATTTGTCAGGACAGCGATCGCGCGCCGGTTTCTGTTCGAGCTGTTCTGGCAGAGCGGATATTTGCCTGCGGTCGGCGCCGGCGTGCTGCTCGCGCTGGCCTTTCCAAAAACCAGCGTCGCGGGCTTCGCCTGGGCAGCGCCCGCCGTGATGCTCGCCGCCGCGCACGGCAAGTCCCGCGCGGACAGCTTTCGCGTCGGTTATGTGTGCGGCTTGGCGTTCTGGCTGGCATCCTTGTATTGGCTGCTGCTGATGCCCGCGCCCGTCTATTCGGTGGTGCTCGGCTGGCTGGCTCTTTCCGCTTACGTCGCCCTCTATTTCGGGGCGTGGCTCGCGCTGGTCGCCCGGCCGCACGCCTTCGGGACGATGAAATCGTCGGATCAGGGGACGGATTCCGAACCCCAACCATCCGTGAATCCAGAAATCCAGAAACCCATAGCTGCCGCTGATTCCTGGAGCGGCCGCCTGTTGTGGGGACTGGGCGGGGCGGCTGCCTGGGTGGCCCTGGAAATGGTCCGGGCGCGGCTGTTGGGCGGCTTTCCCTGGAGTTTTCTGGGCGTTTCGCAGTATCAACTGACCCCGCTCCTCCAGATTGCGGCGCTCACTGGCGTGTATGGACTGTCCTTTCTCGTCGCGTGGTTTTCGCTGGCGCTCTATTCCGCCGGGCGCATGATTCTGCAACAGCCCTCGAGGCGCCACGTGTGGCAGGCGGAGATTGTACTCCCAATGCTCGCGGTGGTGGCATGTTACGTGGGCGGCTTTGTCGTCCTGAGCCGCCCGCTTCCCGACGGCAACCCCTTGAGAGTCACCGCGATTCAGCCCAGCGTGCCGCAGACGCTGATTTGGAGCCCGAGCGACGACGCCCGGCGTTTCCAGGCCCTGCTCGATGACTCGCAGCGTGCGCTCACCAACAAAACCGATTTGCTCGTCTGGCCCGAATCCGCCGTGCCCGTCGTGGATGAGGCAACGTATCAAGCGATTAACCAATTCGTGCGGTCAAATCACCTCTGGCTGATACTCAACGCCGAGGACGCCGACTCTCAATCCACCGCCACAAATTATTTCAACGCCGCATTCATCGTCGGGCCGGACGGCCATTGGCGATCGCCGTATCACAAACGGCAGCTCGTCATCTTCGGGGAATACGTTCCGCTGGCGAACTGGCTGCCGTTTCTAAAATGGCTCACTCCCATCCAGGGCGCTTGGACACCCGGCGACAAGGCAGTGACGTTTGAGTTGGCGCGCCCGACGGCTACCCAGGAGGGCATCATTGAAGTCATGCCCGAACCGCTAGCAAGCGCTCCGGCGGCGGTCGGATGCGCGCCCCTGATCTGTTTCGAAGACACGTTCGCGGGCGCGGCCCGCGACTCGGCGCGGGAGGATGTGGATTTTCTCGTCAATTTGACCAACGACGGCTGGTTCGGGGAGAGTGCCGAGCAGTGGCAGCACATGGCCAACGCCATTTTCCGCGCCGTGGAGAACGGCCTGCCCCTGCTGCGCTGCGCCAACAACGGCGTCACCTGCCTGGTGGATGCGCACGGGCGCGTCGAAACTGTCTTTCGCGCCACGCAGCATGGTGAATACGGGCGCGGCGCGCTCACGGTGGAGATTCCGCTGTCGCCGGCCGGCCAAAAATCCTCCCCCACGTTTTACCATCGCCACGGAGACTGGTTTGGCTGGAGTTGCGTGGGGGTGACAATCCTGATGCTGGTCCGGCGAGCGCGGGAGTCCTACCGGCCTCCGGCTATTGCCAGCTTAAAGAATGTTGGATAATTGGGCCTGACGATGCTGCTTGCCTGGCGACCGGGCAGCGCGCAAGACGGGATCATTGCGTTCTTTGTGAATGCGGCGATTCTCGTGCTGGCGGCGCTGGTGTTTTACGGCAAGGACAGCGTGACGGTGGCGGGCGGGCAGGTGGTGAGGTTCAGTCCGGACAGCGACTGGATTCGCGTGGCTTATCTGACGCTGGCCCCGTTGCTGGGCACGGTGGCAGCCAGTACGCTATTTGCGGTGGCGCTGCTCGCCAGCGGCCAGAGCAGCACCAACACCGGCACCCTGGCCGGGCAGGTTGTGTTGGAAGGCTTCATGAACTGGCGCATCCGCCCGTGGCTGCGCCAAATGTTTCCCGGCAAACTGCTGTTGTTGCATGTCGCGGACGGTTGAGTGGCGCGCAATTTCAACCAGCTCAAGCTGGCGGAATCCGAGGAGATGAAGAAAGACCGCCTTTATCTTGAAAAGATGGTCGTGGAAATGCGCGCCGAGGGCTTCGTGGTGACCACCGAGCTGGCGCTGGGCAATCCCCCGCAGGAGATTGTCAAGGCGGCCAAAGCCGGGGCGTGCGATCTAATCGCCATGGCTGGGCACGGTCACCGGCTGTTCGGCGACTTGTTTCATGGGAGCACCATTACCGGCGTGCGGCACACGACGGATATTCCCTTGCTGGTAGTGCTCGGACCGAAGAAATGAGCCCAGTTGCGCCATTCGATTTTGCGAGCCCAATCAGTCCGGCTTCTTAGAAAAACGGCGATCATATGTTGCTGAAACGGCAGGCCTGAATTCCCGCCTGTTCCGCCGGTCGCTCGACCAAATGGAGCAGGTTCCCCTCTCCATCGGCAAAGAAGAGCACTCGGCCTCCGCCACCGGCCGGGCGGATTTCTTCCGTGAATTTTACGCCGCGGTTCTCCAATTCGGCCTTGGCTGCGTCCACGGACTCGACGCGAAGCGCCAGATGCCGGAAGCCGGCCAGCTTGTTGTCGGCGGTTTCCGGCCGCGCCGAAGTGGCCGGGTAAATCTCAACCCAGGCGCCGCCGAGGGACAGCAGGCAACTGGGTGGATTCTCACCGTTATCCCAAAAATGCGTGGCCCCCAATACGCGCTCGTACCAAGCCCGCAAAGCGGCTGAATCCCTTGCCGGCAGGCCAATGTGTTCGAGCGAGAAGTTCATGCGTAAGAGCAGGCCGCGACCAAGGCGATACGTTAATGGCCGCGAACCGATGATCCATTTTCCACCTGAGACTATTGGGTGGTGAATTTATAAACGATGGTGCTGTGATAAGTCTCGCCGGGCTTGAGCTCCACGGAGGGGAAGTTCGGCTTGTTCGGCGAGTCCGGGAAATGCTGAGGTTCCATGGCGAAGGCCGAGCGGCGCTGGTAAACCTTGCCATCCTTGCCGGTGATGGTGCCGTCGAGAAAGTTGCCGGCGTAGAACTGCAAGCCGGGCTGATCGCTCCAGACTTCCAGCACGCGGCCACTTTTCGGCTCAAGCACGCGTGACTGCAGGCCGAATTTCCCGGGGGGATTGTTGATCACCCAGTTATGGTCGTAGCCCGGACCGTATTGGAGGACCTTGTCAGGATCGTCAATGCGCGCCCCAATGGCCGTGGGCGTGCGGAAATCAAACGGCGTACCGGTGACATCAGCCAGATCGCCGGTCGGAATCAAGAGGCTGTCCGTGGGAGTGGTGCGGTCGGCGTTGATGTACACAATATGGCCGAGAATGTCGCCGCTCCCCTGCCCGGCCAGGTTGAAATAAGAGTGATCCGTCAGATTCACCACCGTGGATTTGTCGGTCGTGGCGCTGAATTCCACCCTCAATTCGTTGTCGTCCGAGAGCGTATAAATGGCCGTCGCCTCAAGGTTGCCCGGGAACCCCTCTTCGCCGTCCTTGCTCACGTAGGTCAGGACGAGTTGCGGCCCGTGGGCGCCGACGGAAGGCCGGGCCGTCCAGACGACCTTGTCAAACCCTTTCAAGCCGCCATGCAGTGTATTACCGTTATTGTTCTTGGCCAGCGTATAGGTTTTGCCTTCGAGGTTAAACTGCGCGCCACCGATGCGATTGCCGTACCGACCAACTAACGCGCCAAAATACGGGCAGTTCGGTCCGGTGTAGCCACCGAGCGTGTCAAAACCCAGAACCACGTCGGCAAACTTGCCGTTTTTGTCGGGCATGATCAGTTTCTGCATGGCGCCGCCGTAGGTCATGATGTCGGCTTCGGCGCCCTTGGAATTCTTCAACGTATAAAGGTCCACCGCCTGTCCATCCGGAGTCTTGCCAAAGTCGGACCTGCTGATGGAGGCGGCATTCTGGGAACCGGAGGTTGCGCAGCCAGCCACGGCAGCCGCAAGCAACCCGGCGGCCAGGGATAATTTGATGTGATGTTTCATATGTCTTTGTCTGAGTAATATTGGATTTGTTCAACCATACTTTCCAAAACCGTCAAAATTTTGACGTCTGGCCGGAGCCCTTTTGAGAGGGCCGGCTCCGGCAGAATCTCCTGCCAAGACCGCGACGGAGAATTTGCCGGACCCAGGGTAACGGAACCGACCGCGAGGGTCAAAGCAATGCTTTAAATAAACTCGTTGATCAGGTTCTCGAGAAACTCCTGCCGGCCGCTGGCATTCGGCGCCACTTCGCCCTGTTTGAGCAGGTACGCCTCGAGCTCCTTGAAGCCGACCTTGCCGCCTTCGATCTTCGCCCCGATCCCAGTGTCCCAGGACGTATAACGGTTCTTCACAAAGGCCGCAAGCCGTCCGTCCCGCCGGAGGGCTGCCGCGATCTTGAGCCCGCGCGCAAATGCATCCATGCCGCCGATGTGGGCATGGAACAGATCCACCGGCTCGAAACTTTCCCGGCGCACCTTGGCGTCGAAATTCAGACCGCCCGTCTTGAAGCCGCCGAATTTGAGCACGCACAGCATCGTATGAGTGGTCAGGTAGATGTTCGTGGGGAACTGGTCCGTGTCCCAGCCGAGCAGCTCGTCCCCGGTGTTTGCGTCGATGGAGCCCAAGGCGTCGGCTGCCCCGGCAGTCTCCAGTTCGTGCTGCATGGTGTGTCCGGCCAGCGTGGCGTGGTTGGTTTCGATGTTCAGCTTGAAATCTCCGAGCAAATCGTATTCGCGCAAAAAGTTGAGGCAGGCAGCCGCATCGGAATCATATTGATGTTTCGTAGGTTCCTTCGGCTTGGGCTCAATGTAAAACTGGCCTTTGAAGCCGATTTTCTGTTTGTAGTCCACCGCCAAGTGGAGCAGTCGGGCAAGGTGCTCCTGCTCCCGCTTCAGGTCGGTGTTGAGCAAGGTTTGGTACCCCTCGCGGCCGCCCCAGAATGTGTAGCCGGCTCCGCCCAGTTCATGCGTCAACTCCATCGCCTTTTTCACCTGCGCGGCCGCATAGGCAAAAACGTCAGCGTTGCAGCTGGTGGCGGCCCCATGCACGAAGCGGGGATTGGAAAAAAGGTTGGCCGTGCCCCAGAGCAGTTTTACGCCGCTGCGCTGCTGCTCTTCTTTCAGCACCTTGCCCACCGCGTCCAGGTTCCGGTTCGTTTCCGCCAGCGAATTGCCCTCGGGTGACACATCGCGATCGTGCAAGCAATAAAAAGGGTTGCCCAGTTTCTCAAAAAACTCAAACGCCACCCGGACGCGCTTTTGCGCGTTACTCACCGAGTTGCTGCCATCGTCCCATGGGCGATGCATGGTGCCCACGCCAAACGGATCGCTGCCCGTGGCGCGGAACGTGTGCCAATAGGCCACGGCAAAACGCAGGTGATCGCGCATGGTTTTGCCGGCAACCACCTCGTTCGCGCTGTAATGCTTGAAGGCCAGCGGGTTCTTGGATTGCGGTCCTTCGTACGGAATTTTGGCAATGTCGGGAAAGGCGGCTTTCATGGATTGGTTATGTCTGGTGGTTTGACTGGATTTGGGTGTGAAAAGATTAGCAAACTACGGATGGCACGGGGTTGTCAAGCTCTTCCGGAGCGCGACGCTGGACCATTGGTGGGTGATGGATTCATGGTAGGGGATGAACGGCGACGATGGACAAGCCGTCCCTGCCTCACGACCGCCCTAACTCGGTGCGGCGAGTCGGACTCGATGGTGGTTTTGTCCATCACTCACACCAGCATGAAAGGCTCCCGGAAAAGGTGAATAATGTGTGGTTGGACTCTAATCGGCGGCGCAGTCGATGGCGGTGGCGGAAAAGGGCGGCAGTTCCACCGCGCCCGCCTTGAAGGGAAGGCTGATGATTTTAACGCGCTCCGGCTCCTGCCAATGGTTCTCAACGTCCGGCTGACGGCGGTTCAAAACATCGCAAACCGCTTGGGCGCTCACGATGTGAAGGGATGGATCGAAGCCGGCAAAACCCGGAAACAATTGCGCGGGATCAGATGTCGGGTTCACAGCGAACAGCACGACCGATTTCTTGTCCGCGGAGCCGCAGGCGACAAGGTCCAGGCGGCTGTTAGATCCGTCCACCTGGAGTAGGACGGGTTTGGCGTGGAGAGAGTAGAGTTGCATGACATAGTGGCTGGGTTGGCGAAGCACGCCCGTCCCGGAGGAGGCGGTCAGAATCGTGGCGCCACAATAACTGTTGGCCAGATTGGACCGGTTGGCAATTTTAACCTTATCCGAGTGGCGCAGCATCAGGTTGAGGTAGCGGGCGTTTTCCAACGCAGCGACCAGGGTTGATTCGCGGGCACGCCCCAAACCCCACGCGCCGGCGTCGATGTTCCATTCGGTCACGGCGATCTTGATGCGGGAACAGCCGGGCGTGCGGTCAATCATGGCCGCAATCCGGTCGAATTCCGTGCCGCACGCACCGAGATCCGTGGTGTAGTGGTGTGGGCAGACAAAATCAATGTCCCGCCCCACCCGGTCCAGCAGCTTTTGCGAAGGGTAGGAGGCCAGGATGGCCGCGCCGGGAACCGCGGAGCGGATGGCCGCAATGAACCGCGGGAATTCCTCAAGATAATTGGGATCATCACCATTAATCTCGTTGCCGATCTCCCAGAATTTGACATGATAAGATGCAGGATGGCCGTTGGCGGCACGCCGGGCGCCCCAGACGGTGTCCGCATCCCCATTGCAATACTCCGCCAGGTCATGCGCGCTGGCGGGGCCGTCGGAAAAGCTCACGCAGATCAGCGGTTCAACCTCGATCAGTTCACAAAACTGGCAAAACTCGTCCATGCCCACATCATTGGAGTCGATTCGGCCCCAGACCTTGTTGGGCCAGGGAGTGCGCCGGTCGCGGTCGCCAATGCCATTTGTCCAGCGGTAACCGCCGGGATCGACGGTGGAACCGCCCCAGCGGAGGATGCCTGGGCGGATTTCCCTGATCGCCTCCACGACATCGGCCCGCCAGCCCAATTTGTTGTCGGCCGGCATCAAGGAGAGTTTGTTTACCCACATCTGCCCCCTGCCCTCGGCGCGCAACTCAAAGACGGCATGATCGGCCTGGCCAAGGGAGATCATTTTGACCGTGCATTTCCTCCATTCCGATGACGGTGCGGGAAGCTCCGCCGAACCCAGGGTGAACCACTTCCCGTCCGGCAGCAAGGTCTTGAGCAGGACCGTTACTTGCAACCCTGACTCTCCCCGCAAATTGGTCGAGAAGATGTACTCCGTGCTTTTTCGGACCGAGAGGCCTGCTTGGGTCAGACTTGCCGGACTGGGACCGGCGGTCAAATGGGCGCACCGAGTTCCATTGAAAGGATGGTCTGAGTCGTAGCCCCAGGTGGCGTTGGTTTCCCATTGCCGGTCGCAAAAATCCAGGGAGCCGTCGTAATAAACCCAATCAGCGGGCGGGACGACTCCGGCGAAAGACCGGTCGTTCAACAACTCCGCCCAGGATCCCGGCACGACATCCTCGAGCAACTCCATGAAGTTGCCAAACAGTGTTGGTTCAATGCGTCCAGCCGCCGACAGTTCGGGCCGAATGACGGCGGTGGTGGAGGAATCGGCTGCGGCGACGGACCCCACAGCCGTCAGGAGGACTGATGCACAAAAGAGAATCAGGCGATACGTCATGCCCGCCATCATAACCGAGCGCCAAAATGAAGAGACAATTTTTTTGGCAAAAGCGCCAAAAAGCGAAGATTCAAAGGGTTGGTGCGTGTATTCAAAGTCCATTTCCGAGGACGGCGCGCGACTCTGTCAGCCGCAGCAACCTTCGAACTCCAAGAAAAACCTCGTAATTCGTAAACTTCCGGCCCAGCGACGCAGCCGCGGGCCAAAGACCCGCGTTCTGTCTGCATTTTGAAAACACTCTCCAACCACAGATGAATAGATGAACAGATTCAGGCTGCTGGTCAACTGCCCGTTGTCTCTGGGCATCACCGTCGCCCAAACCGGGCCATCGGCACACTGCCCGATGCCCGGATCCGCGGGCCGACTCCACCAAGAGATTTGTGCTTACGGCCAGGTGAAAGCGGCATGGCAGAGCAAGAGCTGCGCCTAAATTATCTTGCCCGCACCCTGGCGACCGCGTACTATTTTTTGGTCGCCGAGACCCGGTACCCGGGGGCGGCGACGCGCGTATGTTTACCTGGCGGGAAAGGTTTTCTCGAAAGCGAATTTGCGCAAGCAGCCAGATTTAAACCGGATGGGGTCTTAGCTCAGTTGGTAGAGCGTCTCGTTCGCAATGAGAAGGTCAGGGGTTCGAATCCCCTAGGCTCCACCAGTTTTAAATGGCGGCTGTCAGAGTCGAATCCGTGGAATTTCACTGGGCTTGATCACCTTGATGTTCCCAAGAGCACGCTAAGGTGGCTTTCCCCTTTCCAAAAGCCTCAATTTGCCGCTGAGATCGCTCACGCGGTGAGGGTCTGCAAATTTGTGTTTCACACCTCATTATAGGCCTTTAAGAATCCACGGTAGATTTTTCTTTAAAATGATTATTTTCAAATCTTCGCCGGCGATATTCAAATACCTCAACTCTCCGCTGGGGAACCGGTTGATTCCAGCCCCGCCGCCTTCAACACGTTGGCGATGGTTCCCCTGCCCACTTCATGGCGGAGATTGGCTAACGCACCCTGAATTCGAGTATACTGGGTGCGTTGCAAAAAAGTTACAAGGCGGGGGCGGCTTGTGGGGAGGCTAGGTTCCAAACATGATTCCATCCGCCCGCCGAAAGCAGAGCACAACGGAGGTTGAGAACGGCTGCGGCTGCGGATTCGGTCCAAAACATGCCGGATTGTTTGAGCCGTTGCCCCACGACGTGTTTACAGCCCGCTTCGACAATGCCCGATCCGATAAACCAGCCGTTGGCGCGATAGCGCCGGTAATCCATCCGGTTGCGATGGTTTTCTAGCTAGTCGATTTGGCGCTGGGCCTCGGCTGAAAGGTCTGGGCCGGCGGTCCCTTGCGCTTCGGTCAAAACGGTGTCTAGTTCGCTCTCGTAAATGAGGCTTTGCCAGCGAAGTGCCCAGTTGCGGGCCGTTCCTGGATCGGTATACACAGCTTGCGCCAAGGCCACGACATGCTCGCTGGCGTGGTAATAATCCAAGATCTGAACGGCCTGGG
>JBEKZM010000013.1:0-83954 GCA_049509875.1 Verrucomicrobiota bacterium | reverse complement strand
CTATTATATAACAAACACGTTGTTGTTCGAGGGAGACTATGAATTTCTTCGCAGCACCGACCCCACCCTGGCAGACCAGTTGATTTTACAGCTTTCCCTGGGTTTCTAATACGCTAGACCAACGTTCACCCGCCATGCGTGCCTCCCCGTTTCTTAGCCTTCGGCGTCAAAAGCAATTCCCCTGGCTGCCGGCATTTGCCGTCGGAGTTTGTGTTGTCGTGGCCAAAACCATGGCGCAGATCACGCCAGCCTCGTCCGCTAATGCTAAAATGGCGCTCCCGCCGCAGACGCCCACCTACTTGCGAGACATCCGGCCGGTGCTGATGGGCGAGTGTGCCCGGTGCCACAACGAGGAATCCCGGTTCGTCTATGATTGGCTCGACTATAAAACGGCCTACGCCGACCGTTGGGAAATCCGGCGGCGGGTGTGGGATAGCTGGAAGGGCAGCTATTACAAGGAGTCGATGCCCATCGACAACAGTCCGGAATCGCAGTCTATCAGCGATGAACAGCGCCGGTTGATTCGCGATTGGGTGGACAAGGGCGCGCCTTGCGGCACGGTGCCGGCGACCACCGCACCCGCGACCAGGACAGAAAAGATTGAAGCCGGCCGTCGCCTGTTTACTTCCATCTGCGCCGCCTGCCATCAGCCCAGCGGCGTGGGCCGCCCGAACATGTTCCCGCCCTTGGCGGGATCCGACTTCTTGAATGCGGACAAGGGCCGGGCGATGAACCTCGTCATTTTCGGTCGCCAGGGAGAAGTGGTGGTCAATGGCCGCAAATACAACAATAACATGCCCTCCTTCCCGCTTTCCGACGAGGACATCGCCGATGTCCTGACGTATGTCTATAATTCCTTCGGCAATTCCGGCTTGGAGGTTACCGCCGCTGAAGTGAAAAACCAGAGGTCCCAAGGATCCACGTCACCCCAGGTCCCGCCAGCAAAAAGCGAATTCGAATAAAACATGTAGTTATTGGATTGATCGGCCTTGCCTGCTCGCTGCTGTCAAACCACATTGCCTCGAGCCGGCATCCAGAGGCAGCACCCACGAACTTGGAACTGCGCTTGGGCTTTGACACGGCCGCCTAAAGTCGTAAAATCGCCCGTCATAAGATTATGAAAAAGGATGCTATTTTGACGTTGGTTCCCGGGTTTCTCGTTATCGCCGCCCCAGCTCTGCTGGCGGATGGCTCCTCCGACAGCAACCAACCGCCACCGGTGCCGGCTTTTTCCACGAATTACATGGACCGCACCGTCAGCCCGGGTGACGACTTTTTCCATTTTGCCGACGGCCAGTGGCTGAAAGACAATCCCGTGCCCCCGGACAAATCGCGCTGGGCCTCCTTCTCCGAACTGGCCGAGCGAAATTGGTACTTGATCCACAGCATCCTCGAGGACGCGGAACAGCAGGGCGAAAGCTTGCCGGCGCATTCGCCCCGGCGCGAAGTGGGGGACTTCTTCGCGTCGGTGATGGACACCAACCAGATCGAAAAACTGGGCATTGCGCCCCTGGCTGACGAACTCAAGAAGATCGACGCCATCCAATCGCCAAAGGATCTGTTCGCGCTGCTGGCGGAATTCCATCAATCCGGCGTGGGCGGTCTCTTTGGCGCAGGCTTCGGACCGGATGCCAGGAACAGCGCCATCTACGCCGTGGAATTGGAGCAGGGCGGCCTGTCGCTGCCGGATCGCGATTATTACCTCAAGGACACGTTCGCGGAAAAGCTGAAGAAATTTCACGATCACGTCGCCAAAATGTTCACGCTGCTGGGCGAGGCCTCCAGCGACGCGGCGGCCCACGCCGACACCGTCATTGCGCTGGAAACGGAACTGGCCAAAGCCAGCCGCACCCGTGTGGAACTACGGGATCCGGTGAAAAACTACAACAAATTCGTGGGCGGCGAATTCCCCTCCAATACACCCGCCCTGGCTTGGGAGGTCTATTTCGCCGATCGCGACATCGGCAGCCCGGCCTATGAAATTGTCGGGCAGCCGGAATTCTTCACCGCCTTGAATGGGCTCGTTCAAGATCGTCCGCTGTCCGATTGGAGGATTTATCTCCGCTGGCATTTGGTGCATGGCGCCGCCCCCTTCCTGCCGGCGGCATTCGAAGACGAGAATTTTAACTTTTACGGGAAGGTGTTGAGCGGTCAGCCGGAGCAGGAGCCCCGCTGGAAGCGCGGCGCCCATATTATCGACGGCTCCATTGGCGAGGCGCTCGGCCAGCTCTACGTTGAACAGTATTTTCCGCCGGAAGCCCGCAAACGCATGAACGAGCTCGTGGAGAACCTCAAGTCCGTGTTCCGCGGCCGGCTGGCCAAAGTGTCGTGGATGACGGATGCCACGCGCGCCAAGGCACTCGCCAAATTCGCAAAGTTTACGCAGAAAATCGGCTACCCCAGCAAATTCCGGGACTATTCATCGATCGAACTTCGGCGCGATGATTTGATCGGCAACGTCCGGCGCGCCGCCCAGTTTGATTCGCATCGGGAGATTGTCCGGATCGGCAAGCCCGTCGATCGCACCGAATGGGGCATGACGCCCGAAACCGTCAACGCCTATTTCAGTCCCGAGAAAAACGAAATCGTCTTTCCGGCCGGCATTTTGCAGCCGCCTTTCTTTGACTTGAAGATGGACGACGCCGTAAATTACGGCGCCATCGGCGTGGTGATCGGCCACGAAATGACGCACGGGTACGACGATGAGGGCCGCAAATTCGACGCCGAGGGCAACTTGAACGACTGGTGGACTCCGGACGACGCCAAGGCCTTCGAAGCGCGCGCCCAATTGGTCGTGGACGAGTACAGCGCGTTCGAGGTTTTGCCCGGAGTCCACGTGAATGGGAAACTAACGCTGGGCGAGAATCTGGCCGACTTGGGCGGCGTGCACATTGCCTACGAAGCCTTGGAGCGCGACCTGGCCAAATACCCGGCCAAACGCAAAATCATTGACGGCTTCACGCCGGAGCAACGGTTTTTCATCTCCTTCGCGCAGATTTGGCGCACCAATGTGCGGGATGCCGAGGCGCAGCGGTTGGTCACCGTGGATCCACATTCGCCCGGCCGTTTCCGCGCCTACGGCCCCCTGTTGAATGTCCAGGAGTTCTACGACGCCTTCGACATCAAGCCCGGCAGTCCCGTGTGGTTGCCGCCTGAAAAGCGCGCCATCATCTGGTGAATTTAACGGGAAATCATTCCGCTTTGGCGGGCATAATTGAAGATGCCGCCGGCGTCCACCACCGGACGCACATCGCCCAGCGGCTTGAAGAAATAAACCCTGCCCGTGGCTTTGGCGGTCACCGTGCACTGGTCGAGGTCCACCGTCACCACGTCACCGGTCTTGAGCACGTCGCAAAGGCGGTCGGTGATTTCGCAAGGATAGAGTTCGCCGGTGGCCACGCAGTTGCGGAAGAAAATGCGCGCGAAGCTTTCCGCGAGCACCAGTTGGCAATTCGCTGAACCCAGCGCAATCGGCGCGTGTTCGCGCGAACTGCCGCAGCCAAAATTGCGGCCGGCCACGACTATCGGATATTCGCTGTCAAGCTGCCCTTCCTTCACGTAGCGCGTCGCGTAAACGGATTCCGGCAGCCCGCCCAGCGCATAGCTACCCAACTTCTCGTATTCCTCGGGAATCGTTGGCACGAGGTTGAGATATTGCGCCGAAATGATCTGGTCAGTGTCGATATTGTCGCGCACGACATACACAGGGCCGGTAAACACGGATTGCATAGTGAAGGTAATGTGCCGTGACCGGGGAATGTTTTCAATCAGATTTAAATCCCTCTGTCCCAGCACCAAACCCGTCAATCCATTGGACATGAACGCCAATAACGTTGCTTATTTTGGACATTTGCCAAATTCCTAAGGGCTTCTTTGACGCTATAGATTACTGTTATCATGTTTAACACCAAATAGTTACAAATTATTTGCTGAATTAACTGAAAATGTGGACTTAAATTTGCTCAAGCCATCCCAGTAATTCGCCGATATTGAATATTTGTTTCTCGGGGAAACAAACCAAAGCGGCGGACAGCCCAAATCAGAAGATGAAAACCGCCAAAAGTCGGTTGGGATGCGGTGCGTGCCGCGCCGAAAGCCGTCAGAAAAGGCCAACCCCCTCAGAGGGCAAAGCCGGGTCCGAGGTCAACCTTGGCTCCGCCGCCGGCAGGACGTATTGCCTGGCGGCGGGGCTGATGTTGTTGGCCCCCGCTGCTTCCGCCCAACTGGTCTATGCCATGGAGTTCAATCAGTCGGATAACATCTTCGGCACCATGAACCTTCTGGACGGCACCTTCACGACCCTCGGCGACGAAGGCTCAACGCTTTTCAATGACATCGCTGCCGAGCCGGACGGCACTCTGTATGGCGTCGTCAACGGCACCTCCCTGGTCACTTTGGACGAGACCGACGGCGCCATTTCCAGCAGCGTGTCCTTCAGTGTCGGCGGCATTGAATCGCTGGCCGTTGCGCCAGACGGAACGCTCTATGGCGCCTCGCAAAACGCCCTCTATACCATCAGTACCCAGACCGGCGCCGCCACGTTGGTCGGCGACTTTAACAACAGCCTGCTGAACAATAACGGGCAAAACATCCGCTTCGCCCCCAACGGCAATTTGTACGACACCGACGGTGGCGTGAACGCGCTCAACACGGACTTGTTTCAAATCAGTCTGGCCAACGGGCAAGCCAGCCTGGCCGGTGTCATCAACGGTTTTCCCGGCCTTTGCCTGGAAAATTCCGGGCAGGTGATGTATGGCGTCGGTATCCAGATCGGCGCGGCCTCTACGGTCGTCCAAGACCTCGTGGGCATTGACCTGGCCTCCGTACAGCCCGGCGGCCTCAATCCCGATGGCTCTATTGCGGCGCTTTCCTACGTCGAATTGACCGGAAATTTCCCCGACAACTACAATTTCACGGCCCCCGACAACTACACCGTTCCCGGCATGCCCGTCACGCCCGCGCCGGAACCAGGCGCGTTGAGTTCCTTTTTGGCCGGAGCCGCTCTGCTCCTGGTGCTCAACCGGCGCCCCCGGAGGTAGAGCGCCCGCCGGCCCGCGCATCGGAAGCTCGCGGCTGCCGTCAAACGTCAATGACCGGTTTGTCCGGCGGCGGATGTGAACACGGGGGATGGCTTTGCTCTCGCTTCCGCAACGCGATGACAGCCGCGGTACAAGCCGTCCAAGTCGGCAGATCGTCCAGAATGGGAACCAGCTCCACGACAAAAGTGGGCAGCAGCAGGATGTGAAATCCGATGACGCGGCTCACCAAAACCATCGCCACGCAATCAATGGCCTGATCCAAGCCAAACCAGCCGAATCCACCAAGCAGCAATTGCAGGCCGTCCGCCGCCACGGCGATCGCCATCGCCAGGACCATGCGTGGCCCTGTCAGCGGCGGCACGCGAAACACGGAATTGAGTCGCTCCGTCAAATTCATCCCACAATACAAGAGCACGAATAGCCTGAAATGTCACGCAGTTATGTTGTGCCTTGCGGGAAATCCTTGCATTTCTTAAATTTCCGGGTGCTCGATATCAAATTGATCCGGGAAAAAACCGACTTCGTCCGGTCGCGCCTCGCCACCCGCGGGGCAGGGGACGAAGCCAGAATTGACGAACTCCTCAAACTCGACGAACAGCGCCGCAAATCCCTCGCCGAGGTGGAAACCCTCAAATCCCTGCGCAACCGCGTCAGCAAGGAAATCGGCGCGCTCATGGGCCAGAAAAAATTTGCGGAGGCCGAAGCCAAAAAAGCGGAAACCAAAAATCTGGGTGAGAAAATCGCGGCGCTCGACAAACAGGCGGCCGAGGCCGGTACGGCCCGCGATGTCCTGATGCTGCAAATGCCCAATTTGCCGCACGAATCGGTGGCCCTGGGCAAAACCGCCGCGGACAATCCCGTCGTCCGGCTGGTCGGCGATAAAAAAAATTATGCGTTCAAACCGAAAACGCACGTCGAACTGTGCGAATCACTCAAGCTCGTCGATTTTGCCCGGGCCGCCAAGCTCTCCGGCAGCGGCTTCCTGCTTTACACCAACTGGGGCGCCCGGCTGGAGCGCGCGCTCATTCAGTTGCTGCTGGACCTGCACGTCACGCAGCATCATTACACCGAGGTTTCGCCGCCGTTCATGGTCGGCGAGCAGTGCATGGTCGGCGTGGGCCAGTTTCCCAAGTTCAAGGACCAGTATTACGGCGTGGCCGAAGGCGGGCGCGCCGATGAACTGGGCAAGCTCTATCTCGTGCCCACCGCCGAGACGCCTGTCGCCAACATACATCGCGAGGAAATTCTGGCGGAAAAACAGCTTCCCATCTATTACTGCGCCTACACGCCCTGTTTCCGGGGCGAGGCTGGCGCCGCCGGGGTCGGCACCCGCGGCATGATCCGCGTCCATCAGTTCGACAAGGTCGAACTGATCAAAATCGTGAAGCCGGAAGACGGCTTCGAGGAACTGGAAAAGTTGGTGGGCAACGCCGAGAAAGTCCTCCAACTGCTGGAGCTGCATTACCGCGTCGTCCTGCTCTGCACCGGCGACATGAGCTTCAGCAGCGCCAAGACGTACGACATCGAGGTCTGGGCGCCGGGGCAGGGGAGCTATCTAGAAGTGTCGAGCTGCTCCAATTGCGAGGATTTCCAAGCGCGCCGCATGAACCTGCGCTTTAAGACCGAGAACGGCGAGAATCGTTTCCCGCACATACTCAATGGGAGCGGCACCGCCCTGGCCCGCCTGTTCGTGGCCCTGATCGAAACCCATCAGCAACCGGACGGCAGCGTCAAGGTGCCCGGCGCCTTGCAGCCGTATCTGAAAACCGACCGCATTTCCGTTTGACCGTGATCATAGACGTTATACGAAATATGATTTGAGCGGCCATGGTCTCGTGGCGCGCCAGTCGTCAATCGAAAATTCATGAGAATCCTTCTCGCCAGCAGCGAAGTCTATCCGTTCTCCAAAACGGGCGGGCTGGCGGACATGGTCGGCGCGCTCGGACGCGCCCTGGTCAAGGCCGGCCACGACGCCATCGTCATCACCCCCCTGTACCGAGGTATTCGCGAGAAATTTCCCGCCCTCCGCCGCGCCGAATGGCGCTTCGATCTGCCCTTGGGCCAGCGGCACGTCCAGGGCGGCCTGTGGGAATTGGCCCAGCCGGGCGAGGCGAAGATCTACTTCGTCGAGCACGCCGGCTATTTCGACCGCGCCGGACTGTATCTCGAGGACAATCTGGGCTACGCCGACAACGCGGAGCGCTTTCTCTTCTTCTCCAAATGCGTCGCGCACCTGGCCCGCTATTTGCCTTGGCGCGCGGATATCGTCCACGTCCACGACTGGCAGGCCGCCATGGTTCCGTCCCTGATCCGGCAGCAGCAAACGGAAGGGTGGGGGAAGCCGCCCCGCACCTGTCTCACCATTCACAACCTTGCCTATCAGGGCGTGTTCCCCGCCGATGCCTTTGCCCTCGCCAACCTCCCCCCCGAATACTTCGCGCCCGACGGCGTCGGCGCCGAGTTCTATGGCCTGCTCAACTGCTTGAAATGCGGCATCGTCTTCGCCGACCGCATCACCACCGTCAGCCCGCGTTACGCCCGTGAAATCACCACCGAAGAACTCGGCTGCGGCCTCGACGGCGTCCTCCGGAAATACGCCGCCAAGCTCACTGGCATTCTCAACGGCGTGGACTACGACGAATGGAACACCACCAAAAATCCGTACCTGCTCCGGCCTTATACGATCACGCGCATGGCCGGCAAGACCTACAATAAACGCGAACTCCAGCGCCAGTTGGGCTTGCCGGTGGACGAGAAAATCCCATTCTTCGGCACCATCTCGCGCCTGGCCGACCAGAAGGGCGTTGACATCCAGCTCGGCGCCCTCGAGGAAATGCTCAATACGAACATACAGTTCGTGCAACTTGGGAGCGGGTCACCCGAGTTTGAACGCGGCTTCCGCAACCTTGCCGCGCGCTATCCGCGCAAGGTCTCGGTTCAGTTCGGCTACCACGAAAACCTCTCGCACCGCATCGAGGCCGGGTGCGATTTCTTCCTCATGCCGTCGCGCTTCGAGCCTTGCGGCCTCAACCAGATGTACAGCCTCCGCTACGGCACCATCCCCGTCGTTCGGGCCACCGGCGGCCTGGACGACAGCGTGATCGACTACAACCAGGATCCCGAACGAGCCGATGGCGTGAAATTTTATGAATACACCTCGCGCGCGCTCGCCAAAGCCATCCGCAAAGCCCTGGCCATCTACGCCCGCCCCGAACTGCTGCGTGAATTCCGCCGGAACGCCATGAAAGTCGATTTCTCCTGGGCCAAAACCGTCGAGGAATACGTCAAGGTTTACGACCTGACCGTGAAATAGGAATCCAAAATTTACCCGGCCGCCCGCTCATGAGGTCAGGTTCGGCCCGCGGCCGCCGGGCAATATCTCCAGCGACAAGGCGTAGTCGGTATAGCCGACCGAACGCCAGAAATTGACCGCCCGCTGGTTTGCGACCAAGACCTCAACCTTTAGCCGCGTTGTCTTGGGCCAGATCTTTGACCGGAGAACTTCAACCGCCCGGCGGCCAATTCCCTGCCTCCGACATTGGCGCACAACGAAGAGCTGGCGGAGGTAAATCTCCTCTGGCTGGTCCCGGAACAGTGCGTACGCCACCACCGCTCCACCATCTTCGAAGATCACGGCCCGATAGCCGTCGGCCAGCCATCCTCGCATCCGCTGCTCCAGTTGCGGAACCGTCATCCGATTCCTGTGTCCCTCATCACGGATCAACTGATGATTCAGCTCCGCCAGCACGGGACAATCATCCAAAGTTGCGATGCGAAAGGTCATGACGCGGAGTAACCGGGGCAAATCGAGGAGGCTCTTGGAGGCGCATTGATTCGTGGAGGACGGCATTCATGCCGTTTGAGCGCGGCTGTGCAAACAGGCGTTGAAACGGACTGAAGCCCGCACTTCGTCCGCAAATCAAGGCAGCGCCATGCTCTCCCCAAGTCAATGGCGCATGAATAATTTGAAAGCGGGGCCGCTGGCACCGGCGCGATGGAAGGATATTTACGAATTTCTGTCAAGGACGATCGTAGGCATCCCGGAGGGCCGCGAAATTCAGCCGTACAGCTCCTTGGTGAGCTGGGCCGCAGGCATGTCCCTGCACCCGTTTGTGTTTTGGCCGGACCATAGCGGCGAGAAATCGCCCAAGCCACGGCTTTCGGCTATGGCACGCAATGGCGCCAGGGCGGCCGCGGCGAGCGGAAAGCACGGAGCTAGATTGCTCATGGGCCCCAAGTCCCGCATCAAGCGGTTCATTATCCCGCGCGCGGCGCCACCGCTAAAAAGATTGGTCAGGGCTGTATGCTCACCGGCTTCGCTCTTGATGGCCGCGCGGTGGACGGGGCTGGTCGTGGATTCGTGACAGAGCAGGTACGCCGTTCCAATTTGCGCGGCCGTCGCGCCGAGAGCCAGCGCCGCGGCCACGCCCCGCGCGTCCGCAATGCCGCCAGCCGCAATAACAGGAATGTTCACGGCCCGCTTTACCCGGGGCACCAGTGCAAACGTGCCCATTTGCTCCGACAAATCACTGCTCAGGAAGTGCCCCCGATGCCCCCCGGCCTCGAGTCCCTGCGCGATGATGGCATCAGCCCCGTGACTTTCCAGCCAGCGTGCTTCTTGAACGGTTGTCGCCGAAGAAAGGACGAGCGGATGCCATGCCTGGACACGTGCCAACAAGTCGGGCGCGGGCAGCCCAAAATGGAAACTCACCACCGGCGGCTTAAATTCGCTCAAAACGTCGGCGGCCTCGTGACTAAATGGCGCCCGGACCGGACCGGGGGGAATGCTCTCTGCGTCGATCCCAAACTCCCGGTAATACGGTGCCAGTATCTTTCGCCATTCCGCATCGCGCCCGGGGTGGGGTTTTGGCGGGACATGACAGAAAAAGTTCACATTGTAGGGTTGGCTGGTTTGGCTCGTAACTTCCACCAATTGCCTGCGCAGGGGGTCGGGACTGAGCATGGCGCAGGGCAGCGAGCCCAGACCGCCCGCGTTGCAAACCGACACCGCCAGCGCACTGCCCTGTACTCCGGCCATGGGCGCCTGGATGATTGGCAATGAGGTGCCTAAAAAATCGTGTACCTTGCGGCGGGTGAACATGGTCAGCCTCAATTAATCACCGCCAATATTAACGACGAGCCCGCCGATTTCAATATTCCGGCACGCTCCCGGATATCCGAGTCCGCCGCTTCCATGATAAAAATGAACTTGAAGTTATGCAGAATGGCTGGAGAATCGCCAAAGCAAGACCAGGTTGGTCACGGACAAGAGGCCAAAAGAAAAATTCCAATTATAGCCATGAAATCCAAGACACTTATTTGCTGGGCCACGGGTTTATTGGCGCTGCTGCCAGTCCTGGTGTTTGGCGGCGCCGGCCCGGCGGCGTTGCCGGACGGGTTTTACCGATATCCCACGATCGGCGGCGGGGCGATCGTGTTCACTTCGGAGGGCGACTTGTGGAAGGTGCCGGTCGCTGGCGGCGTCGCCCTGCGGCTGACGGCCTATGAGGGAGAGGAGAGTTTCCCCAAGTTGTCGCCGGACGGCAAAATGATTGCCTTCACGGCGCAATACGAAGGGAACGACGATGTTTATGTGATGCCGGCGTCGGGCGGCGAGCCGGTGCGGTTGACGTTTCATCCGGCGCCGGACCAGGCTTTGGGCTGGACGGCGGATGGCAACATCCTGTTTCGCAGCCGGCGGGACACGCCGAACAACGATTACCGGATTTACAAGGTTACGCCGGACGGCGGGATTCCGGAAATGATTCCGCTGGAGCCGGCGGCATGGATCAGTTTTGAGCCCAATGGGAAACGAGTGGCGACGCAGAAGATCGGCCTGGAGTTTCATAATTGGAAACGATACAAGGGCGGCGAGGCGGAGAAGATTTACGTGGGGACGATCGGCGACGACACCAACTTCGCGATGGTGACGCCGTACGAGGGAAAGAATGCATTTCCGATGTGGGCAGCGGATGGCCGAATCTATTTTGTGACCGACCGTTGGGGCCGTCCGAACCTGGCCTCGATGCTGCCG
Organism: Verrucomicrobiota bacterium; assembly: GCA_049509875.1. Classification (GTDB taxonomy): domain Bacteria; phylum Verrucomicrobiota; class Verrucomicrobiia; order Limisphaerales; family UBA11358; genus UBA11358. Next base: position 72,881 of record JBEKZM010000013.1, on the reverse strand, counting down.
GGCGGGACGGAGGTGAAGCGGTTGACGAAATTCGCGGACTATGATGTGCGCTGGCCGTCGATGGGTGACGGGAAAATCGTCTATCAGCACAAAATGGACATTTGGATTTATGACTTGGAGACGGGTGACAATCACTTGGTCCCGATCCAATTGCCCAGCGACCGCTTGCAGGTGAGGGAGCGGTTTGTGGATCCGAAGGCCTATTTGACCGCCTGGAGCCTGTCCAAGGACGGCGAGCGGATCGCGCTGGAGACACGCGGCGATTTGTTCGTGGCGCGGACGAAGAAAAAGGGATTGATCCGCTGTTTGACGGACGACAGCGCATCGCGGAGCCGTGCGCCGGCATGGTCGCCCGATGGCCGGACCGTGGCGGCGTGGACGGAAGTGAACGGGGAAGAGCAATTGCTGCTGCATTCGGCGGACAATTCGGCGCCCGCCAAACAGGTGGCCGACCTGACACCCGGCTGGCATTATGGCGTGGCGTGGTCGCCAGACGGGAAGCGCGTGGCATGGGGCGATCAGAATTATGATTTGTTCGTCACGGACGTGGCCGCGGGCAAGAGCACGAAGGTGGACCACGGAGAATGGGAGATCAGCCGCTATGCGTGGTCGCCGGACAGCCGGTATCTGGCGTATGACTTGTTGTTGACGAACTTGTTTTCCCAGGTGCGGGTTTGGGACGGTTCAAGGCATTACGAGATCAGTGAGCCGGAATACAATTCAACATTTCCGGCGTGGGATCCGAAAGGCAAATATCTGTATTTCCTCTCGGACCGCTATATCAATCCGTTCCTGGACAAGACGGAAGCGCGGTTCATCGCGGACCAAGCGACCTTGCCGTGCGTGGTGGCCTTGCAGTCGGCGGGGACGCTGCCGTTCGCGTCGCGCGGAGACATGGACGAGGAGAAGCCGGACAAGAAAAAGGAGAAGCATGACGAGGGTAAAAACAAAGACACAGAAAAGAACAAGGGTGAGGGCGACGAGGACAAGGTGGAGGCAATCCACATTGATTTCGACGGGATCATGGACCGGTTCGTCGCGGTTCCGGTCGAGCCGGGCAATTACTCGGACCTGGCTGCGGTCGAAGGGAAACTCCATTGGTTGAAGAATCCAAGCCTGGGCATGTGGCCGTATGACGACGGCGGTTCGGCCGATGATCCGAAGGCGGAATTGGTGATGTACGACCTCGAGAACGAGAAATTGCACACGGTGGTGTCGGGCGTCAAAGCGTATGAGATTTCCATGGACCACAAGGTTCTGGTTTACCAAACGAAGGAAGATTTCGTGCGCCTGGAGGCGGGCGTGAAGGAAGCGCCCAAGGACGACGATATGAAGGACGCGAAGATTGACCTGGGAGGCTGGTCGCTAAGCGTGAATCCGCGCGCGGAGTGGAAGCAGGAACTGCACGAGGTATGGCGGCTGGAGCGGGATTTCTTCTACGATCCGAAGATGCACGGGGTGGATTGGGAAGGAGTGTGGAAACAATATGGTTCGTTGGCGGACCGGATCGGATCCCGGGGAGATTTGGCGGATTGCGTGGGCGAAATGTTGGGCGAATTGAACGTGGGGCACGCATATCAAGGCGGCGGAGACCTGCGCACCGGCAAGAAAGTCGGAACGGGTTTGCTGGGGGCGGATTTGACTTATGACGCGGCGAGCGGTTTCTGGCAGATCAAAAAAATTTACCGGGGCGATTATCCGATGCCGGAGTGGTCGTCGCCGCTGGCGCGGGCGGACTTGCGGGTGACGGCGGGGCAGTGGCTGGTGGCGATCGATGGAAGGCCGCTGACCAAGGGGGAAGATTACCTGAGGCGATTGGCGAACCGGGCGGGCGCCATCGTGGAGCTGTCGATCAATGAGCAGCCGGAGCTGAAAGGAGCGCGGCGAATTGTGGTCAAGACGGTGGCGGAGGACACGCGGATTCGCTACGCCGATTGGGTGCGGGAGAATCGGGATTACGTGAGCAAGAAAAGCGGCGGCAAGATCGGCTATATTCATCTTTACGACATGGACCAGCGTGGCCTGCGGGAATTCGCGCGCGACTATCCGTGGCAGTGGAACAAGCAGGGGTTGATCATGGATGACCGGTGGAATCACGGAGGGTTTGTGGCCCCGATGATTTTGGCGCACTTGGATCGCAAGCTCCTGGCGGTGGGGGGAACGCGGCGGGGCAATATTGACACGGTTCCGTCGCACGCTTTTCACGGATATCTGGCGTGTCTCATCAACCGGCAGGGCGGGAGCGATTGCGAGACGTTCGCCTTGGGGTTCAAAGAGTACAAACTGGGTCCGGTGATCGGTACGCGAACCTGGGGCGGTTGGGTGGGCATTCGCGAGGACAAGGCGTTGCGAGACGGCGGCATGATCACTGAACCGGAGTTCGGCGGCTGGGACATGCGCGGGAAGGATTGGATCATCGAGGGGCACGGGGTGGATCCGGACATCGAGCTGGACCTTAATGCGGATGGGCTGATCCATGGGCACGATGTGCAGTTGGACAAGGCGGTTGATTATTTGATGGCGGAAATCGCGCGGGATCCAAAGGAGCTTCCCGCGAAGCCGCCAATTCGACCGCGACCGCTGGTCCCGGTTCCTTAGAGCCGGTCTGACAAACTGTCCATATTATGGAACGAGGCGCCCATTAATGTGGCGGTTGAAACAGCCCTGGCCAATGCGGATCTTGGCGCAAAAAACGCCTCCGAAGAGGCGTTGGACGCAAATTCTTGAAACTGGCTCAAGGCATTTTGTGGGCAGGCGTCACCGTAGTTCCCAATGAACAGGTCACTTGGGGGCTGGCACCCACGGTGCCTATCGTGTAGGTGCCGCCGGCGGGACAGCCTGGAATACTGCTCGCCGAGTTCAGCTTGATATAGGGAGTCAAGTCCGCCGGATAATTGATCGTTTGCCCGGTATATTTGCGTAGTTCCAAGGCCCACTGATCGGATGCTGCGTCAATTTTGGCCATGTTTTCGATACAGGCGTTGGCTTGCGACGAGGCCCGGGCCTTTACGAAGTTCGGGATTGCAATTGCGGCGAGCAAGCCAATGATGGCCACGACAATCATGATTTCCACCAGCGTGAAACCCCTCAAGGGATTTTTTCTGAACGTTTTCATTGTCTTTTTTTCGCGGTGGAACCAAGCGACAGGCGGGTATAAATTTCGGTTCCAGTATTGCCTGACGCGACCGCTTGACCCAAGATCTAGCAGTTGCTAATCCAAAAGCTGATTTTGTTGCGTACGTATAATCCTATTTAACGCGTACGAATCCTTCCTACAAAGTAATGCTATTGCGGCTCCTGTTTTTCATGCCAGCGGATGGCGTAAAAGACCAGTTCGTTTAATGAGTCCAAGTTGAGCTTCTCCTTGACGCGCGCGCAATAGGCGTGGACCGTCTTGAATCCCACATGCATGTGCTCGGCGATTTGCCGCGTGGACTGGCCGCGGCCGAGCAACTGAAATACCTCCAGTTCCCGGTCGCTCAATGTGGCCATGGCGTCCCGGTGGTCGCCGGCGCCGAGAACCAGGCGCTGTGCGACCATGGCGTTGACGGCGTTACTGAAGAACAGTGAACCGGCCAGGACCGTGCGCACGGCGGTCAGCACCTTGTCGGTGGCCTCGCGCTTCATGATATATCCCACAGCGCCGGCCCGCATGGCACGCTCGGCGTATTGCAGCTCATCGTGCATGGACAGCACGATCGTTCGCACATCGGGTTTGATGGCCTTGATGTCTTTGACCAATTCGAGCCCCGAACCTCCGCCCAGCGAGATGTCCACGATGGCCACTTCGGGCAGGAATTGCTCCAGCATGCCCAAGGCTTCAGCAGCACTTCCGGCGCCGCCACAAACCGCCATATCGGGTTCCTCATTGAGAAGGTTCGTCAGCCACTCACGCACCAATGGATGGTCGTCCACCACCAGGATCTTTGTTTTCAATTGCATAAATTTCCGAGCCCGGCTTGGGCGCGTCGAGAACGCAAACCGCGCGCGCGCCGCCGCCGGGCAGATTTTCCAACTTGAAGGTTGCGCCGATCATGATGGCGCGAAATTGCATGATTCGCAACCCCATGCCCTTCTTCAGAGTGGATTCCGCCAACAAGCCCGTTCCGTCGTCGGTGACGGACAAACTGATTTTCCCGGCCTCCTGTTTCAGCCCAATAACGACATTGCGGGCGTGTCCGTGCCGGATCGCATTGCTGGCCGCCTCTTGAGCTATGCGATACAGGTGGAGATTCCCCGCGGGGTCATTGAGCGAAACCGGCCCGCAAGCCTCCAGCTGGCATGAGATGTTGAAAGCCCGGGAAAGGCTGCCGGCCAAACTTTGCAGCGCCTCGATCAATCCTTGCTTGCCCAGTTCGATGGGGTGCAGGCTGTGTGCGAGATTCCGCGTTAGTTCAATGGCGGACTCCACCATCGCCACCACCCGGTCGGCCGCCGCCGCCGGCCCCACGGCGGCCTGGGCGGCCAGCTTTTTGGCAAGCAATTTGCCAGCCATGGCGGTGGCGGTCAGGTGCTGGCCGAGACTGTCATGGAGGTCATGGCCGATCCGGCGCTGCTCCGCCTCGGCAATTTCCAACAGCTGCTTCTCCAATACCAAACGTTCCCGAATTTCATCGCGTAACTTTTCCGTGCGTTGCTCCACCAACGTCCGCAAATAATCACGCGACGAAAACAGCATGACTGCCATCACGAAAATCGACATGATAATGCACGTATTCCAAACCGGTATCAGCCAGCCTGAATACTGCTGTCGGGCGGCGAGATCAGCCCAAAGCCAGACCAACGCCGCCAGGATCGAAAGTGTGAAACCGAAGGCCGTTCCAACGTACCGCAGGCCGATAAAGATGGGCAGAATGTAAAACACCATGCAGAAAACGTCATATCCAGTGACGTAATCGACCCAGCCCACGAAACCCAACAGCAGCAAGGCGGCCAATGCGCCGGCAGTTTTTGACCGCATTCGTCCGAGAAAAGACATGCGGGGATGTTCGCCGGTTTTCAGGCCCGCAACAAGCCAAAGGTCCAGTCGTCCGTAATATCCAATTCCGCAGCCTCTCAGCATCTGTGGCGTGGTCTAGAACAAAAATGGTGAGTTGCGCGAGTCGTACGCCTGTAAGCTCCCAATGTGGTACAGTTGCAACATGAATAGATTAAATATAACAAACATTGTACATCTATATTGTAGGGTGCCGCTGGCATGGTGCTCTTCGTCCATTAAAATTCGCCGTGTTTAAGCACGAACTATTGCTGCAACGCTCACCCTCACTTTTGTCCTTTCCGCAGGATTCGTTTTTCCACGACGCCTCTCATCCGCCCTGCGGGCACCTTTTCCAGCTCCCGTGGGTGAAGGACATGGGCAGAGGATTTCCGCCTCACACTGGCTGGGTCGACGGCGGCGTTTTGGACCTCTCCATTGTTGTATGGCCAGCCGGAATCAAGCCGTGATGCCGGCTCTGTGGCCTTGGCACAATAAGGCTCAACAATGGCACGAAATAGTCAATTTAATATTGACTGCCGCCCGGCGATTGCTTTAATGTCCCGCCAGTCACTGCTTTTCTTGGTTCCAAGCGGTGAGCCACCGATCCCAGTGACGCTGATGTTAACTTGGTCTACCGACGGCCTGCCAGCGATAAGAAAGGACGTGCGACCAATTTATGAGAACAAGATTCCACTCTTGTATTATTGGCCTGGCCTTGCTGGCCGACGCTCATCCAGCTGCCGCGCAAGAGTCGCAGTTTTTCCGGATTTCCGGGCCTACGGTGACCACCATTATTGCTTTTAACCCGGATGGCACGCTGATCTGGACCAACGCGCGGGCGGGCACCAACTACACCGTCCAGAGCACCACGTCTCTTTTGGGCAGTTGGGTGGATTACATCCAGCTCCCGGTCACCACTCGCCTCAACACCAACCAGATTAAGGATTTTCATCCACCCGCGGGTATGGCTTTCATTCCGGCGGGGACGTTCACGATGGGTAACGTCATTGGAGACCAGGACATCGCGGACGCTAATCCAATTAATATTTATGTGTCGGCGTTTGTCATGGACGTGAATCTGGTCAACTATGGTTTTTGGACAAACGTGTATGCCTATGCCACGAACCATGGCTATCATTTTGTGAATGCGGGCCTTACCGGCACGGGTGGGGAAACGGGTTTTGGGGTTACTCCGATTCCGGGCAAGGACGGGAGTACGGTCACGGATTTTGTGAAGGGCAAGGATGTGGGCGCGGTCGCGAATCTTCCGGTGGGGAAGGTGGATTGGTTTGATTGCGCGAAGTGGTGCAATGCCCGGTCGCAGCAGGCGGGATTGACGCCGGCGTATTACACGGATGCGGTTTTCACGCAGGTGTTCACGAATGGCGAAACCAACCTCGCGGTCTATCAGAATCTGACGGTCAACGGGTATCGGTTGCCGACGGAGGCGGAATGGGAGAAGGCGGCGCGTGCCGGAGAAATCGGGCTGCGGTTTCCGTGGGGCAATACTATCGATGAAAACCAGGCTTATTACCAGTGCGAACCTTATCTCTATAGCTATGATATGCAGACGAATAATTGCGGCGACGGCCTCACCAACTACCCAGGAGGACCGAGTGCGGTGGGTTCGTTTGCCGCAAATGGCTACGGGTTATTCGACATGGCGGGGAATATGTTTGAGTGGTGCTGGGACTGGTATGGGACGAAGTATGGCATACCAACCACGATTAATCCGACCGGAGTGTCCGGGAGCACCCGCGTTTTGCGCGGCGGCAGTTGGGGCAGCGGCGCCAACATGGCGCGGTGCGCCAGTCGCTACAGCCACGGCCCGACGATCACCCACGCTTGCTATGGGTTCCGTTGTGTGCGGGCGTTTTATTCGGACTAAGTGAATATCAAAATCGCCCTTTCCCTGTTCTCGCTGCTGCTCGCCGGTTTGGCCGCTTGGGGTGCGGACGATTGGAAGCTGGTCTGGAGCGATGAATTCAACCGGGACGGCCCTCCCGACCCGGCGAATTGGGACTACGAGCGGGGCTTCATGCGAAACCAGGAATTGCAATGGTACCAGCCGGAAAACGCCTATTGCACCAATGGGCTCCTCATCCTCGAGGCGCGTCCGGAACACAAGCGCAATCCAGATTATGCCCCCGCCAGCGCCAGTTGGAAAAAGAACCGCGAATGGATTGATTATACGTCGGCCAGCCTCACCACTCGCCGCCTGCGCGAATTCAAATACGGCAAGTTCGAGCTGCGCGCGCGCATCAATACTCAAAGCGGAAGCTGGCCCTCCTTCTGGATGCAGGGCGCCCGGCCCTTGGTTCGCTGGCCTGCCCGCGGCGAGATTGACATCATGGAATATTACGCCGGCCAAATTCGCGCCAACATTGCTTACCAGCACTACGGAAGTGCCAAATGGTCATTCGCGGCCAAGCCCGTTGCCGGTCTGGGCGGTGACGCCTGGTCCAATGCCTTCCACATTTGGACGATGGAATGGAATGCCACCAACCTTGATTTGCGGCTGGATGGCCACCTCATGAATCATCTCGAGGTGGCCACGGCCGACGGCGCGGACCGAGGCAACCCCTTCCATTTTCCGGCCTTTTTCCTCCTAAGCCAGGCCATCGGGTCCAACGGTGGCGACCCGGCGCACACGCCGTTCCCGATTCGTTTGGAGGTGGATTGGGTGCGCGTCTACCAGCTCAAAGATTAGGGCGCCCGGTGGAACTTATTCACTTCCAAACCTCAGTGGAGAGATTAGCCTCCAGCGAGCTGGCTTCGGATGATCGCCAACTCAGCCGCCGGCGCATCTGCAGCGTGCATCTGCTTGCCGGCGCGGTGATACCAGTAGCGGCTGTTGGTCTCGTCGCCTTCAATTTTGTGCAAAACCGCGTGTATCCACGCAGCAGTGGCGTCGGTCTCGAACTGCTGCACAATTTCGTGCGCGCCGTCCCATTTGGCGGCCTGGGCCAATTCGATGGCTTCCAAAAGTTTTTTGTTCATACCTGACCGCGCCTTATTCAGTGAATCGTTTTTCCGCCACCCACGTCGATGAAACCGCCCACAGTCATCCCGCCGCTGGTTTGAACGCTGCTGGTCGGCGCGCTGGGTTGAGTCCCGCCGTTCGTTGCGCAGCCTGCTCCGGACAGAACCACAATTGCAGTCGCCACGACGGCGCCAGCGCTCCGCCAACAGCATTCCGCCGAATCGGAAGACCTTCTCCCAGCCTTGGAAAATTTTGCGCTCATTCCCATAATTCGCCTCCAAGCATCATGCTTAAAATCTGAATTCATCTGTGTTCATCTGCGGTTTACGATTACTCGTTCTTTTTCTGATTCAAACGGTTGTATCGTCCCACCCCTTTGCGCATCGCCCCGCGCGGCGCCCAGCGCGTCAGTTGGACGAGCAGCCGGTTCTTAAGCCCCGGAATCCTGACGCACCGATTCCGACGAAACGCGCGAAGCCCGGCCGCCGCCACTTCCGCGGCGGACATTTTGGCCGTTTGCAATTCCCGGGTCTGGTAGCTCCGCGCGACCTTGAAGAAATTCGATTCCGTCGGCCCCGGGCAAAGGTTCGTCACGCTCACTCCGACCTCGCGCAACTCCTCATGGAGCGCCTCGCTGAACGATTGCACGAACGCCTTGCTGGCATAGTAAATCGCCATCCGCGGCCCGGGAAAGAAGCCCGCGACCGAGCCCACGTTCAAGACGCCGCCACGCCGGTGTTCGATCATTCCCGGTAGAAATAGCCCCGTCAAGGCCACCAATGCCGCGTTGTTCACCTGGATGATCTCCAGCTGCCGGGCCAGCGGCAGTTCCGCGAAAGTCCCATGCAAGCCAAAGCCCGCGTTGTTGACCAGCACATCCACGGTGATTCCCCTGCCCTTCAGGTGATCATAAATCCGCTGGGGCGATTCTCCCTGCGCCAGGTCCGCGCCGATGACCTCGACCTTGATTTCGTGTTCACTGCGAAGTTCCCCGGCCAGCATCTCCAGCGCCGCCACATTGCGCGCCACCAGGATTAAATTGGATTGGTCACCGGCGAAGCATCTCGCCAGCTCCAGCCCGATTCCCGACGAGGCGCCGGTAACCAGAACCGTCTCGGTGGCTTCCCTGCCCGTGTTGGTTCCGTCGGTTCCCATAGCCTGTTTTGCCTTGATTCACCGGCAGCCCCAGCCGAAGCGCCCGCTCAGCGGCCAATAGACAAAAAACGATTTTCCAATCACATTTCGCGCCGGGAACGGACCCCAGGCGCGCGAATCGAAACTGTTGCACGTGTTATCGCCCATCACCATGTATGAATCGATTTTTCCTTCGCCGGTGAGCGCGTTTTCGAACAGTTGATTGGTGAAAACCGTGGCTTCGTCCGGAAAGTTCGGCGCCAGTTGCATGTGCGGAAACCCGTTTGTCACGGCCACGGCGTCATTCAGATGCCCGGAGTATTGGCTTTCATGTGGCGGCTTGTTCGGATCAAAGCCATACACGTTTTCAAAATGCGGCGTGGAAGCATCGAGCCGCCGGCCGTTGATGCGCAAATGCCGGTCGTTCCCGATTTGCACGTGCTCGCCGGGCAGCACCACCAGCCGCTTGATGTAAAACTGGTCCCCCGCCTGCTCCATCCGCGCGTTGGGAATGTCCTTGGTCTCAAACACCGCAATTTCGCCCCGCTCCGGCTTCCGAAAATTGTAGCTGATCCGGTCCACAAACAGGTGGTCGCCGGCCTGCACGCGCATTTTCACCACCTCCTCGCCCTTGTGATAAATCCGGTCCGGCATCACGTAGCCCCGGTACTTCAGCTCCACTTCGCCGTAATCGGGTGGAAACCACATCATCTCCTGCACACCGCCCACGCTCATGGTCTGCATGATATTGAATATTAAAAACTTATGCATCTGGCCGAAGGTGACGGCGCCATCAGCCGGCGCCATGACGTGCAGATACGACATCCCTTGAAACCAGTCCTTGACTCGCTCCCAGCCGGTGGGAATCACCAGCGCCTTCTGCGCCTGCGTTTGCCGCTCGAATTCCTTTCTAATGGTCGGCGGCTCCGCGCCCTCCATTTGCAAATTAATCACCTGCGTATAGTCCGGCGTTGACGTCACGCCAAAAAGTGTCGGTTGCATCGAGCCCGTCGGGATCTTGAACGGCTGCAAAAAGAAGGTGCGAATGCCCATGGCCACCGCCAGCGCCACCAGCAGCACCTCCACATTTTCCCGCCAGGCGGCGTTGGGGTACGGCTTCAGCCATTTTTCGGCCGCGAACTGCAATTCCTCGGCCTTGATGTTGATCTGGCCCTTGTTACCACCACGGATCACCGCCAGCAATTCGTCCAATTTGACCTGCACCGGCGCAATCGCCGCCGGTGTCAGCAAATCCCGTTGGGCCGCCAACAGCCTGCGGTAATGCTTGTGCACCGTCATCGCCTCGCGGACGGTTTTGGACGTGAACCAGCGAAAAATCATAAATTCTGCCCTTGGACAGCGACTCCGTAAATTCTCACAAATAAATTTCAACGCAAATTACCCGAAAACCGGGCGAATGAAAGACAAATCCCAGGGTGTTGGTCCACCAGACCGAAACCACACCGGACAGATTATCGCTCGCGCTGCCGCCCAAGGTGAGGGCTCCGCCCAGTCCTGCGGCGACGGGAGCTCGGGCGGCTCGCCCGCGTGATCCTGGCCTGTCGAGCCATTGGCCATTGTTGGCGGCGCATGCCACGGAAATCTCGACGCCGACCGACGCAAATTGGCGGATCATCAGGGCAATCGAAAAACTTTAACCAAATTAGACCAAAACCCATTGGAAGGGTTGCCGCCCAATGAATTCGCACAGATCCAACATCCTTTTTCCGCCAGGTTTTGGATTCGCCTCCTTTCGCGCCTTGCCCGATTCCCAACTCCGCACTCAAATGATCCATGAACCCAATCATCCACCCTTCGGAGAAGTCCGGCCGGCCTTGAACCATGAAAATTACGAAACGAACCCAAATGCAAAATCACAAAAGCCATTTGGATGCAACGGGTTCGTACGATTTGGATGGTTCTCGGGCGGAAAAACGAACCCAAAAGACCCAAAACATCAGCAGCCTGCTGGCGCACGATTTCGCCCAGCCACCTCGCGCACCCTCGCCAAATCACTTGCCGCGCCGGAGCGGTGCGAAGGCGGGAGCCGGGCGATGGCGGATACATCCTATGTCGTAAATGTCGTCGTATATCGCAAATCGTAAATCCGGGAAAAACATGAACACCGCAAAACGTGAGCCTGAGTCGCATCAGGTAAGACCAACCAAAACCTTCGAAATTATAAACCTGACTCGGAATGCCAAAATCGCCCGCCTTTCCAAGGTTGGCATTTTAGATCGGCAACCTCCGCAATCCGCGATCCGCATTCAGAAAGTTCCTCACTCCCAATTCCGAATCCGCGCTCAAACCATCCGACCAAATCCGGCCAAATCCGACCATGGAAATTTGTGAACTAGCCCGATTCAGTCTCAGACATGTTGGGGACCTCAAGACCTCCCGGCACAGCCTCGCCGGTACCGTCGGCACGAATTCCACTCCACTTTATCGTGTCGTGGTAACCCCGTGAGCATTCCGGTCTCTCTTAATCGGAGCTTTGACAGAGGCTGGCAAAACGGCGGCCGCGATCCTCTTCTGCCGAGGTGAGGTGTCTGGGGATGGGCCGACCCACGAGACAGGCTGGGCGATGCCACAGGATATAATATTCGAAGTCGGTCGGTTCGCGATGGTATCGCGTTTGAAATTGCTGGCATCGAGGGCCCATGATCCAGTCCACCACGGATTTTGCCGCGGATCGGTCGGTGGGGCTCACTTGTTTGTTCCAACCCGTCGCCTGCCCCCAGAAGACAGGCAAAATCTGATAGCGCGACACCTCCTGCTGCCGGCCGATGGCCTGGTCATTATTACGGGATTCGATCTGCGAAAGCGCGTCGATACGCTCCATGGCCGACAAACAACCAGACGGCAGCATTAGCGCGGTGAGCAGCGAGACATACATCGCGAACCCCATGATTTCATCCTATCTTTGCGGGCCATCCGTGTGGACCAGCCCTGGTTTATTACCGATTGATTTTGCCGAAGGTCGCGGCAGCAGGAATTGCGCCATTTGGCCGGCGTCGGGGCTGCTTCATGTCCTTTTGCACACCAGCCAAGTCGTTCTTCGCAAAAAGACGGGAAGTAACTCGCGCCTGCTCTGTGTGCTTGAAATGGATACCTTCGCCGACAGGTCGGACCGAACCTCAGCCAAACCAGGGCGGAAGAATGGCAAGCACTCCGAATTCACCTGGAGAACCCCTCGGCACGAGCCCAAGGAGCCCCAACAAAGTGTCACTCTCGTTCGTGTTTCTGGAGCGAGGGCTGCTCCATTGGATGTTTTCGCGGGGGAAGCATCGGAGCGATTTGCCTGGCCTCGAGCGGAGCCGGCAAGGGAGCGGGTCCCGCGTTCCGAGATGCTTGCGCGGGCGAGACCAGGAAGGCATGAAAGGCCAGGCCAATGCAGGACCAGGTGAGCTGCGCCAGGCGCAGCGCGAAACCGTACGTGACTCCCGTAAGGGCCGTGTAACCAAATGCTTTCAGCACGACGACGCGGGTGCCTTCGAGCGTTCCCAAGTTCTGAGGCACCGCAAAAGTAAGCAAATCAAACCACATGCCCAGGAACCATATGCTGGCCGCCACGGTCCAACTGGCATTTTGGTGCAGCAGGTGAAAAAACAGCCAAGTTTGGACAATGCCCACGGAATATCCCACCAGATGCCAAGCTATGGCCAACGGCAGCCCGAACGGCCGTTCACGATAGAAGTCCTTCATCGTCTCGTCCACCGCTGTCAGTTCATCGGCCGCGCGGTGCAAGGCCGCGCCGGCGAATTTTTGCGCCGCCAGCCAGCGGACAACGGAGCCCAGTTGGCCATACTTCTGCAGCCAGAGAAAGACCAGCATGCCCAAGGCGATCAGGCCGCCCGAAAGCAGCATAGCCAGCCACAGGGGCTTCGGCAGATTGACCCGCCAAAGTACTAGCGCCGCCCCCAAGATGACGAACAGCAAATGTCCCAATGCGAGACACAGCTTTCCAATAATCACTCCGCTGGGCGCTTCCGGTCCCGGATGCCGCTCAGCCAGCAAGACCCCTTTGGTAACTTCGCCGCCCAGCGCCGCAGTCGGCGTAAGATAATTGATCGCGTAGCCGGCCATGCGAATCCGAAAAAGCGCGAACCAAGGCAGGGAACGCAGCGGGCCGCTGAGACATTGCCGCCAACCCAGCGTGTGGATCATCTCCGCCACTCCTTCGCCAAGCATCAACGGGATCACGCCCCAGCCGAGCAATGCCAGTTCGCGCCACAACTCGCGCGGCCCGACCTTAGCGAGCAGGAAGGCGAGGAACACAATCCCCAGTGTGAGCAGAAGCGCTTGTAGTTTTTTCATTGAGTCCGCGTTGGCTGCCAGGCGATCTGGAATCGCGCACAATACCGCTCAAAGCAGGTGACATCCGCAACCGTTGCCAGTTTTAAATCCATCGGCGCGACCGGCGCACGGCCATTTCGGTACCGTGAACGCGCGCGCGACAGCCGCTGCATCCGTTCGCCGGCCGCGTCCCGCAGCGGAATGTCGAATCGCTCATAGATGCGCCGCACACAAGCCAGCGGATGGGACGTAATTTCGTCATAGCTCACATCAACAAATCGGCCCGCCAATTCCGGATGGGCATCGCGAAAAAGGATGAAGCGCTCAACCGCTGCCGCGAGCACCTTTGTTTCCCGCGCCGCCAGCGGGCCGCCGGGCCGGGGATGGGCATAGAGTCCGTGCAAAATTCCGGTCAGATGGCAGGACGACTTAAGAACCTCCAGCGGATGGCGATGAGTTTGAACCACCAGGGCATCGGGGAACACGGAAAAAAGGGCCTCCAGGCCGTAAACGTGGTCCGGCGACTTCAAGACCCAGCGCCGGGACGGTTGGCCGGACTGGAGATGTTGAAGAAATCGCCGCTGCCAGAGGTATGCTGGACGGAGATCAACTTGCCGGAGAAAGCTCTCATAGGCCGGAACGCGGCAGGTGGAGATGAATTCCTCGGACAAAAAAGAATAACTGTGGATGGCCACGCACTCGTGCGGCGTATGGGAACGCATCGGAAAGACGGCATCGGCCTGCGGCGCAAAACGGCGAAACCACCACAGGCAGGCAGCCGCCTTTTTGATCCGTGGATCCGGCGCCTCCGACCGTTGGTGGACGGGAACCGGAAACATCACTTCCCACACCCGCGGAGCGCGATTGCCGGAATCCTCGGCCAGCAGTTCGTGCAGGAATGTCGAGCCACTCCGGGGCATTCCCGTAATGAAAATAGGACGATCGAGAGGTGTTGACGCCAATTCCGCGCCCCAGCCCCGCCAATGCTCCACCAACCGCAGCCGCGTGGCCAGCAAATCCATCAGGTGGACCCGCATCAGAAAACGTCCCAGCGGATGCAAGTCGGCTTCGCGCTCCAGGCTGTCCGTCAATATGGACAAGGCCGGCTCGAGGGAGGGTTCGCCAAAGTCGCGCAGACCCGTTTTCCGCCGGGCTGCCGCGCAGAGATCGCCGCCCTCAAGCTTCCAGAATTTGCGGCTCACCCGGTCACCCAGGCGGGCGCGGCGGATCCCATTGTCATTTTCACTCGATGACATTATGCCTGACATTTCGGTCCTTTCCCTGGCCTGTTCAATCGAACCCCGGCAACTGGAGATGCCCCCCAAATGATCGGCGACCATTAACAGAACTCTTCCATCATTCCGGCAAATTGCAAAGCAACTCTGGCCCGGAATGGCCTGCCTCTGACTTGGAAAAAACGCGGCCCTGGGGCCCGCCTGGACCAGCCGTGGTTCGGGTGCGAGGCTCACCCTGGCGCTTGCGCCCGCCGCTTTTTTGGCGACACTTTCCTGCAATGAACTGGCACGCCGTCCTGGACCAATTCTGGCCGCATATCGCCGCCGGATTTCATGTGCTGGCCGGCTTGCTGGCCACCGGCCACACTCTCCTCCACAAGCGCGACACCCGCGCCGCCACTATTTGGATCAGCGTCATCTGGACCCTGCCCATCGTGGGTCCCCTGCTCTATCTGGCGCTCGGCGTCAATCGCATCCGCCGTCGGGCGATTCAACTCGGGGTCCATGGCTCCTTGAGCCGTCCCGTCCCGGAAGACCTGGGCGAGCCGGAACCCGCGGGGGCGGAACACCTGCAGCACATTGCCCGCGTCGTCAGCCGCATCACCTCGCAACCGCTCCTGCCTGGAAACATCTTGGAGCCGCTCGTCGCCGGCGATAGCGCCTTTCCCGCCATGCTCGCGGCTATCGCGGCGGCCGGAAAGTCCGTCACGCTCAGCACCTATATTTTTGACAACGACGCCAGTGGCCGAAAATTTGTCGCCGCGCTCGAACGCGCCGTCCGGCGCGGCGTCCAGGTGCGGGTCCTGGTTGACGCGGCGGGCGCGCGCTATTCGTGGCCGCCGATCACGGCCAGATTGCGGCGCGCCGGCATCCCCTCGGCGAAGTTCCTGCCGGCGTCTCTTTTGACGCCCTGGCGCGCAGCGACCATCAATCTCCGCAACCACCGCAAATTACTGGTGGTGGATGGAGTGGTCGCCTTCACCGGCGGCATGAACATCCGTCATGGCAACGTCCTGGAGGATCATCCGAAGCATCCTGTGCAGGATCTGCATTTTCGCGTCACCGGCCCGGTGGTCACGGCCCTGCAGGAGGCCTTCGCCAATGACTGGACTTTCGCCACGGGCGAGGCGCTGGAAGGCGAATCCTGGTTTCCCGCCCTGGCCGAAGCCGGGGAGATCACTGCCCGCGTCATCATCGACGGGCCGGATGCGGATTTTGAAAAGGCGCGCTGGACGCTGCTCGCCGCGCTGGCCGAGGCGCAGACCTCCATCAAGATTCTCACGCCGTACTTTCTGCCGGACAATCCCCTGGTCACCGCGCTCAACCTCGCTGCCTTGCGCGGCGTGCGCGTGGATATCCTGCTGCCCGCCCGGAACAACCTGCCGGTGGTTCATTGGGCCTCGCGCGCCATGTGGTGGCAGGTGCTGGAGCGCGGCTGCCGCATCTGGCTCACGCCGCCCCCGTTCGACCATTCCAAATTAATGATCGTAGATGGCCATTGGGTCCTGGTCGGCTCGGCCAACTGGGACCCCCGGAGTCTGCGGCTGAATTTTGAACTGTGCGTGGAAGCCTACGGCCGCGGCTTCGCCAGCCGCATGGAAGCGATCTTCGCCGGGAAGATGGCCGTCGCGCGCGAGGTGACCCTGCAGGAGGCCGATGCGCGGCCGGTCGTTATAAAATTGCGTGATTCCGCGGCCCGTTTATTCTCACCGTATTTATGAGAACATTCGACGGTCTGACGGAGCGCGACGTGCTGGCCCTGGCCATTTCACTGGAGGAGGAGGACGCCCGGATTTATGAGGATTTTGCCGATGGACTGCAGGAAAACTATCCCGAACAGGCCGCCAAATTCCGCAGCCTGCGCCGGGAGGAGGACGGACACCGGCACCGGTTGCTCGAGGTTTACAAGGCGCGCTTTGGCGAGCATGTGCCCCATATCCGGCGTCAGGACGTGCGCGGTTTTGTGGATCGCAAACCCGTCTGGCTGGTGCGGCCGCTTGGTCTGAAAACCGTGCAGAAAACCGCCGAGAGCATGGAGGTGGAAACCCGCCAATTCTACGAGGCGGTCGCCCGCCGCACCACGGACACCGGCATTCGCCAGCTCGTGGGCGATCTGGCTGAAGAAGAGCGGGTCCACGCGCATACGGCCGAACGCCTCGAACTCACGAAATTGAGCGAAGACGAAAAATCACAGCAGCAACGGCTGTTTGTCCTGCAAGTGGTGCAGCCGGGGCTGGCGGGACTCATGGACGGATCGGTTTCCACGCTGGCGCCCTTGTTCTGCGCTGCCATGGCCACCCACGACAGTTGGAAGACTTTTTTGGTCGGCCTGGCCGCCAGCGTCGGGGCAGGCATCAGCATGGGTTTTGCCGAGGCCCTGTCGGACGACGGCTCGCTTACGGGGCGCGGCCATCCTTGGGCGCGCGGGGCCGTTTGCGGTCTGATGACCACCATGGGCGGCATCGGCCATACGCTGCCTTATTTGATTCCCAATTATCACACCGCCACGTCCATTGCGATTTGCGTGGTGCTGGTGGAACTGGCCACCATCTCGTGGATCCGCCATCGCTTTATGGATTCGGCCTGGGGTTCCGCGCTGTTCCAGGTGGGGCTCGGCGGCTTGCTCGTATTCATCGCCGGAATTTTGATCGGGCAGTCCTGACACTCCGCCTGAATCAAAAAAAAGAGGCGTCCTTTGCCGGACGCCTTGAAAAACCGCGGAAAGACTACGATTCCACTTCGCCCACCTGGAAGCGGACAAAGCGGCGGATGGTGATCTCATCGCCCAACTGCTTGGCGATTTGGGCCACGTGTTCCCTGACGCTCACTTCGGAGTTGCGCTTCACAAAGCCTTGATCGACGAGACAGTAGGTTTGGAAAAATTTATCCAGCACGCCGGCGAGAATTTTCTCCATGGCGGCCGCCGGCTTGCCTTTCAAACGATCGGATTGGGCGGCAATCTCGCGTTCCTTGGCAACGACTGCCGGCGGCACCTGCTCGCGCGAGACGGCGTGCGGAAAGCCGGCGGCGATTTGCAGCGTAATGTCCTTGACCAACTGCTTAAAATCATCGGTCGACACGGTTTCGGCCTTGCCGGCGCCCACTTCCACCAAGACCCCCACTTTGGCGCCGGTATGAATGTAGGCGGCCACCAGACCATTGCCGGAAACATCCAGTCGGGCATGCCGGGTGATCTTGATGTTCTCGCCCATCTTGCCCACCGCAGCCTCGCGGTCGGCTTCGAGATTGGCCTGCGGATTGGCGGCGATTTTCCTGGCAATGTCATCGGCAAAGGCGCGAAACGCCTCGTTACGCGCCACGAAATCGGTTTCGCAATTAATTTCCACCAGCACACCCGACTGTCCGCCGGGCGCGATATACTGTGTGATCACGCCTTCGCGGGCCTCGCGGGTCGCTTTTTTGGCCGCGCTGGCGGCCCCGGACTTGCGGAGCAAGTCCACTGCGGCATCCAGGTCGCCCTTGGCGGCGACAAGCGCTTTCTTGCATTCCATCATGCCAACGCCCGTCATTTCACGGAGCTTGGCCACCATTGTTGCAGTAATATCAGCCATAAATTATCAAAAGTTGATGATTGACCGACGGGAGACGTGCCGGCACGTCTCCCGGTGTCGAATGCGCAGGGATTAGGCGGTCGCCGGCGCGGGTGCGGGTGCGGGTACCGCAGCGGCGGGCGCAGCAGCCGGCACGGCTTCAGTCGGCGCAGGCGTCCCCTCTTCGTTGATCCGGCGCGATTTCTTGGATTCGAATTCGGCGCGGGCCTGCGTGATCGCCTGTGAAACGGCTTGGAGAATGAGACGCAC
This sequence comes from Verrucomicrobiota bacterium, assembly GCA_049509875.1. Classification (GTDB taxonomy): domain Bacteria; phylum Verrucomicrobiota; class Verrucomicrobiia; order Limisphaerales; family UBA11358; genus UBA11358. Next base: position 54,434 of record JBEKZM010000013.1, on the reverse strand, counting down.
CGACCGGATGGCGTCGTCGTTGGCGGCAATCGGGAAGGCGGCGTCATCGGGGTCGCTGTTCGTATCCACCAGCGCCACCACCGGCACGCCAAGTTTCTTGGCTTCGGCCACGGCGTTGTGTTCGCGCTTTACATCCACCACGAACAACGCGGCGGGCATCTTGTCCAGCTCGCGGATGCCGTCGAAATACTTGAACAGCCGCATGCCTTCGCGGCGGATGGAGGCTTGCTCCTGCTTGACGTAGCCGGCCAGCGTGCCGTCGGTTTCCCACTTCTCGATTTCCTTGAGGCGTTTGATGGACGACTTGACCGTGACAAAATTGGTCAAGGTACCGCCCAGCCAGCGCTCGACCACAAACATCTGGCCGGTCTCCTTGGCGGTCTCCTTGACACATTGCTGAGCCTGCTTTTTGGTGCCCACAAACAAAATCCTGCCACCTTTGCGCACCGCGTTGCTTAGAAAGTTCAAGGCCGCCTCAAGTTGGACCTCCGTCTTGCTTAAATCAATGATATGAATCCCGTTGCGCGCGTCGAAGATGAACGGCTTCATCTTGGGATTCCAACGCCGCGTCTGATGTCCAAAATGGACGCCCGCTTCCAACAGTTCTTTGATACCGATAGTACTCACGAATTTCCTTTGGTTAAAACCCCGTTTTTGGGGCATCCCGCGGAACACGGGATTAGGTTTGATGTTATTGTGGCCGGTTCGCCGCCATCCGGAGGCGAGAATTTAGGCCGTTAACCCCTTCCGCCGGCACGGCTCACCGCGCCGGGAAAAAGGGTTGTCAGCATACCAAAGACGCGACTCGTGACAATCTTTATTTTTTGGCGCTGCGCCACGCCTTCCAATCCTTTTCCACCTGGTCACAAACGACTTTCGGTTCGTTCGCGTAAAGTCGGGAACCGAGTTGGCGAATGCCGGCACCACACTGTTTCCTGCGGGCCTCAATGAGCTCCTGAAGCCGGGCCGTCTCGGAGCTCGGCCCGCACTGTTCCTGGGAGAATCGCCCAAGCAAAACCAGGTCATGGTCCCGGCCGAGTTCGCCGCCGAGTTTTTTGAGGCTGCCCAACAGCGCCCGGGTTTTGGACGGCCAGTCGGGGCAGAGAAAATCCATTTGATACCAAAGGTCCTTCACGCGTTTGCGCCATTCGTGGAGATTTTCGGGCGAGGGCTTCAGCTTGGCCAGTTCGTAAGCGGAGCGTCCGCGGGCATGGCTTTGTTCCAGACCGGCGCGAATATCCGGCCAGCCGAGTCGCTTCAGGCCAAGGTCTTCGAGCTGGTGGCAGACTTGCTTCAGGATGAATTTTGCCACCGCGCCGGAATCGAAATCCTTGAGCTGGCGTTCCGCGCGGCTGGCGTGAGTTTGCAAGCGGGCGCGGAGGTTGGGGAAATCCCGCACTTTTGACTTCACCAGGTTTTCAAAGGTCCAGCGCGTCACTCGGGCATCGCGCGAGGCGGCCAGCGGCTTGGCGGCCAGACGCATGACCCGGGCGGTCTTTCGGTGCTCTTTGCCCCTCAGAGCCCCGCACGTTAGACGAAACAGGGCACGCATCATTTTGATTTCCCTGCGCACATCATGGACCGCCTGCGGGACCTTCTTCTTTTGCAAGCTCGCGAGCGCCCGGCCGGCGTGATTCTGGCAAACGCGACGCAATGCCCGCCCGGGCGACTCCTTGCGCATCAAGTGCTCGCTCATGGCAATCGCCAGTTTAACCCTTATTTGGCGCTATACGTCAATGAAAATGCAGGTGAAACACCTGTTCGAGCGTGCGTGACAATTCCGGTCCACGGCGGTCAAACGCTTGCAGCATGGCCAATTACGAAGGGGAAAATCCTCGCTCCTTTCTGCCAGTTTTTCTGGCCGTCCTCGGCCTCTATGGTTCGCCGGTTGAAGCCAAACCGGCGTTTGGCACCAGCGACATTCCCGGCTCGGGCCGGCAACTGCTGACCGCCGATCTGGATGGCGACGGATTGAAGGACCTGGTGCTGATGGAGGATACCAATCTTGCGATTTTCTTTCAGGATCCGAAGCGCGGCTTCCGCCGGGAACCGCAAATCGTTGTTCATCTGGAGCCCAGGCCAAGTCTGGTTTGGACGGCCCAACTGGGCGGGCTGGCCGCGAGCTTGCTGGTGATGACCAGCGACGGCGTGAGCGAGATTTCTTTAACGAATCGGACCGGTCCTCCCAGCATCCGGGACATGATTCGGCAGCCCACGATCCTTCCCGCGGCCGTTGGCGGCGGCGGCGGCGGCACCAATGTGATTTTTCTGCCCATGTCGGCGGAAACCACGAGCGGTTGGCCGTTGTTGCTGCTGCCGTCACCCGAGGGAATTCAAGTCTGGCGGCACGGCGACGGATGGCATTGCGCGCAGACCATGGGACAGACCGTCGCCGGCGGACTGGCACTCTCGGCGGCCGATTCCGGATATACGCAGTCGCTTGGCTTTGATCTGAGTGTGGGCGATGTCAATGGCGACGGGCGGGATGATCTGATGATCCGCCAAGACCACGGATGGACCAATGAGTACCGCCTGTATCTGCAGGAAACCAATGGCCTCTTCTCAAGCGAACCGGCGATGGTCCATGTGGACAAAGCGGAACCATTCTCCTGGCTGTACTGGGGGGATTTTAACCGCGACGGCAAGGTGGATCTGCTGAAAAGCGTGTGGTTGAACGAGCCGTCCTTCATGCCGGGAGTGCCTTCCGGCAAAGTGGTGGCGGGTCTTTATTTCGCGGATGAACACGGCCGCATTTCCCCGGAACCACGCCAGACTTTTCGCAAGAACGATTGGACTGCGGCCTTGCCGGTGGTGGATGTGGACGGCGACGGTTATCCGGACCTCGTGCTGGGATACCGGCACATGGATGACAAGGAAAGCTTCACCCGAATGATCACCGACAAAGAAATGGATTACACCCTCCGGTTCTATTTCAACCGGTCGGGCAACGGTTTTGCCGGGGAGGCCGCTTTTCAACGTGACGCCGCTATTCACCTGGAGCGGGAAGAACTTATGCTGGGTTGGAACCTGCCGGGCGATCTCGGCCCGTACATCCAGGTGGGCGGTGATTTTGCCGGGGACGGCAAAGCGAACTTGCTGGTGCGGGAGCGCAGCGACGAGATTTTGGTTTACTATTTTCTCTCCCGGGAGAAAGGGTTCAGCCCGGAGCCGGACCTGCGGTTTCACTGCCCGTGGCCCGTCGCGGACTGGCAGATGACAGACCTGAATAATGACGGTGTAAGCGATTTGATTGTGAGACTGGCACACCAGAAAGGCTATCGAATTTTCATCAGCCAGCGGTAAGACCCGAGCCCTGAACCCCCATGAATGACGAATCAAACCGGAATGCCTGGCCCCCACAACACTGGGAGCGTCTCAGCCTTTCCGCCGTGCTCATCTTCCTCTTCTGCCTGCTCCTGGCCGTTAATGCCCTCGGGACGGAGCCCGTCAAACTCCGGTGCCAAACCATCTCGCTGCCGTCCGCCGCCGGAGATCCGCTTTTTGTCGATGTCGAAGGCCATGGCCACTGCAATTTGCTCGTGCTCGATACGGCGGAAAAGAAGCTGCTGAACTATCGGCAGCGGCCGGATGGATTTACGAACACGCCGGACCAAGTCATGGCGCTGCCGGCGCAAACCGCGTGGGTGGCGCCGTGTGACGTCGATGCCCATCCGGGCCTCGAATTGCTGATGTCAACACCCACGGGTTTGTTTTATAGCCTTCAGCATGAGGGACTGTTCGAGCCGGAGCAACATTACCTGATTGCCGGGCCGCAAACATGCACCAACACCGGGGAGCCACTTCTGACTTTGTTGAGCACCAACCAGGCGGGCACGAACGATTTGATTCCGGTCATTTCCGCCCCCCGGAGCCTGCTCTACCGCCGGAACGACGCCTACGAGTGGAGTTCGGGCCCAACGCTGGCGCCCGATCCTGGCCAGGCGGCCTGGTCCACCAGCCAAGATAACTGGTTTGGCCGATGGACCCTGGGGCCCCATCCCGGACGAAGCCTGGACGTGGATCAGACCTTCCGGACCCTCGAAAAACACGAACCGGAACCGGCGCCCGAGAACGACACCATCCGCAAAATCATGGCCAACCTGAAAACGAATTCGATGGCGAGCGCGCCCGAAGAGGAACGGATGGACGTCAATGGCGATGGCCGCGAAGACCTGGTGCTGTGGCAGGTCAGCGGCATGGTGGACTGTCGAACCGAGCTCTATATCTTCCTCCGCGACGCCAACCAGCAATTGCCCACCAGGCCAACGCAGATTTTGCACTGTCGCGGCTTTCCGATTCCAATCGGCTCCACTCGAACCTGGTCGCCGCTGCATGAACTGAGCGGCGACGGCATTTGTGAACTGGTTCTGCTCGAAATGAAGACGAGCCTGGCTTCACCCAGCCGGCTGGTGGAAATGCTGCTTTCGCGGGGAATCGACTGGTCGCTGACCATCCGGACCTTCCGGCAGGGCGCGTTTTCACGCAGCCCGGATGCCTCCTTGCCGGTCACCGGGATTCTGCCTTCGGAAATTCTCGGGGACTGGCCATTTCTGATTCAAGGCGATTTCAACGGTGATGGACGTCTCGATCTCCTGGTCCGGCGATCGGAAACCGAGTGGAATGTTTTTCTCAGCTCGTCCGATGGCCGGTGGTTTGCTCCGCAACCTGCCTTCACATTCAACGTGCCGCCGCATGGCTACATGGAAATCAAAGACCTTAACGGCGACGGACCTTCGGATATAATTTGGCATGAGTGGGACCAGCCCCGTCTTTCCCTTTTTATGCCGCCGCGTGAGCAGCTCAAAAGCAAAAGCCCATGACCGGATCTTCACCAGCGCTCGCCCTGGAAAACGTCTCCAAACGGTTTGGATACGTCCAAGCCGTGGATCGGCTTTCCTTGAAGGTGAAACCCGGCACTCTCGCGGGTTTTCTGGGACCAAACGGCGCGGGCAAGAGCACCACGCTCTACATGATCCCGCGCCTGGTGCGGCCCACCGCCGGGCATATCCGCCTGTTTGGCGTGGACATTTGGCAGGATTACAAAGCGGCAATCCGCGCAGTGGGTGTAAGCGTCGAAACACCCGCATTTTACGATTACCTGTCGGGCCGCAAAAACCTCGAATTGGCGGCGCGGCTGCTGAAAGACGTCCCCGCCGGGCAGATTGATGAGATTCTGGAACAGATTGGGTTGACGGATCGCCAACATGACCACGTGCGGGTCTATTCCACCGGCATGAAACAGCGGCTGGGCATCGGCCGGGCGATCCTGGGCCGGCCCCGCCTTCTGATTTTGGACGAGCCGACCAATGGGATGGACCCCGAGGGCACAGCGGAGATTCTTTCTTTGCTCCGGGAGAAAGTGAGAAACGAAGGGCTGACCATCTTCATCTCCAGCCATTTGTTGTCGGAGATCGAGGAGTTGTGCGACACCGTGTTTGTCGTTGATCGGGGGCGCCTCGTGGCTTCCGGCGACGTGCGGGAACTGCTCCGGCCGCACGAACAGATCGTGCGGGTGACCTTTCAGGGGCGGGTCCCCGATGGCCGGTTCTTTTCCCGCCACCCGCAGATCCGAAAGGTGGAGCCGCTGACCGGAGACTCGATGGAAGTCACGCTGACGACGAACGATGCGGCCTGGCTGAACCGGTGTCTGCTCGAGGCCGGATTTGCGGTCACGACCCTGCTGCCCAAGCAAAAGACGTTGAAGGAGTTTTTCTTTTCCATCACGGGAGGCCATCATGGCTAGCCAGTTGGCGCCTTTGCTGCGCAATGAAATTGCCAAGGCCGTGCGCCGCAAATTCTCCCACTTCGGATTTTTCATCGTGGGTTTCGTTTGCGTGATCATCTACTTCGCGGCCGGACAGATCAGCAGCGCGGCCACGGCCAATGCCTGGGGATATGTGGGTTTTTCGATGCAGATGCTCTCCTCGCACATTGGCCCCATCTTCATTGTAACGTTCGCGGCCAGATTGATGTCGGATGAAACCGGGTCGGGCACGATTCACGCCATCCTGGCGGCGCCGGTGAACCGGTGGGAATTGTACGTGGCCAAGGCGGCGGTTGGATGGTTGTACATGGCAGCGGTCTCGGTGGTCGCCCTGGTGGTTTCCATGGCGTTGGCATCGATTCATTACCGGTTCGGGGAGGTGGCGGATGTTGCCGGCGTGGTTTATGGCCGGAACGATGCGTTGCGTGAGTTCTTGCTGAGTTGCGGGCTCAGTTGGCCGCCCTTGAGCGCCCTCGTTATGTTTGGCTTGTTGGTCTCCACCTTGATTCGGACTCCCGGCGCGGCGGTATCGGTGGCCATCAGCATCCTCTTTGTGATGGATTTCACCAAGCATCTCCTGGGACTCGATCCATACGTTTTCACGCGGTACCTGGATTATTCTTGGCTCGTGCTTCAGCAACTGGCGCAGGGAATGGATTATCAATGGCGGCCCGAGGTCTGGAAGATGGGCGCGCTGTGCGCGGTGTCGGCTCTCGTGGCCTTCGGTGCCGGTCTGGCCGTCTTCGTCCGGCAGGACCTTAACCATTAACCCTCCAAATTCACTTTACTGGCGGGCAACCTTTGATAAAGTTACCCGCCTTGTTTGCAAGGCAAATACAAACAACTTTAATTTATGGCTAAACTCACTGTTCGTGATCTCGAGGTCAAAGGAAAACGCGTGTTCATGCGCGTGGACTATAACGTGCCGCTCGAAGAAAAAGACGGCCAAATGGTCATCACCGACACGACGCGCATCGTCGAAACGCTCCCCACGCTGAAACTGCTGATCGAAAAGGGCGGGAAGCTGATCCTCACCGCCCATCTGGGACGCCCCAAGGGGAAGCGTGAGGCGACCATGTCGTTGCGCCCCGTGGCTGCGAAGCTCTCCGAACTGCTCGGCAAGCCCGTGACATTTGTGGACGATTGCATCGGCGCGGCGGTGGAGCAGGCGGTGGCCGCCATGAAAAACGGCGACGTGGTCCTGCTCGAAAACGTTCGCTATTACAAAGAAGAGGAAGCCAACGACCCGGCGTTTGCGGAAAAACTGGCCAAGGTGGCCGATGTCTATGTGAACGACGCTTTCGGCGCGGCGCATCGGGCCCATGCCTCGACGGAAGGCGTTGCCCGCGTGGTGGCCAAGCGTGGTGGCCAGTGCGCCGCCGGCCTGTTGATGGAGCGCGAACTGAAATTCCTGGGCGATGAGCTGGAAAAGCCTGCCCGGCCGTTTGTCGTCATTCTCGGCGGCGCGAAGGTATCGGACAAGATCAAGGTCATCGACCGTTTGTTGGAGAAGGCGGACACCATTCTGATCGGCGGCGCCATGGCCTATACGTTCCGTCTGGCCCACGGCCAGAAAGTGGGCAAATCGCTGGTGGAGCCGGACCACAAGCAGACGGCGCTGGACGCGGAGGCGAAGGCGAAGAAGCTGAAGGTCCAGTTCGAGCTGCCGTCCGACGTGGTCGTGGCCAAGCCCGTGGAAACCGGCAAGCTCAACAAGAAGGGCAAGCCGGTCATGGACTTTGCAAACATCCACACCATCACCGACGAGATTCCCGATGATTCGGAAGGTTTCAGCATCGGTGAAAAAACGGCGGCGCATTATGTGCGAATCATTGCCGGGGCCAAAACAATTTTGTGGAACGGCCCGATGGGCATGTTTGAGGATGCCCGTTTTGCCGCCGGCACCAATGCGGTGGCGCAGGCCGTGGCGGAGGCCACGCAAAAGCACGGCGCCAAGAGCATCATCGGCGGCGGCGACAGTGTGAAGGCGTTGAATAAGGCCAAGCTGGGCGACAAGGTGACCTTTATGAGCACCGGCGGCGGCGCCAGCCTGGAATTCCTGGAAGGCGCGGTCTTGCCTGGCGTGGCGGCCTTGAGCGACAAATAACGAATAAACATGAAAAAAGAACGTAAATTGATTATTGCCGGCAACTGGAAGATGAACAAAACCGTTGCCGAGGCGCTGACTCTCGTGGGCGATTTGAAGCGCGATCTGGTAAATATCAAGGAGGTGGACATCGTGGTTGCGCCTCCATTTACCGCGTTGGAATCAGTTTCCAAGGACATCCTGGATTCCAACATCCGGCTCGGCGCGCAAAACATGAGCGAAAACAATTTCGGCGCCTTCACGGGCGAAATTTGCGCGGGCATGTTGAAGGAGTTTTCCGTGCGCTACGTGATTTTGGGCCATAGCGAGCGCCGCCAGTTCCAAAAGGAATCGGATGCGCTCATCGCCAAAAAGGCGGCCGCCGTCCATGCGGCGTCGCTCAAGCCCATCGTTTGTGTCGGCGAAACGCTGGCGGAGCGCGAAGGCGGCCAGACTGAGAAGGTTCTGGAAACCCAGGTCCGGGGCAGCCTCGCCGGCCTGAGCAAGGATCAGATGATCGAGACCACCGTTGCCTATGAGCCGGTATGGGCCATTGGCACCGGCAAGACCGCTACGACGCAGCAGGCCCAGCAGGCGCACGCGTTCATCCGTCAGGTGCTGGCGGCCCTTTTCGACCCCGAAGTCGCGCGCAAGATCCGCATTCAATACGGCGGGAGCGTGAAGCCGAACAACGCGAAGGAACTGATGAGCCAGCCGGACGTGGATGGAGCGCTGGTGGGCGGCGCTTCGCTGGAATCGAGAAGTTTTGCTGACATCATCAAGAATTCCATATAACATCCACCGCTTATGAGTTTTGTTGCTGGCATTTTAACGTTTATATTGGTGCTCAATTGTCTGGTTTTGATCCTGCTCGTCCTGGTGCAATTGCCAAAAAAGGACGCGGGCGCGGGCATGGCCTTCGGCGGGGGCGCGGCGGACGCCCTGTTTGGCTCCGGCTCGGGCAACGCGCTGACGAAGATCACCAAATGGGCGGCGGTGACATTTCTGGCGATGTCTTTGTTTCTCGGCTGGGTTCAGGGTGCTTCCCGCTCGGATAATACCGGGGCTGACTTTATGAAGGCGGTGGAAACGAAGCAGCAGCAGGGACAGATTCCCGCCCCCGCTCCGCAGTCCAAACCGCAAACGCCGGCGCCGGGCGTCGGCGGCCTCCTCTCGGCGACCATTCCGATGACCACCACGAACGCGGAGATGCCGGCACCCACCAATTCGGCCAAGCCCGCCAAATAATCAATGATTTTCCCGGAACGCGTCCGCCGGTTTCTCCGACGGACGCGTTTTCTGTTTTGCACGTCGGTGGCGGCCATGGCGACCGGATGCGGCCGGCACGAACCTCCGGCCGACGTCACCATCCTCAACATGGCCGAACCGGAATCCCTGGACCCGGCCATTATCACGGCCCAGTCCGACATGCGGATTGTTTCCGGCATGTTTGAAGGGTTGACCCGCTTGGAACCGGTGGCGGCCCGGGCGGTGCCGGGGCTTGCGGAACGCTGGGAGATTTCGCCAGACGGGAGGACCTATACGTTCCATCTGCGCACGAATTTGATGTGGTCCACCGGCGAGCCGATCACGGCCAGAGATGTTGTTTATTCGTGGATCCGCGAGTTGAATCCGGAGACGGCCTCCGACTATGCGGGACAGCTTTATTACGTGAAAAATGGCGAGAACTTCAACACCGGCAAAATCAAGGATGCGTCGCTGGTGGGCGTCCACGCGCTGGACGCATTCGCAGTACAGGTGGAATTGAATCATCCCACGCTGTTCTTTCTCGACCTCTGCGCGATGCCGCTGACATGCGTGGTTCCGCGCCAGACCATTGAAAAATATGGCGACCGCTGGCTGAACGCGCGCCCCCTGCCCGTCAGCGGCGCGTTTGAATTGGAGTCATGGCGGCTCAATGACCGGGTTCGGCTTCGCAAAAATCCACGCTACTGGGACACGGCCAACACGCAGTCGGAAATCATCGACATCCTCCCGATCGGAACCCCTAATACCGCCCTCAATCTCTACGACCGCGGCCAGGCGGACATTGTCTGGGACAAGGAGCTGATTCCGTCCGAATTGGTTGACGTCCTGCTCCAGCGGCCTGACTTTCATTCTTATCCGTACCTGGGCACTTACTTCGTGCGCTTCAACGTCACCCGCAAGCCGTTTGACGATCCCCGCGTCCGGCAGGCGCTGGCCCTGGCGGTGGATAAGGAACGGATCGTGAAAAAAATCACCAAGGCCGGGGAGACGCCCACGTCCCACCTGGTCCCGGCAGGCACCGCCCATTATTCCCCGCCCGAGGGCTTGGGCTACGATCCGGAGCGCGCGCGCCAGCTTCTGGCGGAGGCTGGCTATCCGGGCGGCAAAGGCTTTCCCCGGTTCGAGTATCTCTTCGATTCCGGCTCCGGAGGGCTGAAAATACACGAGGACATTGCCATCGAAATGCAGCAGATGTGGCATAATGAACTGGGCATCGAGATGGACCTGCGCCAGGTCGAAACCCAGGTGTTCTGGGGCATGCTCTCGCGGATCGACTTCACCGTCTCGCGGTCCTCGTGGATCGCCGATTACAACGATGCGAACACGTTCCTCGGCATGTTTGTTACGGGCGATGGCAACAACGAGACCGGCTGGGGCAACGCGCGCTATGACAACTTGGTGCATGCCGCGAATGAAACAGTGGATGCCGCCGAGCGGGAAAAGGACTTTCAGCAGGCGGAAAAGATCCTCGTGCACGACGAGCTGCCCATTCTCCCGCTTTACATTTACGAGGGCATCAATTATTTCGACACGAACAAGGTGACGGGCATCTGGCAAAACCTGCTGGATGACCATCCGTTACGCACGATCCGCAAACACAAGGCATGATGTATTTTGTCCGCCGCCTCCTGTACGCCATTCCGCTGCTTTTTGTCATCAGCATGCTGGCGTTTGGACTGGTGCATCTCGCGCCGGGCGGCCCGTTTGATCGGGAGCGCAAACCGGCTTCGCCGGAGATCGAGCGAAACATCCGGGCAAAATATCACCTGGATGAACCGGTTTGGAAACAGTACTGCCGGTATTTGGGCGGACTTTGCCATGGTGATTTCGGGCCCTCGCTCAAATATCGGAACCATTCCGTGAGCGACATCATCGTGCAGGGATTGCCGGTGTCCCTGGTGCTGGGAGGCATTGCTTTTTGCTTTGCCACCGCCGTGGGCGTGCCGCTGGGCTTCCTGACCGCCGCGCGGCGCGGGCACTGGGCGGATTACACCGGCAGTTTCCTGGCCGTGCTGGCAGTTTGCGTTCCCAGCTTCGTCCTGGCGCCCGGCCTGATCCTGGTGGTGGCGATGAAACTGAAATGGCTGCCGGTGGGCCTCTGGGGATCGCCCTGGCACATGATCCTGCCGCCCATCGCCCTCGGCTCTTACTTTGTCGGCCAAGTGGCGCGGATTCTGCGCGAAGGCATGTTGACGGCGGCCCAGTCGGAATTTGTCACGGCCGCGCGGGCCAAGGGACTCGGCGAAACCACCCTGCTGCTGAAACATGTGCTGCGCATGGCCTTGCTGCCGGTCATCTCCTACTCCGGGCCGATGCTGGCTGACTTGTTGACCGGCTCGTTCATCGTCGAGAGTATCTTTCAAATTCCCGGCATTGGCGTGTTTCTCGTGAACAGCTCGCTCAATCTTGATTACCCGGTGATCGTCGGCCTGTCGCTGCTTTATGCCATTTTGTTGATCGGATTAAACCTGGTCGTGGACCTGGCCTACACCTTTCTGGATCCGCGCGTGAAATATGAATGAGCCGACCCGTCACGCCGGGCCGGGCCGACGCGCCTGGCTGCGGTTCCGGAAAAATCGGCCGGCCCTGGCAAGCGCGTGGTATCTGGTCTTTTTGCTCGCCCTGGTCCTGGCGTGGCCGGCCTGGCTGCACGCTTCCGGTGGCGCTTTTGCCCTGGCGCATGACCCGGACCGGATCTCCGATGCGCAGTTCGCCCCGCCGGGCGCCCAACACTGGTTTGGCACGGATGTGCATGGGCGCGACATATTCTCGCGCACGCTGTTTGGCGCCCAGATTTCCCTGCTGATCGGCGTGGTGGGCGCCGCCGTCAGCCTGCTGATCGGCGTGCTGTGGGGTTCAGTGGCGGGCTATGCCGGCGGGCGCGTGGACTCCGCATTGATGAGGCTGGTGGATGTTCTCTATTCGCTGCCCTCGATTATCTTTGTGATCGTCCTCATTGCCACACTGGGCGAATGGCTCAAGCAATCGCCCATGATCGGGCAATCCCCGGCGCTGTCCGCGGCGTTGCGCGTGGTGCTGCTGCTGGTGGGCCTGGGCTCGATTTCCTGGCTGACGATGGCGCGGATCGTGCGGGGGCAGGTGCTGACGCTGCGTTCGCGCGCGTTCGTCGAGGCCAGCCGTACCCTGGGCGCCGGCACGGGACGCATTTTGTTCAGGCACATCATCCCGAACATCTTCGGCGTGGCCATCACCTACGCGGCGCTGACGATGCCGGCGATCATCCTTTATGAATCGTTTCTTAGCTATCTGGGCCTAGGCATTCAGCCGCCCATGGCCAGTTGGGGAACGCTGATTGCGGAGGGCGTTTCACAGATCAATCCCGTCCGGATTTATTGGTGGCTGATCGTCTTTCCGGGCGGCATTTTGGTGACCACCCTGCTGGCCCTCAACTTTTTGGGGGACGGTTTGCGGGACGCTTGGGATGTGAAGGCAAGATAATCCGCCCGGCGCCACCGCAAAAATGGCGTGCAGTGGCGGGGCGTGGCCTTGTTCCGCAGGGGCCAACAGGCGTTAAAGTCACTCTCCAGCGCCCGCAACTGCCGGATGCCCGTTTTTGCGCGAACTGCGGCCTCGGCGGAGTGGCCGCTGGCGACGGCTTGCTGCCACAACATATATTGGCAGGACGCCTCCGCCATGCGCGCCGACAAATCCAACTCGACCGCGAGAATGATTCCCGAGTTGGAGGTCCATTTGCCCCGGCGGATTGACGCTCGTTGGCGTCGAATTTCATTCAACGTTGCCAGAATTCTTTGCCGTGGAACCTTTGTAAACCATTTCAAGCCATTCCGGCAGAAGAGTTCGCGATCTTCCGGCTTGGGCGCGGCGATGACCGTGCCGAGGGGAGTTTCATTCACGGCCTTGATGCCGAGTTTGCAATGGGCAAAACCGAGTTTGATCGCGGCCTTTCCAGTCGCGCCAGTGGAATCTTGGTAGAGGTCGCGGTTCAAGACCGCGGCCAGACCTTTCTCGTCAAGGGCGGACGAATTCCAAGCCAGGGCCGCGCCGGCGGCGAACATCGGCCAACTTACGGCCAGCGGCTGCGGATGACCGCCATCGCCCCAATCGGTGTTGAGAAAGCCCAAGGCGCCAAATTTTTTGCCGACTCTGGCGGCGGTGCGCAAGTTGGCCAGCGCGTTATCATGCCGGCCCAACATGGTTTGCCAGGTGGACGTGCCGGGACACACGTAGAAAGGAATGCCGGCTTCGGCAAATTGGGCCGCTTCCTTGGCAAAGGGATGGTTGGCTTCATACCCCCAGTTGAGGGCGACCAGACTTGGATTGCCGGTCTCCGACCCGACTCGTTCCCCATCGAAAACCGGTCGAGCCGGGTCGGAGACCGGCGCTCCCAAGGCGGCGAGCTCCCGTATCAGAGGCCGATATTTCAGAACAATGTCGCCCCAAAACATCATGGTTTTGCCGCGGGCGGAAACTTCGCGCTGGATTTTCTTGAGGAAATCCAGATAGACGCGGCCCTGGCCATGACGGTCGCACAGTTTTTTGCTCCGGCCCTTTCCCAGGTCCCACGTCTCGTCGCAGCCGACATTGAAAAAAAGGCTGGCGAAATTGGGCAGCAGTTCGTCGTAAAGGCTGCGCAGGAATGGCAGGGTCCGCGGATGATTGGGCGCCAGCGTCGTCGGGCGGCGAAGAAAATCCCCAGTTTCGGCTTCGTAAGGCCGGGAAATTTCGCGCAGTTTCTTCAGCCGGGGTTCTTCTAGAAAATAACGAAGATGCCCGAAGGAATTTTGGTTGGGTACGAGGTCAATGCCAAGTTCGCGGCAGCGCGCATCCAGGATGCGGATTTCCCTGGCGGTCAGTGCGCCCCAGTTTTGCCAGACGGACTGATAACCGCGGTAGGCGAAAGTGTGTTCGGTATAGAGCTGCAACTCGTTGATTTTAAAATCGGCCAGCCGTTCGGCGAGGTCGAGCAACGTTTCCAGTTTCGGCACCCGCCCGCGCGAGACGTCGAGCATCACCCCCCGGCGGGCGAAGTCCGGCCAGTCGCGAACTCTAAGGCAGGGGAGACGCCGCCCGAACTGACGCAATAACTGTCGCCACGTCGCGACCGCGGCGCGCAGACCGGCCGGCTCGCGAAATTCAATGGTGACTCCTTTTCGTTCAATCGTGAGCGCATAGCCTTCGGCGTGGCCCGGCGCGGAGTTGGCACGCACAATGTGGATCATGGAGGCAGCGTTTCGCTTGGGCAAAAAGAAAGCGCCGCGCTGCCGTCTCAAAGAACGAGGCTGAGGTAACAGGTTCAGCGCGACGCGTCTGGGCATGGTGTTCTCTGCTGCTTTCTTGTGGGTTCTTGGTCGCGTGCGGCGGAGATCATTCTGCCTTTAGCCGGAATTCGTGTCAATTTGTCCATTTCGCGGGGCGAACTGGCTGGTGTCGGCGGCTTGTGGCGGCCTAATTTGAGTCCTTCCGCGACGTTTTTAATAGATGAATTCGGACCTGCCTCCTGTCTTTGAAAAGAAACGGAGTTCCGATTACCCGCGTGGCGTCGGCTACTTTGCAATCGATTGCGCGCTCAGTTTCGCAGACATCGCGGATGTCGCGTTGAATAGTGCCGCGAGCTTTACGCCGATGGGCGACCCAATCCCGGAGCACGGGTCGGGACCCACGGTGGCCCGATAAAAGCCGTTGTCCCCAACCGTGATATCGTTGAAGCAAAGCTGGTTGGCCCATAACTTGGGCGTGATGAACCCAAGCTTGGTTCCAAACGACGCGAATAGACCGGAAAAAAGAGGTGCAACCGCGCTGGTGCCACCCTCAACCACTTGCGAGCCGTGCACCCATACGATGTACCCCGTGTTTGGATCGGCGTCCGCAGAGACATCCGGCACCATGCGGCCCGGACCGTTTGGCGCGCCCGCCTGAAAGCTCTGCACCGGGAAGAGAGTCGAGAAGCCGCCGCCAGTCCCCTGGCCATCGGTGTTGCCAGGGTTGTTGTTCCAAACGGTTTCAGTGGTAGGCGTCTTGCTGGTTCCACCGCATCCGATGGCATGCGGACAGGAGGAAGGAACATCAACGTTTGCCGGCGTCGGACCGCCGTCACTCGAATCGTTGTCTCCTGACGCGGCAAAAACAACCATGCCAGCGGTCGTGGCTGCCGTGGCTGCGGCCTCCATCTCGTCCGCCGCTGTCCTCCCCCAATTGGCTTCGTCCGAGCCCCAGGAGATCGAACAGACATCGCAACCATCCTCTGTTGCTTTCTCCACGGCCGAAGCAATGTCTTGGGACCAATACATGCGAATAATGGCCGGTTTGCCCGTGGCAACATAGTAGGCCGCTCCCGCCACTTGGATATCCAGCGCCACTTCGAAGTCCGGGTCGTCCTGGCTGCCGGGGTTTTGATTGGGATTGTTTTTGGTCCCGTCAACCGAGACGTCTGTAATTTGTGGCGACGGTTGGTCAATGGACTGAAAGAATGCGTTCACATCCGCTTGAAGCCAGCCGCCACCGAGTTCGACGATCGCGATGACTCCGCCGCCGGCGAGCCCATTGGGCCACTTGTAGGCCTCGCAAAGGTCCGGCACGGTCCAGGGACCGGCCCCGGTCGCGGCCGGAGTACCGGCGCGAGTTTTGCGAATTTTGAAATAGGGCCGACACTTTAGTTGTTCTGCTTTGTTCATAGTTTTCTCCTTTGTTTTACCGAAAGCTTTGACCACTCGGGTGAAACCATAACCGCCTCATGAATCGATGGTTACCTTCTCCAATTAGTCTGCGATTGTCAACCATGATCCTTAATTGATGAGCCGCAGGGCCTTGAGCAAGATCATCGTCCCCGGCCCCAATGGCGGGAGTTCGACGCTGACCCCGTCGGTAGCCATGGCGGATAATCTTTCACGGTGGGGCATTCGGGCGGTGGGGGGAGTTCCTGGCCCTCCGAAGAGTGGTTTCTGATCATCGAGGGAAAATTGCAGCACGTGGAGAATGTCATTCACGTGAAGGCGGAAAGGATCGAACGGCTGGATCATGGCTCGCTGGCGGGGGTGGAGCCCTATGACTTTAAATGAAAAAGCGGCGGTTCCACAAGGAACCGCCGCTTTGAATAGTCTTCGGAATTAAATTCCTTTCGCCGTGATGTACTTCACGAGGTCCACGACGCGGTTGCTGTAACCCCATTCATTGTCATACCAGCTGATGATCTTGAAGAAGCGTTTTTCACCCTTCAGATTGTTCTGCAGGGTCGCGAGGCTGTCGTAGATGGAGCTGCGATCATCATGGATGAAGTCGGTGGAGACCAGTTCCTCGTCGGTGAAGCCGAGGATGTTCTTGAGGTAGGTCTGGGACGCCTTTTTCAGGGCGGCGTCGATCTCCTCGATGCTCGTCTCCTTCACGGTGCGGAAGGTGAGGTCCACCACCGAGACGTCGGGCGTGGCCACGCGGAAAGACATGCCAGTGAGCTTGCCCTTGGTGGCGGGGAGCACTTCGCCGACTGCCTTGGCGGCGCCGGTGGTGCTGGGAATGGTGTTGATGGCCGCCGCGCGACCGCCGCGCCAGTCTTTCTTGGACGGACCGTCCACTGTCTTCTGGGTGGCGGTGTAGGAATGAATCGTGGTCATTAAACCGGCCTCGATGCCGAATCCTTCCTTCAACAGCACGTGCACCAGCGGCGCGAGGCAGTTGGTGGTGCAGGAGGCGTTGGAAACGATGTTGTGCTTGTGCGCGTCGTATTCACCCTCGTTGACGCCGATAACGATGGTCTTAACCTCGCCCTTGCCGGGCGCGGAGATGATGACCTTCTTGGCGCCGGCGGTGAGATGGGCCTTGGCCTTTTCGCTGTCAGTAAAGAGGCCGGTGGATTCAATGACGATGTCCACGCCGAGGGCCTTCCAGGGCAGCGTGGCGAGGTCCTTCACGGCCATGACGCATTTGATCTTGTGGCCGTTGACCACCAAAACATCCGGATCTTCGAGCGCGGGGCTGCTCTTTTCCGTGGCCACCGGGTGCTTGAACTTGCCGTGAACGGAATCATATTTCATCTGGTAGGCAAAATAATCGGCATCGGTGGACACATCCACGACGGCGACGACGTCGATTGCCTTGCCGAGCAGACCCTGATCGCACAGCGCCTGAAAGACCATCCGGCCGATGCGGCCGAATCCGTTGATAGCTACTTTGACTGCCATAGTTTGTTTGTTTTATTTAGATTGCGGAGTTGAAACCAAAACGATAGAAGATTTTAGCGGCGAACGACCACCGGTCAATGCCGAACTAAGGAACATTCTTGCCAAAACCACCTCCTATTTTGCCCTGGGCCCGGGGCCGAGGCGCGGGCCGATGGCCGCCATAAGGCAGCTGGGCTGAGGAGTGGCCGCGGCCGCCAAGGGCAGCGCGGGCACCGGTTTCCGACGGCGATTTGTTCTGGACAACGGGCTCGACGGCTTGAAGAATTCAGTGCCATCTGGAAACGATTGAACCACGGAATAAACCATGCCCAAGCGCATTTGTCCGCACTGCGGCCACCCTTTTGAGATTCCCGACGCCCAGGTCGGCGAGCACGTCCCCTGCCCCCGATGTCACGAGGACATCCTGATGCCGCGCAAGTCCCGGCAGCCCGCCGAAAAAATGAAGCTGGCCGTCACCCCGCCGCCGCCGGACATTTACCAGGCGCCCCAGGTGGCGGCGATTGCGAACCAGATCATCGCGAATGTGGAACGCGTCATTGTGGGTAAATCGGACCAGGTGCGGCTGGCGGTGGTGGGGCTATTTGCGGAAGGCCATATCTTGTTCGAGGACGTGCCGGGTGTGGCCAAGACGATGTTATCGCGCGCCGTGGCGCAGAGCGTGGGCTGCACGTTCAGACGCATTCAATGCACGCCCGACCTGCAGCCCGAGCATGTGGTCGGCGATTTCATCCTGGATCCGACGACGGGCCGGAAGGATTTCCGCTTTGGACCGCTGTTTTCGCAAATGGTGCTGGTGGATGAAATCAACCGCGCCAGCCCGCGGACGCAGTCGGCGCTGCTGGAGGCCATGGGCGAAGGGATGGTTTCCATCGACCGGGTGTCCTACCGGCTGGAGAAACCGTTTATGGTGATGGCCACGCAAAACCCGATCGAGCAGGAAGGCACGTTCCGACTTCCGGAAGCGCAAATGGACCGTTTTCTACTGCGCCTGAGCCTTGGCTATCCCGGGGTGGAACAGGAAAAGGAAATGTGCCGGCGCGTACAGTTGCAGCATCCGATCGAAACGCTTACCCCCGTGACCACGGCAGATGAAATCGTGAAATGCCAGCGCGGCGTGCGCGAAATCGAGGTGGGCGCGGCGGTGAGTGACTATCTGGTGGCTTTGGCGAGGGCAACGCGGGAACATCCGGCGCTGCGGCTGGGCGCCAGTCCGCGCGGCTCGCTGGGAATTTTTCGGGCGGTCCAGGCGCTGGCGGCCATCGAAGGACAAAGTGCCGCCGCCATTGCGCACGTGCAGTGGGTGATGGAAGTGGTGCTGGCGCACCGGCTGTTGCTGCGAAGCGAAGCGGTGAAGGATTACCCGGAAGCCGGGGCGGTGATCCGGGAAATCGCCGCGAAGCTGACGCCGGGCAAATGAGTTTGGCCGGAGCACGACTCAGTGAGCCGCAGCAACGTGAAAATTCAAGACTGCCCGCGCCATTCGCACCCCCCTGGCGGGCGAAGTTGCTGCGAGTCACAGACTCGCGCTCTGGTCGCAATTTGAAAACGCGCCCTCCGGAAGGGCTGGTGCCAGTCTTTGGAGCAGACCTGCGCGGCGCCGGGAACGCGAAAGTTCCTGTCACAGAAGTTCATTTGACAAATAACAGAAACGGAATGAGTGTGGATGTCCTTGGAATTTGTTTTGCCAAATGTTTATCAGAAATACCAACGTTCGGTCGGGGCGAAGATTCGGAGTACCTTCCCGTTCCGCCTGGATTCTAACAGCGAGCGCCGCGATGTGGCTTTGCCTGGCCGCGCAACCGGTTTGGGGACAGAAGGTGGATCTGAACGGAAACGGCATGAGCGACATTTGGGAGTGGCTTTACAACGCTTACGGTGTGGATCCGGCGGCAGACCCGGACGGCGATGGTTTCTCGAATTTGCAGGAAGCCACCGCCGCGACCGATCCCTTCAATCCCAAGTCCTATCCCCACATTTCATTTTTTGCGGACGCGGCGGGGAATTTTTCAGTCACCGTTCCGAGCGCGCCCGGCAAGCTCTATACGCTGCAAAGTGCGACGAATCTTGACGCCGCCACATGGACGGCGGAAACCAACTTGGAGGCGCGGTCGGGAACGAATGTGACGCTGACGGTGCCGGCCGGGACGACCCAATTCTATCGCGTGGCCATTGCGGATGTGAACTCGGATGGCAGCGGGCTGATGAATGATTGGGAAAAGTATGAGCTGGGCCTCAACCCGAGCAATGCCTGGAGCAACGGGCAGGAGGACAGCTTCGGCAATCCGTTAAGCGATTACGCTTACACGACCAACCTGCTGACCTCGCAAAACGTGATTGCAATTGCGGCCACCATTCCAACGGCGGCGGAGCCCGGGGCCGGTCAGAACTCCACGTCCACGGGGCAGTTCACCATCACGCGCGGCGGCTTTCCGTTGGACAATATCGTCGTGAATCTGGGTGTGACCGGTCCGGGAACCGGGTTTGCGGTGGCGGGGCTGGATTACACCGGTTTGCCGGCCACGGAGCCCCTGCCGGCGGGGGCGAGCACGGCCACGTTTACGCTGACGCCGCTGGCCAACACGAACTTGCAAACACCGGCTATCGCGCAATTACAACTATTGCCGGGCGCCGATTACACCGTCGGCGCCCAGAGCAATGCAGCCGTGGTCATCTACCCGTCTCCCGCGGCGACTGGCAGCGGATTGCTCGGCCAATATTATACCAATTCGAGCACGACGTACACGAACAGCAACAATTTCAATCCGACCAATCTCTTTTTCACGCGCGTTGATCCGGTCATTGATTTCGTGTGGGGCGGCACCAATCCGCCACCCAATCTGAGCAACGGTCTTTATTCCGTGCGCTGGACGGGACAGGTGCAGCCGCAGTTTTCGGGAACCTATGTTTTTGGCGTGCAAAGCGACGACGGCTGCCGGCTCTGGGTCAATGACCAGTTGCTCATCAGCAAATGGCAGGCCCAGAGTCTCACGGTTTGGACGAACGCCATCACCTTGCAGGCCGGGACGCGATACGACTTAAAGCTCGAATATCTTCAAGCCGGCGGAGCGGGCCAGGTCCACCTTTTTTGGTATAGTCCCAGCCAGCCGAAGGAAGTCATACCCAATTCCTGTTTATATCCCACCAACGGCTTCGCCAGCGGTGGATCCAATGCGCCGTCGGTGATCACCAGCGCATTGAGCGCGGTGGCCTTCCTGGGACAGCCGTTTAGTTTTACGGTGACCGGGGCCAATACGCCGCTGGCTTTCACAGCCGGCGGGCTGCCGCCGGGGCTGGCGTTCAACGCCACCAACGGGGTTATTTCCGGCATTCCCACGCTCGCCGGCAATTTTCAAGCGACGTTGACTGCCAGCAACGTCGCCGGCGTCGGCGCATCGGTGCTCAATATTTCAGTGATGAATACTGGCAGCTCGGTGGTGCAGGAGGTTTGGACCGGTGTCCCGGGGATCAATGTGGCGGATATTCCCACGGCCATGCCGGCCAGCTTCACGAATGTGATTGGCAAGCTTGAGGGACCGGTCAATTACGGCGTGAATTACGGGGAACGCATTCGCGGCTATTTTACCGCCCCCGCGACGGGGAACTATTATTTTTGGATTGCCGGCAGCGATTCCGCGCAGCTTTGGATTTCCGACGATCACAACCAGGTCAACGAGGTGTTGCGGGCCTGGGTGACCCCGACGAACAATCCGACGGCCCCGGGACAAAACGGAACGGTCGCGGGCCAGTGGAACTTGCAGCCGTCGCAGCAATCGGGGTGGCTCTCGCTCGCGGCGGGCAAGCAATATTATGTGGAGATTTTGCACAAGGCGGGAGCCGGGACGAATGCCAACTGGTCGGTGGGCTGGATTCAGGATCCCATCGGCACCAGCACCGCGCCGGCGGGCGTCGTGCCCGGCTATCTGTTCTCCCGCTATTATCCGCCGCTGCCGGTGAACAATCCTGGCACCCTCTATTCAGCCAACTTGCTGGCTCTGCCCGGCGTGGTCAGCGACGGTGTCGGCTCCGCAACCTTGCGCGTGAATGCCGCGGGCACCCAGGCTACTTTGACTTTTACGATTACCAACCTCGTAGGGACGCCCACCGGCCAGTCCATCAATTCCGATCCTTACCAGAATGACCCGGCCGAATTGATCTTTGACATTTCCGCCGCGAAACCGCAGGCGAATGGTTCGTACTTGTGGAACATCAAGGCAGCCGGGCCGCTGGACACCAACGACATCCTTGAAATCATCGCCGAGGGAAAAGCGGCAATCGTCATTGAGAGCACGGCTTTCGCCAATGGTGAAATTGGCGGACATTTCACGCTGGCGAACGGTTCCCAGGCGTTCACGCCCCCGCCGGCCCCGCCGTCGTGGACGGATGATTCGGCAGATCCCAATGCCGCCGCACGGTTTCTGACACAGGCGACCTTTGGCGCTGGTTCCAACGACATCGCCGCGGTGCAGGCGCTCGGATATGCGGGCTGGATCAGCAACCAGTTCACCATTCCAGCAACCCACACGTTGACGAACGTGCTCGCGCATCCGTATTCCGATCCCACGGATTTGTATCAGAGTCCGCTGTGGTTTAATTCGTGGTGGCAGAATTCGGTGACGGCTCCCGACCAATTGCGGCAGCGCGTGGCGTTCGCATTGAGCGAAATTTTTGTAGTATCGGAAAACGGCGTATTGGAGAACAAGGCGGATGCGCTGTCGTCCTATTACGACACGCTCCTGGACAATGCGTTTGGCAATTATCGCGCCCTCCTAGAAAGCGTTACGCTACGACCGGCCATGGGCCTCTATCTCAGCATGCTGGGCAACAATGCGGGCAGCATCATTACGGGCCTGCACGCGGATGAAAATTATGCGCGCGAGGTTCAGCAGTTGTTTTCGATCGGCCTGAACCGGCTCTGGCCGGATGGATCGCTGATCCTGAATGCACAGGACAACCTGGTGCCAACATACGGCCAGAACGAGATCATGGGCTTTGCCAGTGTGTTTACCGGCTGGAACTACTACCAGACCAACCAGGCGAACGGCCGGCTGCCTTCCAATTGGTATCCGCCATACAACGGCACCAATCCCATGGTGTTGGTGCCCTCGCACCATGAGCTGGGCTCGAAATTGGTGCTGGACAACGTCATGCTGACGCCCGCCTGGGGCAATCAAGCGGTGCCGTCCACAACGAATGACGCGTATTGTTCCCAGGATCTGGAGCAGGCGCTGGATTCCATTTTCAACAACCAGAACGTGGGGCCCTTTATTTGTCGCCAGTTGATCCAACGACTGGTGACGAGCAATCCCAGCCGCGATTACGTGTATCGGGTGGCCCAGGTGTTCAACAACGATGGCACGGGTGCGCGCGGCAATCTCCAGGCGGTGTTCCAGGCGATTTTGCTCGACTATGAAGCGCGCAGTCCCGACCTGATTTCGCAACCTACTTACGGCAAGCAGCGCGAACCGCTGCTGCGCGTGACCGACCTCGCGCGGGCGTTCCCGTCGCCGCCTCCGGTCAGCGGCACCTACAGCCAGACCACGAATCAAATCATTACAATCACGACCAGCAGCCCGCACCTGCTCAACAATGGCGATACGGCCGACCTGATCTTTACGGACACTTCGGGCAATTCCCCGCCCGCCTCGCAGGGCTACAGCGTGACGGCGACGAGCCCGACCACCTTGGCCATTACCGCGCCGCAGCTTTTGGTGGGCAGCTACGGGCAAACCAACGGAACCATTACCGCCGCGCTTTCCGGGAATGGACTGGCCGCCGGCAACCCGGTTTACCTCACCTTTACGACCGGCGGCGCCGCGAGCGGACTGTTCCCAGTTGCCACCGTGATCGACAACAACCATTTCACCGTGATCACGACGGATTCGGTGCAGCGCGCCGGCAGTTGTCTGTTGCCGAAATTGGCCGTGGGAGGTTACACGCAAAGCGGGACCAGCATCGTCATCAGCACCAGCGGGCCGCACGGCTTGGTGCCGGGCGACAGTGTTTACATTAACTTCACTTCCGGCAGCGCAACTAACGGAACCTATCAAGTGGCCAGCGTGCCTGACCTCACGCATTTCACGGTTACAACGACCAAATCCGCCAACCAAAATCAAAACAGCCTTGCGGTGTACGGTCTGCAAGCTCCTGACTTGTCGCGCTCGGGCACCGTCGTCATCCAGGAGAATACCTGGAACATGGGGTACACGGACAGCGGAACCGTTTCGAGCCTCTCGCAATCACCCCTGCGCTCGCCGACCGTATTCAACTTTTTCTATCCCGGCTACGAATTCCCCGGCGCGCTGGCGTCCGCCGGCCTGACGACCCCGGAGTTTCAACTGACCACGGACAGCGGCGTGGCGGCGCAGATGAACTTTCTGGAAGGCGGTATTTTGAACAACACAGGCAATACCAACGGCTTGAGCAGCTTTACGGGGGGCAACGGATCGCTGGTGCTCAATCTCTCGCCATGGATGGCGTCGGGCTACACCTCGAATGCCGGCTTGCCCACGCTGGTCAACAGCTTGAACACCCTGCTGGCGGCAGGCCAGTTGTCGGCGGCGGCGCAGGCCAGCATCATCAGTTACGTGGCCAACACAAATAATTTCCCACTCAGCACTCCGCCAACGAGAACCCAGATGCGCGACCGCGTGCGCGCGGTGGTGCATTTGATTGCCAACTCGCCCGACTATATCATCCAGAAATAGCTTTATGAACGACAAGCGCTTATCCGTCATCACCCGTCGCGACTTTATCCGGCGGGCGGCCTGCGCTGCCGTGGGCACAGCAGCGATGACGTCCGCAATCAGGGATTTGCGGTTTATGAACGCGGCGGTGGCCCAATCGAACATCACTGATTACAAGGCGCTGGTGTGCATCTTTCTGCAGGGCGGCAACGACTCGAACAATCTTATCATCCCGACCACTCCCTCGCAGTACGCCAATTACGCGGCCATTCGCACGCCCGTGCTGGCGATACCGCAAAGTGCCATTCTGCCGGTGACTTCGTTGGACAGCGACGGCAATACCTACGGTTTGCATCCGAGTTGTCCTGAACTGCAGACGCTGTTTGGCGAGGGAAACCTGGCGTTCCTGTTCAATGCGGGCACCCTGGTTTATCCCATCACCCGGTCGCAATATCTGACCGGCATTGTCTCCACCCCGCCACAGCTCTTCTCCCACGCCGACCAGCAGACGCAGTGGCAGACGTCCGTCCCCGATCAGCCGCCGACGACCGGCTGGGGCGGCCGCTGCGCGGATCTGCTCAACGCCGTGCAGCCGAACGCGCCGATTTCGCTGATGGTAACGCTGGCCGGTGCGAACACCTTCGAAGTCGGCAATATCGTGGCGCAGTATTCCGTATCCACCAGTGGGGCAGTATCGCTGTCGCTGCCCACGACGCCTTCGGGCGGAGCGAACACGAATCGGCTGCCATCGCTCATGAATATCCTCGGTCTCCCGTACACGAACCTCCAGGCGCAGGCCTATGCGGGCGTGGCCGAGCAGGCGATTAATACCGGCGCCCTCCTGAACAACGCCATCTCCAACACGGCTGCTGCCACTTTCTGGTCAAACGCATTCCCGACCAAAATCACGCCGCCGGAAGGCGGCGCCGCCTTCAGCTCCACGTTAAGCCCGCAGCTTGAGATGGTCGCGCGCCTGATCGCCGCCGGGAATACGCCGGTCAACAAAGGAGGATTCGGGATGCTGCGCCAGATTTTCTTCTGTCAGGTGGGCGGCTATGATCTGCATACGGGCCAGACGGAATACGGTGCGAATACCCCCAACAACGTGCTCTTGGGGGCGCACACGAATCTCCTGGCCGAATTAAGTCAGTCGATGTTCGCCTTCCAGCGCGCGATGGCACAGCTTGGCCTTTCCCAGCAAGTGACGTGTTTTACGGCCAGCGATTTTGGCCGGACGTTTCCCAGCAACGGCCAGGGCAGCGATCACGGATGGGGCAGCCATCACCTGATCCTCGGCGGCGCCGTCAACGGCCAGCGCACCTACGGACAGTTCCCGACGCTGACGGTGAACGGGCCAAACGACACCAGCACCGGCCGCTGGATCCCGACCACGGCCATAGACCAATACTTTGCCACGCTGGCAACCTGGTTTGGTGTGAACGACAGCAACCTTTCGACCGTTTTTCCAAATATTGGCCGCTTCCCGACGGCCAATCTCGGCTTCATCTGATGAAAAATCGCGTTCTGGTGACGGCCATCGTCCTGGGTCCGCTCGCATTATTGTTTTTTTTCTGGTGGCAGCCGCACTTGATCAAGACCCAGCCCACGGCCGAGAATACATCAAACGAGCCCGCGGTCGTGGCCAGGGCGCTGGCCAGTCAGGATTCGAAGACGCTGGCCATCATTCAGTCGAATTTTGCGGGCGTCCACCCGGCCGGCCAGCTTCACAGTGCGGCTAGCGCGAGCGCTGAATTACGGCCGGCCGGCCAGCCATCGCCGCTAGAATTCACGAATTTTGCGCCGAGCACCGTGCTGCAAAACATGAGTCGCGCCGTGCGCCAATTCGGGCAGATGTTTGGCGGCAATCCGGTGGGTACCAACCCGGAAATCACCCGGCAGTTGACGGGGCAAAATCCGAAACATCTCAATTTTATAAGCGCCGAGGCGGGCTTGCGCGTCGATGCGAATGGTGAACTGGTGGACCCGTGGGGCACTCCTTTTTTCTTCCATCAGGTCTCCGGCCGGGAGATGGAAATACACTCCGCGGGTCCGGACAAGGTCATGTGGACGGCGGACGATCTGGTGGTAACCGAGTAAACGCGGAACTCAGCGATTGATGCCCCGTTCGCTGGCGCGGATGAACTGGAGCAAATGAGTGATTTCGGGGCCAACCGGCAGCTCGCTCTCGATTTTTACGAGCGCGTTTGTGATGGTCAGGCCTTCACGGAAGAGGATTTTGTAAGCCTGCTTCAGCGCGGCAATGGAGGCTTCGGGCACGCCGTAACGTTCGAGCCCCACTTTGTTGATGGTGTGCATCTCCGCCGGGCTCCCATCCGCGAGCATGAAGGGCGCCAGGTCCTGGCGCAGTTTGGAGCAACCGCCCACCATGGAAAGTTTTCCCAGGCGGCAGAATTGATGCACCGCAACATAACCACCCAGTACGACGTTGTCCTCGACCACGACGTGGCCGGCCAGGCCGGCGAAACTGGACATGACGATGTTGTTGCCCAGCTGACAATCGTGGGCCACGTGGACATTCGCCAGCAGCACGTTGTTCGAGCCGATCACAGTGGCGTCGCCGTCGCCCGTCGCAGAATGGACGGTGACGCCTTCGCGAAAGATATTGCCATCGCCGACGCGCAGATGGGTGACCCCGCCCTTCCATTTCAGGTCCTGGGTTCGCAGGCCCAGTGCCGCAAAGGGAAACAGCTCGTTACGCCGGCCCAATTCGGCATGTCCATCAATGACAACGTGGGAGTGCAGTTTGCATTCCTCGCCAAGCATGACATGCTCGCCGATGACGCAATACGGCCCGATTTCGCAACCGGACGCCACCTGTGCCCGGGGGTGAATGACGGCGGTCGGGTGGATCATAAAAAATTGCCGGCGGCCGGGTCCGGATCGATGAATTTTTGCATTCGCTCAACCAGGATTCGACGCGTCGCGGAGCATGAAGGTTACCGACGCTTCGCTCACGATTTCGCCGCCGACCTTGCAGACCCCGTTGGCCTTGCCAATCTTTCCGCGGGCTTTGGTCAGTTCGATTTCAATCACCAAGATATCGCCCGGCACGACCGGCTTGCGCCACTTTACCTGCTCGGCAGCCATGAAATAGGCGATTTGATTGGCCGCCTGGATGCGCTTGAGCAGCAAGACGCCCGCCACCTGGGCCATGGCTTCAAGTTGCAGCACGCCGGGCATGATGGGGTGACCGGGGAAATGCCCCTGAAAATAGGGCTCGTTCATCGTCACGTTCTTCACGCCCACAATGACGTCGCCCCCGATCTTGAGAATCCGGTCCACCATCAGAAACGGATACCGGTGCGGGATCATCTTCATGAGCTCTTCGATGCCCATGGAACCGTCCACGGCGGCCGGGGTCTCCGAAGCGGTGGCCGGCGGCGGGGAGAATGTTTGCGCGGCCCGGATCGGTTTGTTGATTTGTTCGGTCATTTTGCGAACCAACTCGACGTTGCCGGCGTGGCCTGGACGCACGGCGATAATGTGCCCGCGAACCGGTCGGCCCAGCAGGGAAAGGTCGCCCACAATGTCCAGCATCTTATGGCGCACGAACTCCTCGCGATAGCGCAGCGGCTCGGACGTCAACACTGCGTCGTCCCGGATGACGACCGCGTTTTCGAGGCTGCCGCCGCGGATGAGGCCGTTCTTAAACAGAAATTCGATTTCTTCGAAGAAGCAAAAAGTGCGGGCGTGAGCCAGGTCTCTTTCCCACGATTCCGGCGTGACCTCGGTTGAATAGAACTGGGTGAACCGGCCGTTCTTGTCGGCGCTGGTGCAGGTGATTTTGAACTTCTCGTCCGGAAAGAGCGTCATGGTGGTTTCGCCCAGCAGAAGTTCCAAGGGCTCAGTCGGAGTGAAGAACTCCCTTTTTTCGGGCTGCGCGGCCAAACCGGCCGCCTGGATGATGCGGCAGAATTCACGGGAACTGCCGTCCCCGATGGGCGGTTCGTTGGCGTCGAGCTCAACCACGGCATTGTCGATGCCATAGCCGGCCAGGGCGGCCAGGACGTGCTCGACGGTGTGAATCTTTACATTGCCCTTGGCAAGAGTGGTGGACCGGTTGGTTTCAGAAACATTTTCGACGCGGGCCTCGATCTCGGGTTTGCCGTCGAGATCGACGCGGCGAAAGCGGACCCCGCTGCTGCCCGGTGCCGGCAAAATGGTCATGTTCACCCGGTTGCCGCTATGCAGTCCAATGCCAGAAAAACTGGCTGGACGATTCAGAGTCTGCTGATTGAGCACACCGAATTAGACAAAACACCGGCGCGGTTGGCAAGCGAACATGTATTGAAACACTGCCGGGTTTCAAGCGGCGGCGTGCAGTCAGGCAGCGACGAGAGGGATGGGGCCGGAGCGGCAAAACAATAAGTCCCTGCCCGACCTTTCGGTCAAGCAGGGACAAATGGGGGATGGGAGTTCGCCAATCTCTCTTTCCCAAGCCGACATTAGGCGCGCCCTTTTCAGGGGCTGCCGGTTTCCCGACGCCATTCTCCACGGCAAGCGGAGTTATCGGCCTCGTAGCAGGGCCGGCCGGCATCTTTCAATGCGCGGCATTTGAGTGAGGCTTTTCAGCTCGCTTCAGCTAGTGGTTGCGCCACCGGCCTGCAAACCAGGTCAAGACACGCCTGCGAATCTGATGTTCGCGTCTTGACCACTGGCCTTGGGTCAGCCATCGCTGGTGGCGATGCGTTCGCCCAGAGCCACGGGTCTCGCCTCTTCACTCTCAAGCTGCCTTTTATCTCACAGTCCAGCGGTGTCGTTTTTAACATCGCCGGCGCGCGGAAGTTTTTCACGGAACCTGCCGAGTTCCCGTGTTCTTCCCGATGCGGTCGCTCCCTTTGTCCGCCTTTCGGCGTCTTTCGCTGGGCGGTCTCAATTCAATTGCTCCCGCCAGAGCCGTCCGCACCGTGCTGATACACAGTAGCAGCTATTCACCCTCTGGGTGACTGCGATTCGTCCGGAACCGAAACTTTCCCGGACTACTTGACTCAACTCGAAGCGGTTTCTCATCGCCTCTTGCTGCCAAGTCCCTCATTCGCATTTGACGGTGTGCGAACACCGCCAGAGGAACTGGTGAATTCTGCCTCCGAACCCAAGCCTTTCGGCCCGGTTTTGGAGGAGCCAGATCAACCAGCCTGACCTGACTTTTCCCCAGTCGCCTGGGATTATCCAGAAGCGGACAACGTCGATTTTACTCTTCACCGCCCACTTCGTTCTTTCAATGAACTGGCTACATCTTAGCAAAAATCTGGAAACTGCCTACAGTTTAATATGCACATCTTATCCACCGAAATCGGCGGGTCCGCAGCCGGGTAATAAGTGAAAATTCCCAGCAAAATCAACGCGGATGACGATTGCGGCGGCGGAGTTATTCACCGAAAAAAAGACGCTCCGTCGCGCTGGTGAACAAGTCGCCCCGCAGAAAATCACCGCCGCAGGGTGAAAATTGATGAAACCGGCGGGAAAAATGGTAACATTTGCACCCGAACGTACGTCAGATGACATTGTATGAAGCTTATGAATAACAAACCCCAATCGACGTTTAAAGTCGCGGCGCTGATCGCTGCGTTGAGTTGCAGCACGGGCTTGCGGGCCGCAACCGTTCAATCCGTACCTGCTTTGAGCAATCCGACTGCCGGCGATCACGCCTTTCAATTCATGGCGTTCCGCGACAGCGCTGAGGCCAAATTGCTGCATGACGCGTACGGCATTCTGGCGACCGGCGACCATGATTACAAAGGGCATCGCGTGAAGGCGATGCATTCAGTGGAAGCCGCCGCCAAACTCTTGGGCGTGGATGTTGCCGGCGATTTGAAGGACCGGACCCCCCAGGCGTTGTCAGATGCGAGGCTCCGTGAAGCGCAAAGCCTCATTTTGCAAGTGCTTAATTCCGCGGAAGTCAAGGGACAGGAGCGCGTTGTCAAACATCTCAACACAGCGGTACGGCACATCAATGTCGCGCTGAACGTCCGTTGACCAGTCGGATGCGGAAGGGTTCGGTCCGCCTCAATTATTGGCGCTGCCGACGATGCAGCGGTTGTAGCTAACAATGCATGCTCGGCACACAGTCCTTTACATGCTCCCGGACGGGCTTGGACGGAAACTCTTGCCGACCACCATACCAATTAAGGTTCCGATGATTACGCCCGCCACAAAATCGGAGAACCAGTGGATTGTCATGGAGATGCCAAGGCCGATATAAATGGCATACACAATGGCGGCAAAGCCGAGCCACCTTTGTTTTGGAAAAAGTCCAGCGAGAGCGCAGGCCGTGGCAAACGCAATCGTCGTGTGGGACGAAGGCCAGCCCCAGAACATGCCGCCGCGCAGAAATCCGAAGTGAAAGACTTTCGAAATATCGTGGGTGCCATATCCTGGCTTCCCGTGGTCGGGGGGATCACATGACGCGATCCATCAAAGCTTTGCCCCGGATAAAGCGCTGGAAGTTTTCCAAAAAATGCCGGACTAGCACATTAAACTCCCCGCCCTGCCCGCCCGCGATATGGGGAGTGATAAAGCAGTTGGGCACCTGCCACAGCGGGTGCTCGGCTGGCAGCGGTTCAGGCTCGGTCACATCGAGCCAGGCGGCTTGGAGATGTCCTGAACACAAAGCGTTCCCCAAGGCGGTTTGGTCAACGGTGACACCCCGGCCGATGTTGTAGAAAACCGCGCCGGGCCGGAGCGCAGCGAAGCGGTCGGCATCGAAGAAGAGCCTCGTTGAGGCGCTATCCGGCAGGATGTTGACTACGTGCCGGGCCTGCCCGAGCGCGGCGAACAATCCGCCTTCGGTGATGATGGGAATCGTTTCGTCACCGCGCGCCTGGCGGCGAAAGCCGGTGACGACGACGCCAAACGGCTGGAGCAACTCCGCCAGCCGTTGGCCGATGGCGCCGTAGCCGAGGATCAAGACGGTTTCGCCGCGGAGCGCCGTGCTGGAACTGCGCAATTCGGTCCAGACGGGCGTGCCGCTGGCGACCCGGGTTTTGAGCGCCACGGGCAGGTTCCTGGCCTGCGCCAGGATGAAGCTCAGCGCATGGACGGCACAGGCGTTGAAATAAACGCCGGCACTGTTGGAAACGATGATTTTACGTTCGGCCATGAGCGCACGGAACCGGGGATTGTCGTAGCGCGTGATGCCGGAGCTGCTCACGTGAATCCATTTCAGTTGCGTGGCGTCCGCTATGGCCGCCGGATCAGGCTGGCCGAAGGCAATCTCGGCGCCAAGGAACTGTGGATCCGGATCCGATTTTGCCAGGACGGAAGCCGCGGGGGTCTGCGGAAACATCAGTTGGTGTCCCGCCGTGCCAGCCTGCAATAATTGCATGGATTCCGCTGGCAGAGGCAGATCGACATAAATTTTCATGAACGGATTTTACTACAACGGCAGAGGGTGGAGAAATTCAAAGGTGCGACCTGGTGCGACCTGGTCTCCGCCAAGACTACGGAGGGCAGGCTGCCTTGGCGACGGGTCGGGGCGGCAAGGCCGCCTACGTAGTGGATGGTTGCTTTGTATGAAATCTCCCCTTCTGCCAAATCCGCACACAGGAGTCCCGACTGGCTGGTTTGGAAGTGACCGGTGACAAAACCGCGAACCACACGAAATATGCGAACCTGGGACGACCAACGTGCCATGGCGAGCAGTAGCCAGAGGCTTTTTCCGAAGATGGCACCTCCGAGACCGGTACACGCAGATTCAGTGTAAACCAGCCGTATTGCCCAGCGGTCTGCGCCGAAAAACCCGCGCATGTCTGGAACTAGGCGCGCAAGTCGGTGGCGAGGCGTTCCACCACGGCGTCGCCCAGCCGGGCGTAGCCCGTAATAGTCCCATGGTTCCACCTCGGCTGAGCCCCCGCCAAAGGACAGGTTGGCGGGCTAAAATTACGAGGTGTCATTTTTCTAGGACGACCCTTTCGTGGACGCGGATAAAATCCGAATGATGAAGCCCGCATGCGCCAGTTCGAGTCCGCCTTACCTCGCAGTTACCGATGAACTCGGCGCAACCGCGTTGAGGTTGATAAGGCAGGTGGTCCGGCAACCCCTGGCAGCCGCGGGGCGGCAACCATGGGCTTTGAAACGGAATGCTGTTGGCATTCAAATCGGTTCCGGTTGCTTCCGGGGGCGCCACAACAGGCGAGCCGCGCATCCGCCTTCGCGTGCTGCGGCGCGACAAGCCGGCGCCGGGTTAACTCGCGAATTTTCCGCGCAAATATTCCAGGTGATGCCGGAAGCTCGTTCGCTCGCCCGTCACCTTCTCCATCAGGTCCTGCGGACGATAACGCGATCCTTCCTGGTGCACCTTCTGCCGGAGCCACGCCAACAGCGTTTGATACCGGCCCTGGCGCAAATCCTCATCGAGCGCGGGATTCTCCCGCCGCGCGGTTTGCATCAACTGCGCGGCGTTCAGATTGCCGAGCGTATAGGTCGGGAAATAGCCTATGCCACCGAATGACCAGTGCACGTCCTGCAAACAGCCGTCGGCGTCCTTGGTCACTTTCAGGCCAGACATCTGCTCGAATTGCTCGTTCCAGTACGCCGGGACGTCGGCCACTTCCAGTTGCCGGCCAACCAGCTTCAGTTCAAGGTCGAACCGCAGCATGATGTGCAGGTCGTAGGTGACCTGATCGGCCTCCACCCGGATAAATGACAGGCGGACCCGGTTCACCGCCGCGTAGAGCTGTTCCGCCGTGAGGTTCTTTAAATCCGGGAAATACTCGCAGGCGATGGGATGCCAATGTTCCCAGAAGGACCGGCTCCGGCCGACGTGATTTTCCCAGAGACGCGATTGCGATTCGTGAATGCCCATGGACGCCGCGGCACCGGCCGGCGTGCCGAAATGTTCGGGGGCCAGTCCCTGCTCATACAAGCCATGCCCGGCCTCGTGTAAAATACTGTAAAGCGAGTCGGTAAAGTCATTCTCGTGGTAGCGGGTGGTCAGGCGGCAATCACCCGCGCCCAAGGTGGTGCAAAACGGATGCGTGGTGGTATCGATCCGGCCCGATTTGAAATCAAAGCCGATCGCCTCGGCCACGCGCCGGTTGAAGGCCTGCTGTGCCGCAATGGGATAGGTGCCATGGAGCCCAAGGTCCGACGTGGCGGCCTGCCGTTCCCGGACCTGCCCGAGCAGCGCCACGATGGCCGGCCGCAGCTCCGAAAACAACTGGGAGATGCGCTCAGCCCGCGCTCCCGGCTCATAAGCCTCCAGCAACGCATCGTAGGGCGACGCCTCGTACCCCAGGTAATCCGCCTTTTGCCGGACCAAACCCACCATCTTCGCCAAGTGAGGCTTGAATAGTTTGAATTTGGATTGCGCCCGCGCCTCGCGCCACGCTTCGTAGGCCAGCGCCTTGGTGCGCTCGAATTTTATCACGAATGACGGCGGCAGTTTTTTGGCCCGATCGAAATGACGCCGCCATTCGCGGACGTTTGCGCCCTCCGGCGAGTCGGGCTCGAACCCCTGCTGCTCGCATTGGGAAAGCAAATCATCCACCGGCCCGGCGGTGAAGAGGCGGTGGGATCTTCCGCCCAGCCAGGCAAGTTGATCCGCGCGGTAGGCAAGCGCGCCGGGAGGCATGTAGGTATCCTGGTCCCACTCTAGCGCGCAGGAGATCGTATTCAACAGGCTCACTTCGCGCATCCGTTTCAACAGCTTTTGGTATCCGGCTGGCAGGGTCGTCATATGTCAGCCATAATCCGCGAAGCGCGCCGGGGGTCAATGGGAATCGTGCGCCGGGGCGGCTCCGGGGCGGCTGTCCTGCGCCTGGAGGAGCAGCCTCACCGCGGTATCCAGACCCGCGGAAAATTTGCGGATCGTCTTCCGGACCTTCGGCGCCGCCAGGTAATCGTACGAGCCCGCCGGGTAGCCCATGATGATGACATAGTCGAAAAGCTTCGCCTTGGGCCGCCTGGGTGTGTCGGTCAGGAAGGCCAGGCCAAGGCACGGAGTCCCAGGCTCCCTGAGTTCGATGGCGGTGGGATTCCGGTGCGCGGAAGCGGTGGCAGGCACCACCCAGGATTTCGTCAACGGTGGCCGCAACAAGTCGGTGTAGCCGCTCTCCACCACCAGTCCATCCGGCAGCACCCGGAGGACCTTGCCGCAAATGAGCCGGCGGCCGGCAATGCAATCCATCCGAAGCTGCTCGGCCTTCACGGCCGCCGCATTGGCCGGCGCGGCGGATTCTCTCGCGGGGCTGGTTGCGGACGGGGCAACGCCGCCGGCGGGGCCCGCGGCGTTGTTCTGCGCGCATCCGGCCATCGCCGCGAGCAGGAGCGGCAGTGTGGCTTTCACGAACTTAACCCAGAGCATAAAAACTGGTTAACATAGTCATCCCAGGACAGCAATGGCTAAAAAAAGGCTAGAGGCGGAGCGGAAATCCGAATTCCGACCCCACGAGATTCGAACACTGAACGCCAGGCGCTGTCGGCAGGCGATAATGATTGGGGTGAGCTTGCGTTGGTTGCCAGGCGCGCGCGGAGCGACGCGCCCTACGTTCGCCAACTCCGCATCCCGAAACGATCAACGTTGATTCCCAAAATGTTGCGCCGCAGGCGGCTGGCTCATCGCGGCTTTCTGAGCGCGAATTCGAGCCAGATTGGGTTTGACAAATACCGCCAGAGGCTGTACAAGAGCGCTGTAAACAGTCAGCGATGGCAATATAGGTTGCAGCCATGAGATTTTCGTCCAAAGCACAGAAGCCGTCGGCCTCTTGCCCGGCGGTGGCGGGCGCTTTTACATTACTGGAACTCCTGGCCGTCATTGCCATCATCGCCATTCTCGCGGCCATTCTGCTGCCAGCCCTGTCCAGTGCACGCGAACATTCGCGGGGCGTTTACTGTCTCAACAATACCCGGCAACTCACTCTGGCCTGGCAACTCTATGCGGATGACCATGATTCCCTCCTGCCGTATAATCTGGTGATGCAAGGCAACTTCCGGACCAACATCAACTGGGTGAACAACGTCATGACGTGGGATACCAGCCCGGATAACACGAATGTGGCGACCATCACCCAGGCCAGCCTTGGCCCTTATGTGCTGGGCAACACCGCCATCTACCATTGTCCCTCCGATCAAGTGTTAAGCGCCGTGCAAAAAAACGCCGGGTGGAGTCAGCGGATTCGCAGCTACTCGATGAACGCCATGGTGGGCAATGCCGGAACTGCCATCGTGGGCGGCCAAAACCAGAATAATCCGGGCTACCGCCAGTTCTTGAAGATCGAGCAGATGCCACGTACGACCGATATCTTCGTCTTCCTGGACGAGCATCCCGACAGCATCGACGACGGCTATTTTGTCGATCGCGACCTGCCTGGCAATGGTTATGGCTCAAGCAGCGTCCCGATCAATGAATGGAGTGACCTACCCGCCTCCTATCATAACGGTTCTGGCGCCTTCTCGTTTGCCGACGGTCATGCTGCGCTGCACCACTGGCAGAATCCCGCCACAATCGTGCCGGCC
Organism: Verrucomicrobiota bacterium; assembly: GCA_049509875.1. Classification (GTDB taxonomy): domain Bacteria; phylum Verrucomicrobiota; class Verrucomicrobiia; order Limisphaerales; family UBA11358; genus UBA11358. The sequence goes on along the minus strand of JBEKZM010000013.1, from coordinate 19,004 downwards.
GTCGCCTACGACGTAAGCATCTTTCCCCTCCAAATTCCCACAACGTCTCCCGCCGACCACACTGATTTTGAATGGGTAATCGACCACATGAGCGTGGAAAATTGACCTCCAGCGCCTCCCCTGTCCACCGCCTGGCATCCACTTCTGGACAAGCCACGCTTAAGTCGAAATTGATGCAAAATACCCTCCTTGAGGTTGCGGGCAGGGACCTTTTTGGTCAGAGGTACCGCTGAATGTCCGCCTCCTGGCCTTCCACGCCGAGAAAATAGAGCTTGCTGCCATCAGTCCAAGTGGCGGTAATGAGCCGGTTGACTTTGGCAATTTGAGGCGTCCTCGACAGCGGCGTATTGGTTATCGCGGTCCGGTCCACGACGAACAACCAGAGGTCGCTGGAGACGCCACGCGGAAGCGGCTTGCCGGTGCGGAAACAGACCAGCGAAATCCTGGCACCCCGCCAAACCGTGGCTGCACAGCCCGTCAATACGGTGCGCTGCAACAACGGTTCAGGCAGCGCGAAATCCGCCGGGGCATGACGCTGTGCCAGATTCGCCCGGATGAGAGCCAAATCATTGGTCTTGAAATCCATCTCGTAGCCGCCGAGCGCCATCCTCACCATTTGACTTTGGTAAACGGCCAGGGCGCTCTCTGGCGCCGGTTGAGGTTGAGGATGCCATAAGACTGCCAGCGACCCGATCAGTAGTACCAAGACGGCCGCCGACACCCAGAGCAAACGGCCGGCTCCCATTTGCCGCCGGCCGGCCGCATATTCCGCCACGATTTGCTCCTTAAGTCCGGCTGGAGGGATGATCTGCCGGAACTTGGCGCGCAGGACGGCCTGGCTGGCGACATGTGCCGCCAGCCAGCGGGCCAGTTCGGGATCGCATTTGGCCAGCGCCAGCGCCTCGGCAATCTGCGTGTCTTGCAAATCCGCCGTGCCAGGCCGATAAGGCAACAAGATGCTTTTGGCTTCGTTTACGTTCACAAATCCGGTGGAGTTTGGCCGGCGGCGATGTCGCGCGCCAACAACTGCTGCAATTGCCCAAGTCCGCGGGCCAGGCGCGATTTTACTGTGCCCAGCGGCACACCCAGTATTTCCGCAATTTCATTGTAGGAATGGTCTTGCAAATAAAAGAGCGAGACCGGCGCCTGGAAAACGTCGTCCACCCGCTCCAAGGCGCCGAGCACCTGGCCGATATCCAATTCGCTCACCGCCACGGGCGCCACCGCCGGCAACTCGGTTTCGGTTGCCTCCAGGTCCACGTGGGGAAAACGGGACTGTCGTCGTCGCGAATCAAGAAACTCACGGTGAAGCGTCGTAAACAACCAGGTTTTCACTTTGGACGGGTCGCGCAACTGATGCCCTTTGGTGGCCCAAATTGTAAAAGTCTGTTGTGTCAAATCGCAAGCGTCAGCCTCGGTGCGCGTCAAACTGAAAGCAAACTGGTATAGCGGTGCATAAAAACGCTCCACCAAGCTTTCAAATTCGGCGTTGTCGGGCATACCGTGTCATCAATTCTTAGAGGGGATAGCTCAACATTTGTTCCGGGAAAAAGCGAGCTCGAATCCCAATCTTTTGGAAACCGGATGCACAGCGTTTCAATTTGTGCTGGCTGACAAAAATTCCACAGCATCCGTTCAATGCCGTCGCTGGAAAAGCGCCGGATTATTGGGAAAATCGAGTGTATCAAAGGTTGGCATCGTGTCTGCTTTGGGAGGTGCGGTTGCGGGTTTTGTTGTGAGCTTGGGTGGGGAACGATGGCTGCCGGAGGCCGGTGGGGGCCGGCCTCCAAAAGCAGCCATTGCTGAAAACGAAGGAGAACACAACGCACGCGCCCGCCGGATTTGCCCTTAGCATCGATTGCGCATGATCAAGGAGGCGGCAATCGCCTACGGTCGGATTGGCGAGGCGCGTGCGTGTAGTGTTTTTGCATCAGGACGTGACAGTCAATCGCGGGTCATTTAATTTCCGCGAATGCAAACGACAACGCTCACGCTCGGTCATTCCCCAGATCCCGATGATGCTTTCATGTTTTACGGATTGGCCAGGGGAATAATCCCCACGAACGGATTTCATTTTCAGCACATCCTGCAGGACATCCAGACTTTGAACGAACGCGCCACTCGCGGCGAATTGGACATCTCGGCGGTGAGTATTCACGCCTACGCCTACGTCTCCGACAAATATGCCCTGCTCCCCAGCGGTGCCAGCATGGGCGACGGATATGGCCCAATGCTGGTCGCGAAGGCCAAATTCTCCCGCGAACAAATCTTGAAGAAAAAGATCGCCGTGCCGGGCACCATGACCAGCGCATTTCTGGCTTTGCAGCTCTGGCTGGGCAAACCGGCAGCCGAAATTGACCATGTCGTCGTGCCATTCGATCAAATTTTTGCCGCGGTGAATAATGGCGGGGCCGACGTGGGCCTGATCATTCATGAAGGCCAGTTGACCTATCAGGACGAAGAACTGACCCTCTGCGAGGACCTCGGCCTTTGGTGGGGAAGGCAAAACGAAGGTCTGCCGCTGCCGCTCGGCGGCAACGTCATCCACAAAAAGTTCACGCCCGACGTCCGCCGGAAAATATCCGACACGCTCACCGCCAGCATCCAGTTCAGTCTTGACCATCGCCCGGAGGCGGTGCAGCACGCGCTCCAATACGCCCGCGACATGGGGCGCGATTTGGCGGATAAGTTCGTAGGCATGTACGTCAACCATTGGACGCTCGACTATGGCGAGCGCGGCCGGGAATCAATCCGACGCTTCCTGGGCCAGGGTTTCGAGCGCGGCCTGCTTCCGCACCGGCAGGAACTGGAGTTTGTCGTATGAAGGTCGCGCGGAGATGGCTGCTTGGGTTCGCGGCCCTCGCCTGCTCCCTGACGGCGCAGGGGCGGCAGTTCCATGTCTATTTTGGCACCTATACTGGCGGCGCCAGCCGCGGGATTTACGTGGCCAGGCTCGATGCGGCCAACGGACGGCTTTCCCCGGCCGAACTGGCCGCCGAAACCGCGAGTCCCTCCTATCTGGCGGTGTCGCCCGGCGAGCAGTTCCTGTACGCCGCGAACGAAGCGGACCATTTGAAAGACTATCCGAGGGCTGATGCCGGAGCCGTCAGCGCCTTTGCCGTGACCAAAACTTCGGGCCAACTGACGCTCCTAAACCAGGTGTTCTCCGGCGGCTCCAGCCCTTGCTACGTCAGCGTGGATGACACGGGCAAGGTGCTGTTGGCGGCCAACTACGGCGATGGGACCGTGAGAGCTTTCCGGCTGGAAGAAAATGGCGCGATCGGAGCCGCGGGCGACTCGATCGCCCGCGTCGGCCACAGCGTAAACCCGGGGCGCCAAACCTCGCCGCACGCCCACTTCATCTCCGCCGATCCTTCCGACCGCTTTGCGATTGCCTGCGATCTCGGCACCGATGAAGTCATCGTGTTTTCCCTGGATCCGCAAGCGGCAGGTCTTCATCCGGCCAAGTCCGCAAGCTTCAAGGTTCCGGCCGGTTCAGGCCCGCGGCACCTGGCGTTCAGTCCCGACGGCAAATTTGCCCACGTGATCAACGAAATGGCCTGCACCATCACGACCTTTGCGTGGGACGCACAGACCGGGGAATTGAAACTCGTGGAAACGGTTCCGGTATTGCCAGCGGACGTGACGGTACAGCCAGGCTTCACGGCGGCGGAAATTCTTGCCGCAGGGAATCATGTCTATGCCACCATTCGCGGACATGACAGCGTGAGCGCCTTCGTGGCGGATCCCCGGAGCGGCCGGCTTGGATTCCTGCAAAATATCCCCAGCGGCGGCAAAGTGCCGCGGGGCATGGGACTTGATCCCACCGGTCACTGGCTGCTGGTCGGCAACCAGGGTTCCGATAAGGTGGTGGAATTCTCGATCAACGCCGGCAGCGGCGGGCTGTCTGCCACCGGTGAGGAGCTGAAGATTGGTTCGCCCGTGGACATAAAATTCATCAAAAACCAATGAGGCGTGCTGTCAACGGTTGGAACCGACGTCGCGCCTGCATAAAGCCGGCGCCCCGCCGGATTTCGACCGCACGCGCGGTAGCCAATCGTTTCGCACTTACCGCAGGGGAAAGGCGCGCATATTCCAAGCAGGAGAAGCGTTCCACCTAATCCACCCGCACTGGCTATTTGCCGGCATCACGCCTGGCGGCCGCCTGCTTCAGCGCCCCGAAATTACCTTCTTCGCAACAGGCCACGAATCCTTCCGTCACCGTTTTCAATTCCTCCCAGTGGGCGCGGATTTGTTTGGCCTCAGCGGACGTGATTTCGTTGTCGGCGGCGGCGCTGGCCACGACCTGCAGCAAATCGGCAAAGTCCTGGACGATCTGGTTGGTCGCCGGGATTAAATAAAGTGGATGTGGCGTATTCTTTGGATTCAGAATGAAAAATCCGCCCGCGCGCTGGCACAGCCACTGGATCAGCCGGTGATCGCCGGTGCTTTCAAAAAGTGCGTGCACCCGGTCGAGGGGATTTTCGATGCCGCTGCCTTCGCCCTCCCGTGGCTGCGCCCATTTATAAACCATTGAGGTGGAAAGTTCGAGATCCGCAGACACTTCCTTGGGATTTTTTTTATCAAAAACCTGTCTGAGCAATTCATGAGATTCCATGCCTGCACAATGAAAGAGCCGCTGTTTGTTGGCAAGCGTTTTCCGAAGCCCTGTGGCGACGGGCTTCCCATTGCGGCGGATTCGGCGTACACCTCCCGGTACAGATGGTCCCCATCCCACGCAGACGTCCCCGGCCTCTCCCCGAAAGCCCACGAGTGCCGGCAACCGGCAATGACCGATTCCAAATCTCGCCCCAAATTATCAATGCATTTCGCCGGCAAATCTGTTTGGATAGTCGCATGAGACCCAACGCCAACAATTTACCCACTCTTCCGACTTGCAATGACAGTGGCGTTGGTGGTCTAATCGTGTTGGAAAACCAACATGGAGCCGGCTTATGATGATTTATCTATTTTGTCTGGTGGTGGGTTTGGTATTCGCGCTGGTAAGCGTGGCAGTTGGGCATTTCTTCGGCGGCCACGTCGATCATGTGGTCGGCAGCGGCGGCCATGCGGAAGCTGGCGCTGACAACAGCGACATGCCGGGCATCTCCATCTTCAGCCCCACCATCGTTGCTGCGTTTATCACGGCCTTCGGCGCGTTCGGCGTGATTTTCACGGAGTATGAGCCGACCAGAAAGGTGATCATCAGCGCACCCCTGTCAGTGTTCTGCGCGCTGGCGATTGCGGGCGCGATGTATTCGTTATTGGGGTCGCTCTTCCGCCACACCCAGAGTTCGAGCGAATCGCATATTGCCAAACTTGCGGGCACGACCGCCAGCGTGGTCTCGCCCATCCCGGAAAACGGCGTGGGCGAAATCGCTTACGTTGTCAGCGACACGCGCTACACGGCACCGGCGCGCTCGGAGAATGGCGCCGCCATCCCCAACGGCAAACTGGTCACGATCACCCGCGTGGTCGGCACGCAATTTTACGTAACAGTCAGCTAAACCCTTCAACTCGATCACTCACACATTATGCCACTCAGCCTCGCTCCCATGTTCGCCGAACTGAACCTTGTCTCGGGCAGCTTCACCATCATTGGCGGGATCGTCCTCGTCCTGGTGCTGTTCCTGTTGCTCTACATGGTGCTCAGCCGTTATAACAAAGTCGGACCGAACCAGGTGTTGATCGTGTCGGGAAAGAAACACCGCCTGGAAGACGGCAGCATGGTTGGCTTCCGCATAGTGAAGGGCGGCGGCACCTTTGTATGGCCAATGCTCGAAAAGGTGGATGTTCTTTCGCTTGAACTGCTGACGATTGATGTCCAGACGCCCGAAGTCTATACCAGCAAGGGCGTGCCGGTAAAAGTGGACGGTGTCGCGCAGATCAAGGTCAAGGGCGACGACGTCTCCATCCGGACGGCCGCCGAGCAATTCCTCGGCAAAGCCACGGATGAGATCCGCAACATCGCCACGCAAACGCTCGAAGGTCATTTGCGCGCCATTCTGGGCACAATGACCGTCGAGGAAATTTACCAAAACCGCGACGCTTTCGCCTCCAAGGTGCAAGAAGTGGCCGCCGGGGACATGGCCAACATGGGCTTGGGCATCGTGAGTTTCACCATCCGCGACATTCGCGACACCCAAGGTTATCTCGATGCCCTGGGAAAACCGCGTATCGCCCAGGTCAAACGCGACGCGCAGATAGCGCAGGCCGAGGCCGACCGCGACGCCATGATCAAGTCGTCGCAGGCCACCCAGGCGGGGCAGGAAGCGAAGTTCGCCGCGGACTCCAAGATTGCCGAGGCGCAACGCGATTATCAGTCAAACGTCGCGGGCTATCAGGCGGTGGTGAACCAGAAAAAGGCCGAGGCGGACCTCGCCTACGATTTGCAGAAGTTCAAGACCGGCCAGCTCGTCAAGGCCGAGGAAGTGCAGGTGCAGATCATCGAGAAACAGAAGCAGATCGAGCTGCAACAACAGGAAATTCTCCGCAAGCAGCGCGAACTGGAAGCCAACGTCCAAAAGCCCGCCGATGCTGAGCGCTACAAGGTGGAAACGCTGGCCAACGCCAAGAAATTCCAGCTTGAAACCGAAGCCGCCGGCGCCGCCTCAGCCACCAAGGCCACCGGGTTTGCCAGCGCCGACGTGGCCAAAGCCACCGGTCTGGCCGAAGCCGAAGCCAACAAGGCGCGCGGCTTGGCCGAAGCGGCGGTCATCGAGGCTCAAGGAAAGGCGACCGCTTCCGCAATGCAGGCCAAGGCCGATTCATTCAAGCAATACAACGAAGCCGCCGTCATCGAAATGATTGTGCGCATTTTGCCGGAAGTGGCGGGCAAGATAAGCGAGCCCCTGGCCAAGATGGAGCGAATGGTCATCATCAACAGCGGCAACGGCCCCGGCGGCGGCGCCAGCAAGCTCACCGGCGACGTGACCCAGATTATCAGCCAGCTGCCGCCCATCATCGAAAGCCTCACGGGCATCAAATTCGAGAAACTGCTCGAACAGGTGCCCGCGCTCAAGAAGGCCATGGGCAAGGACGAGCCGGCCGAGGGCCAATCGATTTAGGACATGCGATTTACAAATGAACGTGGCAAACGAAATCCTGGCCATCGTGGTCGCCTCGGCATAAACCACCCGCATATCCAATCGCGCGTAAATCGTGTATCGTAAATCGTAAATTCCCATGCGCCTCTTCGAATCCATCATTGATGCCAATCACCGCGCGGTGGCCGGTGATGCCAGCGCCGGACTGCATCCGGCCGAGTTTGCGGACGCCCTGCCCATCGTCGCGCTCACCTGCGTGGACCCGCGCCTGAACGCGTTCTTCCCGAATGTGCTGGCGCTGCCCGCCGAGGACTTCATCTGGCTGCGCAACGCGGGCAACATCATCACCGGCACGCTGAGCAGCACCATGCGCTCGCTGGCATTGTCCTGCGCCGTGAAAGGCGGACGAGAAATCGCCGTGATCGGCCACACCGATTGCCAGATTTGCCGGACCACCACGATGCAACTGCTGGACAAGCTTAAGGCACTGGGTGTGGACCGCAACCGGTTGCCGGAGAATATTAACGAGTTTTTCGGCACCTTCGGCAGCGAACGCCAGAATGTCATCAAGGCCTGCGACTTCATTCGAAATAGTCCGCTCATCGGCCCCAAAATCCCGGTGCATGGCCTGCTGCTGGACTTGGAAACGGGCAAGCTCGAGTGGTTGGTCAACGGCTATGAAACAATGCAATCCCAGCAGCCAGGAGTGCCCGGCCAGGCCGCGCCGCCCAAGTTCGGCGACCTGACGGAGTCGCTCGGCGCTTTCAAGGATTTTACGATCGGCGAAATGAAATTTCCCGAAACCAAGATCGGCGAGATGGCGGCAAGTATCGAAAACATGGTGTCCCAGGAACTCGGCCGACCCGCGGCCCAGATTGGGCAACAGATCGCCCCAGCCGCCGAGTCCAGCGCGCAGGCGGCTGGGCAGGTCGCGCACGTCCCGGAACCAAACTGGCCGAAAACGCCCCTGATTCGCATGAAACCGTCGCCGCAGCCGCCGCTGAAGAAGAATCCCCTGCCCCCGCCCATCCGGCCGCATGCAGATATCCGACGCGGATGATTTTTTGGCGGCACGTCTTGCAAAACAGGCAAGAGGATGTATAGTACTATCATGAGTAGTGCAGTCAGTCTGGCCGCGGTGGCCGCCCCTTCCCGGAGTGGTGCCACCAGTTGGGTTGCACAAACTGCCCGCGCCAGTGTGACACAAACTGCCGCCAGCAGCGTGGCGCAGCCGGTCGAAGCCAGGAACAACGTGCCTCAAACTGTCTCGGTAAAGGCAGCGCCGTCCCCGGCGTCTGGGTCTGTTGATCCGCGTTTGCCATTGGGGCTCCTGCTGTCAACCGCCTCTCCCCCGTCCGGCAATGTCATGGCCAGCTCGGATTATTCGGATATGGAAACCGCCCTGCGGTCCGACAACCTCGCCGCCGCCCAGCAGGCTTATCTGCGGTTGCAAAGCGATTTGCAACTGCGTGAGGCTGGAGCGTCGGGAGCCAACCATTTGGCGGCGAAGGAATCGGGCCAAGCCCTTGACGTTGTGGCCTGATTTCACCCGCAGGCATCCTTTGGTTATCCTGCCGGCTCGCTTTCAAAGACGCCCATTATATGGCAAACCGCGCCACGGGAGCATAAAATGCAATCGGTTGGATGCATTTTGCAGGCCGAAGGAGCTTCGCCGAAGCCGCGGTCCGTTCAAAAAGCTGGAATTCTGCGCGAAATGTATCTGGCATATCCCCTGCGAAAGGTTTTGTTACCATGACAACAACATCCTATCAAAATCCGACTTGGTGGAGCACCGAAGAGGACTCCGCTTGGGAGCGCACCAAGGCCGCTTTCAAACGTGACTGGGACCAAACCAAACACGACTTCGGCGGCCACGAACCAGACACCGATCAACAGTTGAGCGACACCGTCAAACAGGCCGCCGGCAAGGAACCCATTCCCCCGCGCCATCATCCGAGGTATGAGGATTTGGAGCCGGCTTACCGCTTCGGGTACGGAGCGCACACACACTACGGCACCGACTATCCGGAATGGGATGATGAACTGGAAGCTATCCTCCGCCAAGACTGGGGAAATACTTATCCGTCGCGCAAATGGGAGGAAGATCGCGAAGCCATCCAATATGGGTGGGAGTACGCGCCTGAGGACGAGGAAGAATAGGCCTTTTCAGGGAGCGTCCGGTCTCGCACATGTCTCGCTCGCGGTGCCGGGCGCTCATTTTTTCATTCCGTGCGTCCCGTCAGGGCAGGTTCCCGGGTGGGCCCGAACGCGACATTGAGTTCGGAATCCAGAGTCATCTGATCACCCGCAAATTTAAGCGTCAGCATTTTGTGGTAGGGCGTTTCATACGCGCAAAGCTTGACGGCACAGATGTCGTCAGCCGGCCACGCAAAGGTGCCGGCGACGGGTTCATCGGGGAAACGGGCCAATTTGCCCGCCCGAAGCGGCGCTCGGGAATTTTTCCATTCGTGATAACCGCAGGGAATAATCACGTCCTGGCCCGAAAGGCGCACGTTCAAGACCAGGGACTTGCCGGAGTCCGGGTTGGTCAACGTCAGGCTTTCGAGCCCTGCGTCGTTGGTGGGAAATACAAATTTTCGATTCAATGCCTGCGTGGCCGCGGCCGGGGTGGTCGCTCCCTGCGCCGGGGTGATTTCGAGATGCGCCAGCTTGTTGGCGAGCGCTTGGGCTTCCTCGGGGTTGGGCGGCAGAGCCTGCGCTTGCAAACCCGGCAGCAACTTGTCCCAAATCGCATTGAGCACTGCCTGCATGTCCTTGACTCCGCTGTTGATGACCACCACTGCGTCCTTGTCCGGCATGACCACGCAAAATTGGCCGAAGGCGCCGTCGCCCCGAAAGGCGTCGTGCCGGCAGCGCCAGAACTGAAATCCGTAGCCCTGGTTCCAGTCCCTGTCCGGGTTGCTGCCGTTGGAGGTTTGCCGCGTCGTAGCCATCGTCACCCACGCTGCTGGCAGCAATTGTCGGCCCTGCCAGTTGCCTTTTTGCAGGTAGAGCTGGCCGAATTTGGCAAGGTCCTCCGTGTGGACGCGCAGCCCGTAACCGCCGAGCGAAATGCCCTGGAAATTGGTATCCCACACGGGGCGCTCGATGCCCAGCGGCTCGAACAAGCGCGGCCGGAGATATTCAAGCACTGTCTGGCCGGTCGTCTTTTGCACGATGGCCGACAACATGAACGTCGCGGCGGTGTTATATTTGAAATGCGTGCCCGGGAGATGCGGCACCGGCTGCGCGAGAAACGATTTGGCCGAAATTTCATCCGGCCCGGTGGGCGGCTCATCTTGATGGCCCGTGGACATCATCAATAGATCGCGCACGCGCATGGCTTTAAGGTTGTCGCTTGGATTAGCCGGCGCGTCCTCCGGAAAGAATTTCAGCACCAGATCGTCAATGCTCAGCTTGCCCTCGGCCACGGCGAAACCCACGGCGGACGAGGTAAAGCTTTTGCTCAAGGAATAAAGCACGTGTTGATGGCCGGCATCGTAGGGCGCCCACCACCCTTCGGCGATCACTTGTCCGTGGCGCACCACCATCAGGCCGTGCATGGCGTCGATCGGGTCCAGCGTGTTGACGAATTCCAATACGGACGCGGACGAGACGCCTTGGGCTTCCGGCGTGCTGCGCGGCAGCGGCCCAGCCGCCTCTACCGGGCGCACAATTCCGGCCAAGGCCACGACGAGGACGATTTTAATCAGGTTCTTCATGGGAAATGCAACCAACTTTTAACGTATCCGCCATGGCGTGTCACGATCGGAATCTCCAATTACGTATTGTTCCCGGGGCCCGCCCCCGCTACAACAAGCCGGTGAATGAGTTTTTGACCGTGCTGGCGGCGGTGCTGCCGGTTTTCGGAATCATGGGCATCGGCTGGTGGCTGCGCGTGCGTCACTGGCTGACGGCGGATGCGGATCAAAGCTTGATGCGGCTGGTGATTAATCTTCTGATCCCCTGCCTGATCATCCAGTCGGTTCTGGGCAATCCGGCGCTACGCCGTCCGGAAAATCTCCTGCTGCCGCCGCTCATCGGTTTCGGAATGGTGGCGCTGGGCATCGCGGTTGCCCGGGCGTTCGCCCGCCTGGCCGGCCTGCGGACCAAACCCGAACAGCGAACCTTCGCCTTCCTCACCGGGCTGCAAAATTATGCCTACCTGACCATTCCCCTCTGCGTTTCGCTCTTCGATGCCAACACAACGGGCGTGCTCTTTGTACACAACGTTGGCGCCGAGATGGCACTGTGGACCCTGGGCATGGCCGTGCTGACCGGCAGCAGCCTGGCTAGCGGCTGGAAAAATGTGTTGAATGCACCGCTGATCGCATTGCTGGTCGCGCTGGCCCTGAATTTTTTGGGACCCTTTTTTACTCTGACCCCGGTCGCGAACCTCGTGACTAAGACAGTCCTGACGGCTGTATTGTGGCTTGGCCAAAGCGCGATTCCACTGGCGCTTCTGCTGATCGGCGCCATAGTGGCGGACCAGCTTGAAGGCGCCGCTGGTGGCCAGGCTGTCCGCGTGGCCAGTGTCGCCGTGCTGGTCCGCCTAGCGCTGATGCCGGTGCTCTTTGTGCTCCTGGCAAAATTCCTTCCCTGTTCCGTGGAATTCAAGCGCGTCCTACTGTTGCAGGGGGCAATGCCGTCAGCCGTGCTGCCCATAGTGCTCGCCAAGCATTGCGGCGGCGATTCCCGCACCGGCCTGCAGGTCGTCCTGGGAACGTCCCTGGCAGGATTCATCACGATCCCGCTGTGGATTCATTTCGGCGGCCACGTCATTGGACTGTGGTAGCAATTCACGAAACCCTCATGGTTCCGGCCGCGCCGGTTTGTCGTCCAGTTCGAATTGCCGCTCATACTCGACCGCGCACTCCGGGCAAAGGCTGTGTGAAAAGACGATTTCGAAGTGTTTGGAAATATAGGTCTCGACCTGTTCCCAATAGCCTTGATCGTCCCGGATGCGTTTGCAGGAAGCGCAAATTGGAAGCATGCCGGTCAGCACTTTCACTTCACTGGCGGCATCCGAGAGGCGCGAATTTAATTGGCGCCGCTCCTGTTCCGCCTGTTTTTGCGGCCGCAGGTCGCGGGCGATGCAGGAGGCCCCAATGATCTCGTTTTGCGTGTTTCGAATGGGGGAGATCGTAATGGATACCGGAATGGTCCGGCCGTTTCGATGCAGGCGCTCCGTCTCCGGAATGCTGACGGTTTCGCCGCGCCGAATGCTGCCGATGATGTCGATCAATTCGTCCCGGCGGTTCGATGGGAACAAGTCCACCGTCGAATGCCCGACGATCTCTTCCGCAGAATAACCGAAGAGCCGTTCAGCGGCCGGGTTCCAACTGGCCACGATGCTGTCCAGGTCTTTTCCGTAGATGGCGTCCTGGCTGGACTCTACGATGGCGGCCAGGTACTGCATGGCCCCTTCCGCGCGACGGCGCATACGACGCTCCTGGGCCGCCTCCATTTCGCGCTCCAGCGCCGGCACCAAGCGTGACAAATCACCTTTTAAAATGTAGTCATTCGCCCCGGCCTTCATCATGCTGACCGCCTTTTCCTCGCCAAACACCCCGGACACCGCTATGAACGGAACGTCGAGCCCCTCGGCTCGAAACAGCCTCAGCGCCTCCGGGCCGCTAAACTCAGGCAGAATGTAATCGCAGATGACCGCATCCCAAACCCGGCTCTTGAGGGCCGCCAAAAACTGATCCCGCGTCTCCACGCGTTGCGAAATCGGCGAATAGTTCCGGCGGCGCAGTTCTTCCAACAACAAAAGCCCGTCGCTTTCGCAATCTTCCACGATCAGGACTTCGATCAGGTAATTCATGAAGCGACTTTCCCCCCAAGCTCCAAGAAATTGGCACACAAATTGATGCTGTCAACATTCGGGTTGGCTCCTAGGGGCAACTTTTACTCAAGTCCGGCCTTTGGGACGCCGATCAAGAACCGGCATGAACCTGGCTCCGCCCAGCACCACGTCCGCCAAGATTCTGGTGATCGATGATAATCCGATCATCCAGCGCACGATGTATTTTGCCCTTCGTGATCAAGGGTATTCGGTCCTCCTGAGCGGTGACATTGCGTCGGCGTTGAAGATCCTGCGCGAACAACGCGTTGACCTGATTCTGCTGGACCTCAATTTCCCGCTGGATGCTTCGGTGGGCGCCAGTGGCATGCGCGATGGGTTCTGGGTTCTGGACTGGGTCCATCGCTTGGAGGGAACCAAGGACACGCTGGTCGTCGTGATTTCCGGCGATCCGCCCGAAAAATCCAAGGCCCGCGCCCTGGCCAGCGGCGCCGCCGCCTATTTTCACAAGCCGGTGGACCGCCACGAACTTACTGCAACGGTCACCGCCATGCTAGCAGCCAAATCCACCGCCCTATCTTTGCCGCCGGTCTTTAGAGCAGCCCTGGCGACCGCTTAAATTGGTTGTTTCAAAATTGCGATTGCGCTTTAAAATGGCGGTGGTGAAAAGCAAAGTGCTCCTGCCGGCCATTTTCGTCCTGGTATTCGCGGTGTCGCGAATCCCGGGCCTGATGCCGTTGAATTTCAGCGTCGCCTACGCGCTGGCCTTTTGTTCGGGCGCGTTTTTCCGCGGCCCGCGCGGCTGGTGGCTGCCGTTGGCCACCATTTTTGTGACCGACATCGGCTTGAACCTCTATTATCAGCAACAATCGCCCAATGCCAATGTCTGGAGCGCGGCGAACCTGCTGAACCTCCTGTTTAACTATGTAGCGTATGCCCTGTTGATATTTCTGGGGCGGCGGTTCAAACCGCAGAGCTGGCTGATCAATCTCGTTGCCGGTGGCATTTTGGGGGCGATCCTCTTTTATTTCCTCACCAACACGGCGTCATGGCTGATCAATCCCTACCACAATCCCGAATACACCAAGACGCTGACTGGCTGGCTCATCGCGCTAACCAAAGGAACGGCGGGATATCCGCCCACTTGGGAATTCTTCCGCAATACGCTCCTGAGCGGCGGCCTGTTCACGCTGTTGTTTGGCGCCCTCGGAAAGTTGACCGCCGAATCGCCGTGTTCACGCTGTTGTTTGGCGCCCTCGGAAAGTTGACCGCCGAATCGCCGGCCGATAAAACCGCCGGCGCCCGCAAGCCGGAAGCCGAAGAAGAACCCAAGGACGAACCGGAGGATGCCAAAGCCTGAACTTTCGGGTCGCCGGCCAGCCGCCGCGGCGCGCGCAGCCGGCCCGATGGTGTGCCCCCAGGTATGCCCTTATGCAATTAGGAATCATCTCAGACACGCACGGCTTTCTCGATCCGCGGGTGGAAACCATCTTTGCCGGCGTGGATCACATCTTGCACGCCGGTGACATCGGCAACCCGGTAATCGAACTGGAATTGAAATTCATTGCTCCGGTCACCTTGGTGCTCGGCAACACTGACCATGATTTGAATTTCAAAGAGACAGAGGTGTTGACCCTCGCGGACCGGAGAATTCTCATCCATCATATCGTCAATCCACGCGCACTATCCGATGCCGTCAAGGAACGCATCCAGCGTCATCGGGCGGACGTCGTGATCTTCGGACATACGCACAAGAAATTTGCGGAGACCATCGACGGGGTCTTCTTCTTCAACCCTGGGTACGCCGGAAAGCCGAAGTTCGGCGCGGAACGCAGCGTGGCGCTACTCGATCTGGAGGGATCCGCCATTCACCACAAGTACGTTCCGCTCTGAGCGGTCCAACGCCGGGCACTGCCGGAGGCGCTGGACAAAAATCGGCGTTTTTCGCATAGTCCGGGTCATGAGCAGCTCCACAATAATCCGTTGGCTCGCCCAGCCGGAGGAGCACGATTACCCGGCGGCGCAGTCCTACCTCAACCTGACATACACCGACCTACAAGTGCGCCGCTTCATCGCCGCGCTCAGACGTGTGGGCGTCTCCCAGTTCAAGGCCAAGGACATCTTCCGCGCCTCCGGCTTGTCGCTTCTGGGCACCAGCAACTCGCACGTGGAAAAGGATCAGGCAAAGATTCGCGCCGGGGAGCAACTCTCGCCGATTCTGCTCGTGCGCGACAGCGCCAGCGGCCGAGTGGTCATCGCCGACGGCTATCACCGCCTGTGTGCCGTCTATTCGTTCGATGAGGATGCGATGATTCCGTGCAAGATTGCGTGAGGGGGGAGCCGGCTATCAGAAGCCGTCGCCAAGCAAACCCATTGACGCCGCGCAGGAGCACCGCCAGAATCCCAGCCGAAATGATGAAAATGCCGGCGTTAATGCAAAAGCCACGGGAGCCCGTCACGCGCCACCCATCACCGGTCGCCCGGCCCTTGTCCGTCCCTACCATTGACGCCGTCATGGCCGAGGAACGCGCCGCTTCGTTCACCAAGCGGAGCCTCAAGACCAGCGCCAAGCTGGCCGGCTTGAGAATGGCCGTGAGCATGTGCGACCTGACGACGCTCGAAGGCAAGGACACGCCCGGCAAGGTCGCCTATCTCTGCCGAAAGGCGCTGACGCCGGCTGACCCCAAATACGAGGTGCCACCCTGTGCGGCCGTCTGCGTCTATCCGAACATGGTCAAATACGCGCGCAAATTTCTGGGCGCAAATTCCCCGGTCCGGGTCGCTTCCGTGGCCACCGGTTTCCCCAGCGGCCAGTTTCCATTAGGGACGAAGCTCGGCGAAGTCCGTCGCGCCGTGGCGGAGGGTGCGGATGAAATCGACATGGTCATTGACCGGAACGCCTTTCTGACCGGCGATCATGCCCGGGTCTTCGACGAAATTGGCGCCACCAAGGAAGCCTGCGGCCCGGCGCATTTGAAGGTGATTCTCGAAACCGGCGAACTCGTGACGTACGACAATGTGCGGCTGGCCAGTGAAATCGCCATGCAAGCCGGGGCGGATTTCATCAAGACCAGCACCGGCAAGGTTTCTCCCGCCGCCACGCTGCCCGTCACGCTCGTGATGCTGGAAGCCATCCGCGATTATTTCTTTGCCACCGGCATTCGCATCGGCATGAAACCGGCGGGCGGCATCCGAACGGCGAAACAGGCGCTCGCCTACCTGGTCATGGTCAAGGAGACACTGGGTGACGACTGGCTAACGCCGGAGCTGTTCCGTTTTGGCGCGAGCACGCTGGTAAACGACGTGCTCATGCAAATCGCCAGGACCGTGGACGGGAATTATCAGAGTGCGGAATATTTCTCGCTGCCGTAAACCCGCCTCAAATCCTTTTGGCCAGCCGTTGCGTCAGCCGCTGCAGCGCCGGCGAATGGTCGTTGGGATCCAGCAACACCTCCAGGAGCGAAAAACTCTCCTTGTATTTCGCGGCGGCGCCGAGCGCCTGGCACAAATCCGCTTCCGTGCGCACCAGGAAGCCGCGGCCGCCGCCCACGACCTCCGGCACCCGATGGTACTGCCAGGGGGCGACGTCGTTGTAGGGGCCATCCTGCATGGGCCGTTCGGTGCCGAAACCGCGGTTGTTCAGCACCACGACGATCGGATTGAGCCCATAGCGCAAGACTGAGCTGATTTCCATGCCCGTCATCTGAAACGCGCCATCGCCCACCAGCACCAGCGGGCGCGCGCGCGGATTGGCCAGTTGCAGGCCCAAGCTGGCAGGCACGGCGAAGCCCATCGAGGCGTAGTACGCCGGCCCGAGGAAGTCCGTGCCTCGGCGGATGTACAGGTCGGCCGCACCGAACAGCGCTTCGCCCACGTCGCACACCACCACCGTATCTTCGGCCAGGAAGGCATTGAGGCACTCAAACAGCCGCCGGACCGTGAGCGGGGCATTGGGGTGGGCGGGGGCGCCGGGAAACATCTGAATCGGCTGCGGCCAGCGGCCCGGGCGGCGCCGGCGCAGTTTCCCGCGCCGCAGGCCATGGAGAAAATCCTGGAAGCGCACATCCTCGTAATTGTGGTAGCGCACGGAAAGCTTTTCGCTCGTGGCGTAGATCGACCGGTCCGGATCGAGCCGCGCCGTGAAGACGCCCAGATTGATGTCCGTGAGGAAGGCGCCCAGCAAAATCACGCAGTCGCTCGTTTCCACGTAGCGCCGGACATCTTCGCGCCCCATGGCACCCTCATAGACCCCCATGTAAAACGGTGTTGCTCGCCGATGACCGATTTGCCCAGCAGCGTCGAGGCCACCGGAATGTTCGTCCGGACGGCGAACTGCACGAGCGGCCGCTGCAGGCCGAAGCGATGCAACTCCACGTCAGCGATGATCACGGGCTGGCGCGCCCCATTGATCATTTCCGCCGCGTCGGCCAGCGCGGCTTTCAAGGTGCGCGGATTGCTGGCTTCGTCCACCGGGCGCGCCTGGTAGTGCGGATGGCCGGGCACGGCCGCCATGTCCCGCGGCAGCTCGAGGTAGGCCGGGCGCTTGTAGCGGAGCGCGGCATTCAGCACACGGTCGATTTCCTGGAAAGCGGTCTGCGAATCCTCCAGGACCGCCGAGGCCACGGTCAGTTCATCAAAGACTTTTTTCTGGGTGTCAAAATTGCGGACCTTGTGGTGGAGCAGCGGGTTCCTTTCCCGCTCCTTGACGCCCGGCGCGCCGCTGATGACGATGACCGGGGATTTTTCGGCGAAGGCTTCGGCGGTGGTGTTGGCCACCTTCAGGCCGCCCACGCAATACGTGATGCAGAGCGCGCCCAGCCCGCGCACCCGGGCATAGGCGTCGGCCGCAAACCCGGCGCCCTGCTCATCGCAGGTGTTGATGATGCGGAGGGGACTCCGCCGGAGCTGCTCATAGAAACCCAGCACATAGTCGCCGGGGATGCCGAACACGTGGCGCACACCGTGCGCGTGCAAACGCTGAATCAGATATTCGCCAATGGCGGCGGTTCGTTTCGTTGGCATGGCCTTTCCTTGGCCGCCACTGTGCCGCCGCCGCCCGGCCGATTCAAGCAGGATTTAACCCTTCCCGCCCGCCAGCTCCACGAAGTTTTTCAGCAATTGCAGGCCCACAGTCTGGCTTTTCTCCGGGTGGAATTGCGTGGCAAAAACATTGTCCCGCCAGATGGAGGAGGCGAACGTTTCGCCGTATTCAGTGCGCGTGGCCACGATCGCCGGATCGAGCGGTTGCGGAAAAAAGCTATGGACAAAATAAACATGGCTGCCGCTGGCAATGCCGCGATACAGCGGGCAATCGGACCGGACCACCTCGAGCTGGTTCCAACCGATCTGCGGAATTTTCAAACCGTACCGGTTGGAAAAGCGGACCACGCTGCCCTGGAAAACGCCCAAGCCGGCGGAGCACGAATTGAATTCCTCGCTTTTCTCGAAGAGCGCCTGGTAGCCGACGCAGATGCCGAGAAACGGCCGGCCGGTCTGGATGAATTTCTTCGCTGCTTCGAGCAGCTCCTGTTTGCGAAGCGCGTTGATGCAATCGTCAAACGCCCCGACGCCCGGCAGCACGAGGCCGCAGGCGTCGCCGATTTCATCCGGCCGCTGCACGAGCCGGACAGTGGCGCCCACTTTCAGCAATGATTTGTGGACGCTGCGCAGATTTCCGGAGCCGTAGTCGAGCAAGGCAATCATTTGTTTATCATCAGGCGACCGGCACTTTGCGCACGCGCGCGGCGAAGTCATCGATCTCGTTCACCGATTCAAAGCCGACGTTCAATATGTGCACGCAGCCCAGATTGAGGGCGAACTTCACCGATTCGTCACGGCGCACGTCGTCATTTCGGAGGCGGCCCTCCCCGATGATTTTCATGCCCACAACCCCCTTGCCCGCAGCATGGATTTTTTTCAGCACCGGCACCACGTCATCCGGCGAGCCGTCCATGCTCATGCCATACGGGTTGATGCGGGTATGGACCGAGTCCACCCACGGTTCCGCCGCCGCCGCCGCCAGCGCCGCGATGGAATGGCAGGAAACCCCCAATCCTCTGATCTTTCCCTGCGCTTTGAGCCGGCTTAAAATATCCATTTGCTTGCGCAGTTGATCAGGCCAGTCCGCCGCCGCGACGCAATGCAGCAGCAGC
>JBEKZM010000129.1:0-17193 GCA_049509875.1 Verrucomicrobiota bacterium | reverse complement strand
CGCTGTGGTCGAGAGCGAACCCGTGGGGGGCTCGTAACCGGGAATGACCGTGCAAAGCGCGGCCAGCGCGACAAATAGAAAAAGCGTGCCCAGAAAACCAATATATTTTTCCGGATGCTTCAGACCGACATCTTCGATTTGCTTCTCGATACCGGTCACGATGATTTCCAGAAAATTTTTCCAGCGGGAGCGTTTCAGATCTTTGGAAAGTTTGCGCGTGATGAGTTTGGACCCCACGGCCAGCGCCAGCATCAATCCCCAAGTGAACACAATCGTGCCATTGAGTTTAAAGAACCCATGTTGCCAGAAGATCAATTGGTCCGGACTAAGGCGCACGGGTGGCCTCCTTGTCGGTTGAGCGGTGAGGTTCGATTGTCGTGCGGGTCAGTCGCACCACGATGAGTCGCGCGATGATGAATCCGAGCAGACAAGCGGCGAGCCGTTGCCAATCTCCGCGTCCGACGAAATAAAATCCGGCGAGCACAATGCTCATCCGCAGCAGCATGCTGCCAAGAAACCAAAGCGCTGGCGATTTGGAGAAAATGCCCTTGCGCACCGTCCACCAAAGCCCGCCGAAAAATATCGTGCCGAGCCCAAGCCCCGCCGTTAAGGAGAGCGCCAGAAATACCAGACTATTCATTGTCGTCCTCCGGCTCGTCGTGCATGGCCTTGTCTTCCTTGGCCACCCAATGCCAAGCATTCAAACAGCCAATCGCCAGCCCGACCACCAGCAGCGCGAGCGTCCACGGATGTTTGCCCGGATGATGGTTGTCCAACCAGATGCCCAGCGCCGCGCCGAGCAGTGTGGGCACGACCACTGACCAACCGACCAATCCCATCATGCCCAGGCCGAACCAGACGCCCTGCGTGGACTTGCGCGCCTTGATTTTGCGCGCCGCCTTCACGCTGATTTCTCCGGCGAAGTCTGGTTCGTTCTTCGAAGTCCTGTTTGGGGTGTCACTCATGTTGCAAGGTCGCGAAGCGGCGCAGAAATCCGGTCTCCATTTTCGACACCGCCGTGCGCACGCTCCGCTCGTTCTCGTCCAGGGTCAGAAATTCCTTTTCAACTGCCGCGTGTAATTGGCCGAGATCCGTCCCGCCGATCGCCCGACGCACAGACACGAGCACCTCCGCGCCGGTCTTGACCAGCACGCCTTTATCCACGGCCACCAGAACTTCGCCGCCTGATTCGGTCTGGTAAATCAGAATTCCCGGCACGAGCGCCGCCACGCAATCGAGCCGGTGCGGCAAGAGTCCAAAGGATCCTTCTCGCGTCTCCGCAACCATGCGCGTAACGCCGGTTTTCTCGGCGAAAATTTGGAACGGCAGAAGAACTTTAAGGTTCATTTTGGTTTTCCCTTGGCTTCGCTGATCGCGCCGATCATGTAGAGGCTGCTCTCCGGATAGTCCTTGAATTCGTCGTGCAGGATGCGTTCACAACCGTCCAGCGCGTCCTTGAGGCTGACCAGCTTTCCCGTCAGGCCGGTAAATTGTTCGGTCGTGAAGAAGGGCTGGGTGAGAAAGCGTTCCAGGAGGCGCGCGCGCGCGACCACCTTGCGATCTTCCGGCGAAAGCTGCTCCAGACCGAGCATGGCGATGATGTCCTTAAGTTCGCCATATTGCGCCAGCGTGCGGCGAATTTCCTGCGCGAGGGTGTAATGGCGTTCACCGACAATGCCCGGAGTGGCCATCTTCGAACTGGATTGCAGCGGATCAATGGCCGGAAAAAGCCCTTCGCTCGCCCGCTTGCGCGAGAGCACAATGGACGCGGAAAGGTGCGAGAACGTATGTACCGCGGCTGGATCGGTGAAGTCATCCGCGGGCACATACACCGCCTGAATCGAGGTGATGGCGCCGGTATCCGTATTAGCGATGCGTTCCTCCAAGCCCGATAGTTCCGTGCCCATGGTGGGTTGGTAGCCCAGCCGTGACGGCATCTGCCCCATCAAGCCCGACACCTCCATGCCGGCCTGGATGAAACGGAAAATATTATCAATTAACAGCAGCACATCGCGATGCTCGTCATCGCGGAAATACTCGGCCATCGTCAGCGCTGTGTGGCCGACACGAAACCGGCTGCCCGGCGGCTCGTTCATCTGGCCGAAGATCATCACCATGTTCGGCAGCACGCCCGCCGCCTTCATTTCGCGGTAAAGCTCCTCGCCTTCGCGGCAGCGTTCGCCGATGCCGCAAAAAATGCTGACGCCCTGCTGGTGCCCAATCATGTTGTGGATCATTTCCGTGAGCAACACCGTCTTGCCCACGCCCGCGCCGCCGAACATTCCCGCTTTGCCACCGCGCTCCAGCGGTACAAGCACGTCAATGACCTTGATGCCCGTCTCGAAAATTTCCGACTTGGTGGAACGTCGCGCCAGCAGCGGCGGATCGCGATGCACCGAACGCCATTGGACCCCCGCCGGTGCCGGCTGCCGATCTATGGCGTTGCCAAACACGTCAAACATCCGCGAGAGAATGGCCTGGCCCACCGGGGCCTTCAAAGGCCCGCCCGTGTCCGAGACCACCATGCCGCGCGCCAGCCCCTGCGTTGGCGTCAACGCAATCCCGCGGACGTGCCGTGCATCCCGCTGTGCCAGCACTTCGATGACAATCTCGTTTTCCGCCCCCGCGCGCAGCACGGAGTAGATCGGCGGCAATGTGCCCCCGTCGAACCGCACATCCACGACACTGCCGCGCACCGAGGCGACCGCGCCGAGATTGGCTGAAGGGATTTTGGTTTCCATACTGGGCCAGGCTCACGACTCTAATTCGTAGAACGAGCCATGTTGAAATGCATATCTTTCAAACGCGAAGGACTGAATGGGGCAAACACCCCATGTTCTTTGCCGATTTCAGCTCTATTAGGGTCGTGGCCAATGATGCTTTGAGGTCGATTTGTAATTTCAGTTTCATAAACTTACGTTCGTGTTTACTTGGCGGGGCTGCTCATGGTCTAAATCCAACCTTTTCCATTGTGGCCGTGTAATCGCCCCGGCGCGCGGCCCGATTGCATTCGACGCGATGAAGCAAGGCTTGCTGCGCGGCTTTCACGTTGGCCCCCTGCCCCAGCCAGATTTCCAAAGCCGGCTGTTGGATGGCGCGGGCAAACGAGAACGCCAAGCCCCAAGGCAATTGGTGCTTAAATCGATGATTCATGGCATTCAATCGTGCCGTTGCCAGTTCGGCGGATTGTCCGCCGGACAAAAATGCAACCCCCGGGACCGCAGCGGGAACGGTTCGCCACAGACTCTTCACCGTGATGTTAGCCACCTCGTCAAGATCTTGTTCCTCGTCCGGCCGACGGTCGGTCAGTCTCACCTGATACTGCTGTTCGCCAATGCCCACTTCTTTGACTTCTTGGTCCGGGGGACACGTCAACCCCGGCAACACCATGTTGGGCTTGAGAATCATTCCTTCCAGCAGCACGCGCTGGCAATTGAGCTGGAGGAATACGTTTCTCAGAACTTCCTCCGTCACCGTTCGGCAACGCTCCAAAGTATGTCCACCGTCCATGAGCACTTCCGGTTCGACGATGGGCACCAGTCCGGCTTCCTGGCACAACGCAGCGTAGCGCGCCAGCGCGTGCGCGTTGGCCTCGATGCAACTCCGGGTCGGAATGCCCTCACCGATTAAAATCACCGCTCGCCACTTGGCAAAACGTGCGCCCATTTGAAAATACACCTTGAGCCGTTCGCGCAATCCGTCCAGACCTTCGGTGATTTTTTCGCCGGGATGAACGGCCAGATCCTTGGCCCCGATATCCACCTTGATGCCCGGAATGATGCCCACATCCGCGAGGACTTTAAGAAACGCAGTGCCGTCACTCTTCTTCTGAAGGATGGTCTCCTCATAGAGAATCACCCCGCTGATGCTTTCTCCGAGACCGGGCGTGGTGATGATCAATTCCCGATATGCTCGGCGGGCCTCCACCGTCTGTGGAATGTTGAGCTTTGCGAAACGTTTGTTGCAGGTGGGATTGCTTTCATCCATGGCCAGCAGCCCTTTGCTGTCGGCGACCAGAGCCTTGGCGGTATCGGTTAGCATTTGAGTGTTCATAAATGATACGGCCAGCGCAAGTCACCGGTCATCAAATAGACCAGCATCGCGAACAGCATCACGATTACACAGAACCAGATGCGCCAATCACGATGGGCACGCTTCCAATAAGGACGGCGCCCATGATGCAGTTCGGCGCCATCGGGATTTTCAAACCGGTGGTGTTCTTTCTTTATCGGTTCGCTCATAAATTTCTGCACCTTCGCACACCCCGCCGGCTTCATTTATGGGAGTCGGCATTTTTGAGACCTTTGATTCGATTCAGTTCAGGAACCAGTTTGTGGTCATCGGCCGCGATTATTGCGGAAGTCTTGCCGGCAGCGGTCCCGCCCCATTTCCAGTCGCGAATTTCCGGCAGGTCCTGGCCGTGTATGTCTATATAATGCTTGTGTTCGATGAGCTTGTCCTTCATCTGTTGTTTCAGGTAGTCGCCTTTGGACCCCAGGTTAGGCACCCGGTCCACGACGTCTTTCACCAGGTGAAAACGGTCGATTTCATTCTGCACGCGAATATCGAAGGCGGTCGTGATCGTGCCTTCTTCCTTGTACCCACGGACGTGGAGATTGCGATTTGTCCGGCGGTAGGTCAGCTTGTGAACCAGCCACGGATAGCCATGGAAATTGAAAATGATGGGCTTGTCCTTGGTGAAGAGTGAATCGTAATCCATTTCGCTCAACCCGTGCGGATGTTCACTCGCCGGCTGGAGCTTCATCAGGTCAACCACATTGATCACGCGGACCTTTAGCTCCGGCAGGTGCTCCCGCAGGATGGAGACTGCGGCCATGGTCTCCAGCGTGGGCGTATCGCCGCAGCAGGCCATCACCACGTCCGGCTCGCTGCCCTGATCATTGCTCGCCCATTGCCAGATGCCGATGCCCTGAGTGCAATGCACTACAGCAGCATCCATCGTCAGCCATTGCGGCAGCGGATGTTTGCCGGCCACCACCACGTTGACGTAATGGCGACTGCGCAGGCAATGATCAAAAATGGACAACAAACAATTCGCATCTGCCGGTAAATAAACGCGCACAATGTCGGCCTTTTTGTTGATGACATGGTCAAGGAAGCCAGGATCCTGATGCGTAAATCCATTGTGATCCTGCTGCCAGACGTGCGAGGCGAGGAGATAATTCAACGAGGCGATCTTTCGACGCCAGGGCAGTTCCGAGGTGACCTTCAACCACTTGGCGTGCTGGCTGAACATCGAGTCCACGATGCGGATGAAGGCTTCGTAGCTGTTGAACAGGCCGTGACGCCCGGTCAGCAAATAACCTTCCAGCCAGCCTTCACACTGGTGTTCACTCAACATGGAGTCCAGCACCCGGCCGGTTGGCGCAAGAAACTCATCATTTTTTACTTCGCGCGCGTCCCACTGCCGGTTGGTCACTTCAAAGACAGCTCCCAGCAAATTCGAGAGGGTCTCATCGGGACCAAAGACGCGGAAATTCTGTTGGTTTAGCTTTTCCACATCGCGCAGAAAATTGCCCAACACCAGGGTGTCCTGGCCGTCAGTTGCTCCGGGGGAGGACACCGTCACCGCGTGGTCATGAAAATCCGGCATGACCAGGTCGCGCAGGAGAAGGCCGCCGTTGGCGTGCGGATTGGAACCCATCCGCCGGTTGCCCTTCGGGGCCAACTCTTGCAATTCCGGCTTAAGCCGGCCACTGGCGTCAAACAGTTCCTCGGCCTTGTAGCTTTTCATCCAGCTTTCAAGCTGGGCGACGTGTTCGGGATGGTCGGCATCAACGAGGAGTGGCACTTGGTGCGCACGGAAAGTTCCCTCGACTTTCAAGCCATCCACTTCTTTGGGCCCCGTCCAGCCTTTCGGCGACCTGAGCACAATCATGGGCCAGCGGGGACGAGTCGTGTCTTTCTTGTCCCGCGCATTGGTTTGAATTCGCCGGATATCCTCAATGGCTTTCTCCAGCGTGGCGGCCATGAGTTCGTGCATTTTGTCCGGATCATCACCTTCCACAAAATAAGGCGTCCAGCCACAGCCCCGGAAAAATTGCCCCAGCTCGTCCGGCTCAATCCGCGCCAAAATGGTCGGGTTGCTGATCTTGAAACCATTCAGATGGAGGATCGGCAGAACCGCGCCGTCGGTGATCGGGTCGAGAAATTTGTTGGACTGCCAGGCAGTCGCCAGCGGGCCGGTCTCTGCTTCGCCATCGCCAACGACGCAGGCGACAATCAGGTCGGGATTATCAAACGCGGCACCGAACGCATGACTGAGCGAATAGCCCAACTCGCCGCCTTCGTGAATGGAACCCGGGGTCGTCGGCGCCACATGGCTGGAAATACCGCCGGGAAATGAGAATTGGGTAAACAGTTTTTTCAGCCCGGCTTCATCCTGCGTGACGTTCGGATAAACTTCACTCCAGGTGCCTTCGAGATAGACGTTGCCGACAATGGCCGGGCCGCCGTGCCCCGGCCCAGCGACGTAAAACACATTCAGGTCGTACTTCTTGATGACCCGGTTCAAATGCACATAAATGAAATTCTGTCCCGGCGTCGTGCCCCAGTGCCCGACGACCAGCGGCTTGACGTCCGCGAGTTTGAGCGGACGTTTTAACAGTGGATTGTCGTAGAGATAAATCTGGCCGACCGACAAGTAGTTGGCGGCACGCCAGTAGGCGTTGATCTTTTGGAGTACGTCAGAGGTAAGAGTATTTGCTTTCATGTGTTGTTTTTAAAGCCCCGCCCTTCGCGTGAAAGGCGGAGCTGAAGTTTTACTGCGTGGCCTGTGTCCTCTTATAAACATCCGAAATGTTAACTGGCAACCAATTCATCAATCCAATATCCCTTACGATTGTAATGTCCATAAAGGTTGATCTCGTAATCACGGGTCAGCAGCGATTCGTCGGTGAACTCTGGGGAGCGTTTGATGGCTTCGCGGGAAAAATCGATCACGACCTTTTGCTCGCTCCAACTCACGTGCTTGATCCAAAGTGGTGAGATTAAAACCTTTTTCCCGGCCCACCAGTTGCTCGTGTT
This sequence comes from Verrucomicrobiota bacterium, assembly GCA_049509875.1. Classification (GTDB taxonomy): domain Bacteria; phylum Verrucomicrobiota; class Verrucomicrobiia; order Limisphaerales; family UBA11358; genus UBA11358. Next base: position 10,146 of record JBEKZM010000129.1, on the reverse strand, counting down.
GACGATGATGTAACGAATCTCCCAGGTTTCATCGTCAATGACAAAATCTTCGACGTGGCCAATCTCTCCGTCTTCGGCCTGGATGTGGTAGCCGGTCACTTCATGGCTGCTCCGCAGATGATGATCCCAGGCTTTCTCACCCGGTTTGTGCTTGCCCCGCTTGGCGTGGTCGCGCTCCAGGTAGGGATAATTCCCCCAACTGTAGGGGCCATACCAATAGGCCGGCCAGCCGTAATATCCATAATAATCTGACTCGAATTGCCGCGAAACGGGCTTGTCGCTTTCCAGGGAGGGGCTGTCCTCGATTTGCTTCTTGGTCAGGTCCGCAACAACATTCTCATGGTCGGCGTTCACCGCCACGAGCGCATATGGGGAGACCAATACCTGCCGGCCCGTGAGCCATTTGCCCGTGTTGGCCACCAGATAGCGGACGGTCCAATGCCGGTCATCGAAGTAAACATCTTGGACCTTGCCAATGGTTTCATCCTTGGTGTTCTGTATTGAATAGCCGTCCAGCGTTTTGACTTTGGTTAACATAATGTTTTTGTTTTTGGTTGAAGGAAAATGCATTCGTCGGCACAAATTCCAGTCTTCAGAGTGCGCGCGCTGGGTTTGTTACGCTATGGGGTAAAACCCGACTCCGCCTTCATGGCCATGAGAGAACGGCTTTGTGAAAACAGGCTGATCACGACGCGGTTCAAGGCCAGCAAAGCGTCCGGCTTGCAGTTGGTCAGCCGGTTGCCTCAACCACTTTGCCCCCTTGAGTGATTGCATTGAATCGCAGTGGATGGAAAAATATTTGATCCACGGCATATCCTTTTGCTGTCCTGCTCACGTCTGTCCCGTCACGAAAGCATACTCGCCACGGCGCGCGGCGCGATTGCATTGGGAGCAATGACGCCATGGCTTGCCGTGACAATCTCGCGTTGCTCTCTTCTCCTCGCCAGATTTCCCAAGCTGGTTGAAAGTCAACTGTTCACCAGTTCATCAATCCAATAACCTTTGCGATTGTAGTGGGCGTGCAGTCCAATTTCATAATCCCGGGTCACCAGTGATTCATCGGTGTATTCCGGCGACTCCTTGATGGTCTGACAGGAAAGGTTGATAAAGACCTTCGATTCCGGCCAGCTAACGCGTTCGATCCACAGCGGCGAAACCAGGACTTTTTTCCCCGGCCACCAGTTGCCCGTGTTGACGATGAGATACCGGATCGTCCACGTTTCGTCGTCCACGATGAAATCTTCAATGTGACCGATGTCTCCATCCAGAGCGGCGATATGATAACCACTCACCGCGTGCGTGCTGCGCAGGTGCCGATCCCACGCTTTCGCACCCGGGACGAATTGTCCCCTCTTGTCACGGTCGCGCTCAATGAAGGGATTCGCGCCCCAGGCGTATCGCCCGCCCCAATAGGATGGCCAGCCATAGTAACCGTAATAATCATCCTCGAATTGACGGGAGACCGGTTTGTGACTTTCCAAGGAAGGACTCTTTTCAATCTGTTCTTTGGTCAAATTGGTGACGATGTCCTTGTCATCATTGTTTATGCAAAACAGCGCATAGGGTGAGACCAACACTTGTCGGCCGGAAAGCCAAGTGCCGGTGTTCGCGACCAGATAGCGGACCGTCCAGTGACGGTCATCAAAGTAGAATTCTTTGACTGTCCCAATCACCTCCCCATCGGTGCTTTGGATTGAGTAACCTTTTAGGGTGTTTATTTTGCTTAACATAATAGGATTTTCGTTGTGTTGTGCGGCACGATGGAGCGGGAGGGAATCCCTCTTGCTTTGCAATCAATCCCAGTCAACAACCAATTCATTATCTACTGACCAAACGCCAGGGGCATTCCAGGCAATACTTCCTGCTTCGTCCCTTTGATACAAGGAGTCAACTGTGCCGGTCAGTGTCGCTCGATGACCTGAAACCTGTACCTTGATATCATTTTCATAAAAAGCCCAATTGCGCTTCAGGGCGTTTTCGATGCCGGCCTTTTCAACTGACTCCATTGATTCCGATTTGATCGCAATGTTATTTGTCACACCGGTTACGCCCATCAGGTTTAGAATGGCGTCTCTGGCGGCCTCCTTTTGATAATACCAACTGACTTCACCGGTTAAGGTAATCCATCCTGCTTCAACTTTTACCTTTACCTTGTCCTTGGGAACATCCCAACTTGCCTTCAGCGCGGTTAAAACCTCGGTGGCAATTTCTGCGTTGGTTTTGCTGTAGGAGCTTGGATATTTGACCTCGATTTTTTCGACCAGGGCAGTTACGCCCGCGACATTTTTTGCCGCATCTTCAGCTTCGGTTTTCTTGGCATAGTTGTCAACCACCCCTGTGAGCGAAACAATACCATCTTTGGCCGTAACCCCAATTTCTGCAGCGTTCAATAGTGGTTGCCATTTGATGGCATCCTGAACGTCTCGTTGTAATTCCGCATTGCTTTTCATTTTGTGTCTTTCGATTATTGACGGCAAACCATTTGCCGTCAGAGCATGATTCTGATTGCCTGGCTCTGTCGTGCCCATGGGGTATAACCCGACCGATGATGGTGGGTGCGCAATTTCGCATCTGTGCCTCAGTGGCTGCGAGGTTCCAGCTCAGAAAGTGTGTTCCACAGGAATATTTCTTAGACTGTGACTCCCGCCGGAGAAGAACGCAAAACCGAGCGGGCAATCATCAGCTCCTCGTCCGTGCGGATGACGCGAATCAGGACGCGACCGCCTTGCGCCGAAATCACTGGAGCAGTTTCAGCATTCCGAGACTCATCAAGTTCCATTCCCAGAAAATTTAAGCCCGCGCAGATGCGCGAGCGGACTAGCGGCGCGTTTTCACCTATGCCGCCAGCGAAGACGAACGTGTCCAAGCCGCCCAACGCGGCGGCAAACGAGCCGATCCACTTTTTGGCCTGATAACAAAACAACGCCACGGCTTCCGCCGCCCTCACGTCCGATTTTTCGTGCTCGAGCAAATCGCGCATGTCGGGACTGGTCTCCGAAACGCCGAGCAGTCCGGACTTGTGATTGACCAGGTCGTAAAATTGCTGGGTGGTCAACTGCTCGGTGCGTGCGAGATATGGCGCGAGGCCGGGATCCAAGTCCCCCGAACGCGTGCTCATCACCAATCCCGCCGTCGGCGTGAAGCCCATGCTGGTGTCGATGCTTTTTCCATCGCGCACGGGGCCAGGCTGGCGCCATTGCCGAGATGGGCGAGGATGACGCGGCCAGCCTTCGCCGCCGGATCACCGAGGCGCGCGAGTTCCTCCATCAGAAAGGCGTACGACAAGCCATGGAAACCGTAACGCTGAATACCCTTGGCGTCGAAACGCCTGGGAATCGGCAGTAGCTTGGCCACGCGGGGCATGGATTGGTGAAATGCGGTGTCGAAACAGGCGATCTGCGGCAGTTTTGGATGACGCTGGCGGAATGCTTCAATCAGTTCAATCTCGCGGGGCAGATGATCCGGATCGTAGGGACTAATGCGGTGCAGTTCAGTCAATAATTCCGGCGTAACGGTTTCGGGCTCGGTATGCTTCATGCCGTGAACCACGCGATGCCCGATGGCTTTGACTGATGTGAAATCGGGCCGGGTTTCGAGCCAGTCCAACAAGGCGTTTGCCGCTGATTTGTGATCGGCGGCGGTGAGTTGGCGGGTGAACTCGGGTTTGCCATCGGCCTCGTGAATCGTCAGATTCGTTCCGCTCAATCCGATGCGGTCAACGTTTCCATACAGCCCACGCTCGAGCGGTTGGACCGCGTCAAAGACTGCGAACTTGATGCTTGATGAACCACCGTTGATCGTCAGGATGTGTGGGTTGCCGGTTTTCATTGATGGTTTTCGGTGCCAAGTGGCAAGCCAAACGAAGCCAGTTTCACGCGCGTGGATTTGTAATCGGTGTGCAGGATGCTTCGAATCCCCAGACCTTCCGCCACCTGAACAAACAACGGCGTATTTTCGATATAGACAATTTGCCGGGCCGGCACCAGGGCGATGTCCAGCGCCAGTCGGAACATGTCTACATCGGGCTTGCGGAGGTGGACAAAGGATGAGGAAATAAACGCATCCACAAACCCGTCCAGTTTAAACTGCCGAATGCGATAGGCATTCACTTCGCGGGCTTCGTTGCTCACCACAATGGTTTTCAATCTGTATTCGGTTTTCAGGTTGCGAACCAAATCAATCATCTCGACGTAAGGTTTCGATTGCGCGAACATGAACCGCCGAAACTCTGCCCGTGTGAACGGGCGTTTTTGCCAGAAAACCACCCGGTCCAAGTATTCAGGGAAGGTGATTTTACCCTCCTCGTGAGTTTCAAAGTTCAACTCGTGCCGCTCCTGCATCTCCGCCCAGTCAAGCTTGAAGTGCTTTGCCGCGCGGCGCCGGGCCGGGTGATCCCAGCCGTTGGTGAGCAGCACGCCGCCGACATCCAGGAACAAGGTGGTGGTCGGGGTGTTTTTCATCATCAGATCGGTGAGGGAGGTTGCTGGTGAATCGGCCTTGTCATGGCCTGATACATCATCTCTTCGCTAAGGAATGGGGCTCCAAGCAACTCGCAGCCGATTCCGAGCTTTTCGTTTACCTTTCTCGCCAACTCGTCATGGGTCGCGGCATCGGCGTGAAAGGGCACCGCGACAATCAGGTATTCGATTGGTGTTTTCATATTTACAAAAGTCATCAGTCTCTTGCCTTTTTTCTGCTGCTGCTGCAAAAACGATTGGCAGTGGCCAGCGATGGCCGGGAGCCAGCAATCCCCGGGCACCCTCCGGGCCCCAGGTGCCGGCGGCGCAATTGGGAAAATCACTCGTCGCCAGTTTTCCGGCCAGAGGACTTTTTTTACGACGTTTTCACCCTTGTCGTATGTTCAAGTTCTGCCACCTTTGCCAAACGCCGGCGAAAGCGTTCCTCCCCTTTGAATCGCGCCGCCAGGAACGTCTGCGCCAATTCCCAAGCCAGGGCGTGACCGACCAGCGAACCGCCAAAACAGATCATGTTCAAATCATCATCCTCGACGCCTTGGTGTGCCGAAAAGTTTTCGTCAATCAAACCAGCCCGAACCCCCGCGACCTTATTTGCGGCAATCGATGCCCCAACACCGCTGCCACAAATGCCCACGCCACGATCCACCGTCCCGGCGGCAACCGCCCGGGCCAGGGGAATGATAAAATCTGGATAATCATCCTCCGATTTCAATTGGCGGTCTCCGAAATCGGTGACTTCAAAACCGGCTTCGCGTAATTTTGCCGCCAGAAATTCCTTCAACTCAAAACCGCCGTGATCCGTGGCAATGCCGACGCGTCGAATCGCAGGTCGCGTTTCCTTCGCTGGCTGGTCGCTGGCTCCGGTCGTCATGACGCCAAGCTTTCGGGTTTGATGCCGTTGACAGTATCCCTCGGTGGAGGAGTTTCCACTGCGGCCAGATTCTTGGCCGGCTGGTTAACGTTGGTGCGATCCTGGCCTAAGCCCATGGTCAGCGCCGTCATCCCGGCCAGCCCGCCAAGTTGCATGGATTCCACGGCGGTGCTGGGGACAATGACAATCGTGGAATTGGCTTTCAGACCCTCATACAGCATGTTCATCGCGCGCAAATGAAAGGCGATCGGATTGTGCTCATAGCTCTTGCCCGCTTCGGTAAACTTCTCCGCGATCTGCCGCTCGGCATCTCCCAGGATTACGCGGGCCTGGCGCTCACGTTCCGCCTGCGCTTGCATGGACATCGCATCTTCCAGACCGGAAGGAATCAACACATCCTTCACCTCCACGGAAATGACGTTGATGCCCCAAGGTTCGGTGCGCTGATCAATGATCTTCTGGAGCAAGGCGCTGATTTTGTCCCGCCCTTCCAGCATGTCCGAGAGCATCGTCTTGCCGATCACATCGCGCAGGGCGGTCTGGGAGGCCCAACTGATGGCGCTTTGATAGTCGGCCACATCCAGGGCCGCTTTCTTTGGGTCCAACACTTTCCAAAACAACACGGCATCCACATCCACCGGCACAGTGTCTTTGGTCAGTGTCTTTTCCGCCTTGAAACCGGTCGTGATGACGCGCGTGTCTATCCAGTAGGGAATCGCATCAATGACCGGAATAATGAAAAATAATCCGGGACCTTTCAGGGCGCGAAATTTGCCCAGCCGCAAAATCACCGCCCGATCCCACTGGTCGGCAACTTGAATTGCAGCAGCTACGGCCAAGGCCAGGATAATGGCCACGACGCCAATTCCGCCTGCTTCCCAGTTGGCTCCCACTCGATATTGCGTATAAGCGAAGGCCGCGCCAACGCCAAAAATAACTACGAATGACAAGACGGCGAACGAACGGTTTTGTTGCATAATGGAATTCTTGGGTTCTTATTTTAATAGTTACGGTGATGGCAGCTGCGGACACGAACGAGGTTGTGTTCCGCTATCAATTTCGCCTCGGCCGCCAGCCAGCGCGGCACTTCGCGCCATGGCAGCAACGCTTGACTCACAAAACTACGTCCGACCCTTCGGGCCACGTCGTCCGCTGACGGCGCAAATGTGGTTTCATTTTGTAGTTGCCACAATGCCGCCAACGAAGGGCCGGGACTGGGCCAATTCTGATTTTTGTTGAGGAACGCTTTGCTTTGCTTCATGAGGAAAGCATGGCTGCCCAATGGCCTCTCAGCTATGGGGTGTAACCCGAACCATAACTGAATAATTTTCCACCACCAAGGACTGTGGTTCTTCCACCTTCGCAAACCATGGGGTGAACACCCCATCGCAAAATCTTTGCAACGGTCTAAAATGTCGTTCGCGATAATAAATAAAAAACAAAAGCACCAAAATTATGACCAAGAACAATTCCGTCGTGGCGGTTTTCAAATCGCACATCGAAGCTGAAACCGCCGTCAAGGAACTGCAGCAGGCGGGCTTTGACCTGAAGAAACTCTCCATCGTCGGGCGTGACTACCACACGGATGAAGACGTGATCGGCTATTATAACGCCGGCGACCGCATGAAATATTGGGGGAAATTGGGGGCCTTCTGGGGAGGTTTCTGGGGTTTGTTGTTCGGCTCGGCGTTCTTTTTTGTTCCCGGTGTGGGACCGTTGCTCTTCGCGGGACCCATTGTCGGCTATATCGTCGGCGCTTTGGAGGGTGCGGTGGCCGTCGGTGGTTTGAGTGCGCTGGGTGCCGGACTCTACAGCATGGGCATCCCCAATAACAGCGTCATCCAATATGAGACGGCGGTCAAAAGCGGCAAGTATGTCTTGATCGCCCACGGTTCCGAGGTGGAAACGGTTCACGCCCGGGAAATTCTCAAAAGTACCAATCCCGAAGCCTTGGCTGAACATCAGCCTAAGCGCATCAGCAATGAGGCATCCGTGATGGCCGCCTAACCTGTCGCCCAACTGGGATAGGGCGGCCGTGGATTGAAGCTTCATTTTCATTCCCCGGCCAGATGATTCCACGATTCAAGCCGATAAAATCTCCATCAACTCTAACACTCAAGAATCATGAAACTGAACAGAATTGTTTTGCCGTTCGTCCTTGCGCTGGCTGCCACGCTCGCACCCACGGGTTGCCAGCATAAATATGGTGGTACAACCACAACTTTGCTTCCTCCGGCCAAAACGAGCAACCCAATGCCTCCTCCGGATCTGAATACCAAGCCACTCAACCAACCGGAAAGCAACCCCACGGCCACGCCCACGCCACCGCCATATGTGAACGGGCGAATTGGCACGTCCACGAACTGGGGGCACCTCGCCAACATGAATTTTGACCGTGAGAAACTGGCGGCTTACACGGTCCATTTCAAATTTGACAGCGCGGTGGTTGAGGACAGCGAACAGGCGAATGTTGCCAGTGTTGCCGAGGCCCTGAGGGCTGATTCCACTGCCGAATTGCTCATTGAAGGATACTGCGACGAGCGCGGCACGGGGGAATATAACCGCGCGCTGGGCGAACACCGCGCGCTGGCCTTGCGCGAGAGGTTGGCCAAGATCGGGGTTGAAGCCGCGCGAATTCGGACCATCAGCTATGGGAAGGATCGGCCGGTGGATCGGGGCCATGATGAAGCCGCCTGGGCAAAAAATCGGCGCGGTCAATTTGACTGGTGTACGCCAAAATCGCCAGCCCCCTGACCGTCTATTGACTTGATTCCTGCGCAACAAACACCTCGCAGCGGCACATCTGCCACTGCGAGCGGAGTCTTTGCGTCTGAAGGTTGCGCTTCTGACGTCACGCTGAAAAGCCCGAGGACCAATCCACCTTGCAGGGATATCCTATTGACTCCAGTGACCCCTGCCAGCAGCGCTGAATGGACCTTGGCTGCCACAATATATGGTGGTCTAAACGTGCTACTGGAGTGAATAGGATAGCCCTGCCACCTTGATCTGATTGTCAACCGAGCAAACTCCCCGTGCTGCCCAGGCGACGCGCTCAGCTTCCTCACGCTCTCCATGATTCTGGACGTTGCCGCGCAGGGTCACCTTGTCTCCCAAAGTCTCCACCTGGATTTTCCTGGCGTCGAACAGGGCGTTTCGCTTGAAGGCGGATTGAATGTCCAGTTCGATGTCCGCCGGTGACAGTTTGGGTTTGATCGTGATCAAATTAGTCACGCCGGTGACGCCCCCCAGAAACTGGACGGCGCTTTCGGCGGAATTCTTTTGATACCACCACTCCACTTCTCCGTCCAAGGTGATCCTGCCTTCCCGGACCGTTACCCCGATATCTTCCGGTGGAATCGCCGTGGAGACCAAGTTGATTTGCTTCACGGCGGCGGCGGCGATTTCACCGTCGGTGCGGCGCAAGGAATCCCGCAGCTTGACTTGTATGTCGTCAGCAATGGCGTTTACCCCGGCCACCCTCTTGGTTGCGCGCACCGCATCCCATTTCTCGCCATAACTGGTCACGTAGCCGTTGAGCGTTACCGCTCCATCTTTTACCAGGACTCCGATGTCCGTCACTGCCACACCCGGCTCATACTTGAGTTCGGCGAGCACATCCGTCTTCAATTCCACATCACTTTTCTTCAGGTTGCTTTTCATATGTATTTTTGTCAATATATTGCATTAATCGTCGCTGCGTGGCCCGGAGTGATTGGGTCGCCACCTCGGCGATTCGTTTCATGATTTGGTAGCCCAGTTCGTGGTCTTGTTCGCACTGTTCGCGCAGCCGTGTCCCATAGAAGAATATCGCGGTGGTCGGCTCCAGGGCGCACGCGCTAAAATGCATGGAATACGGGGGGAATAGCCAGGACCAGCCCAGATCATCACCCGCCCCCAGAGTTTGAATGGGAATCACGTTCCGGTCTTCCATTTCCGACGAAAGCACGACCCGGCCTTTTAAGATCAGATAAAATCGGTTGGCCGGACTGCCTTCCTGGAAGATCGTTGCTCCGGCTTCAAATTTCATTTCCAAGGCAGAAGCGGCGAGCAGCTGAAGCTGTTGGGTATTTAGTCCATTAAAAAAAGGCTGTTGTTTGATAAGAGCATAAAGCGAGTGAGCCAAGGCCTCGCTCGAATCAGTTGCATCAGCTACTGGTGCTGCCGGACCGGGCGGCGAATCTATGACCAGCGGTGGATTCATGAATCCTTTTTGGCCGCCGCTCTGGTGGCTTGGGAACTTTGCTCAATCTCCGCTTCGGCGATGCCGCCTTCAACCAACCGTTCGTTATCACTTCGGCCTTCTTCGTCTTCATCTTCGCTGGGTGCGACTGGAACCTTTCGTCCAGTTGAGCCGGAGACCGGGTCCCAGCGCTCAGTCTCGGGCGCGGATTCGAGGATCGCGTCCTTTGGATTTATATCGGGTTCGCCAGTCAGTTCCCGTTTGGCCTGGGCAAAATGGGACGCGGTCGCATCGTGCGACAAGTGGCCGTCTATGATCGCCAATTCAGCCGCCCGCGCCTGCACCATCTTGCGCGTCACCGTGCCGACGCCGGCGGAATTGTTCGAGATGACGCCATCCTTAAGTGGATTTGATTTCATAGATTGAAAATCACCGCGCGTGAAAGGTTTGGTCGTTCTGTGATGTCTTCATCTCGCGCGTGCCGCGGTCCTCGCGCAAGTCGCTGGATTTGGAAAAAATGTTGTCCCGCTTTTTGGGTTTTGGGTTTGGCATTGGTTTATCGTGATTGGGCCGCAAGGTGTGGAGTGTCTGTGGAAATACCGGCGCTTGCACGGTGG